>JALNZC010000007.1 GCA_023229525.1 Bacteroidales bacterium
CAATTGTCGGAGGTATAAATGAACCGAGACATTACCAACCAATTCACCATCCTTGGTAAGATCTCCGGGAACAAGGACAAGGTCGGGCTTTGCCTGAATTAATTCCTGAATAGCCTCCTTCATGATGGCATCACTCGCAGCCAGGAGTTTCCCGTCCGTTACAAGATAATCCTGAAATGCGGGACCATCCTGTATCAGCAAGGAAGGATCCATGTAATGATTGTCAGCCAACACAGCAATAGTATAAACATTTTTTGCGGTGCTATCAACGTTATCGCTCTTTTTACATCCTGCAAAAAAAAATAGTATTAAGATTGCTGGTAATACAAATAGTTTTTTCATGTGCCCCGGGATTTAGTTTTAGGTGTAAAACAGGATACTTATCTCGGGGAAATTTTATAATATCAACCCTCTCCGATATTGTAAAGATAGACCTTTTACCTGAATTACATCCATGTTCCCCAATATATTTATTTCCAGTTCCCCTTCCTTCTTGTTTATTTATCATAATCATAGCGAAAACTGTAAGTCAAAAGATCATTTCCCTCTGGCTGGTAAGATCATATTTTAATGGTTTTCGTTTTGGAACAGAGAAGATGAACAGTCTTATGCAAACTCAGCCAAATTGTTTTTAAGGCTAAAAATGGCCAAGACCTACGGTTCCTATATCCGGGAGATCGCTAAAATAGCACGGCAGGATCTTCTTATCCTTGATCGCATTGTTCATGATGAAAGCATTCAAAAACTATCAAAAAAAGTAATGGTTACTTGAGATCAAGACTTGGTGGGGATAAAAAAGATTATGCCTAAATTGATTAATATTGTAAATGAGTTTCTTATTGTTAAGGTTCTGGAAAATTGATCCAAACTTAACGCATGTTATTATTTTCTAAATCGAAATTGAATCCAAACTGGAAATAGAAACAGGCCACTTTGAGTTTCTTTAACATTATATTTACTTTTAACTTATTATAATATGAAAAATAGAACTTTAGGTAAAAATGGCCCCACAGTATCCTCAATAGGTCTGGGTTGTATGGGTATGTCAGAATTTTATGGTAAAGGTGATGATGTTGAATCTATTGCTACAATCCATCGTGCAATGGAGCTTGGCATCAATTTTCTTGATACTGCCGATATATATGGTTTGGGAAAAAATGAGGAGCTTGTTGGCAAAGCTTTGAAAGGTAAACGGGACAAGGTATTTCTTGCAACAAAATTCGGGAATGTGAGAAATTCTAAAGGAGAGTTTTTGGGAGTGAATGGCAAGCCGGAATATGTCAGTTCTAGTTGCGAAGCCAGTCTGAAAAGGCTTAATGTAAGTACCATAGACCTTTACTACCAGCACAGGGTTGACCCGGATACTCCGGTTGAAGAGACTGTTGAAGCAATGGCTAAGCTTGTAAAAGAAGGGAAGGTGAGATATATTGGACTTTCTGAAGCAAGTCCTGAAACGATCAGACGTGCAAATAAAATTCATAAGATAACAGCACTTCAAACGGAGTATTCTTTATGGTCACGCGATGTGGAGACTGAAATTCTTGCAGTTTGTCGGGAACTTGGAATCGGGTTTGTTCCATACAGTCCTCTCGGACGAGGGTTCCTTACCGGCAGATTCAGGAAAGATGAAGATTTTACAGAAGGTGACTTTCGTCAGAATCATCCCCGTTTCCAAGGTGAAAATTTAAAAAACAACTTGAATCTTCTCAACAAGCTGGATGAATTTTCAAAGCAAAAAGGTTGTTCCAAGGCTCAAATCGCTCTTGCATGGATACTCGGTCAGGGTGAGGATATAGTGCCTATACCCGGTACAAAACGCAGGATATATCTTGAAGAAAATGTCAATGCGGTGGATATAACCTTAACCGAAGCAGAGATAAAACAACTCAGCAATGCAATGCCACCTGGTGTTGCCTCCGGGCAGCGTTACGCCGCGCAAGCCATGAAATCAGTGAACAGATAAAAAGGTGAGGGTTCTCATCCTTTTCAAATCTCAACCTCAATGCCTCTGATTCCGTCAGGACAAAACGGAGCATCTTACCATCTGCCACCGGTTTTGGTTGACCACCTTAACTTATTGGCAATCTATAAACTGAGATGGTCAGGTTATTCCGGCGAAGACTGGTCATGAAGAGCGTTTTTTCCACTATACGCTGCTTTATCAATTTCAGAAACCGATTTCAATTTCCGTGGCGGATCAAGATATTTATCAAGGAAAGAATAGATTTTCAACCGGATTTGTTTTGCAATTCGGGTATCGATCCGGTCGAAAGAGTGTCCACCTTCCACATCTTTGAAAATCTCATATTCAAATTGCTTTCCTTCGGCTTTTAATGACTGGATGAGATGCTCGACTTCCAACACATTGACATCGTCATCATTGGTATTGGTATGGATCAGCAATGGGGTTTTAAGTTTTTGTGCATTCCATGCAGGGGAACGTTTCCGGTACTCTGCAATATCTCCCTTTGCATCTTTCCCCAAATGGTAATCTGCAGAAAACATTTTCCGATACTCGTCATCCGAGTACCCCATCCTTGCTACCAGATCACTGACGGGATTTCCTGCAAAGCAAACCTTATATTTCTCCGGGTGGTCGAACACACACATCAGGGCTATCATCCCGCCATGACTCCAACCAATGATACCAACCCGCGTGCTGTCGACCATTTCGTAATTCCTGACCATATAATCGCGGCTGGCGTTCACATCATCATTCTCCAGTCCGCCGTAATCAATCTTTTCATAAAAATCCTTTCCATAACCGGTACTTCCGCGGTATTCCGGCGCAATCACGATATACTGTTGCGCCATCAGTTCACGGATGATGTGGGTATGGTATGTTGTAAAATTGGCATGAACACCTCCGTGAGGAAGTACAAGTAACGGGTATTTTTTATCTGTTTTAATGTCTTTCGGCATGAAGACATAACAATAAAACTTAACTGGATTACGAACTCCCATTGCGGTAAGATTTTTCACCTGCTTTTCCGATACAGGGGGACCCGTAATATAGATTTTATCAATAAATGCAACATCACCGACCCTGTTAAACCAGTAAATATCATCCACTGCCTTTTGCAGGCTGGATATATCATATCCCATTGATTCAATCTGATCTTTGATCTCTTTCAGTGAACTGTCGGCATTCTGGGCGATCCCGGAGCAAACTATTACGAATAATAAAACGGATAAAAGAATTGATTTTTTCATGGTGGCAATAATTTGATAAACAAAGATAGATGATAAACTGAAGAATTGACGGACTCATCAACTCACAAATTCTATTGGTTGTGAACCACATGGATTTTTGGGAATGTCCGGTCTGCCGACTACAATGTGTTTCTGACGGGGTGTCTGTCCTGTCGATCATTCGGGAGCGTGGAAATGGCCAGTTGAAGGATATTCTTGCACCGGATTGGATAAACCGATTTACTTTATCCCAAACTAATCCAAACGATATTACTAAGTCGGATGGATCAAGGTTTGATACAGCATCAGAATTGAGGGAGTTTTTGGAGAAAGAGGTTGAAAACCGGAACCTTTAACCAAAATTATGGTGACAGTCTTGTTTATGTTTTACAGAAAACGTCTTACCTTATTTTTGTAAATTTCCCATTCAGTACCAAATCTGTCCGCTAAAAATTTTTCTTCAGCCAAGATCATCAGGTAATGCATGGCGATACAATACAAACCAATGAAAATATTCAAGAGGTTCGGAAAGAAAATGATAGAGGAAAGGGTCACAAGCAATACTCCCAGATACAGGGGATGCCTGCTGAATCGAAATAATCCAGATGTTTTTAACTGTGTGTTCTTCCCGGGAAGACCATATCTAAGGGATGATCCCAATCCGTAAAACGAAAGCAATAGCACAACTGTTGCGACACAAAACATACAAGATCCAACCCACGACATCCATAATGGAACATCTATCCATCCAAAAGAAGGAAAGATTGCTCTAAGCAGCGCAAGTCCCCAGCAAATAAACATGGAGATTTTACCGGAATTGAAAAGGATCGGATTTATTGATGGATTTCCCCATAAACCACCCTCCTTTCCGATAATTCTAAAGATGGTAATAATATATCCCACCCCCATGACGATAAAAGCATAAATAGCAATGAGATTTGGTATAGTATGCATATCGGTTTTTGGTGTAAAGGTAGAAACTTTGCGGTGTCATCATGAAAAGTTGAATTCCATTCTTGGTGTGAATGGAACTCCATGGACAAAACGGAGCATCTTACCATCTGCCACCGGTTTTGGGTGACCACCTTAACTTATTGGCAATCTATAAACTCAGGTGGTCAGGTTATTCCGGCGAAGACTGGTCACAAAGGGCGTTTTTTCCAACAATTTATATTTCTGAAAATTGGAAATTTTCGGTACATGTTGAGAAGAGAATCAGATAGAGAAAAAGTCAGACGTATGATGGTACTTAAATCAGAAACCTGATCTCTGCCAACTCCTTGCCAATTTGTTGAACTCCTTTAAGAATTCGTTGCGTTTGTGTCGGGGAGGGCTTTTTTATTCCTTTAATGTATTGGGCCAATAAACTTTGATTCATTCCGATTCTCTCCGAAAATGCTTTTGCATTTATTACCTTGTAAAACGCGAAGAACTGAGCAATATCTAAGGTCACTTTCAGATCATCTTCAACAACCTGTTGCCCTTTTTCTTCAAAATACAGATTGATTGCCTCAATCATATTTGACTTAAGCTCGATCAAGTCATTCCCGGTGGTTGCAACTGGATAACTTTTGGCATATGCCGAATATCCTGTATTGGTTCGTTCAACGATTATTTCAATTTTTTTCATAAAACAAATTATTATTTTAGTCCGGCATCCTTTAGAATTTTATTTCGAAGTCCCGTACCAATTTCACTTGATCCATGATCAGGCACAACAATCTGACCTTCTTTTTTCGGATGTCTCATGATCATGTGACTTCCTGATTGTCTGAAAACAAACCAACCATCCCGGATTAAGAGTCTGATCAATTCTTTATATTTCCTTTTTCAAAGGTAATAAATATATTACCTGCGTCATAATTTTATGTTAAAAAATCGAGACAAATCACAAATATTTCCTGAAATACATTTATTGATAATCATGGGATTTCACGGTATAAAACTACCCGTATTTTAGGAATACGTTGCACCTTCAAAGGTTAATTTTTTTTTGTCAAGCCAGGAATACTTTTGCCGGGAGTATCTTTCCATGGATTCGAGGATGATGGGTAAACTCCGCTTCTTCTTCAACTTCACCTTTATCTCGCTCTCACCTATTTCAATATCTGCTCCATTCATAACGAATTTTTCATAGAGTTTTTGCACGGAAAGGTTTTCATATCGTTCAAAGTTCATAGCAAGCAGGTGATAAAGATTATAAGCCAGGATCGACATGGTCAGATCAAAATCAACTTTGATGACCATTGATGAAGAAACCAGGTTAAGATGGAAAAATTCGATTTGTTCGGAAATAGTTTTCTCAATGATCCAGCGACGGGAGTACTTCCTTATAATTTTTTCGATGGAAAGATCATGGTCATTGGTAATGATCACGGCAGGTTTGATCTTCCCATGGCCGGTAACGATAATCTGGCGGATTTCGCCGTCATATCCATTTAAATGCACCCTTTCATCGTAAACCCTCAGGGTTCTGTGTTTACTGCCGGCACATTCAACTTTTACAGTCTGCCAACCTGAGACAGGGAGATTTTTGATCCGATCGATCATTTGTTTTCCTCGCCGGCGAATTGTAATGAATTTAACCTGCTCTTTGTCCAGTTTGCGAAGGTTCTCATAATTGGTTAACCGGCTGTCAAAGACGAGATAGCGCAAAGGTTCATCCTTCCCCTTACCGGTACTGCGATAAAAGTCGAGAAACTCCAGGATTACAGTGCTTTCATCCTTTTGAAGGATGTCGGCGCTGCCGTAATCAATTAACCCGCTTTGGGGATCCTGGGCCAGCACGGCCAACATGCTGCCCAAAGCTTTACCCCGTTTACCTGACCAGTTGTTTTCCAGATGACTGTCATCTCCCCAGTAGGGGATAGTCGTAAAATCAAGGTTGGTAGTATCATCCAGCAAGTCATTTTTCAGCCACAGGCGATGAAGTTGTTGCAGCAGCAGACGGTTCATGTCAGGGGTAACCCGATCGGAATACGAAGTATACCAAGCCGCTTTGGGCAGAACGTTCAAGCCTGCGAATAAGCCCATGCCCCGATCCATGCACCAGGTATCATCGGCCGAGTATCTTCGCCTGTTCGATAACTTCAAGGCCAGGAAACAAAGGATCGAGACCGTCTTGCTGATTTGCGAGGTGGATGGATAGGCTGAGCGGCTGATCAGTCCGTCGATGTCATAACGTTTGATCAATACCAGAAATATCAGGATACCGGCATTGGAACTTTTGAACACTTCCTCCTTAAACGACAGAGGAACACTTTTATCGGCCTGGATTTGAACAGGATTCAATTGCTGTCGTGCCAGTTTGGAACGCCGGGGAAGTCTTGAAAACCCTTCCTGGACAACGATATTGTAAATGTTCTTTTCTGAAAGAAAATGACCCGAAGAATCCAGCACCACTTTGATATCGGGAACAGAATAATACTTCTTCCGTAAGGCGATAATAATAGACTTTGAATCAAGAGTGCCTTCCGCTTCTTTTCTCCCGGGGTGACTCTCTACAAAGAACATGCTGCTGTTCATATGGTCGGATAATTTGATGCGAAACGTGGCCACCAGCGAGGTGAACGCGCGATAGGTATACCCGAATCGCCTGGCAACCTGATTGGCTGTCTGGCCTTCCACGAAATACGAACGCAGGGCCTCATATTGTTTGTGAGCCACATTTTGCGGGACAAGGAAGAAGGATAATGGATCCATATACTGTTTATTAATACCGTGATAAAGATAATATAAAATATTATAATCACGACACGGTAATCACTAAAAGATATTAACAATCTATGGTTCATATGTTTATAAAAATTCAACTAAAATAGAGAAAATGGAAAATGAATATATTATGGCGAATACTGCGATATATAATACAGCATGTCACCTGTGATGCTGAATGTCAAACAAACAGCAATCGACTGATATACATGGTGTAACGAAGGTTGGCGCTACGGGTAATTAAAAATGAATACGGGTAATTAACGACGTGATAATCTATGATAATGGAACGACCTGAGATAAAGTATATGATTCTCCTGATTAACCACCGCTGATTTTTAACAATCTTTCACATACCTCTCCTCCCCTGTTTATACCCTGAGTTACGAGTCAACTTTTCAACAATGAATGCTTTGTGTCAGCGGAACTCTATCTTCGTGTTCTCCGATCTTAAAAAATTCGTAGAGAGACAACATTTTGTTCAAACTTCTCTCCCACCCCTTAATACAACAAGGAAAAACGAAAGGAGCAGTTATGGAAGAACCACATTTTGTATTAAGAAGAAAATATGTCAATAAAGATGGATTAACCCAACTCCAGTTAGTCTATTCATCGAACAACCATCAGGTCAGGTTAGATACCGGGATAAGAATCCGACCGAAAGATTGGAATGATAATAAGAAACAAATTCTGTCATCAGTATCTGAAATCGAAAAAGACAGCAAGGAATTAAATGATTTGATGATTGAAAAGAAGAAAAAAGTAATGACAATCGTCAGCGACTTTAAAAAGGCACATGACAACGGAACATCAATAGCCCCGGATCCGGATCCCAAATATGTGCGTGAAAATTTTAATGAAGTTATAAAAGAAATCAACGAAGAAAGACCCCTTCTCGAACATCTTAAAACATATATTGACGACCGGAAAAGTTATCTGGATACCGTTTATGATGGGTTGAAAAAGGATAAACGATCCGGTCAATATAAAACCCTAAATCACTTTGAGATTCTTTATACCGACTTGGTCAGGTTTTCTGAAAAGAACCGTAAAACCTACTATTTCTGTGATATTAATAAGAAATTCAGAGATAACTTGGTCAAATTCTACCTTACCAAAGGAGCGTCTAAAACTTCAAAGAAGGGGCTGAATAACTCGACATTGAAGAAGAAGTTTTCCCGCCTAAAATCATTTCTTAATGTAATGACCGAGGATGGTGTGAACAAGTATTTGATATACAAAACCTTTTCATTGAAAGAATTTAAAGTAGTGGAATCTGATGATAACATTTTCGCTCTGACTATAAAAGAATTTGAGCAATTCAAAAATTTTCCACTGATGCTGGAAAAGCTCGAAATTGCAAGAGACTACTATCTCCTGTCCTGCTCATCAGGTTTAAGATGGTCTGACGTGTCCCGTCTCAATAAGACCAAAATCAAGAATGATTTGATCACCACAAACATTATAAAGACATCTCAAACATTGATAATTCCATTAAATCCAATCAGTGAATCAATTTTAAAGAAATACAACTACCAGATGCCAGAAATCAGTAAACCCGAAATTGATAGACGATTAACATTGATGTGGTTAATTATGAGTGATTCAATCCCGTCTTTAAAAGAACAAACGCTGTACAAATATTATGTAGGTAGTGCGATGATCGAGGAATATTACCCTAAATATCAATTATTGTCATTTCACACCAGCAGGAAATATTTCATCACATATCTTATTTACAAAGGTGTCCCGATTGACCAGATCAGAAAATTATCTGGACACCGTGGAAGTCTGGAAGTGTTTTTCCGTTATGTTTATTCCGGAAACATGGATCCCAGCTTAAAGAATAACCTGTTCACTGAATCAGATTTGTGGAAATCTTAAAAAAGGATTGTAAAAGAAAGACAGGTTTCCGCCTGTCTTTCTCATTTTATGACTCACCCGTTCTATCTCAACAACCCCTATTTTTAATATTCAGATTTTCCAGCAGATAAAAATGTGTTGTTATGTTCAACTCATTGTCAATTCCCTCGTTGGAATCTAATTTCAATTCCTTTTCAGAAGCTCTCGTTGATGGATCAAGTAGATACATTGGTCTAACATTTCCTTTCTTTCCTGGCAACTCGAAAGCCATAAGTTGCCACTGAACTAAGGGACAAGAACCAGCCGAAAGCCTAAATTGCTGAAGCTGTAAACGGGAGGGCTGGAGTAGTTGTAGCGATACGAAGCGCGGCAGTCCTGAGCGCCGTTGAGCCAGCTGCCGCCGCGTATCACGCGGCTGGAGCCAGATGAAGATCCCTTAGGATTAGTTTGAGAATTGGATGAATAACCCCCATACCAATCGCTGCACCATTCCGATACGTTTCCGCTCATGTCATAAATCCCTAATTCATTGGCCTGTTTTTACCCCACTACATGTGTCTTTGAGCCGCTGTTGCCATCATACCATGCAATGGCATCGATATCATCATTTCCTGAATATTTATATCCACGGCTTTGCTTGCCGCCCCGGGCGGTATATTCTCTTTCAGCCTCAGTGGGCAAACGGTAATTACTGCCAGTTTTTGCATTGATCCTTTGTAGGAATTCCTGAATATCATTCCAGCTTACCTGCTCAACCGGTCAATTATTACATCCTGTGAATTTCGATGGATTTGATCCCATCACATTCTGCCATTGTTTCTGGGTTACTTCATATTTCCCGATGTAAAAGTTGTTTAAGGTGACCGTGTGCACAGGTTTTTCGTAGTCGGAACAATCGCTGCGCTGTTCATTCGTACAACCCATAATAAAGGTTCCGCCTTCAACAAAGACCATTTCTATCTGATCTTTCCCGGCCTTTTTCCTGACATCAATTTTAGAAATAGTATTTGAATTTACAGTGACCAGACTTTCCCAACTTTCATCACCGGTGATTGTCAAGGTATGATTGCCAACAGCAAGATCCTTTAAAGTGTAACGACTGTTTGCATTAACCGTTCGAACCAACTCGCCATCGATGGACAGGGACCCTGAAATTTCTGTTGAGAGTTCGATCATCCCGGGAATTTGGGCTTCCTCGATTACAATCTGTTTTTTAGTCGGAGGAGGAGGAACTTCTGCCTGTACGACTTGATTTCCAGGCTGTGTTGAAGTGCCCAACACAAATACAAAGTCGCCTTTATCCAGATTGGGATTTCTTATTTTTCCATACTGCGGATGTTGAGAACCATAGGAATAATTAACCACCGTGGATTGCAGAAAATCACCCAGTTCTGTCCCGGTAAGAAAACCATCTTTGTTTGCATCTGCTTCTCCGTTCAAGGCACGTATAAACTGACTCTGGAAGATGCTTTTGTCAGGAACCGTCTCTTCTGCGCTACCACTGGTAATGAACTGCCGCACCGGTTGAGTGGTTTTATAGCTTATAATCTCAGGGATGGCACGGCTGGTTGAGAAGATTGATCCGGAGAAACATGCATCGAACAGGAACAATGCATGTTTTGATTTGATCTGCTTGGCATAAATCTCAATCTGACCCATAGGCATTGCCTTTGCCTGAAAGTTCATAGGGTCGGTAAGCGGATTAGGCGTATCCATGGGGCATATGTACCCGATATCTTCACCATAAGGCATCTTCTCGGTATATCCATGGCCGGCAAAATAGATCAATAAACGGTTGTCGGCAGCCTGACCATACTGCGAAATAAAGTTGTTAAATGCCCGCTGCAGGCCTGCTGCGTCAGGATTCATGACTTTAATTACATCAAAGCCGTTACTTTCAAGGGCTGCTTGTACTTTGTTGATGTCGCCGACGACTCCTGGTAATGCCGGAAGTCCCATAGTATAGGCGCTCACTCCAATCAGCAGGGCATGACTTTGTTTGTAAAGAACAGTAACCTTGCCATCAACCGTAAGTTCCACCGGCTTCATTCCACGTTGCTGGGCTGAAACCAATGGAAACTGAGCAATGAATATTGAACAAAATAGAAAGAAAAGGAAATTTACTTTCATGAATTATTTTTTAAACCTGCCACAAAAATAGCAATTAAAAAATTGATTATGCACAATCACTTACTACCACATAGCTTGGAGCACTCACGATTCTATTTATGACTGCTACTAAAAAGATATTTCAGTCTGTGAAATGCAACGACAGCTTGTGTATAAAAGATATAAAACGAGTGGTCCCTGATGCACCGGATCAGAGCCTTAATGGGTAAAAGGACGATTTATATAGCCTGACCGGAATGATTGAGTTTGATAAAGGTGGAAAGCATTGATTTAGACTGATAAATGTTATCAGTGTAAACGCCTATCTGAAATTACAGGCAGGCGTTTTCTTTCTTGTCAACTTAGATATACTTTATAATTGACAAAGTTATTGTCAATTATTTCCTCTTGGTAGTATTTGTTGGTGTTTGAGTGTTTTGTTTAACAGGTTGTGTGACCTGTTGGTTTTCTTGCTGTCTTGGAGCAGGAGCAGGATTTTGTCTGACTGGTTGGGTAACCTGTTTGCTTTCCTGTTGTCTCGGAGCAGGGGTAGGGATTTGTTGCTGTGATTGTCGAACAGGTTGCGGTTGTTTTTCTTCCCATGTATTTTGATGATATTGCTGGGCATCCCTTACCTGATTAACTTTTTCAGTTTGATTTTTTGGATTGGCATTGCTCGGCTGTGGGGTTGGAGTTTCTTGTGGTTGTTGCCTAATAATATTGTCATTTTGAATATTACCATTACGTTGTTGAATATTTTGTTCAGGCTGCTTATTAATAATTTGTTCATTTGTTGGGGCTTTAAAGCGGACAGGTACTGTAACTGCTGGTTTCTTAACAGGTTCAGGTATTTTTTCCTGAACAGGTTTTGTTCTAGAATCTGTTTGCACTACTTGTCTATTAGAAACATCCTCAGATAATAAAGGATATTTCCTTTGTTGCTTTTGTATATATTCAGTTTGTTCCATCGATTTTCTTGGATTTTTGATATTATATTTCTGCCTATCTATCTCCATCTTACCATATTCTTTAAACCGTTGAACTCTGTTAGGATTATCATTGTCCCAATCTTCAGTAACTAAATCCTTGTTTCTGACACGCCAGAGGTTCACGCCATGACTTATGCTGTTATTATTCATTGATTCACGGTGTCTATTATAGTAATTATAATAATGATTGGATAATTCAGCATATTGAGAACAATGTTTTGGATAATAAAAGTACCAATCCATAAAATATGAAGATGGTAGTCCAAAAAAAACAATTTGTCCGCCGGGACCGTAATAAAATCCCCAATCATACCAGTATGGATAAGGGTTCCAGTAATCGTAAGGGTACCATGAAGGATAGCCAAACCACCAATTATATGGATTAGTATTGTAATTTGTGACATCCTGAGTTAGGGGGGCATTATAATCCTCTGGTTGATAACCATTTTCCTGAGCATATTCCTTCGCTGCCTGAGTATATTCTTTCTGTGCTTGGGGATTTTCACTCATACTTTGTTTCCAGTCATTGGCTTCCTGTGCGTTTTTTTGAGTTAAAACAAGGTTTAAAGAATCTGTCTTATGTAAAACTCTTTCAGGATTCTTTTTATAATAATCTCCGACAACTACTGTATATTGCATGTGATCAAAAAGTATATCCAGAACTTCAGGCATTTTTATCATTTCCCTAAAAGTTTTGATAACTTCTGGGGTGTAATCACTCAGCAAAAGTTCAAAATCGGAATTGTAGTTTTGATTCATTTTATCAAGCTGAACAAGCAGTTCATAATGATTTTTTTCTTCTTCTGAAGCGGTTTTATGTATTTCTTCGGGATAATTAACTAAAATATTATTGATTTCATCTTCTGCTTTTTTATGGTCAGCGGCAAGATCAGAAATTAAACCATCATAACGAGTCAGGTTCCAAATTTTCTCCTGCTCTTCCTTACTGAAAGATGAAATTAGTTTCTCGAATGCATCCTGTGAATTCTTTTGCATTGCAGTCAATTTTGCAATAACTTCAGGGTATTCAGTAGCTTCAAATATTATTTTTCTTGTTTCTGTTGGATACATTGCAATTGCATACACGGCTTCCTGATTTTCCTTAATGACCTGCTTGAGTAAACTCCTACCGTCATCCTGTGCTGCACATTTTATCCCGGCAACAAATATTACCAAGGTTAACACTATTCCATAACAAATCTTTTTCATATCTGTGATTTCTTATCATTATTATCATGAAATTCAAACCCAAAAACTCTCTTTTTGTTGTATTAATAAATTCTGTTAATCTATCATTAACAATAATATACCCCGTTGAAGTCGTAATTTCACCATGATATTTCAATTTATGTATTAGGATTTCATCTGCAAGTTACGGGAAAAATAAATTATATTGAACCGTATTGTGAACTCGCTCATTTGGTTAAAATGAGAAGGATGATGAAATAATTTCTGAAAAAAGACAGGTTAATCAGAGTGTAAAAATGGGGATTGTTGATGAGCCCAAAAACCCTCTAAGTCAGTCGTTTTCTATCAATAATTTTTCAATAACATAAAAATTAAGCTTATCTTGTGCAAATTAGAGCATGGATTGATATTCTGTAATAAAACGGCACCTATGAAAAAAGAGTGCTGTTACTACCAACAAAGGTAAAACAGAACTAAGGAAAGAAAACGGGAGCTTGATACGGACTATATGATGCTAATTTTGGCAGGCAAAGTAAAGAAAAGATCTCCTCTGGCAAATACCATTAATGAAATAATTAACCTAACATCAAATACCATGAAAAAAATTTCATTCTTTTTATTATTCATCGGGGTAATTTCTACTCTGCAATTTTGCAAAAAAGATACCACTACTGAAGAAAGTAAGCCTTATGGAATGTTTCACTATTCAATTAAATCAAATGGATGGGTGACCTTCACAAATAATTCTACAAATGCAACTTCTTTTTTGTGGAATTTTGGTGATTCTACCACTTCAACCTCCTCTGCAATAACCTTTGACCATCAATATCAAAATGCTGGGGTTTACAAAGCAGTGCTTAATGCTTATGGGAATGGACAAGTTGCCAGTGCTTGGGCACAGATAAATATTACATCTGAGGCTGCATCTGTAATATTTTATACTTACCATAAATTTTGGTCATCAAATAGCATTTACGTGAATATTGGAACCGATACGATGATGATGCTTGGTTATCAAAGTCCGGGCTCTTTACCACCAGATTGTGGAAGTTTTGGCTTCCCGAACTTTCACAAACCATCCGGAACCTATACCTATGAAGCCCGGTTTACCTATAATGATTACCTCAATAACTGGTATTTCTATACTACCGACACGGTGACTTTCAAAACGGGATGTACAAAGGTGAATCTAATTAAATGGGATAGCAGCCTTGTAAAAACAACAAAAAATATCCAGTATCAGAAAGGAAGTTGGTAGACAAGGTAGACAAAGATCCGATGAAGTAAGAAGGAATGAGGATGGAATTAATTGAACCAAAACGAGGCAAAAATGAAGTCCTGAAATCATTTAAAAAACGGAGCGGATTCTGAAAAGCTTTACGATTAGGAAGAAATATAAAACAAGGGTATCATGAAAATTATTATGAGATCACTACTGTCTCGTTAAAAGAGACTGAGTGACATTTTACACTCATTTTCAAATTCTATGATTTTAAATCAAGTGAAAATTTTTCAGGATATTTTCCTGTAACATCTTTATACATTGTATTTATTTGATGCATTACAGTATCAATATCAGCAGGATTATCTATTACGCCTTTTATTCCAATTTCTTTCTTTTGGTAATCAATATAACCAACAACAATAGGAACTTTCGCTTTCCATGCCATATAATAAAAGCCCTTATTCCATTGTGTTACCTTAGCCCTAGTTCCTTCAGGCGAAAGAATAATATGCAACGACTGAGCTTCTTCAAACATTTTGACTACCTGATAAATCACATTGTTCCCTTTTACACTACGAATAGGAATAGATCCATATAATTTCATTACAAAATTCAATGGGAAAAAGAAAAGTTCTTTTTTTGATAAAAATGTATGCTTAATACCAAACTCATTTAAACCTATCTTACCGTATAAAGCATCATAATAACTGGTATGAGGGGCAAATATAATGATGCTCTTTTTGACATCAGGAAATTCTCCTTTTATTTTCCAACCTAAAACACTTGTAAGGATATATTTGGAAATAGTTTTCATTTGTACAGGACTACAATCATCTTGCAAGATACAAAGAAAGAAGTCAAATTCCGAACCAGAAATCAGTGAATAAGAATACAATTCTCCTGCGTTTAATTTCCTGATAAGTTTGACTATAACCCCAGAATCACTTTCGTTCTGCTCGAATCGTTGTTTACAAGTAGGTAGTATGGTGGATTGCCAAAGAGTATAAATACAATAAAAACAGATCGTTATTCAAAACTAATTCTTCCAAATGATAAAAATTATCCGTATCTTGGACAAATACCATAGATTCTATAATGAAATAAATGAAAAATGAAAAAAACCACTCTTGAATACAGGATGATGCAGGAGCATAATCGTTTTAAGGTCCCGAATTCAAAATTACTAACGGGGTCACTCATAGGTAAATATCCTGTAATCCTTGATGGTGGTAAAACGACAATATATATTTCAGATCAAAGTAAAGAGTCTGAAACAAGAGAAAAGTATGAATTACGTAAGGATAACAGGCTTAATGTCTTTGTTAAAAAACAAAAGGTCACAAGGGATAAACATACTTGTCAACGTTGAAGTCAACCGGATTGTCGGGATCGTTTTGATACACCTGTGAAAACATAGAAGGATTATTCCTTTTCTGATACCCTTTGTTTAAGGTCAAATATAGTATTGCTTCCCAAAAACCGATTTTAATATTAGGATACGAACGTTTAAGGATCGATATGTTGGAATAGAAGTGCCATTTTATTTTGTCATATCCATCCAGTAATTCTTCGGGAGAGATGCTTTCAGGCCTTATAATTACTTTGGACGCATCGAATCTGTTCCAGTCATCAGTAAGGATACGTCCTTGTGAACGTAATTTATTGAAAACAGGTGTCCCCGGATAGGGTGTCATAACACATGCCTGAAAGAAAGCGGCTTTTGAAAGCGTAAGAAATTCATGTGCTACATCAAACACTTCGGGAGTGTCGGAATCAAGCCCAAAGATGAGTGATGCCATGGTCATGATACCATTGTCCTGAAGTTTTTTAACAGCCAGAATATTTTCGTCTACGGTTTTTAACGTTTTACGATATTGATTGATGCCGGATTCTGACATGGATTCGAATCCGATCAGCAACGCTCTGCATCCCGATTTATAAGCAAGTTTGATGAGTTCGGTGTCGCTGGCAACCTGAATGGAAGCCTGACCCACCCATATCTTCTTATGGGGAATCATTTCCATGAACAACTCCTTCGCATAACGTTTATCACCCGTGATGTTGTCGTCAAGGAGAAAAAGGTTATTTTCTTTACATGATTCAATGTCGGAAATGATATCGCGGATAGGTTTGTGCCTTTGGCGGGTTCCAAAAAACCTTGATACAGTGCAAAAATCGCAATTGTACGGACAGCCACGGGTGGTTTCGATAGGTGCAATCGAAAATTTACCCGAAGAACACTTAATCAAGTCCCTTCTGGGCATAATATGACTTTGTAAATCAGGTAATTTGTCAAGTTTATAGAATAATTTCAAACGATTGTGTTTGATATCATCCAACACAATATCCCAAAGTCCCTCTGCTTCGCCTATTACTACCGAGTTACCAAACCGGATGGCTTCATCCGGCATCGCTGTGGCGTGGATTCCTCCAAATACGACAGCTTTACCCCGCTTTTTAAATTCATTGGCAATCTGGTAACCCCTAATACAGGTTTGACTCATAATAGAAATGCCGATGACATCGTAATCACCATCAAAATTGACGATCTCACCATAGACTTCTTCTACAATTTGTATTTCGTGTTCAGCAGGAGTAAGTGCAGCAATCAGGGAAAGGGTGAGCTGGGGGATATCCATTGAACTAGGACGCTGTTCCTGAACCAAGCAAGGTGCTATAAGTAAAATCTTCATTCAAATAATCTTTTAACATGGCTATAGCATAAGCCATTAATAAATCGCAAAGAATAAGAAATATCGCTGGATTGGTAGTTTAATGAGAGTAAGATATCCTCTGTAACCTTTATTGATTGAGTCGTGTGATGCTTTTTGATATGACAAAATTAACAAATTCCTTAGAAACAAGTAAACCAGTCAGTATCAGGATCAGAATAAAACCACAGCTAATCGCATGAATTTCATATCTTGATGCCAGTTTAAATCACAAAATTTTAATTGATGTTCCATCTTTATATCACGCTGGCCTACATCATCCCTAATGTTTATGTTTTTTTCCGGATAAAGAATCTCTTCATCACCAAAAGATACAGACGCTGGTATATTTTAGTTTATCTGTTAACGGCTACTATTTATCCTTTTACTGAAAGATTCTCTCATGGGGAAATGAACTTTTTTATTAGTGTACTTTCCAACATATCGGGCTACATCTTGCCATTCTTTCTATATCTGTTCCTTTCCATACTTCTGTTCGACCTGCTTCTATTAGTTAATTTCCTGTTCAAAATAGTTCCTTCCGAAACAAGGAAAAAATTTTCATTCAGGTTTTATACACTTTCCACGATAATCATTTTATCAATTGCAGTTGTGGTAGCAGGTGTCATCAACCTGAATACAATACAAGTATCTGAATACAGCGTAGCGGTTCCGCGGAAACATTCTAATGTTAATCGCTTACGTATTGCATTCGTAGCCGATTTCCACATACAGCAAAACACAAGACTGGGTTTTGTTCAGCAGTTCGTAAGAAAGGTCAATGCCTTGAAACCCGACCTCATTCTTTATGGTGGTGACATGATAGAAGGTGACCGGGAAAATGAGACTACAGAAGCTATTGAATCAGCCATGAGGAACATACATACAAAATATGGAATATTTGGCGTCACCGGTAATCATGAATTTTATGGAGGGCAGGAACAAGGAAGCTTTTTCAGAAAGGCTGGAATTACTCTTCTTTGTGATACTATGGTGAGGATTGATAATTCTTTTTATTTGGCGGGAAGATATGATCAACATTTTAAACAACGCAAACCCTTAAACGAAATTTTAGGAGGTGATTCACTTGATCTTCCGATAATCCTGATGGATCATCGTCCGATCAAACTATCAGACGTAAGCCAACCATCGGTTGATGTTCAGTTTTCAGGACATACCCATAACGGACAATTGTTTCCCATCAATCTGATCACACGCTGTGTTTATGAACTGAGTTGGGGGTATAAGAAAATCAGAAATACTCATTTTTTTGTAACCAGTGGCTTACGTTTATGGGGGCCCCCGGTTAAAACCGCAGGAAAATCAGAGATCATGATGGTTGATATCCATTTTGAATGACATCACGACATAACCGGTTGATAACCATCCGAAAGGTATTAAATATAGACAATCCCACACTTTCTTATACTTATGATATTGGTGATAATTGGGTTCATACCATTGCGTTGGAACAGGTTCTACCAGAAATGAAGACCCAACGGAAGTGTATTGGTGGTGAAAGAAGATGTCCACCGGAAGATTGTGGTGGAATTCCCGGGTATCAAAATATATTAAAAACACTGAAAAAACCGGCACAAAGGAATACCGGGAGATGGCAACATGGTTAGACGGGAAGATTGATCCGGAATACATTGACATTGGGATGATCAATGTTCGATTGGGATTGCTGAGTGAATATATCAGGGAGTATGAGGCGGGGGAATGATTATTAACTTCTTATGGAAGAACAAATAAGACTTGCAGCTTTTTACTGGTTATGAACCCAATGTAAAATTCAAGGAGAGGTTCTGTCAAGACAGATGTTGGTAAAGGGATTTGAATTTCAGGATGAAAGAATAACTTTGGTTGGACCATCAGGAATCTGGGAGCCAAGGCAATTCCAGATTGGACCGCTATCCATCACAACTGACTTGAATGGTCCACACGAGGATAAAATGACACCGGATGGTTTTTTATCGTACAAATACCAAGGTGTTTTGATCTGTAGTACTGCAGACCAGGCTTATATTTCTTTAATTAATACTGGGGCAGGATTAACAGGAGTTTATCATATTTTTGATATTCCGTTCTATTATTACAATCTAAGACAAAATGCAGAAAATCGGGCTGGCAAATTCTTAAAAAAATAAACTGCCTTTGATTGAACAAAAAATTGATTTAATAAGGATCAACTATTTATCATGAAGACAAAAAAATATCAAGTACTCTTTTTTTTATTGGCGATGGCAAGCCTTATTGTAATCCCTTATGGATGCAAGAAAAAAAATGACGCACAGGAATCGACACCTGCTAAAAAAAAGTATGCCTGGGTTGTCGGAGTTCCAGACAGCACATCTTACGGAATGATTTTGTTTTCACCCGATGGTGGTGATACATGGCTAAGACAGGGTGACGGATCATCTGCATTACAGGGAATCAGTTTATTTGATGTATGGGCTGTCGACACAAATATTGTGTGGGCTGTGGGTTCGAACAGCAGCATCATAAAAACCAATGATGGCGGCAAAACCTGGGTTCGCATTACAAGCCCACAAATCCCGCCGGCGACAGACTTTCAATCCATTTCCATGGTTGGTCACAATGATATCTGGATAAGCGGTGAGAATGGAACTGTAATTCATTCAAGGGATGCTGGAAATACCTGGACCATTTTTGACACTGCTTTCTTTCACAATGGAATGATGCAGGGTATCCATGCCATAAGTTCACAAACAGCCTATGTTGTCGGAGGTTTTCCTGTCAGTAACGGGGTCAGGGGTTTTATAGCCCGTACGGAAAATGGAGGCCAAACATGGGATTCTATCATCCCTGGAAATAATTATAACCGGAATGAATGGATTGGGGTAAAAGCGGCCGATATGAACCATATAGTTGTTTATGGAGAGCAGTCACATTATACATTCAGTAATGATGCCGGAGCAACCTGGGAAAATGATTCAGTACCTAACACCGGCGGTGGCGGTACGGGAGGAGCCGACATTAATTGTCTCGCTATGTTAGATGCACAAACCTAGTGGGGAGCATTTGACTATGATGGTATTTTTATCACTACCGACAGTGGTACATCATGGACAAAACAATCTTCAGCGGGACCAGGCGGAATGTGGCTTTATGGAATTGATTATTATGACAGGAATTTGGCGGTTATCGTTGCTCTAAGTAGCGATTCCCCTACCGGCAAGATCATAAAAACCTCCAATGGAGGTAAAGTTTGGGAATTAAAATATAATTCCAGGTCAGGGCTGTTCAAAGTATCTTTTATCAAAAATTGATTTCGGCTAATACTTTGATAATGAAGTTGAATTGAAATGAATTCCTGACCCAAAACCCACAAAAACGTACTTTCCCCCAATATCTAAATCATTCATTTCCCGCTTCTTAATTTTTTTCTTTGACCGGCCATCTCTACTTTCGTGAAATGGACCAAGAAAAAGAAGCCAATCAGCTCATTGAAAACATAGATTTAATAACCCATAAAGCACACCGCTCCAAGTTTTCCGACACTTTCCAGAAAGCACTAAGTCGACCAGCACAGATTGTCGCAGCTTATTTGAAGATAAAATCCGAGCGTCAATCCATCATCTTCTCTATATTATTCTCCCTATCCCTTTTCCGGATAAACGTGGATCTGGATGACCTGACAACCTTTCTTGGTTGTTCAATCCTATCAGTGGTAAAGTATCTCCCGGATATTGATGAATTGGTCAAATTGAAAATCATCCGTAAGGATAAACACGGCAGGAAACGGAGAAGGGTTCCGGATAGAATTAATACATTACGATTGTTTGTTCCACAGGATGTAATTGATTCCATTTTACGGGGTGACGCTTCACTTCCACCCAGAACTAAACAGAATTTGAACAAATACGAACTCTTGGACATCTTCGCTAACATTCTCCAGGAGCGGGATAACGAGCTTCTTGATTACAATGAGTTTTGTGAAGAAGTTGAAAATCTTATCCAAGAAAACAAGGAAATTCCTTTTGTAAGGCAGGTTCTGGGTTTTAAGTTACGCGTCGATGAAACCGCGATACTTCTTCACATCTGTAGCCAGTTCACGAATTATGAACGGTCAATAGATATTATCCAGTTGGTGAAAAACCAGACACACAGACCAAAGCGTTGATTTGGAAAGATAAAATCCCTTCGTTACATGACGAAGAATGTATGATGTTATCTGGCCGGTATGATCTATCCGGTGGACAGATTCAAAATGTAGCGACTAAATTTGTGATAAAGCAGATTTTAACCGGGAATACCCCTTCACTACACGAAATCGAAGAATATTGTCAGGAAGAGTTTCTGGAGAAGAAATCGGAACGCAGGAAGATTGGGTTTGGGGTGGGGTCTGATTAGATTGGAACAGAACTTAAATCATTTCAAATAATAACAAATGGACGCAATCACATTCGTTACCAACTACCCCACTTACGTTGAAACCATAAAAAAGGTAACCAAAGACGAATACCTCCCGATCTTAGAAAAAATGGAAAAATGGAAACCACACGATCTTGTTAAACCTTCTGCATAGTTTACAACTGGAAATGATGCTCTCGGGTACGTGTATAGTCTTTTCCTGAATGAAGTTAAAAAATTGGAGAAGAAATCTAAAGTCTGATTTAATATTTCTGTTTTTCCGGGAGTATATTTCTTGGATATATCGCCGAACAGTTCTATTTTTACATTTCCATAACAGAGATATCTAAAACCATTCGATTTTTAAGTTTCAGAAACTCTCTTTCACGCTGAATTTTACCAATGCTCGATTAGGTAAAAATGGAACTGACGGAGAAATTATTAACCGAATTACAAAGGAGACTTAAGGTTGGAAACCGTAGAGGGGTTCACCTTAATGCTATACCAGCAAAGTCAAGGTACAAATTTGACCTGAACAGGCTATTTTATATTGATAAAAACTTACCAAATAATTTCATTAATTCCTTATTGACAGAGCAACCTTTAAAATTTAGAATTAGTTGGAAAGACAATGTACCTGATTTAAATTCACTTTTCCAAGAAGATCAAGCACAGTTGGTTAGAATCACTAAGGCGTTTGAAAATTTAATCAACCAGACAGAAGCTATTGAATCTGAAAAAGGAATTAACACTTTTGGCTTTGGTTTTCCAATTCTTGTTAGAAGGGACCAATCGGATAACAAATTAACCGTTGCGCCAATTCTTATTTGGTCTCTTAGAATTAAAAGAACCAAGGAGTTTAATACATGGGAAATTAATAGAAATGAAGAAGACCCAATCTACCTCAATGAAGTTTTAATAAATCATATTCAAAATGATTCTCATATTGAAATAGCTCAGATTCCAAGTGAAATGCTGGATGATGGACTCATTAATAAAAATGAACTCATTGAAATTTGCATTAATCTCATAAAGGCAATAAATACAAGCCCTCCAAGTGACTTGGAAGAAACATTAAAAAAGAAGCTTGACAACATTATTTCAATCGGAGATAAAACACATTACGAAAAGTTACCAGTAAATTCCACAAATTCGTTTATTGATTTCGGTGGATTGTTTTCTATTTTTGAGGTTCAAAAGCAGAATATTATCAATGATTATGGTAATTTGCTTGATATAGAGGGGTTATCTATTGATCTTGAAAATTTGGTAGAACATACTTTTCAACCAATTTCATCTGTAGAAACCGACCCTTCACAACAAAGTATTTTAAATTCATTAGAAGCAACTCGAAATATTTTAATTCAAGGGCCTCCCGGGACTGGAAAAAGTCAAACACTAACAGCAATACTTATTAATGCATTAGAGAACCAAAAAAAAACCATTGTAGTTTGTGAAAAAAGAACAGCGCTTGAAGTATTGCACAATGCGCTTATTGAAAAAAACCTTAACTATCATTGTGTTTTAATTCGTGATATTGTAAAAGATAGAAAAACAGTTGTTGATTCTGTCAGGGAGAGAGTAGATAATTCTGAATACAGACAATATCGATACTCATATTCAAAAGAAACTTTAGACAATTTAATTACAACTTCGAAAGGACTTATCGATTCCATAAACAACAAGCACAAAAAACTGGATGAGAAACTCTTAGGGAACAAATCGTGGACTGACATTGTTGGATTGCTGTTAACTGAACTTAAAGGGACAAAAGAACAGCATAATTTGAACCTTGATAAAAACCACTTTAACTATTCCTCACAAGAATTGAATAGCACAATTGATTTGGTGCAGAAAGGCCAATCACTTTATACTGATTTCTATTCTTTTGAAACATTATCCTTCATCAATTCTGAAAAATTAATAGGAAATAATCCCTTTATTATTGAGAAATCTCTTAATGACGATTTCAAATTTTATCAAAATGAAGTAGAATCCATAAAAACACTTTTTGGGGAAGTAAATAATGAACATAAACTTTTCAGAAAAAGTGAACTTAAGGAACAAATAATAAAAATAAATAAATCAATCGAAAAGATTGGTAGAAAAAACGAGGAACTTAAGGAATCATTACTTTATTATCAAGATAAATATTGTCAATTCAGAAGTTCTGAATTATCCTATCAAATAAATATTGTTAACAAGTACAAAAATGAAATAGAAAATATTTTCAGCCTCTATAACAATAAATCTGATTTATTTAATGAAAACAAAATAATTGGATTCGCATATAGGACATTATCTAAATTTTCAAAATCGAAAAAGAAAGTCATTTCTGATTATAAAAAATTGCAACTACTATTCACACAAGTTGAAAATGAAATATCAAACGCGAAAGATTTTGAGAATATTAGTTTTCTTGGACAATTGGAAAATAAAAAGAACGCTTTAATGTGTTTTATTTCAACCATTAATGATGTAATTTCTAATTTTAATAGAAAAATCTGTCAAGAATATGGAGACTTTCATCTTGACAAGGTTATTGAATATGAAAAGATACAAGAAGGGACTAAACACTTAGATAAAGTTTTAAATGAAGCAAATAACATCTCAAATAATTTTTCCGAAATATTAAATAATATCAAAAACGGTATTTCTGCTCAGTTTGATGACATCAATAATTATTTTAATGAACTTAATACATTATTAAAAAATTGTAAAGATTTCAACGATGACCTTAATTTTCAAGGTACTTTGAAATCAAAAATATCAACACTTCCCAAATTAGAAGCAAATATTGAAAGCGTTAAGAGCATCTTTGAATCTAAAGTTTATTCCGAATTTGAAAAAATAGAACTTTTATCTTTTCCAACAAATGATTTTTCAATACCTCATTTGGCTGATCTTCAAACAAAAGTTAAAGAATTAATAAATCGAATTAACACAGATAATTGGACAAAAAGAAAATCAAATACAAAAAGTCTTAGATGTTTCTTGTCTGACGTTGCGGATTTAATTATTGAAAAAGAAAGCTATTTTGCCAATGAGAATGACCTTTTTACAATTGAATTCAAATGGTTTCAGTTTTTTAATGATTTATCCCAAGAAAATAAAATTCTCATTAATGAATTAAAGAATAAAACCAATTGGAGGAAAACTTTATTAATTCATTACTTGAACTCAATGTTGGTAAACTCAGCTAATATTGACTTGCCTACAAATGACAATGAACATTCAGAACTTAATAGCACTTTGAGCGGTATAGAAAAAGAACAGGTAAACTATATTAAAGAATTTTGGTTTTCAAAACAAATAGATGCAACTAGAGAATTTGATTTACGCAATGTTAACCTTTCAGTATCAAATTTATACAATAAGAGGAGTAGTAGCCGACTAAAAAGAGTTTCATTACGTCAAATCGTAAAATTCGATGCCAATCTTTTTACAACTTTTTTCCCAATCATTTTGACCTCACCTGATGTGTGTTGTAATCTATTCAAAGGAATGAATGGATACTTTGACATTGTGATGTTTGATGAAGCTAGTCAACTAAGATTAGAAGATAATCTACCTGCTATTTTGAAGGGCAGACAAATAGTAATAGCCGGTGATGAACACCAAATGCCTCCTTCTAATTATTTCAGTTCAATTTTTGAAGGAACAACAGAAGATGTTGATGATATGGACGAAGAGGAAACAAGTGAAAAATCATATCTCGACATTGATGATATCCTTTTGTCTTGTGAATCTTTACTTGAATTTGCTACTGAATTAAATTTTAAAAAGAAATACCTTGATTTTCATTATCGTTCAAGACACCCGTTCCTAATTGATTTTTCCAACTATGCATTTTATAATCAAAGATTAAAGCCTCTACCAAATAATCTTGATTATGTGCCTATAAAGTACATCCCAATAAATGGAACATTTTCGGAGTACACAAATGAAGCTGAAGCAGAAATGGTTTTATCAATTTTAGGAAACAATATAAATCGTTTAACTGATGGTAATTTCCCTACAGTTGGAATCGCAACTTTCAATATTGCTCAAAGGAATCTTATCAAGAGCAAAATTCTGGAAAGACTTAAGTTTTCCAAATATGAAGAGTTTAACCTTAAAATTCAAGAATTAGAAGCAAACGGGATGTTCATAAAAAACTTGGAGAATATCCAAGGGGATGAAAAAGACGTTATTATACTTTCTACAACCTATGGAATAGGAAAGGACGGAAAATTTGCTCAAAGATTTGGACCAATTAATCACTCGAAAGGTTATAAACTTCTCAATGTTATTATTACTAGAGCTAAGTATAAAATATATGTGTGTTCTTCAGTGCCGGAGCAAGTATTTATGAATTACAAAGAGCATTTGTCAGGTGAACGGTCGAATAATAAAAGAGCAGTTTTTTATGCATATTTAGCATATTGCAAAGCTGTTAGCGAAGAAAACAATGATTTAAGATTATCAGTTCTAACCGCTCTTAGTGAAAACTCATCGACAAACACAAATATTGACTCCTTTAGAAGTGATCTTGAATCACCATTTGAAGAGGAAGTTTACCATTCCTTAGTTGCTAATTTTGAAGAAGATAACTTAATTCCTCAAATGCAATTTGCGGGTTTTAGAATAGATATTGTGTATGATTCAAAGATTATAGGAGTTCCGAAAATTGCAATAGAGTGTGATGGGGCAAAATATCATTCAAGTCAAGAAGCTTACTTATATGACAGACACAGACAAAAAATATTAGAAAATCACGGATTTGTATTTCACAGAATTTGGAGTACAAACTGGTGGCGAAATCCAATACGGGAAACGGCAAGATTAGTGCATTTCATAAAAGATACAGTTACAACAACAAAAAATAAAGGAATAATAGACAGACCTTCTTTTTCATCAGCTTTCTCTGACGAATTTGAGACTATTGTTAACTATGTTTCTCAATCATCTTCCTTCGATGAAGAATTAGAAATAGAAACAGTCAATGTAATTGAATCCGTTTCACCAGTCCAAATCAGACTATTTAATGATGAAATCAAACTTAAAAGCACTGTTAAAGTAAAATATGTAAATAATGGCAAGGATACTAAAATCCAAATTGTTGAATCTACAAACAATAAAATTGAATCCATTAACGGTGTGCAAAAAATAAACATTAAATCCCCTTTAGCGACTTCAATACTTGGACACACTATTGGTGACATTGTTAAAGTGGGTAACCTAGACAATTACGTAGAAATCTTAGAAGTGGCCAACTAATACTCGTACTTCACAGTCATCCATATTCGGAATCTCCCGGATTGAATATTCAGCCCCCGATTTTTCTCCTTTCTATCAAATAATGAATGGCTTTCAAGTCAATAGGATTCAGGAAATATTACTCCCGATAATAATTTGCATTCCCCACACACCAGAAAAGGGTCTTTTCCCCACGAAGATTAAGATTGTGTAACATCCAATTATAGGCTTTAGCCTCATATATGTAATCCAACGTAAACCCATCAGTAACTGTGATTTTTACCTTTTTGCTGTATGGATAAGTCTTATCTTGGATATAAATGTACGGCACACTATAACTATGTAGTAATTATTCAGTTATTAAAAGTAAAATCAGCAAGGTTTATCTCAGCCTATGAGATGAATGAACCCGATAATTTAAAAAAGATTTTAGAAAGCCCAAAATGGAATTTTAATGATCTGGATGAAAGGGGATGAAAATAAAAAAACGCTGATTACTGGTTCAGCGTTTGAGACCTTTGTAGGTTCCAGACCTTAGGTAAAGAACGATGCAAAGATACAGATAAAAAATGAAAAGTCAAGTATGGATTGATTTTTAGATATAAAAAATGATCTCAACCCCCGAATACATCCACTCCGAACTCCCCGCCATTGAACTCTTCAAAAAGCTCGAGTATCAGTATTATGATGGCGAACTTACCGATGAACGGGATGATATTTCTGAGGTTGTCTTAAAGGATAGACTGCTCAAAGCTATCAAACGGATTAACACAACTAGGGAATGGGAAATCAGTGATAACAATGTACAGAAGGCATTCAATGAAATAACAAATATCTATTCAGTTTCCCTGATGGAATCCAACCAAAGGGCCTGGGAGCTGATCAGGGGAGCCAGTTTTTCAGTAAAACAGGTTATAAATGAGAAAGAGGAATACAAGCCCGTTTCATTCATTGATTACAAACATCCCGAAAACAATGATTTCCTTGTTGTCAATCAGATCAAGTTCCATGGTAGGTTGATGAATTCCACTCCCGACCTTGTAGTTTTCGTGAATGGTATTCCCATAGCCGTGATCGAATGTAAATCACCTGATTCTCTAAGTGCTTTTGATAAAGCATTCGAAGATCTCAAATATTACCAGCAGAACTCCGAAAAACTTTTTTGGTACAACCAGATTTGTATTGGTATTTTCAAGGTTGGCGGTAGATACGGAGCCATTGGTGCAGGAAAACCACATTATTCCTTTTACAGAACCAAGGACACAGATGATCTGGAAACATTATTAGGTGAAAAACCCACAGAACAGGATATTCTCATCTACAATCTCTTCAAAAAGGATAACCTGCTCGATCTCATCCGTCATTTCGTAATCTATGAACTGGATGAAGGTAGAATCATTAAGAAACTCCCTCGTTATCCCCAAATAAGAGCAACCAATAAAGCCATCAAAAAGTTTCAGGAACAAAATCAGGGTGGGGTGATCTGGCATACTCAGGGTAGTGGAAAGTCATTGACTATGGCTTACATTACCCGCAAACTCCAGGCAGAAGAGTTCGGATTTAAAAACCCAAAGGTCATCATCATGACTGACAGAATCGATTTGGACAGACAGATTACTACAACTTTTATCAACTGTGGGTTCAAAAATGTCAATCAGGCATATTCGGTGGTTCATCTGGAGAAACTGCTCAAGAATGACTATGGTGGAATTATTACCACCACTCTTTATAAATTTCAGCAACAGGATAAAGAAACCACGGAATCTACTGATCTCACAGAACAGGAAGAAACCCGTAACCAACTTATTGAAAAAACCATTACCGATGGCATCCTAACCAAAATCACAAAAGTTCTGGAAAATGGGAAATGGGTTGAGATTAACCGGGAAAAGGTACAGCTGGAAGAGTTGTCCACTAAAGAGAACCTATACGTGATGGTGGATGAAGCCCACCGAAGTCATTATGGATTTCTGGCAGCGTTCATGCGAACTGTCTTACCTAAAGCCAAGTTTCTGGCCTTCACTGGGACACCAATTTCCAAAGAAGAGAAATCAACTTTAGGTGAATTCTACGGTGGTCAATATATTGATGTTTACACCATCAAGGAATCGGTTCAGGATGGTGCAACGGTAGAACTGTTATATGATGAAGGTATTGCCAGATTGGACGTTAAAAAAGAAGAACTGGATGAACAATTTGAAGCTGAGTTCGGTCACCTTTCCGAGGAGAAAAAGGATAAACTCAAAAGTGTAGCTCTGAACAAATATCAGCTTTCTACCGAAAGAATCGAAGTCATTTCCCGTCATATAATCGACCATTTTACCAAAAAAATCTTACCCGATGGTCATAAAGCGATGATCGTTTGTGATGGAAGACCGATGGCACTGAAATACAAAGAAACCTTTGAAAGACTGAAAGAACAAGGGATCCATGATCTGATCACCAAAGTAGTGATCAGTCTGGGTTCACCAAAATCCGATTTCATTTCCAGAGCTGTTTATGAAGCATACGATTACAACAAGACACACGAAGACAAAAAACCAATTCTCGCCGTTCCTAACGAAGATATCAAGGCTACTATTGATAATTTCAAATTACCATTTGGAATTGAAGCTGACAGAGAGAGATCAGGAAAATTGAGATACGATAACACCGCTATTCTGATCGTTTCAGATATGCTCTTAACTGGATACGATGTTCCCATTGCCTCATGTCTATATCTTGATAAACCCCTGAAAGAGCATAGTCTCCTTCAAGCCATTGCACGGGTTAACAGATCCAGAGAAGGAAAGAAAGCAGGGTTCATTGTTGATTATTTTGGGATTACTGCATTTCTGATTCAAGCTCTGGAAATATTTTCAGGAGATCTGAAGCCATCGGACATCATGAAGAATCTTTCCGAGGAATTACCAAGGTTGGAAATGAACCACAATAAACTTGTCAGTTTCTTTAAACCACTTGGTGTTGATCGTAAATACGCAAGAAATCTGTTCATTGATGAAGCCATCCGATATATTGAGCCCATTAACCTCCGGGATGAGTTCAAAGAATTACTCAAGAATTTCAATAAATCCATTGGTATTGTTCTTCCCAATGTTGCTGCCAGAAAATATGAATCCGATTTTAAACTCTTCAACGAAATTAAGATCCGGGCCCGGAATGCATATCCCGATGATGAAGAGTTGAAAATCACCCGAGATGAAAGTCTGAAACTTCAACAAATGGTTGACCAACATCTGAAAGCCACAGGCGTTGAAAATCTGCTTCAGGAACCCATTTCGATAATCGATAAGGACAAATTCCGGGAAGATATTCTGAATGCATCTCCAGCCACAAAGGAATTGAAGATGCGTAATAACCTCAAACACATCATCAAGGTTGGACTGGATCGTAATCCTGACTTTTTCAAACCCCTCGCACAGCGGTTGGAAGAACTCATTAAAGCAAGGGAAGAAAACCGGATCACCCAGCTCAAACTACTGGAAGTATTTGCCGAGATACAGGATATCATCATCAATGAAAACAAAGAAGGCAAAGAAAAAGGGTTTGAGACCGATGACCAGATCGTGGTTTACAACACTATGAAAACCATCTTTAATGAAAAAGCGGACGATGCTACCCGAAAAATCTATGAAGTTATTGAGGGTGAAATGAGTATTGTTGGCTGGGACGATAAGGGAATGGTGCGTAAAGAGATGGAGAACAAGATCATCAAAGTCTTACTACAGAAAATGGAACGCTCTGATGCCCGTCAGAAAGCAAAGGAATTGGTTGAACTTATAGCCAAAAACAGACATGCCTGAAGCACGATATGGTGATCGGTTGATAGAATATTCGATTGAGGAAAGAACCGGTCTGAAATCGCATTATATCGTTGTGGAAAAGAATCATGGAGTGATTTTGAAAGGAACACCCATTTCCGAAGAACAGGCTAACAAATACATTTTGAAGAAAGCCAGATGGATACTGGACAAGTTAAATCTTGTTGAATCTGTGAAGGAAGGGGATATTGTTACAGGTTCCAGAATTCTTTATCTCGGCAAGAAATATTATACAGAGGTTTACTTCAACGATAGTATTTCGGAAACACGGATCGAATTCAATCATTCCCGTTTCCGGATCATTACCGGTGGAAAGAAAGCCCAAAAGGATATTCAACAGGCATTGGATGATTTTTTCCATGAAAAAGCAGCCGAGAAAATTACTCCGAAAATTGAAAAATGGTCAGAACGGACTGGGATAAAATATGGGTTACTTCACTTTCGGAAACAAACTAAACGCTGGGGAAGCTGCACACCCAGAAATAATATTGTAATCAACACTGAGGCAATAAAACTACCTTTTTCCCTGATCGACTACCTGATCGTTCATGAACTTTGCCATGTGAAATTTAGAAATCATTCTAAGGCTTTTTGGGCGGAAGTGGCGAAATATTTGAGGAATTGGAAGGAATTGGATGAGAGAATGATGGGGATGAAGATGTGATGTAATATCAAAAAAATAACAGATTTGTCGAATTTAATCATTTTGAGAAATGTACATTATCAATAAAGAAACCAACCGTATTGAGAAAATCGAAACCACGACATTTAGGCAGCTTCGGTAAAAATTCAGATTTGTTTACCATTGGATTTCATCAGTGGTGGTCCCTCAACCCACCACTGATAACCCAGATGTATTGTTAAGACAGGTGACACATTTACAACACATTAACTTTGTCAGAATTCTGTCAACCTTGATCCGGTTCGGTAATAATTTCACTTTTTTTGATCTTTTTTTTTGTTCAGTTTTTTTTGACCACCCGTGTTCCTTACTTTCATGTCCACGTTTTAATACGCTGACTATGAAGGACAAAGAGGTTGTTCAATTACACGGTAAAGTTTTTCTGTATTATTCCAATAAGGGATTGGTGTTCCGGTACCCAACAGGAATATCCAGCAAAGATCAATCAGTCCCGGAAAACCAGAACATCATCAACTCTCTGGTCAAAAAACTACGGGATATCATTTACACTTTTAAATTAGAAAACGGTGTCAACCCAACGAGAGATTACGTCAGGTCAAAAATGAAAGATGAAAGTCTCCCAAATAACGCAACTCTCCAAGACTTTTTAAAGGAGTTCCTTGGTTTCAAAAACACCGAGGTGAAACACGGAAATCTGAAACCCCAGTCCCTCACCGACTATACCAATCTCCGGGGATCCCTCCAAGAATTTGAAAAAATCATCAAGAAAAAACTTCAACTGACGGATGTCACCGAAGATATGGTGAACCGATTTAAAACCCACCTCACTACAAAACGGCTACTCAACAACAACTCGGTCAAGAAACGTCTTAAAAGTTTCAAAATCTTCCTCAATTACTGTGAGTCGAAGAAATACCTGAAACTGAACTTCGATTATTCCAGAATAAAAATCAAAACCTATGACCCCACCATCGTCACTTTGACCGAAGATGAATTCCAAAAATTAAAAGCGTGGGATGCAGGGAAATACCAGAAGGTGAAAGACCTTTTCATTTTCGGAATTTTGACTTCATTGCGTTATTCGGATCTTGTTTCAGTCAGGGAACACCACATAATGAATGATAACATTGTCAAGAAATCGGAGAAGACCGACATCCAACAAATCATCCCGTTGAATCGTATATCCCGGGAGATTTTGGAAAGATACAATTACAATCTGCAATTGTACACTACACAAACTTACAACCGGTTGTTGAAGAGGATGGGTCAGGAATCCGGAATTTTTTCGGGTGAGGTTGTATTGATTGAACAGAGAGGGAACCAGAGAAGTGAGGTAAGGAAACAAAAATGGGAATGCTTAGAAAGTCACACTGCTCGTCGCACGTTCATCACCCGAGCCATCACGAAAGGAATTCCATTGAACGTAATCATGGGGATTACCGGTCATACCCGGATCGAAACTTTAACCCGGTACATGGATAAATATACGCCGACTAATGGGTATAGGGAACTTTTGGAGGAATAGAATTTAACTTGACACAAATGAAAGATAAAATCATTACACCTTATTCCAAGGATATTCCTTTACTAAAGAAGTTGGGATTGACAATATTTAGTTGCAGTCATGGTGAGGAGACGTTCATTGGTACTGTAAAAAACGATACATATTGTATTGATGTCTGGGTTACTTGCATGCCTGCAATGTTTTTCCGGTTCCATATTAAAAACAATGAAAACACGGAATTTGACCTTAGTACTGGGAGTGGAAACTTTACTGAATACTGGACAATCGCTGAATGTTTTGGTCAGGGTATGATTGATATAGATGAGATAAGGGTTGATGGTGATGTCAAATTTTCAAGAGTGAAAAATGTTTGATGGATTTAGTGACGGTAATTGTCCACAATGTCTGTTGGATGATAAGAAAATTCCATTGGTTGTGAACCAAATGGATTTTTGGGAATGTCCTGTCTGCCGACTTCAATGTGTTACTGATAGAGTGTCTGTCCTGTCGATCATTCGTGAGCGGGGAAATGGCCTTTTGAAAGATATTTTGGCGACTGACTGGATAAAACAGTTTATTTTATCCCGGACTGATTTGAATAATATTACCAAATCGGACGGGTCAAAATTTTCAGAGGAACGGGAATTGAGGGAGTATTTGGATAATCATTGAAGTGTCAATGTGTAAAAAGAATATCGAGTCAGTTATTTTTGTGAAGAGGCATCTTTCTTTGTAAATACATCAAAATTGAATGTAGCTGCAAGTCCCCATCCAAAGATGATGATATCACTTTCAATATTGTTATTCGGGATCGGATAACTTAGAAAGGCTTCCGGTCTGACCGACCATCGTTGCAGGTTGGTGCTGAAGGCAAACCCAAAATTTCCTCCGACGGAATAGATCGGTTTAATACCTTCACCCGGTATGAACACTTCAAAGAAAGGCGACATATTAAATTCAACATATTGTTTATAGTGAAGGGAGACGATAACCCTCGGACTAATTGTATAATAGACATTTATTTTCTTATCATAATCATTATTATACAGAATGAAGGTAAAAGGCACTTTTATACCCAGAATTCCTTTCAGGAAAGAGACTTTAGGGCTGATTGTAATATTGTTTGCTTTTGAATCTGTCCACTTCCCTTTCGATAAAAATGTATAAAAACCCCTACTGTAAGCGAGTTTCAGATCAAAGTTCTTAGCAATGCCGAATCCTATCTTTATTCCGGGAAGATAGCCGTACGTTTCGCTTTTACCTTTATACAAAGAATACGAGCCGGAAAAAAACAGGGTAGTTTCAAGCTGCCCCGGTTTCAGGACAGGAGCCCCGTCAATGTTGACCGGCCATATCTGGCTGTAACCATCCTGTATATACATGGTTCCAACAATTAAAATTGCAGCACATACAATTACCCGGAATGTGACTTTCCTGAACGTAGAATTTGTTTTCATAGCTTTAGGTTTTTGATATTAAAATTGATTTTTATGTGATAAATAGTTACTGTTCAGCTATAGCCATTGCAAAACTCACAGGAGTGCCTTCAATGGCGAGTTGCAGTGAGTCGAGGATGTTGTAGCCTTGTTTGCGAAGAGTAGAAATATAGGACCGGATTCTAAAAAATATTTCAGCGCCTTTTTTTGTTCGGAAACAACCCGATATTTTTTGTTTTAATTTCACCATTCTAAGATCACGTTCGGCCAAATTATTATCAAACGGCACTGCCGGGTTTACAAAAAATTCCAGTACCTGATGCTTCCTGTTTGAAAAAGTTTCCAACAGGCGCAAGGAGGGTGTTTTTTTCTTCCTCCCCCGTTTTTTTATGTGGTTTTCTTCCGGTGGTGGTTCTATGGCAAGGCCCGATCTGACAATTTCATCATATTCTGCTAAAACCGTTCCCTTGATTTTCTTTGTCAGTTTGACGGTTTCTTTTAATTCTTTAGCCTTCAGGAGCAAGGCAATCATTTCTGAGCCCCATGTTTTGCCATCCTCCACAAGGCTTTTCAAATCCCTTAACAGATGGGCATTACAAAGGTCATGGCGACAGTATTGATAATTATCGTAACTGCTGAGGCGGTCATGTACGCTTGTGCCCCGGAAACCTGGTAATATGCCAATATCATCAATGGCATCAACACCTCGTTTTTCATGAATGGCGTAATGTGTGTATGCTTCATTGGAGCCGGTGTGCGCCCACATCAATGCCTCCTCGCACCGCAGGCCTGTTTCGTCATTGTGAAGCACCTCGCCGGCTTTTAAATGTTCTTTGATTTGTTGTTCTGTTTGTTTCAGATTGTTGTAGCTTGTTTCATTGGCATCTTGCAAGGCGCCATCACTTATGTCGACCCCTAAACAATCATGGAACATCTCCTGGACGCGGTTAAAAGGAATGAGTTGGTAGGTGTTCATGTAAACTGCCAGGGACTTAATCCGGGCGCCATACTTGACCGGTGTGATGTGAGGTGTTTCCCCGTAATGAATTTGGCCACAACTGCAGATTTTGACCTCATTGCGGTGTTCTGTTATTTCAATGAGCACCTCCACAAGGTCGTTTACTTGTCTTCGTTGTACATTGATTACTGGCTGCCGGCCTAAACTCCTGCCACAAATACAGGTACCATCTACTTTATGCAAAATTATTTTGTCTGGGTTGTCAACCATGGTAAGCGTAGAGCCTTTATGCCCCGGTTGCGCACCGGGCTTTTTATCGCTCTTCTGCCGGTTATTGAAAATAGGTTTGTTAAATGCGTCTGTTGAAGGGGGTTTATGGCTATTGCCACTGTTTTTATGCAACTTTTTTAACAAGTCTTCTATTACCTTATGAAGCTCTATCTGTTTCAGTTGCAAGTCTAAAAGCTCTTGTTGCATTTTTAGCAAGTCGGCTTCCGGTAAAATTACATATCCTTTGGGCAATTGAAGGCTAAATCTTATTTTGATGTGCTAGGCATAATAATTAGCTAGTCTAAAGAAGAAAAAATCCCTATCTCTTGTTCCCTGATTTGAGGATATAAATTTCTGGATCTTGTTGTTAATTGCTTCGGCAATTACATTTGTTTCTCCTTGGATGAAATAGTTTCGGATGATATCTTCTTGTGTTTCAACCAGGTGTTTGAAGTTTAGTAATTCGTCAATGTCAGCAATTTCAACGTCTTCATACCATTTATGAAGTTGTTTGTCACTTTCCAGATAATGTTTGCCGATATTCTTTTTACTTAACCAATCTCTGAACTGACAGCATAGTGTATACGCTTGATGGATTTCTGGATAGCGACCAAATAACGTGGTGGCCCTTTTCTGTTGGGACCGGGTCCATTGATCTTGGTATTTGAATAACAGATATCGACTTCTGGCAAGAATTTCAAGTGGGGTTTCCCCGTTGTCAAGTCGTTCTTCCTGACAATGAAACTTCCCTGGCTTAAACCGCTCACCGGTCCTTTCACATTCTGCTAACCTTAATTTTTCTGATGTTTTAAATTCCTGATAGGCTTTTCTTTGTTTGTCAAGTTCTTTCTGCCGGTAACGAATCCTTACAGCCTGGTGATCTTCCATCAACTGACGGATAACATGAAATTTATCACCGGTCTGAATTGCGCCGGGAAACAGTTCGGTACATACTTTCGCAAAAAGCGAAGAAAAATCCCTGGTTATACTTTTGACCACTTCTGCCTGTGTTTGACATTGTTGTAGAATATGTTTGATTTCTGAAAACACAACACTCTTGCAGAGTACTGCAATCTTTCCTGTTTCCCTATTACTGACCACAGTGTAAAAATCTTCGCCTAAATGCTTTTCATCAATGGCCATCTTAGAACCAAAATTTTCTTTACGCAGAATAGGAACTTCAATCACTGTCTCTTTCTTCCCATTTTGTATTTTCAGATCATCTCGATGAACACTGGCGCCACCATCCTTTGCATAGTCACTTAATACATCTCTGTACCATCGGTGCAAGGTACTACCCTTGATCTGTAAGGCTTCGCCAAAGCTCGTTATATTCATTGGGTTGCAATCCAAGCTCCTCTTTTAAAAAAGCACCAAACTCTTTGGTGGTTTTCATCCCTTGATCGTGCAACTCATAGCTGTTACTATAACTCTTTCCTTCTGCCGTTTTTTCCTTCCACCGCCTACGCTTTATCGCAAAGTAAACTGTCTTGTCCTTCAATGGAAAAGTCTGTAATTCCAAAGTGTTTAAAAAACCATCCAAAACGACTTCTTTGCATAGAAGTTCCGATGGTATCCGATCAGTCTTCTCCTCGAATACTATCGTTATGGCTCCTTTTGATTCAACAATTTTTACTACCCTGAAATTATTAATGATCTCTTTCGGGGCTATCAGCCCAAGTAATAAATCTACCAATTCTGATGTTGCCATTTAGCTCTGTTTTTACAAAGTTAATTATTATGCCTAGCACATCAAAATAAGATTTAGCCCAATTGAATCATGAATGCAAGTATCAGAAATAATTATCTGCAAAATCCATTTATCCCCAAAAATAGTTTTCAATAATTTACAATTTTCAACGTGAAATTTGCATCTTTACATTGTTAATTTGTTAATAAACTTTTCATTAAACCTGAACAGTAACGATAAATATATGAAACAAAAATATGTCAGGGAATAGAACAAGGAAAACGGAAAACCGCGAAGATTCTTCGGTTATTTGCAGGAAATACTAATTCCGTTTTAATTACAGTGTTTGTTTGGATTTTTTACTTGCTGAAGAACTCGGTTGGTCGGTCTGGGTAAATAATGTAAAAAAAAGGGAACGTTTGTGCGCAAAGTCCAAAAATATTATTTCAATTATTCTTTTCGCTTGAACTGAATTCAGGTGGTTTATGTTTATTATAAATTCCATTCCAATAGTGAATGGAACTACCCAATGAAAATCAACACCTTACAAGTTTTCAGATCAAATATCCATCAAGAACCGGATCAATACGTCTGTCTCACAAATATTAAATATTTGATATTCTGTGTCTTAGTGATGTTTGGAAATTAAACCAGAAGCTTCATCGTAAAATTTGAATTTTTCCACCTATCATAACCTAGAGTATAAATAGATAAATTGTTAAAAAGCCCTGATGGCGCGCACCCAACCGTTGTAATCCTTAGTGTAGCCGTTGGTGCTGCCGAAGTTGAAGGAGTAGCCCCACACGCCGCCAGTATAGTCCTCCGTGGACGACCAATAAAATTGATTAGCAAGAATGTTAGCACCAGATACCCCTTCAATATTCTTATTCAAAATATATCGGGCATGGTAGATCAGACTGAACTGGTCAATTGCCGGCAGATACCAGTCGGAGTAAATACCGGTATTGTAGTTGGCATTGGTATAATCGTCGCATAATTTGGCGGCGCTGCTGGTATGGCCGCTTTGCCCCATGATGGCCGTGGAATTTCCCTGCCCGTTCCAGGTACTTTGTGCTGTCGGGCCAATCAGAGTGCCGATAATATTGCTCCATGTCGAAGATGTGCTTATATCAACCAAACTAACAATAAGACCATGCTGTCCCGTATTATCCACCCAGAACACAATTCCACCACCAATGAGTTCTCCGACATAATGGCCACTATTGCCTCCACCACTTGCGTTAATTACATATGGGGTTGCTGTTGTTCCTGTACCTGTTACAGTTACATTGGCTCCTGCCGTGACTTTGGTTTCAGAGCCATCGGTTACCCCAATAAACTGCCAAGCGGTATTGTTGTAATAATAAAACCCACTAACACCATCGGTTTGATAAATCATCAATCCATTTGCTGGAGAATTTATCCCTAAGCGTTGGGTTGAAGTCATACGTGGTATAAGCATCCCCTTAGTAGTTGATTTCACATCAAGCATAGCTGATGAATCGGGTTCACTGTTGTCGGCATTGATGCCCACCTGGGCAAACATTACACTACTTAGGAGCAGAAGTATTGTAATAAAACAGGATAATTTTTTCATGGGTCAATGTTTTTACTTGGATTATTACAGGAGATACTCTGTTCTTCGGTAATATAAACAAACAAAATTACAACATTGATGAATATAAGTCAAGTCAAACATTAACCCGAGAAGTTTACAAAATACTCCACCTCCAATCATCATTAAATTACTGTTTAACAGAGAATAAAACAAAAGTAAAAGTAACAATAAGGTAACCGAAAGAGAAAAGAAGGCTCTCTGTGAACAGAATCAAGAACTGAAAATCATCGTAAAGAAAGTCAGGGAGTGACTTTGATATTTCCCGAATTGGTGGTTCGAAAACTGATCAGTTTCCCATATCCATCGCCTTCATGGCTCGATGCATATGCCATAAGGTAATATATTGTATTTGGCTTCAGCCCGGTCAGATTGCTGGTGAACATTCCTGTTCCTGTTCCATCATGTGTATGAGCCGTAGTATAAGGGTTCGGAAACTTTGTTGTATCATAGCAAACTCCTCTTGCAATAACCCCGCTTCCGGTGAAGTTACATTTCCACCACCAGTAGCTGTGGTTGATCCTATATTACTTACAGCTATGGTAGACACATCAGGAACAGTCGATGTGGGATAGCCATATTGATTAGTAGTGCTTTTAACGCAGCTGCATATTATCAGGGCTGCGATAAACATACCGAAAATTGAGGTAGGAACAACTTTCATGACCGTGCAGTTAATTTTTCCGGATTGTTTATTACTACAGGTCTGACTCCCGGTTTATCAACTGTGGAAATCTCAATTTTCTTCAATTTCCCTTTATTTATAAGGTTGTAAACGGTTGCAGGGGTGATTTTCATGTAAAGTGCAGTCCCTTTAACCGTCATAATTTCATCCACTAAAGGTTTGGGATTCATTTCATCAATCATTCTGGGTAGTTCTGTTTCCAAAAACCATTCTGATAGTCTGAATAGGGTGCTACGATTCATTCTTTGACAAACAACAATGTTTATATTTCTTTCCCGAACCACAAAGGCACAATTCGTTTCGACCGGGTATTTTTCGAGTACTGATAAGATTTGTATCATCTGATGCCAAATTCTCAATATGTTCCCGAAACATGACATAATGTTCGATAAGTCTTTTTACATAAAAGCCATCCTCAAGCGTGATTTTTACCCGTTCGAATATTTTTTCAGTAATATTTGTTTGGGGGCTTAAAATATTAATTGACGGACCTTTGAGGTCATGAATAATTTCCTTATCATTTTTACCAAACCAGTTTTTATAGAATATTTCTCTTTCCCAACCAAAATTGATTAAGGCAACAGGTTTTCTTCTTTTTTCTGATATCACATTCAACATTACCCTTCTGCAATCGCATTTTGGTTCATCACAAAATAATTCCAATAAGATAAACTGGTCGCCAATTAATTCCGGATCATTAAAAATTTGAATACAGCGGGTTTCTTTCTCGGCAATTTCCGGGAAATATGTATCAAAAGAAAGATAGGGCATGAAAAATCAATTTTGGGTTCTACGTCAAAACGAATAGGTAAATTTACAACTAATAAAATCAGAGTCAAGTAAAAAGTAAGGGAAATATTATCTTCCATCCAGCCACCTCTCCACCTCTCCCCTCCTCCCCCTGATTTTTGGTGTCACTCCGGGTTTATCAATGGTTAAAATTTCAACCTTCAGTAACTTCACTTTCCTGATAAGTTTATAAATGGTTTGGGGTGTAAGCTTCAACATCAATGCAATTTCTTCGACGGTTAAGATTTCATTTGGATCCATTAGGGGTTTCTTTTCATTCATCATCTTTGGAAATTCCTTTTCAATAAACCACTCTGATATTCGGTTTAAGGTGTTTAGTCTTTCAAGGTCAAACCGGAAAAGTATTTCTGGTTTGTTATTTTTGGAATCAATCAAACGGGTGCAATGCTCGCGGATTTTATCAACCATTGTTTGATAGTTACAATGGGATAGGAATTCAAAAAAATCATTAAAGTTTCGTATAAAGAATGTTTTCTTTATGGTAGTCAAGAAAAAGTGACGTGTTCTAAAATTCTTCAAAAAACGGAGAGAAAACATTTGATGTTTCGGGAGAAAAAATCGTTGAATTTCACCAAAAAACAGGAGGTGAAGACCAGGTCTGTTTAAGATTCATTAATCTGGGTTATATCCGTTTTCCACCCCGGACAAATTCAATTAAACTGGATATTACCGGGTGGTTTTGGACATCTTATGAGACAATTCTGAGACAATTTACAACAAACCCCCTGTAATCATATTGATTGACAGAGTGTTATGTTTCATTTGAAGTCTCCCCGCCAGGATTCGAACCTGGGACCCATTGATTAAGAGTCAATTGCTCTACCAACTGAGCTACGGAGAGTTTTGGGGCCGCAAAGATAGCGATTTCCAAATAATTTATAAACCGTACACCGAAAATTATTTTGGAGTACCTTTGAATAAAAGATACAGGATACAGGATACAGGATACAGGATACAGGATACAGGATACAAGATACTGGATGCTGCATATATGATGTGGGGAAAATTTTATGGAGACGGGGATATTGCATTAACGGCCTTGGGAAGAGCTTTGGATGTGGGCTGCCTTGTGCGGCTCGACATGCAGTTGCGTTGCAATATTCTCACCGGAGTCTCTCTTCATTCAGCCGCATTGTGAACTTTAGACTGACATCCAGACATTCTGCTGAAATGCAATATTTGTGTGGGAATTTTACTATCTGACTACAAAATTTTTACTTTAAAGTAATTTTGAATTTTGAATTGTAGTTTTGAGTTTTGAATTTTAAGTTTTGCGTTTTTATCCATTCATGGAAAACAAATCAAAATCGGCACTGAATGTGATGGCTGGCGTTGAACAACCCCATCAGATCAATTCCGATCTGGTCAGAAAACTGAAAACCAGGAAAATTAAAAATCTTTCGGTCGCAGATTATATCGAAGGCATTTTAGCCGGAAACCGGACAATATTAAGTCAATCCATTACCCTGGTCGAAAGTTCCCTTCCCAAAGACCAGGAAAAAGCCCAGGAAATAATCACCGCTTGCTTGAAGCACCAGTCAGATATCCATCCAGCATCCAGCATCCAGCATCCAACATCCAGCATCCAGCATCAGGAGCACAGCGACCCTGCATCGGGAGCGCAGCGACCATCCATCCAGCATCAGGAGCCCAGCGACCCTGCATCCTGCATCGGGACCGCAGCGACCATGCATCCTGCATCGGGAGCGCAGCGACCCTCCATCCAGCATCAGGAGCACAGCGACCCTGCATCCTGCATCGGGAGCACAGCGACCATGCATCCTGCATCGGGAGCGCAGCGACCCAGCATCCGGGTCGGTATCACCGGGGTTCCGGGTGTAGGTAAGAGCACTTTTATAGAATCGCTGGGAACTTTTCTGACTGCACAGGGTCGCCGGCTGGCGGTACTAGCCATCGATCCAAGCAGCAGTCGGTCGAAAGGAAGTATATTGGGCGACAAAACCCGTATGGAGGAACTGTCGGTTGATGAGCACGCCTTTATACGCCCTTCCCCATCGGCCGGTTCCCTTGGGGGTGTGGCCCGGAAAACCCGTGAGACCATTGTCCTGTGCGAAACCGCCGGTTTTGATGTGATTTTCGTGGAAACGGTAGGTGTCGGGCAATCTGAAATCACTGTACACGGGATGGTCGATTTCTTTCTTCTGTTGATGCTTACCGGCGCCGGGGATGAATTACAGGGAATCAAACGGGGAATTATCGAGATGGCTGACGCTATCGTGATTAATAAGGCTGATGGAGACAACCTGAATAAAGCCAAAGCGGCACGGACTGAATATGCTAATGCGCTTCATCTTTTTCCCCCTGGAGAAAGTGGTTGGTCACCTGTGGTTGACATCTGTTCGGCTCAGACTAAAATGGGGATCGAAAAGGTGTGGAAAACCATCCTGGAACACCGCGAGATTACTATCCGGAATGAATATTTCCAGCGCCACCGGCGGGAACAAAATCTCCAGGTATTTTATGAAACCATCAACGAGGGACTAAAACATCATTTTTTCTCCCGGAAGGAGATTACCCATAATATCGAAAAGATGGCGCAGGAAATCCGGACAGGCAGTATGAATCCCTATCTTGCCGCCCAGGAACTCTTGAAAAAATATTTAACAAGGTAAGCGTCTCCTCCGTAATACGGAGATCCATTCCAGGATCATAATCACTTCACGAAGAGCAAATTTTTCCAATACAATTCAATAAGGTTGAAGGACTTGAGGACACTCCGTTTCACTTGAGCATTGGAATAATTCCAGAAATCATACCTGACTTTTGATAGATGGCTTCGAACAATAGCCGGATTTCGATATCCTTGTTATCCAGGGAGTCACCCTGGCTTTTATTATCCTCTACAGTTATCGGTCCAATGAATAAACGGGAATCATTGAGGTTTTCTTTTGAGGATCACGGTGCGCATATTCGAAGCAATGATACTTACGACAAGGATAGCGGCGATAGTAATTAGAGAAGCCTGGGTATTGATTTTATACACATGGCTGATGAGCATTTTGATACCGACAAACGTCAACAGCGAGGCTAATCCTAATTTCAGATAATAGAAACGGTTCATTACATCCATAACCAGGAAGAAAAGTGACCTGAGACCAAGGATGGCAAAAATATTGGAGAAGAAAACGATGTAAGGGTCCTGGGTTACCGAAAACACTGCCGGGACAGAGTCAACTGCAAACAAAACATCGGTAAACTCGATGATCATCAGAACAATAAATAAAGGAGTCACAAACGATTTTCCCTCCAGTCTGATAAAAAAAGTTTCCGCGTGATGATCATGGCTCACATTGAAAAAACGGGAAACCAGCTTAACGACAGGATGTTTTTCGGTATCAATGCGCTCTTCCTTTTCGGTAAAGAGAAATTCATAGGCCATTTTAAATCCGATGATCAGCAACATCCCTCCGAAAATGTAAAGAAACCAGGCAAATCTTTGTATCAGGGCGCTGGCAGTAAAAATGAAAATAAACCGCATAACGATGGCGCCCAGAATACCCCAGAACAGCACCCGTTTATAATATTTGGGTTGTATGTTGAACGATAAAAAGATCATGATGATAACAAATACATTGTCGACCGAAAGTGAATATTCAATGAGGTAGCCGGTCAGGTATTCCAACGACAGGTTTTTATTGTACAGGTTAAGGGCATTTTGCGCAGTGAGACCATCAATCTTGATGGGATGATTGTATGTATCAATGCGTTGCTGAATTTCTGCAGTGGTATTACATCCATGGATCCAGTTTCCGTGGTAATGGATCAGGAAATAAAAAAGGATGGAAACGCCAACCCAAACTATGGTCCAGGCCAGGGCTTCCCTGAACGACAGGGAATGGCTCTTTTTCTGGAAAAATCCAAGGTCAATCCCAAGCATAAGAAAGATAAAAAGCAGGAAGGACGAGAAGAAGATGATTTCATTGATATTCGACATATTTCAAGCCATACAAGACGATTAAGCCATCAAAGTTATAAAAAATTCTTACTTTTGCTCACTTTTAATCGGAACAGAACTTCCCCGGACATGAACAATAATGTGTCGCTAAACCCCAACGCCCTCGTACATTTTCTTGACAAACCCAATGGCGATTTTACCAAAAATGATTTAATCCGGTTCATCGAAGGGAACGGTATCCGTATGGTGAATTTCCGGTATGCAGGTGCCGATGGTCGCCTGAAAACCCTGAATTTCATCATCAAGGACCTTCAACACCTCGATGGGATACTCAGCGCAGGTGAACGTGTTGATGGGTCGAGCCTGTTCCCCAATTATGTGGAAGCCGGGTCTTCCGATCTTTACATAATTCCACGGTACCGAACCGCCTTTGTTAATCCATTTTCTGATATTCCATCGCTGGATATCCTGTGTTCCTATTACGATAAAGATGGCCAACCCTATGCCAGTTCACCCGAGTACATTTTGCGGAAATCGCATGAAGTATTGAAACTGAAGACTGGACTATCCTTCGAAGTTATGGGTGAACTTGAATATTATGTCATCAGTGAACAGGATAAACTTTTTGAAGCAGCCGACCAGCGTGGTTATCATGAATCTTCTCCCTTCTGCAAATGGGAAAAGCTTCGTACCGAAGCAATGCAAGCCATTGCAAAATGCGGTGGATATATAAAATATGGACATTCCGAAGTGGGAAACTTCACCGAATCCGGACTTTCGTATGAGCAAAATGAAATTGAATTTACCCCTGTTAACCTTGAAGAGGCCGCCGAACAATTGTTACTTGCAAAATGGGTCCTCCGGTCGCTGGCATACAAACACGGGGTTACCGTCACCTTTGCACCCAAGATTACAACGGGCAAGGCCGGAAGCGGGATGCATGTACATACCCGGCTGATGAAGAATGGGAGTAGTGTGATGCTCGATAATGGGAAATTATCCGAAACAGCTAAAAAAGCCATCTCAGGTTACCTTGATCTTTCCCAGTCACTTACCGCCTTTGGCAACATGATCCCTACAAGCTACTTCCGTCTTGTTCCGCATCAGGAAGCGCCTACCAATATTTGTTGGGGTGACCGGAATCGTTCGGTGCTTGTTCGCGTCCCGTTAGGTTGGGGAAGCAAACACGACATGATTACAGATGCCAATCCGCTCGAAAAAGAGACCCAGGAGGGTTTTGGCAGCAGGCAGACGGTTGAATTCCGTTGCCCCGACGGGTCGGCCGATGTATATCTGCTGTTTGCCGGATTGACCGTGGCAGCCCGCCATGGTCTGGAAATGGAAGACGCCCTCTCTTTTGCTGAAAAGAGTTACGTGGATATCAATATTTTCGAAGAAAAAAATAAAACCCGCGTCAGTAAGCTACTACAATTGCCCTATTCCTGCTGGCAATCGGCTGAATTTCTGGAAAAACAGCGGAACATCTACGAAGAATATAATGTTTTCCCACACCAGATCATCGATGGCATTGTAAAGTATCTGAAAAGTTTCAATGACCAGAATCTCCGGGAATCGATCAAAGACAATGAAAAGGAGATCACAAAGTTGGTGAATACCTACCTCCACTGCGGATAGTTCAATTATTTCATTGAGGTGATCAGGCCTTTTTGTCAGTATTTTTTGCCATATTGTCTTGTTTTTTCACTGGTACAACGTTTGACTTTTTTGGGGCAACAAATCAAAGTTTAACCAAAAAAGAAAGGAGAATAGAATATGACACTCATTAAATGGCAACACAGAAATCCGATAGCCGATATGGTGAACAATCTTTTTGACAACGATCTGGGTGATTTTTTCGGAAAACGTTTCAGCGATCCGGCCGCCAACATCATTGAGAACAATGAATCTTTCGAATTGTACATTGCTGCTCCGGGAATGATTAAAGATGATTTCAAGATCAATCTCGAAAACAACATTTTAACCATTTCCTCAGAAATGCAAGACGAAAAACGCGAAGAAGGCAAGAATTACACCCGTAAAGAATTTTACTATGGTTCATTCAGCCGTTCGTTTACATTGCCAAAGACCATTGACCTGGACAAGATCAAGGCCGATTATGATAATGGCATCCTGAAAATTGCCCTCCCCAAAAAGGAGGAAGCAAAGGTCGATATGCGAAAAGAGATCACTATTTCGTAAACCGGAACCGGTACCGGAATTCAATGAAGCCCTGTCAGAAACGACGGGGCTTTTTTATACCTTTGCCACCATGACGGAGAGATTCAGAGCACATCTTGCCCTGTTTATCACAACGGTGATTTTCGGAATACACTATTCAGTGGCAAAAAGCCTGATGCCGGATACTTTCACTCCCGCACAGTTGATTTTTCTGCGGTTGTCGGGTGGAGTATTGATCTTCTGGCTCTTTCAGCGGCTATTTGTTCCCGAGAAAGTCGATCGGCGTGACCTGATCCAATTTGCGCTTTGCGGACTTCTTGGGTTTTCATTAAACCAATCCTTCTTTTATGAAGGGTTGAATCTCACAACTCCTGTCGATGCTTCCCTTATTCACGTTCTGAATCCCATTTTTGTTCTTGTTTTTGCAAATCTGATCATCCGAGAAAAAGTGACTTGGGTAAAAGTGTCCGGAATAGCGCTGGGTGCCATTGGAGTGTTGATTCTTGTTCTTTACGGAGCCACGATGAGTTTCAGCAGCAGTCATGCTCTCGGGAACATCCTGGTCCTTCTCAATATGGTTTGTTACGCACTTTATCTCATTCTTATCAAACCCCTTGTAGGTAAATATCATACAACGACCATACTAAAATGGGTTTCTTTTTTCGGTTTTCTTTTTATATTGCCCTTTTCGTTAAAACCGGCGTTACAACTCACTTTTACAACCATATCCCCGGCAGCCTGGGCAGGATTGGCTTATGTTATCCTGCTGAACACTTTTGTCGCTTACCTATTGATCAATTACGCACTCAAACATCTATCCTCGGGTGTGGTTAGTTATTACAGTTACATCCAGCCGGTCATTGCAACTATTCTTACGCTATCTGTAGGGCAGGGAACAATCACAATCCCTAAAATTCTGGCAGGACTACTAATTTTCACAGGAGTTTACATTGTTAACAGGGAGAAAACCAGATAATTATCTGTATCCAGTATCCTGCATCTTGTATCTTGTATCCTGCTTCCGGTATCAGAAAAAATGGCGTAAAGGGAGCAAAATCCACTCGAAGATTTTTTCTATCATGGGTCGCCGGGTCCATTCTTCATGATCAAAGGGGTGAGAATTGCGGATGGTCTCGGCAATGTGCTCGTTGAGCTGGCGCAGAATTTCATTATCCGAGCCGATCAGGGCAATTTCATACTGATAGCGGAAACTCCGGTAATCAAAGTTGGCAGAAGAGATGGAGAAAACTTCATTGTCGATCATGAGTAATTTGGCGTGCAGGTTATATGGCAGGTAAAAAAGAAGTTTTATCCTGGCATTGTGAAGGATACCGAGGTATTTATTACGCAGGATATCGATCATGCGCACATCCGAATGTTTAGGCAAGATCACCGTAACATCGACTCCCCGGTTGCTGGCATCCATCATGGCTTTTCGGAGCATAAAACCGGGAAGGAAATAGGGTGTTTCGATAACTACGGAGCGGTCGGCTTTTTTAATTAACTGGGTATATCTCTTTTTAAGCCGTTGAAACTGAATGGACGGAACATCACGGATGATCTCAAAATCACCTTCTTTAATCTTCCGTGTAAATGTGACCTTGTTGGTAATAATATATGGATTAAAGGCCTCAAAATTTTCGAGAAACACTTTTTTAAAGGATAACGCCAATTCTCCTTCCATCCGCAGGCACAACTCGCGCCAGTTCAGGTTGTACCCGGTAATATTGGCCGAGCCGATGTAGGAAATGGCATCGTCAACCACCAGGATTTTACGATGATCACGGCGGTGCCCGCGGGTAAAGAGGTCTGTGTTGATTTTTATTTTCTCAAAAAATTTAACCTCACCGCCAAGATTTATAAGTTCAGAAAAAAAAGTTTCTGAAATGGGGCCTTTGCCCCAGGAATCGATAAGGATTTTCACATTTAAACCTTCGCGGCATTTACGGGTCAGGGCATCCCGAAACCGTACCCCCATGTGGTCGTTGGCAAACTTGTAAGTCTCAAGAAAAATGTAGGAATGAGCCTGGGCGATGTCGTTAAGCATCAGGTTATAATACTGCAGGGTATCGTCGATGATGCGGAATTTCATCTGGCTGTATCTCGTTTTACAAATCGGTCAATTGAAATACCAATATTATCATTCATGGCGTTTATTAATGCAATTATGATGGTAATTTCATATGTCAAATATAGAAAAAAGGGTTATCCATCAAACGCTAAAATGGATAAATTTTGTGTATGTTTGCTTTAAATTACATAAAAATGATCAAATCGATGACCGGTTACGGGAAATCAGTGGCAGAAATCCCCGGCCGCAAACTTACCATTGAAATCAAAACCCTGAACAGCAAACAACTCGACCTGAACATGAAAATTCCCAGTTATTTCAGGGAAAAAGAGCTGGAGGTCAGAAATTATCTGACCCAATATCTTGAGCGTGGTAAAATCGATTTTTTTATCGGTACAGAGGTGACGGGCGAAATACTCACTTATTCGCTAAATCATGATCTGGCAATGAAATATTACAAAGAACTGAAATCTTTGAAGAAGGAGATGCGGGATGATTCTTCGTTACTTCCATTGGTAATTAAAATGCCTGATGTCACGCAGACAACCCGGGACGAGATGAATGAACAGGAGTGGGAAGCCATCAGGGAAGGCATTGCCACCGCTGTGTTACAGGTAGACGAATACCGCGTTGGTGAAGGGAAAGCGCTGGAAGAGGATATGTTAAAACGGGTGCAATCGATCCTTCAATTGCTTGACTCCATTCAACCCTTTGAAAAAAACCGGATGGAGGATCTCAGGGAACGGTTACAAAAGGATTTTAAGAACCTTTCCGGTGACTTTAATGGTTCAGCTCCCGATCAGAACCGTTTTGAGCATGAATTAATCTATTACCTTGAAAAACTCGATATTACGGAAGAGAAAGTGCGACTTTTAAAACACTGTCAATACTTCCTCGAAACGCTGAGTGAATCTGTTTCCCAGGGGAAAAAACTGGGATTTGTCACACAGGAGATGGGACGCGAGATCAATACCATCGGATCAAAAGCCAGCCATGCCGGAATCCAGAAGATTGTAGTACAGATGAAAGATGAACTTGAAAAAATCAAGGAGCAACTCGGAAATATATTATGACCCAAAAAGCAATTATTGTTTCTGCCCCTTCGGGCGCTGGCAAAAGCACCCTTGTTCGTCACCTGATGGATAATTTACCGCAGCTTGCATTTTCAGTTTCGGCATGCACCCGTCGGGCAAGGCAAGGAGAAATCGAGGGTAGGGAGTATTATTTTCTTCCGGTCGAACGGTTCAGGGAACATATTGAAGCCTGTGATTTTATTGAATGGGAAGAGGTTTATCCAGGTAGCTTTTATGGAACACTTAAATCGGAGATCCGGCGAATCTGGTCATCGGATAAAATCCCTGTTTTTGATGTGGATGTGATGGGCGGGTTGAACCTGAAAAAATATTTCCGAAGGCTCGGGTTAGCCATTTTTATTCAACCTCCATCACTGGAGGTGTTGAAGATGCGTCTGAAAGACCGGGCGACGGAATCGGCGGAGAGTTTGGCAAGACGGATCGCCAAAGCAGAACAGGAACTTACCTTTGCATCGAAATTCGATACGATTGTGGTCAACGACGACCTTGAACACACCAAAGAACGGGTATTAAAACTGGCAACCTCTTTTATCGAATGAGCGGATCATCTAAAACCGGTCTTTTTTTCGGGTCATTCAACCCGATCCATAACGGTCATCTGATGATTGCCGGTTATATAGTTGAATATACCGATATTGATCATGTATGGTTTGTGGTTTCGCCCCAGAATCCTTTGAAAGATAAAGCAAGTCTACTGGCTGATCACCACCGGCTTGCGATGGTAAATATGGCGATTGAGGATGATACCCGTTTCCGCTCGTCGAATATTGAATTTAAAATGCCAAAACCATCCTATACCATCGATACCCTCACATGGCTCGGCGAAAAATTTCCTACCAGGGAGTTTGTCCTGATCGCCGGAACCGATATTTTACCTACGTTCCACAAATGGAAAAACTGGGAGGAGTTATTACGGCAATACCGGTTTTATCTCTATCCGCGTTCCGGTTCAGAACCGCATCTTCCCGGGAACCATCCTGCTTTTACTTTTATTGACGCACCGTTTGTTTCGGTGTCTTCTTCTTTAATCCGGAAAGGGATTGGAGAGGGAAAAGATATGCGATACTTTCTACCCGACAGGGTTTGGAAATATGTGAAGGAAATGCATTTTTATGAGAAATGAAGCAGGTAACAGGATGCCTCTGGTTTATTTACAGGGAATCCCTTTCTTTTTCAGGATGGCGAGGATCTCCGGAAGCGCTGCCCGGGTAGCTTTTATCCCTTCTTCATATGCTTCCAGATTCTCTTTTCCGCTCATATAAGGGATATTTAACAGGTTGGGCGAAATGACCAGATCGGCCATAGCCAGTTTTGGCGCCTTAAAATGATCAGACACAACGGCCAGTGATCGCAAACCAACTCCTGTGAGATTATCAATTGATCGGGTAGAATCATAGAAAGCCATAACATCCACAGCTATCACGACTTCGGCCCCCGAAGCCCTGGCGATGTCGGCAGGTACATTATTCAGAACCCCTCCGTCGACCAGAATTAATCCATACATCTTAACCGGTTCGAAAACGAGGGGAATGGCACATGATGCATTAACGGATGGCGCCATAGGTCCTGAAGACAAGGTAAGAGACCTCCCGTTTGTCAGATCAGTGACCATTGCGGCAAAAGGTATCTTTGTATCTTCTATATTCTCAGCCTTACAGTTTTTATGAATAAATTGCTGCAACTTTTTTCCCGAGACAAAACCGATACTGGATCTGAATAAGGAAAAATCGAAGATATTGGAAGCTTTTGTCGTTTTAATCAGGCCTAAAAGGGAGTCGGCATGGGGGTTGTCGGCATACATGCATCCAACAAGACTGCCTGCACTGGCGCCAACAATAAAGTCGATGGGGACGCCAGCTTCTTCAAGAACTTTCAGAACCCCGACATGGGCTATCCCATGAAATGCTCCTCCTCCAAGCGCAAGGGCAACGCGAGGTTTTTTCTCAAAAACACGGGGTGCGGGTAGGTTTTCGGGTGTTTTGATGACCATAAATTTAACTGTACATGAATTAAGAATAAAACCAAGAAAAAAAATCAAGGCAATAATATTCGTGGCGTTGGTCCTTTTGATTGGATCATGAATCCAATTCCGCAAGATCAATTTTCTATCACGATGCTTTTTTATAAACATTTGTCAGCAAATTCAGATACGGCGTTAAAGGTTTCTTCCGGGGCCTCGATATAGCCCATGTGACCGCATTCGCGAAGGATAAGAACTTTACTGCTGACAGGCAGGGTAACCATATCCCATAAGCGTGACAAAGGGGCTTTAGCATCTTTTAATCCAAGAATAAACAATACAGGAAGTTTTGTTGCTCTAAGCAATTCCGATTGATCCGGTCGGATCTTCATCCCTTCGAGAGCAGCAATAACCCCTTCTTTTGACATTCGTGCAGATTGGCGGATGAGTTTTTCGATCTGTTTCGCATATTTTTTATGGACCTCAACCGGGAACAGACTGGGGATAAATTGCGCTACGAAACCGAATTTATCCTGGTTCACAAGACCGATGGTATGGTCGCGGTTTTCCTGCTCTGTCTGGGTATCCGGGAAACAATGGGAATGAAAAAGGATGAAGCCTTTAAGCATATCCGGATGTTTCCCTGCAAAGTCAAGTGTCACATAGCCTCCCAAAGAATGGCCGGCCATCATGCATTTCCCGATTTTTAATTTTTTAAGAACAGTAAATACCACATCAGCCAGGAGGTCCATAGTATGCACACCCGCCACACATTCACTTTTTCCATGTCCGGGCAAGTCGATGCAAACTACCCGGAACTTTTTTGAAAGGCCCGTGGCGAACCGTTTCCATATTTTAGAAGATTCAGTAAAGCCATGAAGCATGACGATCACCTTTCCTTTACCTTCATCAGTAAAGAAAATAGATTTTTTCTGAAATTTAATATAGGCCATGATATATTTACGATTTACGATTTTAGAATTTTTTTGGCTGAATTTCACTCACCATCTCACCAACTCACCAACTCACCAACTCACCATTTCACCATTTCACCATCTCACCATCTCACCATCTCACCATCTCACCATCTCTTCTATCTCGGTGACCGTTTTCGGTATGGGTTTACCAAGAACTCTGTATCCATTGGCAGTAACAAGGACATCATCTTCGATGCGGATACCGCCAAAATCCTTGTAAGTTTCTACTACATCGAAATTGATAAATTCTGCAAGTCTGTTTTCTGCTTTCCAGATATCGATCAGTTCGGGAATAAAGTAAATGCCGGGTTCGATGGTCATTACGAAACCTTCTTCCAATTTGCGGCCGAACCGGAGAAACGCCAGACCGAATTCTTTACTGCGCCTAACCTCTTCGTCGTAGCCAACCAGATTTTCGCCCATCCCTTCGAGGTCATGTACATCGAGTCCGAGCGGATGGCCAAGTCCGTGTGGGAAAAAGAGGGTATGGGCTCCCCGGGAGGCGGCTTCAACCGGATCCCCTTTCATAATGCCCAGGTTTGTCAATCCCTTAGCGATTTCTGTTGCGGCAAGCATATGAATTTCCCTGAAGGGGATACCGGGGTTCATGGCTTTGATAGCCACCAGGTTAGCGTTCAGGACAATTTCATAAATTCCCTTCTGACGGAGGTTGAAGGTCCCTCCTACCGGTACCGACCGTGTGATGTCACTGGAATAATGCAGGTTGTTTTCACATCCGGCATCGATCACCAGCATACGGCCTTTTGTCAATGTATTCCCATGATAATGATTATGCAGGGTCTGACCATTGATGGAAAGGATCACCGGAAAAGAAACCGAGCAACCATGTGAGAGGGCTATTCCTTCAATGGTTCCAGCGATTTCTTGTTCTATAATTCCCGGTTTGGCCATCTTCATAGCGGTAGTATGCATCAGGTAAGCCACATCGACCATCTTTTCTATTTCGGCGATTTCCCGGGCATCTTTTTTCATCCGGAGTTTTATGATATTTTTTATCAGCAATTTGGAAACATGTTGCCGGAGTTCGAGGTGCGGGACTCCGAGCAGGTCGGAAAGCCACAGGATCGTTTCGCCACGGTAAGGAGGGGCAAAATGGATGGTTCGCCCCTTATTCCGCGCTGTCAAAATCAGTTCAGTGAGCTCGTTCAGCGACCCTGAGTCAGTGACCCCGACCAAGTCCGCCTGCTCTTTTATTGAAGGCAGTTTACCCATCCATATAATATCGTCGATGTCGATATCATTACCAAAAATCCAATCCTTATCCAGGTCGAGGTCAATAATACCGACCAGATCGGGATGATCCAATCCGAAAAAATAGGAGAAATTGCTGTCCTGGCGAAAGGGATAAGTATTTGACGGATAATTAAACGAAACCTCCTGGTTACCAAGAAATAAAATAATTCCTCCTGATATTCCGGCACGGAGTTTTTTCCGTCGTTCAATATATACTTCTGATGGGAACATAATTTAGACTGGATTTGAATTGTAAAAAAATTGGTTGAATATATTTTTAGGATAAAATTTACTTCTAATTTTGAAACAGCGAACAAATATATTAAAAGGTTGTTATGAATTCTTCTTTTTTACGATTTTCTTCGATCACAAAAAAAATCTGGATGGCATTTCTGGGTATTTTTCTGATGATCTTTTTAGTGATTCATCTGGGTATCAATCTCTGTTTATTACGGGGCGACGGAGGCGCCTGGTTTAATGCGGCCGCCCATTTCATGGGGACGAACTACATTGTGAAAGTTTTTGAGGTCGTCCTTTTTGCCGGGTTCATTTTTCACATCCTGATCGGGATCATTCTTCAGATACAGAACTGGATGGCACGACCGATAAGGTATAAGGTGAATAATAAAACCTATACTCCGTTCCTTTCAAAATATATGATATATACCGGGGGAATCGTGTTGGTTTTTCTCATCATCCATTTCATGAATTTCTATTTCATCAAACTGGGATGGGTCAGTAATCCTCATATTTCTAATGGAGAACCCGATTTTTACCTTATTGCACCGGAGCTATTTATACAACCGTTTTATTCTTTCCTGTACATTGTTCTTTTCATTATCCTGGGTTTTCATTTAAACCATGCATTCCAGGCCGCCTGGCAAACTTTGGGGGTGAACCATCCGCAATATAACAATTGTATCCATTGGTTTGGAACCTTATATGCCATTTTGATTCCTCTTGGTTTTATAATCATTCCCATATTCTTTTTATTTATCCGATAAGCATCATGTCTGAATTAAACTCAAAAATTCCTGCGGGTCCGTTAAGCAGTAAATGGACCCAATATAAAAATCATCAGAATTTAGTCAATCCGAACAATAAGCGCAAACTGGATATTATCGTGGTAGGTACCGGTCTGGCAGGCGCTTCGGCAGCTGCTTCATTGGGTGAAATGGGCTTCAATGTTAAGATTTTTTGCTATCAGGACAGCCCCCGCCGCGCACATAGCATTGCGGCTCAGGGAGGAATCAATGCAGCCAAAAATTACCCGAACGATGGAGATAGCATTTACCGTTTATTCTATGATACTATAAAAGGCGGTGATTATCGTGCACGGGAAGCCAATGTATACCGGCTGGCCGAAGTAAGTAATGCCATTATCGACCAATGCGTGGCACAGGGTGTTCCCTTTGCCCGTGAATATGGCGGATCCCTTGAAAACCGTTCGTTTGGTGGCGCCCAGGTATCCCGTACCTTTTTTGCACGCGGACAAACGGGACAGCAATTATTACTGGGAGCCTACAGTGCACTGAGCCGGCAGATCAAATTGGGAACTGTAAAGATGTTCAACCGTCATGAGATGATGGATGTGGTAATTGTAGAAGGGAAGGCCCGTGGCATCATTGCCCGTGACCTGATCTCCGGTAAACTGGAACGTCATTTCGGTCATGCTGTTGTGGTTGCTTCCGGAGGTTATGCCAATGTATTCTATCTTTCCACCAATGCCATGGGGTCCAATGCCAGCGCCATCTGGCAGATCTTCAAGAAAGGCGCTTTTTTTGCCAACCCTTGTTTTACACAAATCCATCCGACCTGTATTCCCGTTCATGGCGATTACCAATCAAAACTCACGCTGATGAGCGAAAGTTTGCGGAACGATGGTCGTATCTGGGTCCCGAAAAAGAAGGAGGATGCAGAAGCAAACCGTCATGGTAAACTAAAAGCCAACGATATTCCCGAAGATGCCCGCGATTATTTCCTGGAACGGCGGTATCCTGCTTTTGGGAACCTCGTTCCCCGTGATGTGGCTTCCCGCGCTGCCAAAGAACGTTGTGATGCGGGTTACGGTGTAGGAGAGACAGGGTTAGCCGTTTTTCTTGATTTCAAAGAATCGATCGGCCGGTTGGGCAGGCACGTCATCGAGGAGCGGTATGGCAACCTCTTTCAGATGTACGAAAAAATTGTGGATGAGAATCCTTATGAAAATCCAATGATGATCTATCCGGCAGTACATTACACCATGGGGGGTATATGGGTCGATTATGAACTGATGACCAGCATTACCGGCCTGTTTGCTGCAGGAGAAGCCAATTTCAGCGATCATGGCGCCAACCGGCTGGGCGCTTCAGCCCTGATGCAAGGATTGGCCGACGGATATTTCGTTCTTCCTTATACCCTTCAGAATTATCTTGCAGGAGAGATAAAAGTCCCGCGGATGTCGACTGGCAAAGCCGAATTTGTCGAGGCACAAAAAAATGTTCAGTTACGTCTTGAAAAGTTGATGGCCATAAAGGGTAAGCACACCGTTGACCATTTCCACAAGGAACTTGGTAAAATTATGTGGGAAAACGTCGGAATGGGACGTACTGAAGCCCGATTGAAAAAGGCAATTGAACTCATTCGCAAGTTGCGTGCTGAATTCTGGAAAGAAGTAAAAATTCCCGGCACCCTGAACGAATTGAACGTGGAACTTGAAAAAGCAAACCGTGTCGCTGATTTCATGGAGATGGGTGAACTTATTGCATTGGATGCATTGAACCGGAACGAGAGCTGTGGCGGTCATTTCCGCGAAGAGTATCAAACCGATGAAGGTGAATGTCTGCGGAATGATCAGGATTATAAATATGTGGCTGCCTGGGAATATAAGGGAGAAGGAAATTTCCAGTTGCATAAAGAATCCCTGGTTTATGAGGAAACTGAGGTGAAACAGCGGGTGTACAAATAAAATGAATTTCTAATATTGAATATTGAACATGGAATTTTGAAGTAGCTGTTGAAGAACACCTGAACAATAGAACAATTGAACAATTGAACAATTGAACATTTGAATTTTGAAGTATAATAATTTTGAATTTTAAGGTACAAAGAATATGAAACTGACGCTGAAAATCTGGAGACAGAAGGATGCGAAATCCACGGGTAAGTTCGTTACTTACTCCCTCGATAATATTTCTCCGAATTGTTCATTCCTGGAGATGTTGGATATTTTTAATGAGCAGCAGATCTCGCAGGATAAAGATCCGGTTGTATTTGATCACGATTGCCGCGAGGGAATTTGTGGTATGTGCAGTCTTTATATCAACGGCCGGCCTCACGGACCCGATGATGCCGTAACTGCTTGTCAGCTTCATATGAGGAAATTCAGCGACGGGGATACGATCACCATAGAGCCTTGGCGTGCCAAACCATTTCCGGTAATCAAAGACCTGATGGTTGACAGGACCGCGTTTGACAAGATCATCCAGGAAGGAGGCTATATTTCGGTCAATACCGGCGGCGCTGCCGAAGCCAACAATATTCTGGTGAGCAAAGTGAATGCAGAGCTTGCAATGGATGCCGCCGCATGTATCGGTTGCGGCGCTTGTGTAGCTGCCTGTAAAAATGCATCGGCCATGTTGTTTGTTTCTGCCAAGATTTCTCAGTTTGCCTTGTTGCCTCAAGGACAAATCGAAGCTAAAGAGCGGGTAAAAAAGATGGTTAAAACGATGGATGAACTCGGTTTCGGTAATTGTACCAATACATATGCCTGTGAAGCCGAATGCCCCAAGTTGATTTCCCGGTCGAACATTGCACGTCTGAACCGCGAATTTATGTGCGCGAAAGTGATCTGATTTCGGTTATCCGATCACTGATCATAAAAAATATTTATCTCTCCTGTATTACCTTTTGCATTTGAAACGGATTAAGCTATAAAAAACTATGGCTACCATGATTCGTTTTAAATCGATTGAAATCGATTCGAAAATTTGTTTTATCGGCAGAAATAAAAAGGTATTGCATTATAAGGTGAAATCAATTTCACTTGTTCCGCATCCAGCTTCGCCGGTTCCTTTAAAACTATCTGTCAAAGTCCCGGAAATTTTCTGGCAATGACCCTGTTTCAATTCCGGCACAGGATTGAATCCACCCGAAATCCGTATTGGGACTACCATTCGGCCGGATATTATTTTGTGACAATTTGTACCCGTTACCGGCAACCTTATTTCGGATCGATCTTCGATCGCTGTATGACCCTTTCCTGTATCGGGAAAATCGTTAAATTTGAATTATTACAAACGGCGAAAATTCGTGACAACGTAATTATTGATGAATGGGTAATTATGCCGGATCATATCCACGTCATATTTCGGATATTGCCACCGGTTGCCACAATCGTCGTAGAGACGCACCGCGGTGCAAATCCCGATGACGATACCGTAGTAGAGACGCACCGCGGTGCAAATCCCGACAACGATACCGCGGAGACGCATCGCGGTGCAAATCCCGACAACGATACCGTAGACGATACCGTAGAGACGCATCGCGATGCGTCTCTACTACGGTATCACGATTCAAATTCCACCGGCGAACCAATCCCCACCGTGTCATCGAACCGTTTCGGACCGCAATCGAATAACCTGCCGGCGATAGTCCGCGGATTTAAATCCGCGGTAAAACGGTGGACAAACTTGTACGGCCTGGAATTTCATTGGCAGGCACGATATCATGATCATATTATCCGCGACAGGGACGGATTAGAACAAATCAGGATGTACATAAGAAATAATCCTGTGGTCTGGAAAGAAAGTTAGTCAAGCCGGAAAATCGTTAAATTTGTGGGGAAATTAAATGGACGAGGGACGAGGGACGAGGGACGAGGGACGAAGGACGAGGGACGAAGGACGGTGGATGATGATTGGTAGATTTAAATTTTAAGGATTGGAAAATGCGGTTTTGTGAAATAGACGGGCAAGATGAGATCAAACGGAAACTGATACAGACGGTATCAGACCAGCGGGTGAGTCATGCCCAGTTATTTTTCGGGCCGGAAGGATGCTGCAAACTTTCCCTGGCTATTGCTTATGCTCAGTATATAAACTGCACCAACAAACAGGGGATAACCGACTCGTGCGGGACTTGTCCATCCTGTTTGAAATATCAAAAACTCGCGCATCCTGACTTGCATTTTATTTACCCGGTTGCTACAACCAAACGGGTCCCCAAAAAACCCCAGAGTAAACATTTCATTGAAAATTGGCGGAAATTTTTATTGGAAAGTAACTACCAAGCCAGTCTTCAGGAATGGTATGGAGCCATTGAACTGGAAAACAAGCAGGGTATCATCAACGCCGACGATTGTAATGAGATCATTACCACACTCAGTTACAAAAGTTATGAATCTGACTATAAAGTCATGATTTTGTGGATGGTGGAGAAGCTTTATTATTCGGCAGCCCCAAAAATCCTCAAAATTCTCGAAGAACCTCCCGAGAAAACATTATTTCTCTTGATCTCAGAAGATCCGGACCAAATAATAAAAACAATTTTATCGCGGACCCTTCTGGTAAAAATTCCCGGATCTCCTTTATTTCAATCTGGCCGCACCGAGGAAGATACGATACATTTTGAGTCGTTCAGGCAATGGATGCGAGCTTGCTATGGCGCAAAAATCGTAGATTTAATCAGCTTTACCTCGGAAATTTCACGTTTCGGAAGGGAAAAGCAAAAAGGTTTCCTGACTTATGGTTTGAAGGTAATTGGTTTTTGTGCTTCGGTCAATTTCCGCAACAATTTACCGGCAGGTATTGAAGGGGAAGAGCTCAAATTCATTCGCGATTTCTCTCCTTTTATCAAGATAGAAAATCTCCATGAATTCAACGACCTTTTTAACTCAGCTATTTTTCATGTGGAACGTAATGCTCATGCACCTACTCTTTTCCTTGACCTGTCGCTCAAAATAGTGCGGCTGTTTAAACCGAATTTTGTACCTTTGTCATGATTTATAAGGATATGGAAAACGAAGCAGGAACGCCGGATCAACTCGAAGAAAATCAGTCGCAGGAAGAAAATGCAATGGATCAGGACCTCTTTGGATTCAAATCGGCCATACAACCCGAAAATCCTTTCTTAAGCCGGGGATGTTGTCAACCGCCACGGTTATATCACAAGAATGAGACAGTATTTCAGCACCGGTGCAGCAAATTCGATTCCTTCGACTGGATGAAAGATATCCCGGTTGCAGAAGGATCTCCGGTGTATGACGTTGTGGAAGTACGGTTCAAAAACTGCCGCAAGGATTATTATCGTATGCCCCCCGATATGGAATTGAGTGTGGGCGACTTTGTGGCCGTGGAAGCCTCTCCCGGACATGACATCGGAATTGTCATTATGACCGGTGAAATGGTAAGGTTTCAACAACGGAAAAAAACTCTTCAGACTTCACCTGAAGAGTTTAAAAAGGTCTACCGGAAAGCACGACTTACCGACATTGAAAAGTGGATTGCCGCAGTTGAACTGGAAACATCAACCCTGTACCGTTCACGGGTTATCGCAGAACAATTGGGACTGCAGATGAAAATCAACGATGTGGAATATCAGGGCGACAACACAAAGTCGATATTTTATTATACTGCCGACGACCGGGTGGATTTCCGGGAACTGATAAAACTCCTGGCAGAAGAATTTAAGGTGCGTATCGAAATGCGGCAGATAGGGGCGCGTCAGGAAGCAAGCCGTCTGGGTGGTATCGGTTCCTGTGGGCGAGAATTATGCTGTTCTACCTGGATGAGTGATTTTAAATCGGTAACTACTGGAGCCGCCCGTGTGCAACAACTTTCCCTGAATCCCCAGAAACTTGCCGGGCAATGCGGGAAACTCAAATGCTGTCTGAACTATGAGTACGAAACATATATCGATGCCATGAAGGACATTCCCAATCCCGAGATCCGGCTGAAAACCAAACGGGGAGAAGCTGTCCACCAAAAGACCGATATTTTCAGGAAGCAGATGTGGTACTCTTATCTGAGTGACATGAATAATATGCTTGCCATCCCGGTAGAAAACGTGATCCTGATCCTGGAAGAAAATAAAAAGGGCAATTTACCTGAAAAACTGGAAGATTATTGCCACATAACCGAGAAAAAATCGGAATTTGAAAGCGGAGCCGGACAGGACGACCTTACCCGCTTTGATCACTTATAATTACGTGGCCCTTACCTGTAAAACATGTTTATCAAACCGGAAAAGAAATCAATACTGTTTTTCATCCTTTTCATGGTGATCCTGGCGGCATGTGACCCCAAACGGGTGTTTGATGAAAATAAAATCGTCGAAAACGGAAACTGGAATGTAAATAACAAACTCCGGTTTAATGTTCCTGTCGAAGATATCATTTCACATTATAATTTTTATCTTTATGTCCGGAATGCCGTCGAGTACCCTTTTAGCAACCTTTTCATTTTTATAACTACAACCTTTCCCGATGGACGGATGGCGCGCGACACAGTAGAACTGACACTTGCCGGTTACGATGGCCGGTGGCTGGGATCAGGCATGGGAAACGTGAAATACAACAAGTTTCTTTTCCAGAAAGGTGTACAGTTCAAACAAAAAGGAAATTACCGGTTCGAATTTGAACAAGCCATGCGGATAAATGAGATCAAAGGCATCCGCGATATCGGTTTACGTATCGAAAAAGAATGAACGATTCCTTTTCACATATCCCTATACATAGAGAAATGGCACAACGGCCACCCAGAGGACAAAATACAAAAAAGTATCTGAAAGGATTCTGGATTTCATATTTTGTTGTTATTCTGTTGATTGCCTCTTTTTTCATCGGGATTGCCTATGGTATTTTCGGAAAAATGCCCACCTTTGAAGAACTTGAAAATCCAAAAAGCAATCTGGCTTCCGAAGTGATTTCGTCCGATGGAAAACTGCTCGGGACTTATTACATCGAGAACCGTTCCAACACCCAATATCAAGACCTTTCGCCCAACGTGATCAATGCCCTGATTGCTACTGAAGATGCTCGTTTCGAGAAACATTCCGGCGTCGACATGATTGCCATTGTTCGCGTGATGTGGGGCATGGCTACTGGTAGTTCGAAAGGAGGTGGTTCTACCATTACACAGCAATTAGCTAAAAATCTTTTCCCACGCAAACAAAACCGTTCTTTTGGGGAAACGGTGATGATCAAATTCAAGGAATGGATCACAGCTATCAAGCTTGAACGGAATTATTCGAAAGATGAGATTATCGCCATGTATCTCAACACCGTCGATTTCGGTAGCCAATCGTACGGGATCAAATCAGCGGCCAAAACCTATTTCAACAAAGGACCGGACCAACTCAAGGTTGAGGAAGCTGCCGTTCTTATTGGGATACTGAAAGCTCCGACAAGATTCAGCCCGGTACGCAACCCTGAGCGTGCACTCGAACGCCGCAATGTAGTTCTTCACCAAATGCAAAAATACGATTACATCAGCCAAGCGGAATTCGACTCCATCAAAAATCTTCCCATTGATATGGCCAATTATCGCATCCAGGATCACACTACCGGTATTGCAACCTATTTCCGCGAATACCTCCGGATGGTAATGGCCGATTGGTGCGCCCAACATCCACGTGATGACGAAACACCATATAACCTTTACCGTGATGGTTTAAAAATATATACAACCATCAATTACCGGATGCAGGAGTACGCGGAACAGGCTATGATCCAGTATATCGGCAAGGAATTACAGCCGTCCTTTTTTGCCCATTGGAAAGGAATGCCAAACGCACCCTTTGTGTTTGAAAAAAATGTAGAAAAAAAGGAGATCAATAACTTGATGATGTCGGCGATGCGGCGTTCCGATCGTTATCTTCATATGAAGACAGAAGGACGTTCCGACGACCAGATCCTCCGGGATTTCAAAATTCCCGCCAAAATGAAGGTATTTTCATACCGGGGTGAGATCGATACTGTGATGACACCGATGGATTCGATCCGGTATTATAAGTTCTTTCTGCAATCAGGATTAATGTCGATGGATCCGCATACGGGTCAGGTAAGGGCATATGTTGGAGGAATTGATTATCGGTTTTTTCAGTACGACCATGTAAAACTGAGCAAGCGACAGGTAGGTTCTACCTTTAAGCCCTTCCTTTATACGCTCGCCATGCAGGAAGGAGAATCGCCCTGTTCACGCTATCCCAATGTTCAGCCCGTCATCGAATTGGGTAACGGCGAGGTTTGGGCCCCGGAAAATTCGGATGATCAGCGACGCGGCGAAATGGTCACCCTGAAATGGGCGTTGGCCAACTCGAATAACTGGGTTTCGGGTCAACTTATCCGGAAATATTCCCCTAAGGCAGTTGTTGCTATGGCCCATAAGATGGGCGTTACCAGCGACATCCCTGTGGTATATTCTATTGCTCTGGGTTCCTGCGATCTCAGTCTCTATGAAATGGTCGGCGCCATGAGCGTATTTGCCAACAAGGGCGTATACATCGAACCCTCCTTCATTACCCGGATTGAAGATAAGAATGGCAATGTCCTGCAAACTTTCAATACCAAGTCACAGGAGGCCATCAGTGAAGAAACGGCATGGTTGATGATCCAGTTGATGAAGGGGGTTGTGGAGGCGGGAACCAGCATACGGTTACGATATAAATATGGTTTCGACAACCCGATTGCCGGCAAGACCGGTACTTCCCAGAATCAAAGCGATGGCTGGTTTATGGGTATCACACCCGACCTGGTGACCGGCGTCTGGGTGGGATGTGAAGATAGAGCCGCTCATTTCCGTACCATTACTCTGGGACAAGGAGCTAATATGGCCTTACCGATCTGGGCGCTGTATATGCAGCGTGTTTATGCCGATCCGGCATTACACATTTCCAAACGCGATTTTGATCCGCTTAAAAAACCTCTCGACATCGATCTCGATTGCAAAGGTGACGAAGGTTTATCCACCCCTGTAAAAGGAAAGAAAAAGAAGCAGGTTATTGATACGGATGAGTTTTAGTTATTGGATACAGGATGCAGGATGCAGGATACAAGATGACTGATAAAATCAGAGTAATTCAATTTTGGGGGAATAAATCACTCCCCGCTCCTTTAACCCCTTAAGCAAATATTCCACACATGCTGGTTCTTTACCGATATATTCAGGTACTGTGATCCCTTTGCGGGTATAATGGCCGGCGGCAATCATACGCAAGGCTACTGTGGCGGTATAACCTGTTGTCCGGGCCATGGAATGTATTCCGGATTCCGGGTCGTATTTATCAAACAGGTCCCAGATGTACCGCATGCGTTTACCCGCCTTCACCCCTTCTACTATCACCTGCATTACAGTGATATCCACCTCGCCCTCATTCAGCTTCCATTTTGGGAAAAGAAGTTGGGAGGTAAAGTCAATAGGGCGGATCTTCTTTCCTTTCACTTCAATAGCGTCGTATTCAAATAAGCCCATCTCCCGCAATACACGCATCTTTTCAATATGTCCTGGGTAACGCAGGGTCTTCTCTTTCATGTTGGGGCAGTTCATCGTCAATGCCAGGGAGCGTAAACCATCGGTATTGAAAGCTTCCAGTGTGCCAATCCCAGGAAAATTCAATAATTCCGGATCACTGAGTGCAGGTTTGACGATCATCTTTCCGTTTTCGATATACCGCGCTGGCCGGGTATATTCCTCGATGACATCAATGGGTGAAAACACCGCTTTGTACTCCCAGGGCCATTCACGTACCTGGGGCAGACCGCCGACATAATATAGTACTTTTTCCGTTTCGTCCAACTGATGATCGGCAAACCCGATCAGTACATTGCACATGCCTGGCGCCACACCGATATCCATGATTGCTGTGATATTCATTTTTTTTGCCAGTTCATCCAACTGAAACGGATCTTCAATGAAAAAGGCAATATCGACCGCGTTTTTCCCGGCTTCAATAATGGCCCTGAGCGTCTGAAAACCCATGAAACCTGGAACTGCGTTCACCACCATGTCATATTCCGAAACCAATTGCCTCACTCCGTCAGGATCGTTTAAATCTTTTTCAACCACCGCCATGGAATATCCATTTGCCACCCGAGATAAGGTCTCCCTGTTGACATCAACCAATGTTACTTCGAAGTTGGGGTCTTTCGACAGATCGATGGCCATCGGACCACCAACAAGGCCCGCACCCAATACAATTACTTTCATTTGTTTCTATTTCGTTTGTATAATTTATATAATCCTGTCACGTGGAATACATTCTTAACATCCACGATTTACATGAATCATTTTGAACGGGTATTTTCGTTTACGGGAATTTATTCGATAGTTAATTCATAGATCTCTCCCTCGTAATCTACTTTTGGAAAAGGAATATTATCCTGTGAATAGGCCGAACCGATCCACCACTTTGTGTTGTGGTATTCCTGGGTGACGATCAGCAGCATCTGGTTATTTGGAATCGAAGTAACGTTTTCATCCATATATCCGACCACCCTCATCTTATCCTTCGACGGACCGATTCTCCAGATAATCTTATCGGGTTGCCAATCGATCTGGAAATAATAAAATTTCGAACCGAATAGTTCATCGTCTGGTTCAGGTGTTTTCTGGGTGAGGGCACGATAGTTTTTATCCCACCGGTGTGCCCAGAAGGTCTGGTCCTGGTAACGAACCGGGTAACATCCTTCGTGGAATTCAGCAGGTTGCCAGCACGCCATGTCCCAATTGGTACATGAAACGGTGATTTTATCATCGTCAGCCAGGATTTCCTCGGGGAAAGGAACATTCCAGTTCTGGACGTTATATTGGTCGTCGATCCCCTGATTGTAAGCCGGGGGTAAAACCCACGACGGACAGTAAGGTACCGTTTTCAGGATCTCAAAATCAATTTCGGAATAGCCCACATTTTTAACACGCTGATCCTTTTGGCCACCGTAATAGTTGGCCATATATCCTCCATTGTTGCAATCGCGCCTGAAGTTCCAGTCGGCCTGGCTCATGGTAATTAGCCAGATTGCATTGGTGATACCGTTCCACATGTTATCCTTATTCAGCAATTCGGTCAGCTTGCATTTCACGGTCCATTTACCATATGTCATGCCATGTCGGGTAATCACTCCTACATTTTGCTTCTGCCATTTACCGAATTCGGATTTCGGATTACGGATCATGATCTTGTGATTCACCGGGTCGGAGATGACCGTTTCGCAAGGTTTCGGAGCTACCGTAGGCGTGATGGCAACCAACTCTTCTTTCCTGTAAAACCGTTTATTCCAGTTATAATCGAGGCGGGAATAATGATCGTTAAGCACATCGCAGATCACCGGAATATTATTCATTTTGGTTGACGCGTCGATATAATGAACGAACTGGTCAAAGGCAGCCCTCCGATACAGAGCCGTGTCCTGGCCGCACCCGTTATTCCCGGAATTTCCAACCTTATCCTTCGAAAAAGAATTCGGATTGATGTAAATGCCCGCTCCCGGATCGGGATTTGCAATTACCGTCAGTTGTTCAGGAAAACGCAGCACGATCGTGTTTTTCAGGCTTTTGCCATTTCCGTAAAGAAAATAAAAGAAGGGATTAATAAACCCAGTCTCATTTTTCAGGCCAATGTTTTGTACTCCATCGGGGATCCTTTTTTGTTCTAAATTATCTGGGGTGGTTACCACCAGCATAAAACCGTATTTTCCGACACGAGGGTTGCGTTTCCAACGGTCGTTGTGGTTATTGTCATAATAACGTTGTTCGTTGCGGGGGTTACCAAGAATGCGGAATTTGCTTGTGATTTGATGGAATTCATTGTCAACCGGGATGATCTCCGTTTCTGCAAAAGTGGTGGTCGTTTCTTCCCAGCTTCCATAAAAATTTTCCCAGGCATTTGGATGTTGACGGGTACTGTCTTGTGCATCCTGTTCGGGAAATTTATAAGATTCATTCTGATAATAGAATTTATACCTGAATTTCTGCGGGACGGTACCGGTATTTTTTATCCGGAATTCAATGTTGAAAAAGCCGCCTTCAACCTGGCGAATGGAGGGAATGATGAAACCCTGGTCAATGGCGCCGGTATAGTCGAGAAAGAGTGGTTGACCGGGTTTCCAGTTAGCAATGGGATTAAAATCTCTCACCGCGAATTGCTCACTGGCTGCTTCCATTGACCGGGACGATTGGCCGCAGGAAATAACTAACCATGAAAAAGAAAATACTACAGTAAAAAAAAGCAGGACGGAAATCCTTGATGGTTTACAATGTTTAAAAGGCTTACCATGATGAAGAATGAAAAAATTCCATGCCCTGGTTGAATGATATTCGATGATTTGATCTTCTTTCATGGGTTTTAATTATTTTTTACCATCCGGCAGGGAATACAGGGCAGTAAAATCAGGCAAAATAGATTCATATTTACGTTCACCGGCAACACGCCCGGATACCATAAAACCAGGCGTTGATGGACTTATAAAAAAGCCGGGAACCAGCAAAAGTGTTTCATAATATTTTGGATTATGATCTTTTTCGTAACCATGAAAGTCGATGGCCGACAGTATCCGGAATGTGGAATCATTAAATTGTATTTCTTTAAGATCATACCGCCAGTCGCGGTTATAACGGAAAATGCGGGGTGCATCCCCTCCTGGCTGATCCAGAATAAAGAACTGGTCGGTCGGTTTCAGGGTGTCGTTACCGATGGTTTTTCCGGAATATTCCTGTCTTTCGGGAAAGAGTGGGATCCAGCGACCGGCGCTGAATTTTCTTAGGGTATAACCCCGTTTCCCATTTTCTTTATTCTTGATAACAGTCAGCACGATTTCGTCGGTAACACCGGGTATAAACCTGCCAGTTGTAATCCCATACTCAAATTTATTATTGTTCCATTCAGGTACCGGACCCGGGTTGTCTCCGGTTATATTTTTCCAGTTTCCACCGGCATTACCCTGCATGCTGAAGATCATCATTTTCCATGTTCCGTCGGGAGCCAGGTTAAGGATTTCAGAACGGTGGTCACCGTCGAAATCGCCGGCGTACAATCCTGCTGGAGGGGAATCGGATTTCCAGAGGATTTTTAAGCTGGTTTGCAGCGTTCCCGATGCAGAACATACCTCTTTGACCGGTTCAGCTTTTGCCAGGATCCAGCTCTTTTCGCAACAAAGAATGAATTGACAGGTTGTTCCTGTAATAAATTTTCCTTTAAGTACTTTTTTAATCTTCCCAAAAGGAGCGAGCAGCCCGGTATTGGTAATAACAACCTGACGAAAATCTTTACCTGACTGGCAACAAGTAAAAAGTATCGGTTTGCCATCAACTCCTGTTATCAGCAGGTCATCATTGCCGGTACCGAGGAAATTTCCGGCGACAGCGGGAGCATCGGATAAAAATCTCGCCTGATTGACTGATTTTACGCCATCCTCTTTTTCAAGGAAAGAAACCTGCCATGGCGGAAAATTAAACCGTGGTGAAAAGACTCCACCCCTGGTCATGTCGATGAGGGCCGAATCCCCTCGCCGGTCAACGGGACCGCCGAAAACGATGTAATAATCGTCGATCAGGATATCGGTGTGGCTGTTGTTCCAGAAATAGACCTGGAGCTTGTTATCGGGTTTAAATTTGATGGAAGTCAGGTCGAAATAACCGCTGATCTTGAACCATTTTCCCTGTGGCACTTCAGGTTCCCGGATTCCGACACCCTGCCAGCAAACATTAACTCCCAACTCATTGGATGCCGCAAATACCAAAGAGCCTTTCACCTCATTTTTCGTAGGAAAAACGTAAACCCAGGCGCTCATGGCAACCGCTTTCATGTTGTCAACTCCAATCTCCTTTACTGAGCGTTCAATGGTGAGGCTGTAACTATTCTGGCCGAATGCCTTTACGGAATATTGTCCCGAATGTGCAATCCCCTTGTACATTCCTCCCGGAGTCTCTTTTCCTGAGGCAACCTCAAAATCAAAATAGAGTGATTTAGGCGCATGCGAATATATCTGTTGCGGATTTGCAAACTCCTTTTCGGCAGATGCCGGTAGTTTCACAACCCTGTTAAAAGGAAAATATTTCAGGCCAAGCGTTACAACAACGATGGATAAAATCAAAAGCAGGGTAAACAGCAATTTCCTTTTCAACTTTTTATTCATGCAGCAAAGTTTAGCGGATAAGGATCATCTTGGTGGTACCCTGATAATCGTTGGTTATCATGCGACAGATATAGATTCCGGCTGCCACGTTATGACCTTGGTCGTCGTTGCCGTCCCATGAAAGCAGGTGATCACCGGCTCCCAGGCTGGAATTCATGAGGATGCGCACTGGAACTCCCTGCAAATCACAGATCGAAATGAACACGGACGAAGGAGTCTGAAGCTGGAAATGCAAGTTGGTTTTTCCGTTGAAGGGATTGGGATAATTACCAACCAGCCTTGTTGCACTGGTTTTTCCCGGATCTTCAACAACAACAGGATAACTGACATGCAATGTTACCGGAATTACAAATTTATTGTTATAGAAATCCCGTGCGATGAAACTGCATTGGTAGGTTTTTTGTAAAAGACCAGTAGCATCGATCGTGAAGTGTACCGTCGCAGTCTGGCCATGCATCAAGTCGCCGGTATTGCTGCCGAGAGTAAGCCAGGTATTACCCAACCCGGAATTGGTAATTTTAACATGGCCGGCTTCAAGATGAGGATTTTCACCAATACTATCCCCAGTAAGACTATATACAACAAAAACATCGTTCATAAGAGCTTTGTTGATGTTTCCCGAAACTGAAGCTGAAGCCGTTTCTCCGGGCTTGAGGACACCAAGGCCACCGGTAGTTTCGCCAAACCAGTTCAATGAACTTCCCATAAACGGAGTTTCCTGCAGGATCAGTTCGCCTAACGACCCTCCCGAAAAATTGGTTGCTCCAGCGATATTTACTCCTTCCGGGAAATCGAGTTTGATGTGTTTTATGTTTTCGTTATCTGAACTGTTGTTATGGGCGCTGAAAGTCCAGTTAAAGGCCTGACCCGGAACAAATTCTCCGGAAGTGCATGAGATGTACGATCCATTCAGGTTGTCGGGTGAGCGGTCAATATTACCGGTTGCGGTGTCGAATACCATGACTGAATATTTAAGAATTCCACCGCCCAGGTTGGTGATCTGAATGGAATCGGCCACACTTTGTCCCGGGTGTAACGATTTTTCGAAAGAAAGTGGGCCGACAGAAAGTTCTGGCAGGGCTCCTTCGATAAGTGGCATGGAAATAACGTCAACAATACAACCATCCCATCCTGTACTTACTGAATAGTCCTTATGATAAATCCAGGAAAAGGTGTGATAACCTGCCGGAACCGGATAGGTCACCTTGTTCCAGGGAATAATTCCATCCCAGCGACCCAATTCAAATCCATCCATCTTAAAAGAGAGATAATCGTAATTTTTATTGCCGCTCGGATCATGCTCGCAGGAAACATATTTCCAGAAACTGATTTCACCTCCTGTCAGAACTTGGAAACTGAGGTTCATCACACTTTCTGCATTATCAGTAATACCGCCAGACCGGGCCGCAAATTCCCCGTTGACAACAACGGCTGATTGGAGTAACCAGGGCCATTGTCCGGAAAAAAACCAGGGAAATTTATTGAAATCACCGGTTTCATAATCTTCAATGATCTGGCCTGAAAGAAGATACACCGTGTCCTGGCTTGAAAAATTATTATTTGCTGTGAGTTCCGAAACTATTTTATAGAGATGCTCGAATGAAGCTGCATGACCGACTGTAACATGAAAGGTCAGCGTGGCGCTTGAATCGGGAATCAGCAATCCGATTGTTGCCGTGTTCGGATTCACCGTCAGGTTGGTATCAATTGAGTTTAATTGAACTGCGATCGAAGAAGCTTTGGCGCTCCCGGTATTTTTATAGGTGATCAGAATATCCGCGCTTTCGCCCGGGTCCAGCAAACCGTTATCCCCATCAAGAAGATGGGTATTAGTTACAGATAATACCGGGGCATGAGTCATCAGGTTAAAGATACGTTCGAAGTCAAATCCACCCGCAATCCACTGCATTGTGAACTGAATAGCATGCTTATCGGGCACATCGGAGGCCACTTCAAATGAAAAAGCATTGGATAGTGTCAAAGTCTCACCTCCATTGATAATGGGTATTTCCTCTGTGCTATCGGTCAAAGTGACATAAGGATCATTTAGTAAAATTGAAACATGCACATTTTGAAAGTTCTGAGTCCCCGTATTGGTTATTTTCAGGGTAATATCTGCAGTTTCGCCAAACTCGATCAGGCTGTCGCCGCCGGATGTAATGACCGGGGTTACAAGTAATCCATATGAACCGAACAGCAAAGTTTTGGTTGAAGCGATATTGTTATTATCGGTAACGCGCAGTTTAATGGGCATATCCTGATAAGAATGGGTAGGTGTCCCGGTAATTTGGCCTTCTTCTGAAACACTCATTTCAGTCGGGAAACCACAGGTCAAAAATTTGTCCAGTACATTTGGTGTTATGGAAGGCGCGTTGTTGAACAGCGACAACTGGTAGTTTTTGTTGTCCCCTCCCGACAATCCTCCGGTCCAATTCGTGCTGATCGGAAAGATCATATCGCCATAATAATATTCAATGGTGCCGTCGGGATAAAGTTTCACGGCGAAGTTCAGGTTGGAACTCCCCTGCATATTGTAAATGGAAGCATTCCAGCGAATGATGGCATAGTTGGCGTTACCTTCGTACCAGATTCCTTGTCCGCTCGATGGATATATTGCAAGGTCGGTCATAAAGGGAGAGATAATGCCTGTTTGTTTGAACAGCAGCATGTCATTTACCTGATATGGATAGTGGTAAGGCTGATCATCAAACAGGATGAATCCGTCGGCATAGATATATAATTTGTTTACCGATTTTTGATAAAACGGAAAATCGAAATTGAGCGTCTTGATAGCATAGCCTGAATTGTTGTCGGTTAAGGTTAATTTCTCAGCTGACACTGTCGGGAAGTTAGCAGAACTTGTGCTTTCGGGGTAATCGAGTTTCACATCCCAATGGTAAGGCGATGCCCCTCCTGTGGAAGTTAAAGTCACATCATATGGCTGGTAGAGAAGAGCCGGAGGCAGGGTATCGCTGGTAATGACCGGTTTATCAAAATTGAGGGTATAGTTCAGGTTTAACCTGGTGATTGCATTATTTTGAATTGGGATATGGTTTACAGGAAAAATAATTTCAACGGGAAGACCTCCGGAAGTATAATCAAGCAGTGACCATTTGACAATTTCACCATCATCAGAATTACTTGGATCCTTCTCCTGCACCTGGAGAAAATATTTGACAGACTCTCCGCTGTTTATCTGGTTCATCAATGGAGCCAGGTCCAGACCAAATTCGATGGTTTTGTCGGCCTCACTGGAGCCACCCTGCATATAAAAATCACCTCCCTGATAGTTGAAAACGGGAAACTCCTGAACGTAGGAAGGGGTTGTAGCGCTGAGATCGGTGTTGATCCCTGCTGTGACTTTCAGTTTGTTCCGGGAAGTATGTTTGAGGGTGATCTTCATTGTCAGTTGTGGTTCGCATGTTTCTTTCACATCGAGCACATAAATGGTATGGTTCCAGATTCCTCCGAAATCAATGGCGTCTGCCACGTTTTTATACATGGTATAGCAGAATCCCTCATCGCTGCAGCCAGGTCCGGCGTAACCATTGGCAAATTTCAGTCCGCCGATTTCCCAGTCATGCATATCTACTACACCGTCACCATTGATGTCGATGTTATTAGTATAAATGCCGTCGCCGTTGAAATCAAAGCGTATGGCATCATTATAACCGCATATTGTATAAGCGTGCGAAGCATAATTGCCCCAAAAAGTCTGGACATATTTTCCACCTTCCGGAGTGAAGAGCGGTAGAACGTCTGAAGGGGTGCAGAAATAGGAACCATAGATATTTCCCACTCCGCCATCTGCAGCGTCTTCCAGGTGATCGAATATCCAATATTTAAGGGTCAGCAATCCTTCCGGCGTATCTGCCCGGATCGCTTTCACACTGGTCAACCGGTTATGCATGCCATTATAATATACGTCGTAGCCCGAAATCCACCGTGTAGACCCGCCAAATCCCAGGGTGCCTCCATAATCGGCTACATTCATGTTACCGCAAGCCCGGACAATCTCCCATGAATCAAAAAAACTTACCCCGGAACCTGTACCACCATTGAGAAAATCCCAGGTAAAATGGGTGGGATAGGTAGTTTCAGGCTGGTTGGCTGCCAAGTCACGAAGCCGGTCGATCTCGTATGTAAAATTAAAGGCGATACCAGCCGATTGTCCGCATTCTAATCCATATTGCTGGGTTATGGAACGAAAGTATTTCTTTTTCGAATTATCAACGCTCACTGGTAATAGTGGCGCATTGGGACCTTTGTAGGCTTCGGGTAATTTCAGTTCAGGTACGTTTGACAAAACAAACAATTCCTGTGGCGAGAGCGAGACCGGTACTTTTCCCTGCATCGCCGGAAATTCCTGTGCATGGAGACTGGGCACGGAAGCAACAATAAAGGAAATAATGACAAAAATGGTAAATTTTTTCATAGGATTAAACACCAAAGGGTTATTGCAAATTTAAGGTTTCTTTTTCCATTGTGCATAAGTATAAATGGCATCACGTAAAAGCATCGTGTCCAGTGGAACATTTTGATCCTGTGCTTTTTTCTGAACAAGGGCCAGCCATTCGGCGCTGTTCTTTATCGTCATTGTAATGTACTCAATGCTATCGTTATAACTTTTCTCCTCAAGGGTGTTATAATCTCTGTAAAACACATAGGAGGCATCTTCCCGGACCATCGCTTCAACTGTATTTCCCTTTTTATGCGCTTTATTGACCATGAAACCGAACCATTCGCGGTCGTTGCGGATCTGGTTTTCGATGCGGTAAAGATGGGGCTCCCGGTACCCGGGATGAAATGCTGTCCATGCCTCATCTGCAAAATTCCAGAAACCGCAATGGAGGTTGATTTCCGAAACCATCAGCAGAATGATGTCGAATTTTTTCAATTTCTCAAGAAGGTTGGTTTTATCGACATTGGTGGGTGGATTATTGTTCTGGAAAGGATAAAGTTTGTCGTTGTAATACCAGTATTCCTGATTCTTAAACAATTTCCGTCCGTAATCTTCTACTATATTCAGGTAATAGCTGTCGGCGATAATAAGGACCGAAAGGTTCTTTTTTTCCGGTGCATCTTCAAAAGCGACCTCCGGGTATGCCTCCATTGTACCGGGAAGAGGACAAGCCAGATTGAGCAGTTCCCCTATATCGTTGTCAGTACCCCATGGAGTTGGTGAGATAGTGAGGTGGTGAGTATTGAACTTTGGCAGTTGTTTTCCGGTCTCCGATTCGATTCGGCGGACAAGCGTATCCATGGCAAAAGTGACTCCGAAGAGACTCCAGTGCATTCCGTAACGCGGGAAAAGCGGGTAACGCGAAGTATCCTTCATCATCAGGAAATAACGGTTCATATCCATATAAGAGACACCCAGGTCGGCGGAACGTTGCAGGAAGTAAGAATAATTTGTCTGCGGTCTCCATTCCGGGTGAAAGCGACGTGGAATATATTCGGGGTAAAAACTTGCTTTACCCGGCTCATATACCAGCAACAGCGGGATATGGTAGGCTCTTAGGCTATCCTGTACATTTTTAAGCCTGGCCAGTTTTTTATCGATAACCGGTTTCCCGATAAAATAATCACCATTGTATTCGTGCAGGTAATCTTCTTCGTATAGGTAACAATTGAGTCCTTGTATAAAGCCTTTGGCATGGATCAATCCGAAGAGGCTATAATCACACTGATTGTTAAAGCGGATCAGGGAGTTGTAAAAGCCGACATGGTCATTCATCCGGTCAGAGTATGTTTGTTGGAATTCACCGGAAAACCATCTTCTCCAGGTAAAAAATTTTAGTGAGGGATTTTCTTTAAGCTGAAAATAACCTTTGAGCGGCGGTTCCTTAAACGGATGTAAATATGATTGGGATGCAGAGCCAACTAATACCAGAAAGACAAGTAGAAAGAGGAATGTTTTGATCTTCCGCATACACTGAAAAAATTGTTGAATTTCTGAACAAAACTAAGGAAATTTCAGACAGATAGGCATTCCTTTTCTATCTTTGTTCATGTTCTGAAATTAACATCTAAATCATTTATGATCCAAAATAAGAGGGTTGTTGTCGTCATGCCAGCATACAATGCTGAAAAGACCCTGGAGCTGACAATTTCCGAAATACCCATGCATATTGTCGATAATATTGTGCTCGTCGATGATGCAAGCACCGATAACACTTTTCAGCTCGCACGTTCCATGTCTATTACCACTTTAATTCGCCATGATAACAATATAGGATATGGGGGGAATCAAAAGACTTGTTACGATACCGCTCTTGGTTTAGGCGCTGATATTGTGATCATGCTCCATCCTGATTACCAATATACACCAAAATTAATTCCGGCCATGGCTGAATTGATTGCCAGTGGGCTGTATCATGTTGTCATCGGATCACGTATTTTAGGTAAAGGGGCATTGAAAGGGAAAATGCCTTTGTACAAATACATCTCCAACCGAATGCTCACGCTCATCCAGAATTTCTTGATGAATGAAAAACTTTCGGAATATCATTCGGGATATCGGGCATTCTCTAGAACCGTACTTGAATCCATCAATTACAGAGCAAATTCAGATGATTTCGTGTTTGATAATCAAATGCTTTCTCAAATTTTTTATGCCGGATATGAAATTGCAGAAATTACTTGTCCGACTAAATATTTTCCTGAATCCTCTTCGATCAATTTCAGAAAGAGTTTAATTTATGGATTGGGCGTGATTCAAACATCCTTTTGCTACTTTTTGCAAAAGAACAAATTGGCACGGTTCAAGATATACCGTAAAGACTGAAAAGGGACCGTTTATTGACATCCCGGGGTTTTTCTAACATGATTGATTTAAATTGTAATAACTTGTCTGGCAACCTGATAATTGTATTTGGGCAAATGAACATTTAAATATCGACTTTATTAATTATGGTTCACATCCGATTACATACGGGAGTTCAGCTGTTTTTGCTTCCGATTTGTCGACGAAAAGATCAATAAACTTCATTCTATAATAGACAGTAATTATTAGTATGTTTATTTGAAAGGCCGGTAATTTATCGATATAACACTTTTTTTACCCAAAAATTTTAAACTATCCAATGACTATATATTTCAAACAGGTTCTCTATCTAATTGGATAACTTATTTTGGACCTTCAGGGAATACGATATATTATGATTTAGCCGTTCTTAATATAGGATAAACAAATTCACGGACAGCCTATTAATAACTGATTTGGATACTATTAAACGACTTGGTTTTAATACAATTCGATTTTCCGCAATGGTTAAACCTTCATCTCATACTGAAAACTCATTAAATCTATCCCTAAATATACTGGTGAAAATCCTGTCATCAAAGCGGAAGTTTATATTTTTCCTCCCGAGAATGGATTTCATCTGGGGAATTTGTTTGTTATTTCCATTGAAAATAATGGGAATTCTTACAATTATTCATCAGCTATACTGAATAAACTAAACCTGCGCCAAAATCAATGGAATAAAGTGGTCATCCGTGCCCCTCTGGACCAAGTGAAATCCCAGAATGATGTGCTTAAGGTTTATATCTGGAATCCCGGGAAACAAAAAATCTTTATCGATGATCTGAAGGTGGATCTCACCTATCAATCTTTGTAATATCCCCGTATATTATTCAGTTTTATCCAAAAGAGGTCAAAGAACATCCCAATACCATGACGAAGAACACGGACGGTTGATTTTTCTTGGTTACTCAACCGGACCGGAATCCGTTTGATTTCGAAATTCTGTTTCAAGGCGATATACAGTAATTCCACATCAAATGCAAAACCATTGATCCTGGCATGTTGAAAAATAAAATCAGCAACTTCTCCTCTGAATCCTTTAAGCCCACATTGGGTATCGAAAAAATTGGCAGTAACGATGGTACCGACAAAACGCGTAAAAAACACACTTGTTAACTTTCTTAATTCAGGGATTTCAGTTAAATAGGATGATCCTTTTAAATTCCGATCTCCGATTACCAACTGGAATTCTTTAAAATCAAGGTATCGTAATATTGTTCCGATGGCATCGAGTTCATAAGGGATATCGGCGTCGGTAAAAATTCTGAATAAACCCCGCGCTACCTTCATTCCGGTACGTACCGCCGCTCCCTTTCCCATATTTTCTTCGTTCTGACAAAAAACACAGGCCAATTTACGACATACTGCTTCAGTCATCCCATGGTCATTACTTCCATCATCCACAACGATCACTTCATAGGTATAATCTTGTTTTTGCAAATAGGAAAGTAGAACCGGCAAGTTTTTTTCTAAAATTCCCGCTGACTTATATGATGGAACAACGACACTAAGATATAATTGATCTGACATTTAAACTTATTTTTCAAGAAAAAGGTTGTGACCTTTTAAGATATTGTGCTGCTTTATCAAATTTAGGTCCTGTACATTTTATAAAACGATAAAAACTTAATTTTTTGTTTATCCCAAATACGCGCGTTGACATAGCATGGAAAAAATATTGTAACACTGATTCGATTTCATCAGCGGTATTGACATGTTCGTATTTCATTAATATTTGATAATTCAGTCCGTAGAGACGTTTAAATTCATATCCGGTAATTAACGTACCCAGTTTCCATAAAATAGTTCCTTCATTGGGAATAGCTACCCGTAAAGTGCCTTCTTTTTCGAGCAATGTGACTGCTTTTGCAACGACTTCAGGCAAATTAAGGATATGCTCAAAGGTAGCAATAGAAGTAATTCTGTTATATTTGGTTTCCCCAGGGATTTCATTTATGTCTGAATAAACATTGCGGACCCGACCAAGGTAACTCGATCCGGCATATAACTTTTCAAAAGGTTCTACAATATCATAAAGATTCACATATGGTTCAAAAGGCAGCTGGTTAAGCATGCCTGCACCAATCTCGAGGGTTGTCTTTTCGCTGCTTTTTTTCTCTTGAACATCCTCCGCCACTTTAGCATGCAGCCATTTTTCCAGCTTCATTGAGAACTTGGTTGCATTTGTAGCTCCCTGTCTGTTCTTTTTATAATGCGATTCATAAATGGACCGAAATTCAGGAGGGAGTTCTTCTCGTTCTTTTGGAAAGTTTTCCAGTACCAGATGTTTCATTTTTCAGGAGGATTGGTTAAGAAAGGTCAGGAGCAAAAAAGGATTGAAAAAGTGTCGTTCGATGACACCCATGTTAAAGATAGAAATATTTGTTCTTTCGATTAATCATATTCGAAACCTGAATACTGGTTAAATCAATACCCGCAGACTGAATTGTAAATATCGTGGCCGCGTTACCCTTTTTTGTATTACAGATATTTATTTCGATTGTTCTTTCATTGGAAATAGTATCATGAATATGATTAATCTGCAAGGGAATATTTTGAAGTGCCGGGTCTCCCTTAATTCTGAAACTGACAGTGAATATTTTATATTTAGAATAATACTCCATCAATGTTTTATCTGCGTAATGGTTAACCACAGAATCCTTTTGTTGGAGTGGTGCCATCTGAGCCATTATCAGAAGAAAATCTTCCGATTTTTCGGCTTGTCGTATAGTTAAGAAGTAAGGTGATAATTGTACTTTCTTTGAATAATCAAGAAAATAACCGGCATCCCTCCCAACCGGGTAAGTGATTCCGTTTTTGGCCTCGAAATATTCATACCAGTTAAATTCTTGCTCAGTTAAACTACGTGCACAATAAGATGGATTCTCCCATAAATCCTTTGCATAAAAAGGTGAACCGGCTGGAATTGATTTAAATTCTTCGGTCTTTAAAAGTTCATCTACTGCATATAGTCGTAAATTTGCACTGCGGATATCTTTTGCAATGGAATAATTCGAAAAATCGGTCAATACGGAACAAATAAAAAACCCGAAAACAATTATTACAGTGATGATCTTTTTAATAATCAAACTAAAATTTAAAAGGTTTATAAAATAACTGAACAGAAGGGCGAGGAAAAACAAAGTGCCGAAAAAAGAGAAAAAGGTTGTAACATAACCAATCATGTCACCATTTTCGACATAATTTCTATATTTAACAGTCATTGCTAACGGGATATGCGGCATAAAAATTATTAGAACAGAAATTGCCAAACCTACCAGTAACTTTTTAATTTTAACCGGGGGAAGGCTAATGAGTAATTTATACCCGAGATAAGCCACCAATATGCCTTTAACAATCCATTCCACCCTGGCACTTAAGATAAGGTTTAATACCACCGGGGAATAACCGGTAACCAAGTCCGATTTGTCCCAAAAAATATAATGTGAAGTCTCATAAACAGTTAAAGGAAATGAAGAGTACGACAATCTCCATAAGAAATATAAAAATGAAGAAAAGCTTATCTTGATCGAACCAAAACTGGTACCGGGGTACTGGGAAGGATGATAAATCCGGAAGACAAAGTAAGCGGTAAGATAGAATATTCCGATGAGCAGGAAAGGAAGAAATTGTAATATAATATGTTTAATTTTTTCAGTAATCCTTATTTCTTTTTGAAAATTATTTGCAATAACAACGATGAATACAAACAACAAAAACAAAATATAGGTTTCATAAAACATCAAACCGACTCCAAATAAAAAAGCAGAAAAAAACAGTAGTTTTTTCTTGTTTCTCTGATAAAAACGGATTAAGTAATAAATAGACAAAAGGAGCAAGAAAAAGGAAAATGTAAAATAAAACGGATAAGAGACAAAAAGACTGGTATGCTTTGATATCTGCATTGTAACTAGAAAAAGCAATAGGTAAAAACACGCCATTTCCTTTGATTTTGTCACCAAAAAGACAATTTTTGCAAACAGCAAAAAACACATGATTAGGGGAACATATTGAAAAGCCTTTACAACTGCCATATTATCAAATAAATACGGCAAACTGTACACTGGTTTTACCAGATAAAAATAAAAGCGTCCTGCCACTTCTGCAAAGAGGGAAGACTCGGCCAATACCTGTCCCCTGCGCGCTACCAGGTAAAAGTGAAAATCATCGGCTGTAGCAAATCCGGTAAACAACAAGGGGTAAAATGTAATTACGGCAATAGAAATTAATGCCAGATAGATCAGCTCCTTATTTTTCGTCATAAAACTTTCATTCATAAACACTCCATTGAAAAAATTTTGGATTTAAAATCTGAAATAAATGAACGGGCTGAACCCTGATGCAGTGATGGTTGCCACACACAGAATACACAATAATATGGCAATAATCGAAAATGAAATGATCAGGCCATTCCCTGGGGTAAAGTAAAGCTTTTCGATCCATGCTTCCACTTTTTTAGATCCACCCCAAAAGGAGAAGAAAACGGCTATGGCAAGTATTGTCCAGAATTTTTGATTGAGCCATATCAGATTTTCATCACTTTGAAATACAAATAGCCGTCGTATTAAAAACCAGGCTTCATCGAGCGACTGCGATCGGAAGAGCAGCCATCCCATCATTAGCACAAAGAAGGTGATCGCCACAGAGGGAATCCTCCCTATTTTTTTCATCCATTTCAATAAAAACAAGCGGTCAATGATCAAGAATATTCCCATGTATATACCCCAAAAGATGAATGTCCATGCCGCCCCATGCCAGAAACCACAAAGCAGGAAGGTTACCGTTGTTGCAATCAGATAAATTACCTTATCGGTCCGAAGTCCGAGATATCGTTCCTTTGGCATGCGACGGGAAGTGGCATAAGCCAGGGGTAAAAAGATATAGTCGCGGAACCAGAAAGAAAGAGTCATGTGCCATCTGCGCCAGAATTCGGTAATACTTTGCGAAACATATGGAGTGTTGAAATTCTCAGGAAGCTTGAAGCCTAGCATCCGGGCCAGCCCAATAGCCATATCGGAATATCCAGAGAAATCAAAATAAATTTGGAAGGTATAAGCCAGTGTGCCAACCCACGTGAGTCCGGTTGACAGCTCATCGGGTTTCATGGCAAAAATCTCATTCACTGTAACGCCTAGCACATCGGCAATCAACATCTTTTTAGCCAGTCCGATAATGAAACGGTAAAATCCGGAAAGCTTGAAATCAATGTTTTCCTGTTGACTACGGTCGGCGATCTGGGAAGCAATCTGACCCGGTCTGACGATGGGGCCCGATAATAACTGGGGGAACATAAAAATATACAGTGCAAAATCCTGTAATTTGTCGAAAACGGGATGTTTTCTTTTGAATACATCGAGCGCATAAGACAATTTTTGAAATGTGATGAATGAAATGCCCACAGGAAGGGCTATTTTGGTCCATTCTGACGGTTTCGATCCAAACCACGTCAGGATGATTTGAAACTGATCAACGAAAAAGTTCATGTATTTGAAATAGAGTAGCAGCGTCAGGTTCAGGGCAACAGAAATCCAGAATAAGGCTCTGCGTAACGATCCTGTTTTCAGGCTCATCTGCCTTATAAGCACAAAATCAACCAGGACGGAACCCATAACAAAAAAGACAAACTTCGGAGCGCCCCAGGCATAGAAAAAAATACTGGTAATGAGCAGCACCCAATTCCTGTAATTCCGGGGGATCAGATAATAAACGATCAGGAATGTTGGAAGGAAATAGAGTAAAAACAAACTGCTGCTAAAAATCATACAATAAAAGAATTGAGGCTTATGGTTTTATTACCGTGGGAAAAGGCCATTTATTCTGAGGATTTTCAAATGGCAAATGTAAAAAGAATTCATTGATCCGTAACAGGATGGCCTTGAAGATTTAGGTTGCCCAAAGCATCGGTAATGAAGCCTTGTTTATTGCACAGGTATTATAGATTTCGTTTGTTGTTATATTGGATTCGACTTATGAAATAGAATTTCAGTAGAAATAATCTTTTCGTTTTCATATTACCTTATACTCCTTTGCCGCACCTATTATAAGGTGATTGAAATTGAAAAAAAATAAATAAAGCATGGTGAAAAACTTTTATTTGTAATATAGCCACCTATACATTAATTATGACATAATCTCTACTGTCTCGTTAAAATATTAAATCGTTCTTTGAATTTTTTGATAATCAATTATTTGTAGTGCTTTTTCTAGCGTGACGATATCAATTGATTTCCTTTGGAGTTTATTTATTCGGAAAATGAATCAATGGGGAATACGTTTTTGTTCAGATTACAACTTTCTGCTTCGTTGAGTATTTGACCGTATTGTCCAAAAATATAGTGGCAATATACACATTCGCAGAAATTATAAGATTTATGAAGAATTGCTTTTCATCTCATCTATTATGCTCGCAGAGTATGTGTTTGTGGCGATTTTGAAGTGAAAGTAGATGGCGATGTTTATACCTTAGACTCTACCACCCTTGATCTCTGTTTGCGCGTTTTCTGGTGGGCGGAGTTCCGAAAGGCAAAGGGTGGCATCAAATGGCACACGCCAAGTGACGCTAAAAACCCGGATACCCAGCTATGTTTATATTACACCAGCATCCGTTAAAGATGTCAATGAAATGGATCAAATTCCATATGAACAAAGCAGTTATTATTTTATTATATACGAAATATTACAAATTCCAGGCATCTCTCTACTGTACAAAACACCTGTAAAAGAGCTGCTTACAAATAATAATTACAAAAATGTAAAAAACTACAATGTAAATAATTGTTACTCAGTCTCTTTTAACGAGACGGTAGGGTGTGAATGGGTTGAATCTTTGGAATACTTAGATTCGAAAAAGTGATAAGATATAGCCCGCTGATTGGCAAGTATTTGTTCCCGAAAAGATCAATTTTTATTATAATATACGATCAAATCGTCCATCCTGATTTTCTTTCTGTTAGGATTCCAGAGATAGACCTTCAGAATGTCATTACTATCGTTACTCGATATGACGCCAGAAACGTTTAAGGTGGTCCAATTATGTAATTTTAAAAGAGAGGACTTGTTTTCGACAGATATATAATATTCCAAAACTTTATTTCCCTGTTCACGGGATATTACTAGATTTAATAGTTTTGGAACCTCTTCAAGGGGAAATACCTTCACTGAAGCTGATATAAAAATACTTTTCGCATCAGTCACTTCAGTGTATTTCTTATACATACCAGGGCTGAATTCATTTATTAAGAGATAAAACGAATTCCCAAAACTATCTCGATGATAATTGCTATCGGACGTTAACAAAGATGGATTATCAAAAAGATTAATATACACGATATTCTCGCCATACTGGTTTTGAGTTAATGGTTTCCTTTTCATCAACAACCACCTTTCATCATTTATTTTATAGGAAATTTCGAATTTGGATGCAAGCGTTTTATAATCTTCCGACATGATGTAGTAATAATCTGCATCGGTATTTATATCAATGGATTTATCATACGTTTTTAAGTCAATAAAAGAAAGCTGCCCTGTGTATTTGTAGAAAAAAAATGAAGGAAAAAATAACCAACTGGTTTTCAGCGAAACTTTTTGATTGGTCTTTGTTTTATTGATATAATCTATTACTTCGAAAGTGTTTGCATCATATGACCATTCTTTCACAGATTTTAAACTCATTTTATCTGCAATTTGAAACAATAATATGAAACTTAGAGTGAATGAAAATATGCCTTTCAAAATTCCTGCTTTCTGACTTGGGATAAGTCCAATTGTTGTAACTAAAGTAATGATAAACAGAGGAAAAAAGAATAATGCAGTTCTTCCAGTCAGGTTGGGAGTATTCAGGATTATGCATTGAAAAATACTTACTGCAGCAGTAAGTAGTATAATGCTACTTGCAACAAAAACAGGTTTCTTAAAGTTTTCTAAGTCGAAATTTGAACGGAAAAACTTGACAAATATATAGAGCAAGTTTCCGAATACCAGTAGAATTGTGAAGATTGAAATCGTATGATATACTATTGATGAAAACCCTGTCGAGTCATAGAGAGATTGAATTACAAGTGAAATAATAGTTCCATTATAAAATCCTGTTGATTCCCCGTACCAAAACTGATGTGTAGCTTGCATTTTAATAATCGGAAAAGCAATTAAAGCCGCGTAGGCAAGGCTAAATAATATGATTAAAATTGTCGGTTGTATCAGGTTTATCTTTCGTGTTTTAAATTGAATAATGAAGTAAAGCCAGGTCATTGCAATAGCAGCGACCCAGTATACCAATAGCGTAAAATTGGCATACGAAGACAATATTGCTAGAAAGAAAGCCAACCAGATATGTCTTTTCTCCAGGGTAATAAATCCAGAAATCATGTAACTTACAGAAAGGGTACTTAATGCACATGCCATGGCATAGCCTCTGCAAAGACCGAAAAAATCGAGTAAATAGAGATTGCAAATAAATAAAATTGAGGCTGGTATAAAGAAAATGGAAGAGGTCTTCAAAACAGTTTTATTGATTCTGAAAACAGCAAATACATATACCAGAAATGAAAGTAAATTAGGAAGACGTACCACCCATTGTTTGGCACCTAAAGCCCATATAAAAAATTTGGAAAGTAACGCATTTAATATGTGATTATTGGGGTTATTATTGGGATTCATCATGATTTGCCAATAATTGTAATTATTGGCAAGTTCAGTCGTTGCCGTCTCATCATGGGTAATAGGAACATGAAAAACTTTATAAGTAATCAATAAAAGCAATAGTTCAACCAAAAGAAAAAACAAACAGATATTGATTCGTTTGACCGAAAGAATGACAGTATTTATCATGATTCTCGATTTTACTGTTTTTATGACCAGCTTGATTTTTGGGAATTAGGGGACTACGATTTGTAATGAACAAATATATTTTATTCAAACGGCAAATGTAAAAAAAAACATTAATGCGTAATGGAATGCTCCATCCGATTCACAGAGTCAAGAGTATTTAACAATCTGTCGACAAATCCATAACCTACATTTCCATAACCCGCATTTGTTTGTAAAAGAATGATGACCTGCATATGGGCGAGTTGATCCTGGAGGTTCAGCGCTTGTGTCTTTTTTTCGGTATTGTATGAGCCAACGTAAACATCCTGATCGTAGTACCAGAAATCACGGTTGGCAAAAGTGTTGGCAATATAACCACCTTCCGCCAAGGTAAAATAGAAACTGTCGCCTATGAATAATGCACGTGGAAAAACAGTATTCGGTTTTTTACGGAAAATCACTGACGGGTAAGCCAAAGGTGGATGGGAAATATCCCATATCAGGTTAAGGCCTTCATCTATATCGGCATCCCTGCCCCGTGTCGTTTCAGAAAGCTGGATGGTTTTGTTCTTGATTTCAATTAAAGGTTTATTCAGATGGGCTCCGATATACCGGGTAAGCGAATCAAATGCAAGAAAAGCCCCATAACTGCTCCAGTGAATTCCAGTTTTTGGGTAGAGCATATAACGTGAAGTATCCTTCATCTTCAGGAACCATTCATTGAAATCAATGAAATTGACCTTTGATTCTTCAAATTTCCGTTTGTACCATTGGTAATTGGTCATAGTTCCTGATTTTTTCAAATAACGGTCAGGAATTTTTTCAGGGTAGAATGTTCCTTTATCCGGGGGAAAAACGACCACCAGTAACGTTCGGTTTCGTTTCCATAACAGATCCTGTAATCTCCGGATCTGGTTGACTCTGGCATTGATGGATCTCTTCCCAATAAAATCGCGTCCCAGCCAGGCATCAATATAGGGTTCCTCAAAAAGATAATCCTGTTTACCGACCACTACCTGACGGGCATGAGAAACTGAAAACAAGGAAAAATCCAGTTGATTATACAACCTGACAAGCCATTCTCTCATTCCTACACTCTGATCGAGGTGTCGGTTCATCTTTTCCTGGTATTCTCCCGACCATAGAGAAGCGAGTGAAAGTTGAGGCTTCTCGACCGATTCAAAATAGCCATTTAATGCATTGAAAGTGAAGAAGTGAGTGACTTTTTGAAAAGCATGCAAAAAAATAATCGCCAAAAGAATTAACAATATCAATTTTTTTGCATAGGTCATATATCAGGATAAATTTTCTTATGATGAAAAACTGACACCGTTCAGTAAGGTTTTACTTGTAAATAAATTCTGTAGACTGCGGTATCCTTCTTCATGTAATCAGGCATGTTTTCATCCACAAAGGTTGCCATTTTGACCCCTGCTGACTTCATTACCTCGTATTGCCGCTTGTCAGGGTAGTAACCGTAAGCCGTGTTCTCACTATAAAACATCAGCATGATGGCATTGAATCTACCGGAATTAAAAATTACATAATCCTTTGACGGGATCCGTTTGGCCACATATTTATCAATCAATGCTTTGGTCTTCCATTCTTTCCAGTTAGCGTGTTTATCCGAATGAATATTATCCAGATCATTGATTGAAAGATTGTCATAGTCCAGGTAAAACAAAAGTAAGACCGCAATGAAGAGATATTTCCGTGAGGGCAGATATTCCCTGAACTTTTGAATTCCCTTTTCCAGTATTGCCCCCAGACCCAGAAAAATTAATGGGCTTACGATGGTGCAAAACATAGGCATTTTGCTTGCAACAACGGTAAAAAAGATATAGGTAACCGCTATCCATGTGATAACTGCAATTTTCGTCTCTTTGTTATGCAAGGAGTTTACAAAATAATAGAGTCCCGGAAGAATAACAAAATAGACAAGTATTCCACCATATTGTTGTGACAACAAATAAAAATGGTACCAGCGGTTCTCCGAATGGGCTTCGAGAGGGTCCATTAAATGCCGGCTATTGAAAAGAAAAACATATTGGCTTTCCTTCGGGAAGGCCATCATAATGTATATCTGCCACGGAAGTGCAACAGCCAGGGTGCAAATAAGAGCAATGGCGATATTTTTTAATTCCTGTATCCTTTTCTTTTTCCCGCTTTTTGCAAAAACGGATAAAAACCATCCGGAATATATCAGTAAACCGGCCAGCCACTTATTCATAATGGCGATGCCTGCGAATATCCCGATCAGGTAAATCCATTTTCTTTTTCCCGAGTGATTGTATTCTGCCCAAGCCCAAAGACTCAATGCTATATAGAAAACAAAAGCACCGTCGTTGTGGTCGGTAAATGTAATGCCACTAATAAAATTAATAAAAAAATATGAAAAAGTATAGATAAATGCCCCGCACCAGGCAATTTCAGGGTTGGTCAGCAGCTTTCCGATGCGGTAAATGATCGGAATAAGTAACGAAAACATGAGCGCAGTGGGTAACCTCAGCACAAATTCATTAACCCCGAACATTTTGAAAAACAATGCGATCTGCCAGAGGAACCAGGGTTGTTTGTGAAGCCAGATGTGGTTGGAAATCCACGACTGGTAATCATAATCCAGTACGGGATTTACGATAAGCATGGGCTTGAAGGGTTGATGCATCATGTTTTTAGCCACAAGGGCATGAAACTGTTCATCCCAGGTGTATAAAAAAGGATCAAGCCCTGCTGCCATTATGCGCAGGATCACCCCTGAGATGACCAGGAATAACAGACTGTACCCCGGTTTTTTATTAAGAAAAAGGATAATGCTTGTCAGACCTGAAAGTAATGCCAGAAAAATCCAAAAAACTTGTAAGTCTGAGAAATGGGTTTGGATCATGTTACTGGTATTCAAAAAGTTTGATCTCAAAATCATCAACCAGGACCTCTTTATCTCCGCGGTACCAGAAGTAAGCCTGAACAGGGCTCGACTTCTTCTCGAGGTTTGGGATCAAATAATCCATACAGACTTTATTCCATACAAACGGCTTGAGGTTCTCTTTTTCCAGAGGAATTATCCTGTATTTATAAGCGACCTCATTCTGTAAACAAGTGATAACCAGGGCACATCCTACCTCTTCAGGTTTGCATGTGAAATAAACGTAACCGCAAGCCTGAACCCAGGCAAAATCTTTCTGTGAAAGCTGATTATATGGAATACTGATTCCAGGGGAAAATTCATTCTTTTTACTCAACCGCATTGAATACCTTCCGGAGTTGGCGGTATCCTTGCAATAAATAAGTTGATTATTCGGGTCACCATTTTCAAAATCATACCGTGCCAGAATTTTATTACTCGACATTCCAGAAACCGGCAGCACCTCACGTTCTTCAATTTTTTCTGAAGGGATGAGATACAGACGGTCAAAATCTGTTACTGAAGTTTTTCCGAAAACCCTCCAGTAATAACTCTCCGTCATCCGCATCGGGTCGATAATGTAATGGGTGTATTGCCATGTCTGGAATAAATTGAACAGGGTAAATAAAAATATTATGACGATGAATACCCATTTGAAGAGAACTTTCTGATCCAGAAACCACATGATAAAGGTTCCCAAGGGAATTGACAGCAGGAGGTATGATTCCATGAGTGCCCGTTGGCCAAAGCTTCCTCCGTACCACCAATTGGGCCAGCTTGCCACAGTTAACAAGTTGATAATGAAAAAGAGCAACAATGCAATAAACACAGGGCGGTATTTCCGTGCTAGCGGGATAAAGCCGAGGATGGCGAACATCATTAACGGAGTGTAAACCAACCAACCTTTTTTATAGGAGAAGAGTACTTTCCAAAGGTAAGGTGCGATCCACTCCAGTTGTTCTCCCTTTTCGTAGCTGTAATAAAACCAACTTCCTGCATAAATCTTCCAATATAGAAGTTGCAATCCAGCCACCATCAACAGGAGCAAGACCATTGTCAGTACTTGTCCGTAATGTTCTCTGATTTTTAGCATTTTCTCCCGACTGCCAGTTTTGTCCCAGAATCCCCACAACAGTGGAACCAATACAATTACTCCTGCTGTAGGCCTTACCAGTATTGCCAATCCGCAGAGTAATCCCAGCGGAACAGCATATTTAAACTTTGCATCAGCATGCCATCGGATTGTCAGCCACACAATCACAGCATAAATCGTAAATAGGTAATTATGGGGCATGGCGCCATCAAATGCGGTAAGTTCGAAGTAATTTGTTCCGAGCACAATTACCAGGAAGGTTAAAGCGGCAACATGATCACTGAAAAAATGCAGCAGGACTTTCCGGAAAAACCATAAACCGATGATGGTGTAAATCACCCCTCCGAGTGCCAGTGAAACCTGGTATGGCAGCGTAAAACCATCAGGTGAATAACCGAAAAGGTGGGCGCCGATATGTCCAATGATAAAAAAAGGAAAATAGAGAATGGCAAGGCCCATGGGGTACTTCATCACATAATCTCCGGCAGGACCCATATAGGCCTGGTAAAAACCGATCGTCGGGTTATAGGTAGTGAGGATCTGTTGAACCCAGCTAAAGTTATTTATACCAAGGTCATGATGAATGATCCAGGCAGGAAGGTACAGGTAATACCCGAAAACATCCCAACTGATGATGGCCAGACAATTGTGGTTATTCCAGGTTGCGGTGAATAACCGAGTGAAAAGGATGATTCCTGCCAGAATTATGAAAATACCGAGCGAATATGGATTGAGGAATAATTTCTTCATTGGTGCTTGAATTACACTAAAAATTTTTTACCTGTTGCAAAAATGAATTGGTCTGGTTGAATTTTATCCTTTTACGCACTACAATTGAGGGTTTTACTAACAATTAAGTTGAAAAGAACAATTTATTCGAAAAGCAAATGTAAAAAGAATATATTGATCCGGAAACAGTTACTCATGATTAGGTAATTACATGTTTTTTTTTAATTTTGTTAATGTGCACGTTTTGAATATTATTGCCTTTAAATCAATCGATTCATTTTCACTATGAATACTTTTATTTGATGCAATTTCATAACAATCCATTTGTATGACCACTGTTTTTATTATTGACGACGATTTGTTCATTTGTAAAGGTTTTTGCGATGTATTTGATCCAGTGAAAGACGAAATTTCAATTGCCGGATATGCACTGACTGTTAATGATGCATTTCAGGAATTGGTAAAAGGATCTGTCGATGTAATTATATTAGATCTGTACCTTAAGTTTACAGATCCTATCATAAATTTCAGGCTGTTATACAAAAGGTTTCCTTTAATTCCTATAATCATTTTTACTTATGAAACAGCACTTGTGTGGCAAATTAAAATGTTTCAAGAAGGCGCAAAAGCATTTTTAATAAAAGGACTTGACAAAGTTGGCATCCAGCAAACCATTAATCAAGTAGCCAGAGGGAATTCCGTTATTCCTGCCCAAATAAAAGTGGAAGTTAATTCAGGATCAATTCATTATCTTCCAGTATTAAAAGAAAGAGAAAGAGAAGTTATTCTAAAGCTTTCATCAGGGTTTTCAATTAAAGAAATTGCATCAATGAAAGAACGTACAATATCTTCAATTGAAAAATCCTTAAAAAAAATCCGATCTCTTTTTAAAGCAAAAAATAATTATGAATTGCTGTCTATACTTCACAAACAGAAAGAGTTATAAATAAATCTTTCCTCAACATTTGAGAAACAGGAACATGGTTGCTGGTGCCTTTTTGATTTCTCTATAAACAATCCGGACCAAGTTATTCGCAGAGAATAAAAGTTTTTCAAAAGCCTTTTACAAATCTTTTAATTTTTATTAGTCGTTTCTCCGCTCGATTCAATAGGGTTGTTGTTTCAAAGGGAATCTTTTATAATTTAACAGTTTAGACATTTTTTCCGATTTTCAGAATTAATAATTCCAGTTTATTGCCATTGACTTTACAAAACAAATGAAATAGTTTTGTTCTTAATCAAAATGTCATGATGTTAATAATACCTTTCATATGAGTCTATTTATAAATCGAAGCTGGCATGCGCTCGTATTATTGAGTGTTTTTATTTGGTTACCGAATGAAAAAAGCTATGGGCAATTTCCTGCTTTAGATGGAGAAGGAAAAATAATTAATGATAAGAATTGGAGAATAAATTCAGCTTGCTCTGATGAATTCAATTATTCCCCCAATCAAAATGAAATAAAGCCAATCGACCCTTCCAAATGGGATGTGGATATTAATGATCATGGGGGTGATGCACAACTATATCGCAACAACTTGGAAAATATTTGGGTGCAAAATGGATATTTAAACATTCAAATGTTACTTAATACTCCTGACGAAAATCATCTTTTTTCTTCCGGATCATGTCACACTCTTCCAGCTTATAATTTTAATTATGGCTTTATTGAAATCAGTTGCAAATGGCCGGGGGGAAAGGGTTTCTGGCCTGCTTTCTGGTTGATGGATTGTGTTCATAATCTTCCATTTTGGATTAGATATAGGGAAATAGATATTTGTGAGATGTATGGTGTAGATGGTTATAATATGCTGTACACTAGTACTATTTATGATGATAAAAATGACAATGATACTATATGTGAGGCTGGTTGGTTGGCTCATCGTGAAATACTAGAACCAAATTCCTTTGTTGAAGCTGAACATAAATATTCTCTTGAATGGGATCCCCAATATTTAATTTTTTACTTTGACAATTTGGAAATTTGGCGTAGAACTAATCATCCTCATAATTATCCTTTAGGTTTAATCCTGAATTTGGCTTTCGACAGATGTCTGTGTCCAAATTGTCATGGGAATATTGAAACTTTAAGCAATGAAATCCCTTCTATGCAACCTTGTCTCCCAAAATGTTTACCAGATTGCTACGATGTACATCAGTTTGACAAAAAAATGAGTGTCAATTATGTAAGAACATTTCAAAAAATCATGGATTGCCAGACGGATGATCATTTTTTCAATCCAAAAATTTTTAGATGGGGTGTAAAAAAATCTATTTATGTTGATCCAGGAGTTACAATTACCGTAAATACAACCTTACGTGCGACAGATTGGATAGAAATTGGTTGTTCCTTTACTGTTCCCTTAGGGACAGAATTTTGTGCAATTACAAACGATATTTGTTATTAAAGTAAAAATCATTTAATCATATAGTTATGAAAAAATTCATTCTACTATTCGTGATTTCATTTTCTACCAATCTTACTTTTAGCCAGATAAAAGTTAATAGCCTGGGTTGGGTTGGAGTCGGAACGCTTAATCCTGTTGAAGCATTTCAAATTGGCGACCAATTTACATTTCATAATGGAGGCTCAAAAGCCATCGGATATAATTTTCATTGGGATAATGGCCCGTATCGGATCAAGACAGGTTTTACTTCTGCAATTCAACTTTCTGATGATGGAGGAATTTACTTTAGTATTTCAGATAAAGGAGATGAGGGATCACAAATTGGTTGGAAATATCCATTTTTAATAAACCCAATTAGCCCTGAAAATCCAAATGGAAGTATATCTTTTTTAGGTTACGGGATTGAAATCAGTCAAAATACAGAAGGTAATGCCGCATCAATCTTTCCCAAAACCCCTCGCTGGGGCAACTGTGGGACAGACAGTTATCCTTGGGGCTCGGTTAATACTTTATATCTCATTAGTGGGGAGGTATATTCCGACCGACTCTTTTACTTACAACCTCAACTGATACAACCTCAAAATTGTCTGTCTAATCTTGTTTCAGAGGGTTCCGATATTCTCACCAAAATTAAAAATCTTCCATGTGGTTATGTCTCAGTCGATAATTCATCTAACAAAAACACTTCAAACACCTCAGATGTTCAAGACAATTATCGAATGGTAATAGACGGCAGTCAGATTAGCAATATTTTTCCTCAACTGGTTAAGTATGATTCAAGTGATCAGAAATACGGAATTGACTATATAGGACTAATCCCTTATTTAATAACTGCAATCAAGGAACAACAGAAAACTATTGATCTATTAACCGAAAATATAGCAAAGAGCTCGTATGACCCTACCAATATTTTTTTAAAGGAAGGATTTATCAATAATGAACAGAGTTCATCAATCAATTTATTATATCAAAATTCCCCAAATCCATTTAATAAGCACACAACGATTGAGTTCTTTTTAGCACAGGGTGTCAATAGTGCATCAATCCTTTTTTACAACTTACAAGGAACTCAGATTAAGCGTACTGTTATATCGGAAAGAGGGAAGTCCAATATTATTATTAAAGACTCCGAATTTAAACCAGGTATGTATTACTATTCATTACTTGTTGATGGCATTGTAGTCAGTATAAAAAGAATGATTATCCAAGATTAGCTTTCTTCACCATAAATTCAAAGTCCACTTAAACTTATAAGTTATCCTCAAATCATCGACAAATGGAAGAGCGTTTTTAGAATGTTGAAAGAATGCTTTGATCTGCATATTTGTATCATCATCGAGATCTGCCGTCATCTTGCGGTTATCGTTAAGTCACCAACCATAGCGTTATTTCATAATAAACCAAATACAATAGCTTTAACTAAACTTAATATTTGACGGCGGGTAAGACTTTTGTTTGATTATCAAAAGTAACTTTGATTATATAAGAAGAACTTTTTTTATTTGAAAAATCGACTGGAACTGATTTCATGTTTTCAAAGTTTACTGTTTCTAATAATACACCTAACAGGTTAAAAATTTCAATCTTCCCTTCTTTTACTTCATTCGTAAATATGATTGTATATTCATTTTTTGTCGGATTTGGAAATCCAATGATCTCTGCATCCTGTTTACTTTCCTGATACAATTGCTTTAAGTTTGTTTCCTTATTGGGTAGTGTTTGGCTTTCTTTGTAGACCCGAATATAATCTATGTCAAAATTGTGAGGCTCCTGTCCCTCAATTTCACAATGTTGTATATTTTTCTCTTCATGACCATTACCTGCAATTAAAAACATCAATGTATCAGGAATGCCATTGGTAAAACTGAACAATTTTTGATTATTAAAATAGAAAGACAAATCATCTATCGCCCAATTTAATCCATAAGTATAAAAGTCATCATAGTATCTAAATCCTACTGGATAAACATACCAATGTTGGTCAGTCCCAAAAGGACGATTGTCCAAATTGCTCACAAGCATCATATTCCCATTACCTGGACTTTCAAAAAAGTCAATTTCATGTTCCCAATCACTGTCGGCCGGTAAAAACCACATCGCTTGCCATAAGTTACGCCCTCTTGGGATTTTACATTTTGTTTCTATAAATCCATAGCGTATCTCCATTCTTACCGGGATATTCTGCGGGGCACAAGAATCATGAACTTCCTTTTCATTACAATTGAAAGAAATTTTATGTGTTACTGGATCCAGCACAAATTTGCAATTTGAGAATCCGGTTTGAATTTGTCCATATTTAATGGTCGCTGTTGTCGGACTGCATTGATTCGAGTACCAGTAGCTCCAATATTGATCATTTGGATCATTGTCTTTAACTTGCTCAAGTGAGATATACTTATTTGAATTGCCCTCAAATTGTTTAAATTCAATCAAGGGATTGTTTGCTGAGAAGGGTCTGGGAAAAATAGGCTGTTTATCTTGTGTAGCACATGTCGGATACTGTTGATTCCATTTTTTTACCAATATATCATCACTAAAAATTGTTAGTGAATCTGAAAATTCATCTGAAAAATACAAGGAGTCATTCTGTCTTTCAGAGGGATTGCTAACATTCCTATCAAAACAATAAAAATAGGGTTTTCCTATCGAGTTGGTCCCAACAAATGACATTGTTTTCTAAAAAAGAGTTAAGCGTGTTTTATTGAGGATTGGCGTGCCATTGTATACGATTGAATCAAATAATGAAGTATTATACCATTTCTTATAAAATGCTCCGGAACCGTTTTCCCTGCAACTATCACAATAATTATCCTTATTAGTCCAATTATGGCATACATAATCGTAATCAAATATCAGGCAACTGATCTTATTGTTTGAATTAATATAAAAAATATGGGGTGAAAGAAAGTAGCCATCTGTGCCCTCTTCTGGTATCCAATTGTCCATAATGATGATATCTGTCGAGCCACTGCTTGCTGACCGGGCTAAATTGGAAGCATTAGATAGTATTTCTTTACTCCACTGAGTACCACCCTCATGTGTCGAAATACAGATCTTATTTGACTCTGCTGCAGTATAAAAAAGACGATTATTGGAGTATACCATTTTAACATCGGTTCTTACTGGATAACTTGGGATCATTCTTTTTTGCCAACCGTTCCCCTAATAAAACTGATATATGTAGTTTGAATATAAAGGTTTGCTAATATAGTATATATTGGATCCATCGCTGGCAATGTCAGTGTTAGGACAAACCTGGCATGCAGGTCCATCATTGAATAAAGGAGATAACCCAATGTTCCATGTTCCGTTCCTGTATATTATTTCATACACTAATTCTACTTTGACAGATTAAATAAAAGGCTTGATAATACTGATGTTTCAAAAAAAATTTGTATCTTTATGTCATCGAAAAACAAGCTCATCGTTCCCAACAATGTTTAATTCATCGTAAAAAAAACAACCAATATGGAAAAACACTGGCCTCCACTCTGGAGAGGCTGAGTGCGCATCTTGCTGAATATCAGCACATATTCCGAAACAGGACAAAGATATTCTTTGACAAAGCAGAAAAATATTCTCAAGGAATAGTACAAAGCCAAATGCGAAACATCGAACGAATTAGTGAAGAATTGGGAACTGATTACTATCAAATGCAGCATTTTATTTCTGAATCCAAATGGGATGCAAGGGAGGTAGTGAATCAGGTTTCTTTGGAAGTAAGTACTGTTCTGCCCAAAAGAAAATTAACGGGCCTGATAATCGATGAAAGTGGCTGGGTCAAGAAGGGAGATAAGAGCGTTGGGGTTGGCTGGCAGTACTGTGGCAACGTTGGTAAGATCAGCAATAGCCAGGTTGCTGTTTTCGCTTGTTTAAGCAATGGCGATTTTGCCTCTATGATCGATGCCCGTTTGTATTTACCCAAAGACTGGTGCGATGATCCAGCGCGATGCAAAGAAGCAGGAATCCCTGAGGGAAGTAGGGCGTTTAAAACAAAGTTGGAATTGGCGGCAGACATTATTCGTCATCAAATTTCTTGGGGAATTTCGTTTGATTTTATTAGTGCAGATGGTTATTATGGAAACGATGCAGGTTTTGCAAGAGCCATTGAAAGTTTAGGCTATCTGTATATGTTGGATATTCATTCGGATCAAACCATATATTTGGAACAACCCGAATTGTATATACCAGAACGAAAAGGGACGAAAGGTCCAATGCCCAAACGTCTCATAGCGACCACAGATAGAATAAGTGTTTGTAATTATCTGAAAACGTTGGATAGCCAACAGTGGCAAAAACTTTCTGTGCGAAATACAACAAAAGGAGTTCTCACTGGTGAATATCATTTTGCCAAGGTTTATATATGGGACAAGGCAACGGATCATACGGAGCAACGACTGTTGGTAATTCGCAAAACAAAATCGGGTAAAGAGACTGTCGAAATAAAGTATTCCTTTACTAACGCCAATCTTGAGCAATACACTCCCGAAGCGTTAGCATATATGCAAGCTGAGAGGTTTTTTATAGAACACTGCATCAAAGAAGCGAAGGATATTCTGGGATTAGACCAGTTTCAAACACGAAAGTGGCTTGCATGGCATCACCAGATCGCCCTTAATTTTTTGGTATCGTCTTTTATATTGAAGGAAAAACTGCGGTGCTTTGAGGATTTGCCTCTGCTTTCAGCAAGAGATATAAAAGACTGGATTACTTTTCAGTTGTATAAAGAGTTGTCAGACGATCAGATGATAACCAAGATGTATGATCGACACTTTAAAAGGCAAATGGATATAAACTATTCATATGCGAAATTGTAAATCTGTCAAAGTAGAACTAAATCATTTGTGCCAATATAATACATTGCATTGGATGCTGTAAAAAGGAGATTTGCCCCCACTCTAGCAGCTTTGGACTGCATCATTGGCATAGGTGTTGTCCAAGTATTGGAAGAGGTGTCGTCAACGCTTCTATATATCTGACCCGCTAAATTAATATAAAATAAAGAAGATGATGGTGCATTATAGGTTAGATTTGAATTTAATCTGACCAGCGTGGGGCATGAGAAGCATTTTACATCTTGCCAAGACCCTTTCTCGTATATAATCTTCCGAACTTCCATTCGATTCGAATTTACATAAAATAAAGATCCTTCACCATCCGGTATAAATTGAGTGTTCTGCGCAACGCGGTTATTAAAGAAAAGTGAATCCACGTACCATATATTATTTAGGCCATATAACCTGCATATCTTGTTTTGCTTATTGACAAAAAAATAATCATTATCCAATCTTGTAAGTTGGCAACCGTCCCGGATAGAAATTGGCTGACCAGTATAAAGCATTCTTAGGTCAAATCCATAATTATAGACTTCAAAATCCGTATCAGTGGGTCGAGAAGCGGATCTGGAATTCGAACCGGTTTTCATTACGTTGTTATGACTGATTGTTTCCGCAGAAATCATCACAACTACCAGAAATAGGAAAATTGTTTTCATAAATGTGTCTAAATTAGGTTTGTAAATTCGTAAGTTATTGTTCTAGGGTTAACTATTTCTACATTATTCTCATATTGTTTGTTGATCCATATTAATTCGCGTTTTTCATTCAATAGCGTTGAATATTTATAAGGTCTCCTCGTGATGTGCGATGAATACAATTATAATGATAAAAAATCAATCCAAACAGAAAAGTATTGAAATAATTTCTGTATCAACCTTACATGCACAAATCAACTTGTTTGAACCCTTGAAGCCGGTTTTTCAGCGATTCAAGTTGTAGTGAACCCTGCTTGTGAGGTCATCGGTCATTTATTTACCAAGCGCTTTAAATAAAGAATTTGCTTAGATCGAACTATCCACCACCAAATGAGGTGACTTTTCGTCGGATTTATGGCTTCACCGCCGTAAATTCTTTTAAAAACTGACAAAGCCAAACGTACATCCCACTGTCAAAGACAGTGGGTTTTAAAGATTTACTAAAATTTCCAGGAATAATCGTAATGAATACGGAGGTCATCAATATAAAAAATCAATCGTTTCGGATTAAAAATGAAAACATCAATCCTCAGGTTGGTATCATATATATCAGGTACGATGAATGTCTTATTCACCCTGACCCATGTCATCGGTTTTTTTACAGCACTATCAATCTTCAATTCATCATCGAAGAGGACTTTCTGATCCCTGGAAAAAGTGTAAGATAGTGATGCTCCGGTCTGAAGACTACCCGGTTTGAATATCCAGGCTTCCACATCGATCATTTTGGGGACGGGATCACCGAATTCGTTCAGAGGAACGGAAAACAACGGGGTAATGTCCGATCTTTTCTCCGTGACGATGCTGTACTGACCGGAATGGGTAAAAACAACCGAAGGCTTTTTTACAGGAGTGAGCGCCAGGTTCTCAAAATCATTTTTAAACGATTGCGGTTGTTCTACCGGGGAAATGATGCCGGCACGCTCTACATAACGTATATAATGATCCCAATCCCAGGTTGAACCATAGTAACACCGTTCAAAACGATAGAGAACAATGGTCATCCGGATGTTAACATAGGTAAAAAAGAAGATGAAAAAAAAGAGAATAACGCTGAGAAAAAAATGCCGGTTTTTGAAAAGTTCAGTCACAACCCAGCCGAATGGAACAGCAAACAGGGTATAGTACTCAATGTACGACCGCTGGCCAAAACTACACCCGAAATACCACATTTTCCATGAAGCACAAATGATTGTTACGATCAGGAACAGGGCCACAATCAATTTGCCATTCTGTGTTTTATTCATGATCATGATGATCATTCCTGTAAAAAAGATCAGCGCCAGCGGGTTAAAGATAAAGAAACCGTTAACCGGTGAAAATAAGACACCTGTTATGACAGGATGAGTCCAATTGGTAAATCCTTCACCACGGTATGAGAAATGGAACAGGTTCCCTGAAAGGTAATGCCAATAGATCAGCTGTGGGAGGAAAAAGAGTAACAAAACCAGAAGAAAAACCAGGATATACGAAGGTTTCAGAAATTGCTTAAACCGGGCCGAAATGGTTTTCAGGTTACCGCTATCCCAGAAAAAATAAACCAGGATCAATATAATATTTGTCGGGCGGATCAGTGTGGCCAATACCAGGCTAACGGTGAATAAAAGAAAATAACGGTAATTCCGTGTATCCAGGAATAGTTTGAGGGAAAAAAGAAAAAGAGCAAAAAGAAAAAAGGAATATACGTGCGACATCAGCCCTTCAATTAATGAATAGTAAAATAGGTTGGTGCCCAGGAAAATAAAAACGGTCACAAAAAAGGTGATCGCAGGTTGAAAATAATGATCCAGGAATTTCTTCAGGAACCACAAACCGGCCAGAAGATAAACAACGGCTGCCAGATTCATCATGCGGTGATAGAGTAAGGAGAACCCGTTTTCATCGTCAAAGCCGGCGATACGTGAAACCAGATGTGCTGTCAGAAAGAATGGGGAGACCATCAAGGCAACTCCATAGGTGTATTTTATATCGATCTTGTTATTTACAGTGTCGATGCTGAACCCGCCGCCGGTTTTGATATCGAGGTCGGGAGGCATGGAATGGGTATTGAAATGATAGAAAAAAGTGGCAGGCAGGTAGATATAATATCCGGCACGGTCCGACCATATCTCGCTTCGATCGTTAAACCGGCCGGCATCTTTATGAAAAAACCAGGTCAGCATTAGCGAGACGCAGAAAAGAAAATAAAAAAAGTACTTTTCGATTCGCTTCATAGTCTTTTGTTCCCCCTGTCCTTTAGATTAAGGTGACAGTGTGCGAGGAAATATCAACGGTATAAACTCCGGGGCAAGTCCTGGATCCCGATTCCCCGCCCCAAAGGGTGGGGAATTTACCCACGGTACCTCTACCCCTGCACCTCTTCTCCTCGAGGAGAAGTGAACGGGGGATGAGGCGCTTAATGTTCATATAGCCGGACCTCAAAATCATCCACAAGTACCTTCCCTGTACCACGATTCCAAAAATAGGCCTGGAGGACATCCTCTTTGTCAGGAACAGGTGGAATTCGGTAATCAATGGTCACCTTGTTCCACCGGTTGGGTACCAGGTTTTCCATTTCAAGCGGGACTGACATATATTTAAAATTTACGCCATTATGGTTACAAGTAGCCACAAGGCTGCACTTCACTTCGGCCGGAGGGCACGAAAACCATACATAACCCGTGGCACGGAGCCACGACGAATCGTGAACAAGAAGATCCCTGAAACGGATCCATAACCCAGGTGCAAAGGGGACCCAGGGTTTCATGCAAAAAGACTGCTTGCTATTGTACCCGGCAGAAAAAAGATGTGTGGCAGTATCCTCCGGATTGCCCCATTCAAAGTCATAGAAGACCAGGCGTCTGCTCCTGAACCCGGTGGTGTCAGGCAACTGCTCCCGGTCGATATTTTTAGAAAGATCCGGCTTTTTGTGCAGCGCTTTTTCTTCGCGTAACCCATTCCACAAAATAAAAACACCAAGCAACACCAATCCCGACAACGCTGCAAAAATCAATTTCCGGGAACCTCCATCTACTAACATTGATTTGCCAATTTATTGAAAATTAAGCATCTGCTTAAATTCAAAACCTCATCTAAAACCTTAAAATAAATATTTGTCCACCCATCCTCCAATCTTCAATCAACACATCTTCAAATCTTCAAATTAACTCATTTTCAAATCTTCACATTTTCAAATCTTCAATCAACACATCTTCAAATCTTCAAATCAGCACATTTTCAAACTATTACATTTTCAAATCTTCAAATCAGCACATTTTCAAATTATTACATTTTCAAATCTTCAAATCAACACATTTTCAAATTATTACATTTTCAAATCTTCAAATTCCCTTTCAATCGTCCTTCGTCCTTCGTCCCTCGTCTTTCGTCCCTCGTCCTTCATTTCAGATATCTCCTGTCCAGTATATTATACTTGATCAAGCACCAAATAGCCCGGAACGCATCTTTCATCCCGATTTTTTTCCCTTCCTGATAAGTACGTCCGTAATAGGAAATGCCTACTTCATAAATACGGATACCGGGAAATCGGGAAATTTTTGATGTCACTTCCGGTTCGAATCCAAAACGATTCTCTTTGAAATAGATCTTTTTAATATATCCGGCCTGGAAAAGCTTATAGCAGGTTTCCATGTCGGAAAGGTTCAGATTGGTGAACAAATTGGAAACAAACGTCAGGATTTGATTTCCGATCGAATGCCAGAAAAAGAGGATACGATGTGGCCGGCCCCCCTTAAAACGCGAACCGTACACCACATCTGCAAAACCGTCGATGACGGGTTTCAGCAATATATTGTACTCCTGTGGATCGTATTCCAGGTCGGCATCCTGGATGATGATCAGATCGCCGGTTGCTTCCTGGATTCCACGGTGTAATGCCGCCCCTTTTCCCTGGTTTACCTCCTGGGTGAATAAGCGGATATCGGCTCCGGGATGATTTTTCATGTAGGCTTCAAGTACTTGCAGCGTTGTATCGACACTACGGTCATCAACGATAATGATCTCTTTTTGCAGGCCGGCGATCAATTCCACTGCCATTATCCGATCGAGGATATAATGAATGGTGCCTGCTTCGTTGTAAGCAGGGATTAAAACACTGAGTTTCTGGAATTCCATAGTTACCGTTTCAAACGGCAAATTTAAAAGAAATTATACTGGAAAAGGTTATTCGTAATAATAGATCCGCTTGACCCGCCGCGAAATCCCTGTCAGCACTTCATAGGGAATAGTCCCTATGGCCTGAGCCAGTTCCATTACCGGATGGTCATCACCGAAGATGATCACCTCGGTGCCCTCTGAGATGCAGGATGCAGGATACAGGATACAGGATTCAGGATTACTTTTATTTCCAAGTCGATTTTCAATAATTGCCATTTTTTGGTCTGTTCCTTCGTTTTTATCCTGTATCCTGTATCCTGCATCCTGTATCTCTGTAATATCGATCATCGTCAAATCCATACACACATTTCCGATAATGGGGGCAGGTTTCCCCTGGATATAAAGTTTTCCTGCTCCATTTCCCAGCCGGCGGTTCAGGCCATCGGCATAACCTATCGGGACGAGGGCAATGATTCGGTCATCAAGCGCTACTCCCCGGCGGTTATACCCGATCGTATCCCCGGCCTGTACCTTTTTGATCTGGGTGATTACCGATTTCAGTGTACTCACATTGCGGAGTTTTGATTGTTCAACGGTATCACTGCCAATTCCATATAAACCGATACCCAGTCTGACCATGTCGAATTGTGCTTCGGGGAACCGCCAAACACCTGCTGAATTGAGAATATGTCGCAGGATGGAATATCCGAAATGATCCAGTATCCGGTTGCTCATGGTCTCGAACAGGGCGATCTGTTTTCCGGTAAAATCATCTTCTTTGGGATCTTCACTGGCCGCGAGATGTGAAAACACCGATTGAATATGAAGATTCGGATTAAGGGTTAACCGATTAATCAAAGGATTCAACTCTTGCGGTCCAAATCCCAAACGGTGCATTCCGGTATCGAGTTTCACATGGATGCGGACTTCCTCCTGGATTGAAGTCTGGTTCTGGAGTATGGCTTCCAGGAGCAGGTCCAGGATGCGGAAATTATAAATTTCAGGTTCCAGGTTATACTTCAGCAGGGTATCGAGGCTTTCCTCTTCGGGGCTCATCACCATGATGGGCAGGTGAATACCGGCTTTACGGAGCTCCACCCCTTCATCGGCATAGGCCACAGCCAGATAATCGACACGGTGAAACTGCAACACACTGGCAATCTCGTAGCTTCCGCTTCCATATGAGAAAGCTTTGACCATAGCCATGGTTTTGGTTCCCGGCTTTAAAAGTGAACGGTAATGATTCAGGTTGTGGATCAAAGCGTCGAGATTGATTTCCATCACCGTTTCATGTGCTTTTTGTTGCAATACCTGGCTGATCTTCTCAAATTCGAACAGGCGAGCCCCTTTCAGCAGGATAGTCTCATTCTGAAATGAAGAAACCGGGAATTGGTGCAGAAATTCATCGGTGGATGTAAAAAATGCTTTATCCATCGGGAATTTATCCGTTTGCTTTACCAGATCACGCCCGATACCGATGATGCGGTCGATGTGATGATTTAACAGCAATTCGCTGATCTCCCTGTAAAGGCCATCCTTTTCACGCCCTGTCTGGAGAATATCGGACAGGATGATGGTCTTTTTCAGGTGCTGGTTCTGCTGATTTAAAAAGTTCAGGGCGATACTCAGCGAATTGATATCGGAATTATAACTGTCATTGATCAGTGAACAGTGATTGATCGCCTCCTTGAGTTCAAGGCGCATGGCGATGGGAGTTAACGAAGAAAAACGATCCAGGATGCTGGATCCTGGATACTGGATACTGGATGCTGGATTTTTTTGACTTCTGTTTTGAATTTCGAGACTGGAACTTTGAAATTTGAAATTTGAAATTTCATCCAGCATCCAGCATCCAGGATCCAGGATCAAAATTGTTACCAGACAATGTATGGCATTTTCGATGGAGGCATCGTCGATGAATGGGATATCAATGGAGATTGTCTCAGAGTGGAATGTGGCCGAGATATTCGTTTTATTGGTCACCTTCTCAATGGAGTTGATCTTTAGATCGGCATCGTTGTTACGGCTCCATGTAAAGGTTTTGAGGTTCCTGTACAGCCGGTCTGCCTGCAAACATTCGCTGATCAACTCATAATCTGCGCAATAGATCAATATTTCCGAATGTTTAAAGAGTTTCAGTTTCTCTTCTACTTTCTGGCGCCGGGAGTTAAAATGTTCGTCATGTGCCGGCCCGGTATTCGTAAAAAGTCCGATGCTGGGATGGATGACATTTTCAAGCTTTTCCATTTCTCCCGGTTGGGATATACCAGCTTCGAAAATGGCAAAATTGTGTTCCGGTGTCATTTTCCAGACCGAAAGTGGAACGCCAATCTGGGAATTATAACTTTTTGGGCTCCGGATGATCTTTAAATCGGGACTCAGCAATTGAAACAACCATTCTTTGATGATGGTCTTCCCGTTACTTCCTGTTATTCCAACTACGGGAAAGGTAAATTGCCGGCGGTGAAATGCAGCCAGATCCTGGAGTGCAGCCAATGTGTCAGGAACAAGGATAAAGGATGCCTGATCCTGGATACTGGATACTGGATGCTGGATGCTGGATACCAGAAAATTTCTCACTCCTTTCTCATAAAGTTCCGCGATGAATCGATGTCCGTCGTTACGACCAGAAACAAGAGCAATAAAAAGACAATGTTCGGATTGGATAAGTCTGCGGCTGTCAATCAGCAGATCATGGACTACAGGATCATTGTTTTTGTGGGAATACAATTTCCCATGACAGATGCGGGCAATTTCAGAGACCGTATATTCCGGCACTTTCATGCATGGTGATTTTCCGGTTCCGGACCGGCAGGTTGCAACACATTGGAATGAAGCGCATCGTATTCCAGCCGGTTCATATAAATATCACAGGCCATATACAAAGCGTTACGAAACGATTCGGGAGAGGCCTCGTTTTTTCCGGCCAGATCGTATGCTGTTCCATGCGCCGGCGAAGTGCGCACGATAGACAATCCGGCAGTGAAATTTACTCCTTCTTCAAACGTCATCACTTTAAACGGAGTCATGCCCTGGTCGTGATACATAGCTAAGATACCATCAAAATTTTTAAAGCTGCCTGCTCCGAAAAATCCATCGGCCGGATAAGGCCCAAAGGCCAGGATATTCTGATTGTACGCCTTATCAATAGCCGGTTGAATGATGGTTTTTTCTTCATCGCCCAACAGACCGTTATCTCCGGCATGGGGATTAAGCGCAAGTATGGCAATACGGGGTTTTATCACCCCGAAATCACGCATGAGCGAATGATTCATCACCCGGATTTTCCGTAAAATAAGTTCTTCTGAAAGGGCATCTCTGACGCTTCCAAGCGGAATGTGACCCGTAACCATCCCAATGCGAATTACTTTATTGATCATCAGCATCAGGTAATCGTCGGCGGAAAATTTTTTAGCAAAATATTCGGTGTGGCCGGGAAATGGAAAATTGGCCGACTGGATATTTTTTTTGTTGATCGGCGCCGTTACCACAACATCGATATTGTTTTTTAACAGGTCATCCGTGGCTGCTTCGAGTGATAATAATGCCAATTCTCCGGCGATTGAAGTTGATTTACCCAGATCGATTTTGATCTCTTCATCATGGATGTTGACGATGTTCGGTCTGCGTGGGTGGGCCTGATCGGCTTTTTTTACAAGATTAAAATTAAAATCATTGATATTTAATGTTTTTCTATGATACGATGCCACTTTTGATGAACCATAAACCACGATGGTGTACAACTCCATTAACCGTTGATCCTGTAAAGTTTTTATGATGATCTCGTAACTGATGCCATTCACATCGCCATGGGTAATTCCTACCCTTATCCGTTTTTCCTTTTCCGTTGTTTGTTCCATTAAACCTGTTTTTTTGCAAATTTAGCGATAAAATCAAATAACAGCCGTACTCCGAAACCGGTTCCTCCCTGTCCCCTGTAACTGTCCTGTTTCTCCAGGAAAGCAGGTCCGGCAATATCGAGGTGGATGTATGGATAATCGGTGAATTTTTCCAGGAATTTTCCTGCAGTGATCATTCCGGCTTCGGCAGGACCTATATTTTTCAAGTCAGCCAGATCAGATTTCACCAACTCGCCATATTCTTCCCAAAGGGGAAATTCGACAAGCCGTTCACAGACATTTTCACCACAAATTTTCAGGATTTCCATTTCAGCAACTGCTTTTGACTGCATAGCTGCGGCGCCGAATTTACCGATTGCCCTAACTGCAGAACCGGTAAGTGTCGCCAGGTCGATGACCAGGCCAGGATGATACTTTTGTGCATAACTTAAGGCATCTGCCAAAAGGAGCCGGCCTTCAGCGTCGGTATTCATTACTTCCACGGTCATGCTATTATGCATCCGGATAATATCACCCGAAACCAGCGCTTTTTCCCCCGGGCGGTTATCTGTTGCCGGCAACAATCCGACTACATGAACCGGAAGCTTCGCTTTTGCTATAGCATAAATAGAGGAAGCGACGGCGGCAGCCCCCGACATATCATCCTTCATGTTCATCATGGAATCGCCGGGTTTGAGATTCATCCCGCCCGAATCATAAACAACACCTTTTCCAATAAAGACAAAAGGTTTTTTGTTCCTGGAATGCTTTGGTTTCCATTCTAACACGGTAAAGGTCGGGGGTTCGAGACTCCCCTGATTTACGCCCAGAATACCACCCATTTTCAAGGCTTCCAGCTTCTTTTTATTCAGGATCTCAACCGAAACTCCACAAGATTCTATCATCTTTACGACTTCCCCGGCAAAAACCGTGGCGGTCAGATAGGAATTGGGTTCATTGATGAGGTCGCGGCAACGAAAAACAGCATCAGTGAGGATGTTCAGAAGTTGGATGCTGGATGTTGGATGCTGGATGCTGGATGCTGGATGCTTATCGGCGTCTGCCTGTCCCTTTCGCTGGAATCCAGTATCCTGCATCTTGTATCCTGCATCCTGAAATTCTACCTCTTCCAGTGCCTTTGAGTAAATCTCTATCTCCTCTAACGTATTCTGGTCTTTGCGGTCATTTTTATATTTCAGGAACTGGTAGCAACCCAAAGCCATTCCTTCAGCAAAGGCCAGGGTTTCATCAGTCAGGCCTTCGGTGTCAAAAACAGCTACCCGTTTGGCTTTTTGTTCATTCAGCAATTTTCCGGTTTTATCGCCGGCTTTACGGCATGCCTCCCTTTGTTTCGGCTTTTCTTTTTCTTCCTTGACCACAAAAACGTAGATCCAATAATCAATCCGGTTGAAGCGGACAATCTCCTTCTTGTGTTTTTCAACCTGTTCACCGATATAAACTTTCTCGGATTTGGAAAACAGACCTGCTGGAAGATGAGATAACCGTGAAAGAATGATCACAAGATTGTCGAGCTGCTGTTCTTTGTCGGTCAACGATATGATCGGATACATCTTTTCCTTAATTTTGAAGCGTTTCAGAAAAGACAAAAGTAACACTTTTTATGGAGTCGGGGTGATTTTCATCCCGGTGGAAAAGAATCACGGGATGAAAGCGGATCAACTGTTGAACAAAGCCATGGCCCTGGAATTCCTATCTGCTGATGAGGGAAGGTTTTTATTTGAGGCCCTTTCTCTGGCCGATATGATGATGTTGGCCCATTCACTCCGGATGCACCATCATCCTGAAAAAAAAGTGACCTGGATTATCGACCGGAATGTGAATATTACCAATGTCTGCATTTCGGGGTGTAAATTCTGCAACTTTTACCGGCCCGGTCACAGTAAAGAGGCTTATATCACAACCATTCCGGATTACTGTGCAAAGATTGAAGAAATGAAGCATCTGGGCGGTAACCAATTATTGCTTCAGGGAGGAATGCATCCGAAACTGGGTCTCCCGTTTTATGAAACCTTGTTTTCTGATCTGAAGCATCGTTATCCCGAAATCCGGTTACATGCCCTGGGACCGCCTGAAATCGTTCACCTGGCAAAATCGGAGAAAATCACCTTTAAAGCGGTACTTGAACGGTTAGTGGCATCCGGTATGGATAGTCTTCCCGGTGCTGGCGCGGAAATCCTGGCCGACCGGGTACGGAAAATTCTGTCACCTGCAAAGTGTAGCGCCGCTGAATGGCTGGAGGTGATGAAAGCAGCGCACGAACTTGACCTTACTACATCTGCGACGATGATGTTTGGTCACATTGAAACCCTGGAAGAACGATTATCACACTTGGTGATGTTGCGTGAAATACAATCACAGAAACCCGCTACACATAAAGGATTCCTCTCTTTTATCCCATGGCCTTTTCAGGATGAGCATACCGCATTGAGAGACAAGTTGGGTGTTCAAAATAAAGTGACCCCCGAAGAATATATCCGAATGATCGCTATCAGCCGGATCATGCTTCCCAATATCCCTAACATACAGGCTTCGTGGCTGACAGTTGGAAAGAAAACAGCCCAGCTTTGCCTTCATGCAGGGGCTAATGATTTCGGAAGTATCATGATTGAAGAGAATGTTGTTTCTGTGGCCGGCGCTACCCATAAATTTGATGCGGTGGGAATTCAGAATGCCATTCGTGAAGCCGGTTTTGAACCTCAGTTGCGAAACCAGGATTTTACACCCCAACCCTGGCCACCAGTCTCCTGACTAATAAAAAAGGCGCCTATCGGCGCCTTTTTTATCATTTGGTATGAACCCCTGGACAAACCTTGTACTTCAATTACGCCCAAGAGGTGGGGAATTTACCCTGAGGAACTCAAACCCTGCACCCCTTTTCCATAAAGGAAGGGGCCGGGAGTAGAAGTAATTAAGGTTTTTCAGGATTATCGGGCGACGTTTTTCAATAAACCGCTTTTCTGCCAGTCGGCATACATCTGGGCCGCAATCTGGTAAGATATTTCGTCAATATATTGCGGATTGTCAATGGCAATTTCAGCAGTCCAGATCAGATCGTTGTTTGAATTGGCATAGAGGTTGGCATGAATGTTCACGGTGGAACTGGAAACCCAGTACCCGCCGGTTGTTACGACATTGGCTCCCATCCCGTACATGGGATAACCCCAGTTATAATAATTGTAATAATTATAATAATAGTCTGGATAAACTGTGGTGGTTGGAGGGACATAAGATTGTGATTTATCAGTTCCTTTATAAGTAACCACCAGAATGCCGTCGATGCCAAGACTGTCGAATTTCTTTTCCAGTTGCTGGAGTTCAAATTTGTGACCTGGCGCAATGAAACTTAACGATTCCATAGATTTGAAACCTTTGCTGTTAAAATAGTTTGAAGCATATTGTTCAAACGGTTTCTGATACTCGAGTTTATCAAACATTGCCCAGACGACAACGTTACCGATTTTCTGATTCTCCTTGGGGTTCGTCCAGGTTGTCATGGTGATCGGATTACAGGAGGTAAAAAGAAATGCTATCAGGATAGCTAACAATCCCGGAGCGAACATCATTTTTTTCATGTTTTGTAAAATTGGGTTATACATTTTTTATTTCCAAAGATAGGAATTTTTTACATTCATAAAGAAGCGTGATAAAAAACTATCGGCTGTAAAATGCCTGGACTGTTATTCACTGGGAAGTGGTTCCGGTATTGATATTACTGCGTAAAGGAACCTGTGGTATTCAGGTAGGTCATGATAATGCCGGTTGCACCACGGTTTTCTTCAACATAATTGCGGCAAATCGAAGATAATCGTTGATGCTTTTCAGGATCTGACAGTATTTCCATGACTTTTATCTCGAGCTCTTTTGCAGTCTGAATACAGAAGGCGCCACCCAGACTGACCAGATCGGTCGCTTCTTTGAATTTATGGTATCCGGGTCCAAAAAACACGGGCACACCAAAGGTAATGGGCTCCTGAATGTTGTGAATACTGACCCCAAAACCTCCACCAATGAATGACAATGCAGCATATTGATAGAGTTGCGACAGGATACCGACCGAATCCATAATTAAAATTTCTTTACCGGATACATTTCCCTCATTCATTTCGGAATACAGGATGAAGGGTCTTTTTAACCGGCCGGTTATCGATTCTATTCTTTCCCGGCTTACATTATGCGGCGCAATGATGAATTTCATGGTCAATTCGCTAAGGAGAGTTAAAGGAAGAATGACGTCTTCATCTTCCTTCCAGGTGCTTCCTCCAATAAATATCTTTTCTCCTGCACAAAACTTTTCGATAAGGGGAAATGGCTGTTTATGCTGGGCAATCGAATAAACGCGGTCAAAACGCGTATCTCCGGTCTTTGTAACGTTTTGTTTTCCTATTGATCTCAGAAGCTGCTCAGAAGATTCGTTTTGAACAAAAAACCAGGTGATTGAATCCAGCTGATCCCTGAACCACCGGCCATATCTTTTGAAGAAATGTTGTTCCGGCCTGAAAAGGGCTGAAATAAAATATACCGGAACCGCTTTCTGATGCAAGGCGTTCAAAATATTGAACCAAAAGTCATACTTGATGAATATTACCAGCCGGGGATTGACCAGATCAACCCATTTCCGGGCATTAGCAGGTGTATCAAGAGGTAAATAGAAAACAAAATCAGCCTTATCGTAAGTTTTCCTTATTTCAAATCCGGATGGAGAAAAAAAAGTAAGCAGGATTTTGAAGTTTGGATGATCCTCCTTGAACGCTTCCATCACGGGACGACCCTGTTCGAATTCGCCCAGCGAGGATGCATGGAACCAGATGACCGGGTTTTTCTTTCTGTCAATAGGTTTCAACGCAACTGCCACGCGACAAAAAAGCGCTTTCCGGCCATTCACCCATAATCTGGCTTTATGATTGAAAATTGCTGCTATCCGCAGTCCAAGACCATAAATTAAAATTCCAAAAGAATATATAAAGTACATTTTTTTTCGTCCCTCGTCCTTCGTCCTTCGTCCCTCGTCTTTCGTCCCTTGTCCTTCGTTAATACAGATAAAACTCCTTCGGCACCCTGCGGTACAGTGGTATGAACCAACTGACTTTAACGCTGTAAAACTGGGAGTTAAATTTCCGGGTATCTTGTTTCCCGGTGTTAAAATCGCGAAGACGGTATGGTTTTGTCCATGCCTGCATGAAATCAAAACCTACGTAAAAATTCAGCAAGCGGGTATTGCTCAGGTAAAGATATCCCAACGACCCGTTCAAAGCAAATCCTCCATTAAGGCGGTCGTAACCTTTCTTATAATCCCCTAATAATTGAGGAGCGGTATTGCCGGGGTTATGGATACGGATCTTATCCTGAAGGTAACCTGCTCCGGCCAGGATAACAAATCCGCTGTTGGGGTTGGGTGAAAGTACCGGGATCAGCTTACCGAATTTACCGAAAAAATTAAATCCACGTTCATAATAAACAACTTCGGCATACATACCGTTTGCGTCAATGATAAACCCTTCGCGGGTGGAAATATTCAGCAAAAGGGAATCACTGTTTTTAACCGATTGACCGAACATATAATTTCCTTCCACACCGAAGATCCAGTTGCTTTTGGTTTTCAGCATAAATCCACCGCCAATACTGGAGTTGCTTCCGAATTGCCGCGAAAGGTCTCCCCCTGGGAACTGGTAATTATAGGTAGCATATATAAGGGGAGTGAAAATGGTCGAATCACGAATGTTGACCTGCGCCAGTAAAGCGGAAGAAGAATAATAAGTGATGAGAAGGATGATCGATATATTCCGAACCATATAAAGAAATTGAGATTAAAATTTATAAATCAAACCGATTCCGGGATTCAAGGCAGATACGACTTTTTTTATATTGTATTCAGCCGGAGCCGAATAAACAGGTTTTAGTATCACGATTCCGCTGACTGGGTCCTTGTATTGTTCATATCCGATCAATTGGGCTCCATATTGCTTTTTTTTCGATGGATATCCTCCAAGGTAGGAAAGATTGACTTTAAGGATAAAATTTTTGGACAATGCGTATCCGACACCAGCCGAAAGTTGATAGGCCAATCCTGTTGCAGTGTTCGAATTATTTTCTTTGGATGAAGGATTGGTTGTCGTAAAGGTCCTGCCGGAAGCAAGTATAACGCCAACGAGTATTTTTGCATCTATTTGAAGCTTTTTAATTGTTGTTAGAAATACGGGTCCGATCATCAAATAATTATTTGACCATTTTCCAGGCCCCAAAAAATAAGATGAGTCATGGACTTCATCCGGAGAAACTGTCTTTGCTTCTTCCTTATATGGATTCTGCTGAAACGTATACTGAATGGCCAATCCGAAATGATGCTTGCCTATCCAATCAAAAGTGAGTTGTGCCAACCAACCGTTTCCAGCATAACCAGCCTTATCACTGCCTTCAACGCTGCTGCCGTAATCACCCAGCACCATGGAATAACCTGTTGTAACTTCCAGTGATGAGAATTGTTCTTTAGCGGTTGGTTGCTTATTACTGGTGGACTGAGCAATCATTATGGCCGGAAGAAAAAGGTAAAGGGACAAAAGGGCTAATTTACTTTTCATCAGATTGCAATGAGACGACAAAGGTAATAAGGATTTTTTGTAAGTTTGCTGTTCAAATGATAAATGGATGCTGGATGCTGGATGCTGGATGCTGGATGCTGGATGCTGGATGCTGGATGCTGGATGCTGGATGCTGGATGCTGGATGCTGGATGCTGGATGCTGGATGCAGGATGCTGGATGCAGGATAAATCGTAAATCATAAATAAAAATTATAGTTTCTTATGAGAAAATCAATTTTCAGTTTGTTACTTATTCTGCTTATCGCAGGTTTTTCCTACCGATCTTCGGCTTGTACGAATTTCATTATCACGAAAGGGGCTTCGGCAGATGGCTCAGTAATGATTACTTACTCAGCCGATTCACATGTGCTCTATGGAGAACTCTATTACCGGCCTGCCCGGGACTGGCCAGCAGGTTCGATGCTTGATGTTATAGAATGGGATACCGGAAAACCAATGGGAAAAATCCCCCAGGTTAAACACACTTACAGCGTTATCGGCAATATGAATGAACACCAGGTTTCCATTGGGGAAACGACTTTCGGAGGGCGGGAAGAACTTTTTACCCAGAAAGGGGCAATCATCGATTATGGCAGTATGATGTATATCTCCCTTCAACGCTCCAAAACAGCACGGGAAGCCATTAAGAATTTTGGTGAGCTGACCGAAAAATACGGGTATGCCAGTGAAGGGGAATCGTTTTCAATTTCCGACGCAAACGAAGCCTGGATTCTTGAAATGATCGGAAAAGGAGAAGGTCAGTTGGGCTCAGTATGGGTTGCCCGGCGTATCCCCGACGGATACATCTGCGGACACGCCAATCAGCCACGTATAACCACCTTCCCGTTGAACGATCCGGAAAACTGTATTTATGCCAAAGACGTTATTTCATTTGCCCGTTCCAAGGGATGGTTCGACGGCAAAGATGAAGAATTCAGTTTTTCCGACACATACGCACCGGTCACTTTCAGTGGCGCCCGCGCGTGTGAAGCCCGTGTTTGGGCCATGTTTAACCGTGTCAATTCGAGTATGGGGCAATATGAGGATTATGCCATGGGGTACCTTGTCAAAGGTAAATGGGGATATACAACCAACCGGATGCCATTGTGGGTGAAACCTGATAAAAAAGTGACAGTTCACGATGTGATGAACCTTATGCGGGATCATTTCGAAGGAACGAAAATGGATATGAATAATGATATCGGGGCTGGTCCGTTCCGTGCTCCTTACCGTTGGAGACCCATGACATGGAAAATTGACAGTGTTGACTATATTTGTGAACGGGCAACATCCACACAACAAACCGGTTTTGTCTTTGTCGCACAATCACGAAACTGGCTACCCGACCCGATCGGAGGTATTTTCTGGTTTGGTGTCGACGACACATATACCATGGTGTTTTCTCCGATGTATTGCGGGATGACCAAAGTACCGGAAGCATACAAAGTGGGTAACGGTGATATGCTTCATTACTCTCCGACCTCGGCATTCTGGACTTTCAACCTGGTAACCAACTGGGCTTATACCAAATACGATTATATGATTAAGGATATACAACCGCTGCAGCAGGGAATGGAGAATAAATATATCGAACAAACCACCACTGGAATAGATAAAAAAGCTACCGAACTTTATAAGAAGGATAAACAAGCAGCCATAAGATATATCACCGATTATTCAGTGAAAACCGGGCAGGCAACAGTTAAAAGATGGCAGGAACTCTTCCAGTATCTGGTGGTTAAGTATATGGATGGAAACGTGAAGAAGGAAAAAGATGGCAAATTTGAAACCAATCCTTATGGTGTACCCGTAATGCCCTCACAACCAGGATACCCCGATTGGTGGTTAAAGGAAATTGTAAAACAACACGGCGACGTGATCAAACAAACAGGTAAATAAGGACTTTGGCCTTTCTCCTGTTTATTTTATCTTTGCTGATATAACCTTTTAAATTCATTTTGCTATGGAAGAATATTCTTCTGCTTCCAGAAAATATAAGATTTTTTTATCCGTCCTGGCCATTCTTATCCTTGTTCTTATTTTCTGGCTTTTTATCCAGCGATCTCAATTAATGAAACTTGTCAGGGATAAAGAGGTGGAGAGAACGGAATTACAACATGAATTGGATTCCCTGATGACCGAACATAATAATATAAAAGTCTCTTATGGGGCGCTTTCCGACTCGCTTAAGGCCAAAGATAGTATTATTCAGAATAATGCCATTGAGATTAGGAAACTCCTCGATACGGAATGGGAATACAATAAAATCAGAAAGAAACTGGAGCGATTGCAAAAAGTGGCCCAGGGTTATGTTCATCAGATGGATTCACTGTATACCGTCAACCGGGAATTGTCGGCTGAAAACGATCGCATACGACAGGAAGTGAGAACGGAGCAAAACCGGAATCAGACACTGATGAAAGACAAGGAAGAACTGAAAGAGAAAATTAATCAGGCAGCTTACATCAAAGCTTATGATGTTACGGCGAAAGCATATAAACTGCGGTCCGGTGGCAACAAGGAACAGATTACCGATAAAGCCAGCCGCACCGACCGGATCAGGGTGTGCTTCACCATTGGGGAAAACCCACTTGTTTCCCCCGGAAACAAGACAGTATACATCCGCATCCAGCGTCCCGACAATGTTGTGGTGATCAAAAGCAAATACGATACGTTTGTTTTTAACGGACAGACATTGCCTTTTTCCTTACGTGAAGATATTGCCTATCAGGGAAAAGCCATTAATCTTTGTCTGGATTGGACAAAAAAAGACACTGATAAACCAGCTATGAAAGGTAAATATCTGGTTAGTGTTTTCACCGATAATACGGCGATTGGTGAAGGGGCCTTTGAATTAAAGTGAAAAAAAAGTGGGCGAGTGGATAAGTGGACAAGTGTATAAGTGGGCAAGTGGGGTGGTGGGCAAGTGGACAAGTGGATTTTGATCAAATTTTCAAATTTTTAATTCTGATCCGGTATGCGTATTGGAATACTTACTGCAGGTGGTGATTGTCCTGGTATCAATGCAGCCATCAGGGGAGTCGGTAAGACCGCGATCCTTGAATATGGAATGGAGGTCATCGGTATCTCTTCCGGTTTTCTGGGCTTGATTAATGAGGAGTATATAAAACTGGATGAAAATGTTCTCTCTGGTATTCTTACCCTTGGAGGAACCATTCTGGGTACTTCTCGGGAAAACCCTTTTAAGAAGGGGAGTGCCTTCAATGCTATTGATAAACCCAAACTTATCAGGAAACATTATTCCGAACTCGGGCTTGATGCGCTGGTATGTATTGGGGGCAATGGTACCCAACGCACCGCAACCCAACTTTCGGAAGAAGGCCTTAATGTGATCGGGATACCTAAAACAATCGACAATGATGTATGGGGAACCGATGTTTCCTTTGGTTTTGATTCTGCCCTGGGAATTGCCTCAGAAGCAATCGACCGACTTCACTCAACCGCGAACAGCCACAAACGGATTATGGTAATCGAAGTAATGGGTCATCACGCGGGATGGCTTGCTTTGTATTCCGGGGTAGCCAGTGGCGGAGATGTAATCCTGATTCCTGAAATTGAATTTGATATTGATATGGTGGCACGCTGCTTGAAAAAACGAGCCATCAGTAAGAAACCCTATTCCATCGTCGTGGTCGCCGAAGGTATTCCTACACCTAAAGGCGAAACTGCGGCCAGTTATGTTTCTAATAACATCCAGGAAATGACTGGCCTCGAAACCCGGGAAACTATTCTTGGTTATACCCAGCGCGGAGGAAGTCCTTCTCCCATGGATCGTATACTGGCGACCCGATTCGGTGCTTTTGCCGTTGAATTGATTGCCAGGAAAAACTTCGGACAAATGGTATCTCTCAAAGGCGATACCGTTACCTCAGTTCCTTTACCGGAGGTGGGTGGAAAATTGCGTCTTGTTCCCGTAGATTTTCCGCTTGTTGATAAAGCGCGCCGGATGGGTGTTTGCTTCGGAGAGAAATCTTGTTAATCCGAAAATTTTATATCCTTGATATTTAATTGCAGGTTTACTGAACCATTCCATTCGTTTTCTTCAACATGATAACATATGTTGAAGGGGATTTGTTTTTCAATCAGGTTGAAATGTTCCCCTTGCTGAAAAGCAATGGCGGAAAAGGGACCGCCGGGTATTTCCGGGTGAACAACGCATAATTTCAAATGGTTCTTCCCAACGACGCGTGATCCGCCGGCATCCACCACTCCCTGGGTCATGAATAAAGGCGCCATATTGCCGGGACCAAAAGGGGCAAATTGTTTTAAAACACCGTAGAACCTTGAATTTATGGCACTCAGGGGCAATTTTATATCAATTTCAACCACCGGGATCAGTTCGATTCCCTGAAGACGTTGCTGAACGATGGATTCAAACCGCGTGCAAAAAGATGCAAGATGCTCAGGCTTCAATGATAATCCTGCTGCAAATTTATGACCACCGAAATGTTCAAGCAGGTCGCTGCAGGCATCAACCGCTTCGTAAATGTCAAAATCCTTCACCGAACGGGCCGACCCGGTGATCAGTCCGTTGGAAAGCGTGAGTACGATAGTGGGACGGTAAAATGTTTCCGTGAGACGTGATGCTACAATACCGATGACACCCTTATGCCAGTCTGGATGAAAAATGACAGTTGAACGGGCCGATTTGAGATCTTCGTTAGCATTGATCATCCCGATGGCTTGCTGGGTAGCCAGTGCATCTAAGTTTTTTCGTTCGATATTGTTTGAATTGATCTGATCAGCTATTAATAGCGCTTCATTTAGATCCTGCGTGATCAATAATCTGACAGAATTTTTTCCGCTTTCGATACGTCCGGCAGCATTGATCCTTGGTCCGATCATAAAAACAAGATCGGTCACGGTCAATTCGCGGTTAAATACACATTCTCCATTTCCGTCGTCCTTTTTCAGCACACTGGCATAACGCAGAAGTGCTTCCAGTCCGGGACGCGGTCTGGAATTAATCAGGCGGAGCCCAAAATAAGCCAAAATCCGGTTTTCACCCGTAATATCAACAATATCGGAAGCAATGCTGATAACTACGAGATCGAGATACCGGATCAGGTTTTCGAACGGAATCTTGTTTTTCTGCGCGTAAGCCTGAATCAGTTTGAACCCTATCCCGCACCCCGATAATTCTTTATATGGATATGGACAGTCGCTCCGCTTGGGATCCAGGATTGCTAATGCCTCAGGAAGTTTTGGGCCGGGCCGGTGATGATCGCAGATGATAAAATCTATACCCTTGGTTTTGGCATAGGCCACTTTTTCCTCGGCTTTTATTCCGCAATCAAGGGCAATAATGAGTTTCACTCCCGTCTGATGGGCAAAATCAATACCCTTGATCGAAATTCCATAACCTTCGGTATACCGGTCGGGAATATAAAAATCAATCGACTCATGAAAACTATGAAGGAATGTATAAACCAGCGCAACTGCCGAAGTTCCGTCCACATCATAGTCACCGTATACAAGTATATTTTCCTTTTGAGTGATGGCCTGTTCAATTCGTCCGATGGCCTTGTCCATATCTTTCATCCGGAATGGATCGAAGAGATCCTTCAATGAGGGACGAAAAAAGGTTTTAGCTTCATCAAGAGAGTTCACACCCCGCTGCACAAGCAAATTCGAAAGGTACAGGTCAATTCCCAACTCTTTAGCCAAATTCCCTACTACCTCAGGTTTGCCCTGAGTTTTGAGTACCCAACTTTTTTGCATATGTTTTTTTCCTCTGGTAAAGGTAGTATAAAAATCCCGATCCGGATTTTAATGAAAGAATATTTTCTATTTCAATAACCCGGATTAAAACTCCGCATTTTTAGGTGTCCGGGGAAATGGAATTACATCGCGAATATTGGCCATTCCAGTTACAAACAGAATCAATCGTTCAAAACCAAGTCCAAATCCAGCATGGGGTGCAGTTCCGAATTTCCTGGTGTCGAGATACCACCAAACATCTTTTTCGGGGATATTCATTTCATGAATCCGGTTCCTTAAAGCATCCAGGTTTTCTTCCCGTTGAGATCCACCGATGATCTCTCCGATTTTAGGGAATAACACATCCATCCCCCGAACAGTCTTTCCATCGGGATTCTGCTTCATATAAAATGCTTTAATATCGCGGGGATAATCCGTAAGAATGACCGGCTTGCCAAAATGCTTTTCTACTAAATACCGCTCATGTTCCGCCTGCAGGTCCGCCCCCCAGTCAACCGGGAACTCAAAAGTTTGACCGGACGCCTGAAGGATTTCAATGGCCTGAGTATAGGTCAAACGCTTAAACCGGCTGCTGACCACCCCCTTCAGACGATCGATCAGTTCGTTATCATACATTTTATTAAGAAATTCCAAATCGTCAGGACAATGATCCAGCGCGTATTGCATGAGATATTTCACAAAGTCCTCCGCCAGATCCATATTGTCATTGATATCATAAAATGCCATTTCGGGTTCAATCATCCAGAATTCAGCCAGATGCCGGGGTGTATTTGAATTCTCGGCACGGAATGTCGGTCCGAAAGTATATACAAGGGATAATGCCATTGCTCCCAATTCCGCTTCAAGCTGACCGCTAACGGTAAGTTTGGTCTCTTTTCCGAAGAAATCCTGCGTATAATCCAGGTGACCATCCGGAAGTAGCGGCGGATTTCTGTCATCCAGGGTTGTTACACGGAACATGGCGCCTGCGCCTTCCGCATCTGATCCGGTGATGATCGGGGTATGGATATAATAAAAACCATTATCGTTGAAATATTTATGAATCGCAAATGCCATTGCATGACGGATGCGCAGCACCGCACCAAAAGTATTGGTACGGGGTCGAAGATGGGCAATCTCGCGAAGGAATTCCAACCCGTGCCCCTTCTTCTGTAACGGATAGGATTCCGGATCGGCCGTTCCATATATTTCAATATGATTTGCCCGGATCTCCACGCTTTGACCCTGACCCACCGATTCAACCAGTATCCCCTTTACCGCAATACAACTTCCTGTTGTAACCGGTTTCAGATAGTTAATGATTGTATTATATGATTCAGGGTCAAGGCTATTATCTAATGTGTTTTGACTGAACAGATTTTTTTCCAAAACGAAATAATCTGCAAAAATCTGAATGCTTTTAACGGTTGATCCATCATTTAATTCAATGAACGCAAAGTTTTTCTTTTCACGTTTTGTCCGTACCCATCCTTTGACCAACAATTCTATCCCGAAATCCTTTGATTTCAGCAAATCTGCAATCTTCGATCTTCTTCTATGTTCCATACTGCCAAATACTGATGCTCCATTTGATGCATGGAGTCATTATTGAATATAAAATTTTTTTTATTGGAAACCGTGTTCTGTTTCTTCGTGCAAAAATACGGCAATTACCGCTTCTTCCCAAATTGATTTTTTGTTACTTTTACCCTTCAAAAACATCATTCATATTATGCAGGAAGAATCCACGAAAAATATTCCTCCCTGGGCACACCGGATCGATGAGTACGGAAAACGAAGATGGCGCCGGGAGAAGCCATGGAATAAACGCCGTGGCGAGTACATCGGAAACCTCATTTTTAACCTGATCTTCCTGTGGATTGTCAACAAGATTCCCGACTGGAATCCCGGGTTTATCCGCGAAAATTACAATGTGGTGTTGTGGATATTGAATGTGAACATACTTATTCAGATCGGGGGAAATGCATTGATGCTTCTCATAGATCATCCCGTTATCCGGTATTTATCGCGCATTATTATGGAAGCCGCCGGTTTCCTGACTCTGATAGTATTGTTTTACATCTTTCCTTTTGATTTTTCCAAATTTCATGGTTTATTCTGGCTCGACTGGTTCATTCCTATCGTGCTCATTATCGGTATGGTTATATCAGCACTTAAGGTATTCACAAATCTGTGGAAACTGATTTTCTGGAGATAATTTCCCTGTATGACCGAGACGTTCGACATCTTACCTCTTCAGGACTGGCTGACCTTCCCTGATCTTCCATTCATCATTGCAGGGCCATGCAGCGCTGAAAGTGAAAGCCAGGTGATGAGTACTGCTATCGAACTGGCTAAAATATCCCAGGTAAGGGTCTTTCGAGCTGGCATCTGGAAACCACGTACCAGGCCAGGTGATTTCGAAGGGGTGGGTAAAAAGGGATTGAAATGGCTTCAAAAAGTGAAACAGGAAACCGGACTGCTTCTTACTGTAGAAGTGGCTAATCCGGTGCATGTGCGCGAAGCTCTTGATCATGGTATAGACATACTCTGGATTGGCGCCCGTACTGTGGTAAATCCGTTTTCGATTCAGGAAATTGGTGAGACTATCGGAAAAGCTGATGTTCCCGTAATGGTGAAAAACCCTCTTAATCCGGACCTGAAAACCTGGTTAGGTGCAATCGAACGGTTGAACCAGATGGGTATAAAAAAATTGGTTGCCGTTCATCGGGGTTTTTCATTTTTCAACCGGTCTCCCTATCGCAACGCACCCATGTGGGAAATTCCGATTGAATTGAAGAGGCTTTGTCCTGAAATACCGATTTTTGTCGATCCCAGTCATATTTGTGGCAATTATGAATTGATCCTGCCAACCATTCAAAAAGCGCTCGATCTGGAAATGAACGGGTTAATGATCGAGACACATATTGATCCTTCAAAAGCATTGACCGATAAGAACCAGCAGATCACTCCTATCCAGTTGAAAGAAATGTTGGGAAAACTTATCCTGCGTCGTGAATCGGGAGGATTTGAATTTGAACAAAAGCTGGAAGAGCTTCGTTCTGAAATAGATAAACTTGACGAAGAACTGATTGATATCCTGGCAAGGAGGATGTCGGTGGTCGAGGAAATCGGTAAATATAAACAGGCTAACAAGATCACCATCCTTCAGCTTAAACGATGGAACTATTTGATCCGTGACCGGATTGAAACAGGGATCAGGATGGGCCTTAGCCGTGAATTTATACTCAGATTACTGGAATCGGTACATGAAGAAGGCATTCAGCGTCAGATCGATGTCATGAACCGGGAAGACGAAGGACGAAGGACGAAGGACGAGGGACGAAGGACGAAGGATGAGGGACGAGGGACGAGGGACGAAGGATGAGGGACGAGGGACGAGGGCGGGTTATAACCATTTCCGCAATTTGAAATAAATAAACATACCCAGTGCAATCAGTATCATAACACCGAAAACAATGGTAAAAGAGAAGGGATGATCCTGGATGGGAAGTTTAATATTCATTCCGTACAGACTGGCAATAAAGGTGAGGGGAAGCAAAATCGAAGAAATCAAGGTAAGAATTTTTATTACTTCATTGGTTTTGTTGACCTGCAGGGAATCAAAGGTCATTGAATAGCCTTTGATCAATTCTCCGTCATCCTCGACCATATCCCAGATTTTTTGATAATAATCCATGATGTTGCCCCAATAATCTTCCATATTGTCGGCGAATCCGGTAATGGTGCCACTTTGAAGTTTGTTAAACAACATCATTTGTGGTTTGAACATGGTATTTAGGAGGATGACATTTTTACGTGTTATGGATATTTTTTCGATGGCAGGCTCGGCTTTTTGCTTGAAAAGCGCCTTTCCGCATTCATCCACATCTTTGTCCACCTGTTCTACCAATTTTTGAATTTCCGTCATTACCTGGTGCAGTATCTGATATAGCAAAGTATCGCTGCTTCCAGCCTCAATACGACCATTGGTTTGAGTTTTTACTTTCTCCCTGTCGAATATTTCTTTGATCATCCAGTGGGATTTCCCGATACTGATTAAAAAATCCTTACCCCAGAAAAATTTGATTTCACGGATTTCAATGAATTGCCGGGTCACATTGAATGCCGGAAAATGAAGGATGACAAAATGATAATTGTCATAAATATCGATCTTGGGGCGAAGGTTGACCTCTGACCGGCAATCTTCCAGGTCAAGCGGATGAAAATGATAATGTTCTCCCAAGGCCTGAAGTTCTTCCTCCGTAGGTCTTACAACGTGTAACCAACGCAGCGTCCCAAATTTTATGGTTTCAATCATATATTATTTTTTCCATCGGAAAGTAGTGATCATGTGGTCAATTTCGCCTTTTAAAAAACCGATGACCGGGGCCAGGGAATCGTTGTTGGGGATAAGATTGAAATAAAGCGCCCCGCGAAGGAATTTAGTCAGGCTGTCTGTTACGTAAAACTGGTAGGCGGATGCAGCATCAGATCCACGGATCTCATAAACCAAACCGAAAACCCTATGCTCCGGATCGTTAAATTCGCGCTGGGTGATGGAATTGGCTTTCGGAATATGCTTGTTAACCAGGGTTCGGGCATCCTCAAGATATTCAGGCAGGTTTCCCCGGATCACTTTATAACTCAAATGAAGAGTAGCATTAAAAGGACTGTACCGGACATTTATCCAGTAAGGTTCGGTCATCTTGCTGTTGTCGGGAACAATAGTGGCATAAACCGGATATTCAAACGAATAGGGGTATGTTGTATCAAATGACCGGTACTGATGCTGTGGTAAATCAATACGGAAATATCCGCGCGGCTTGGGAGTATAATCGGAGCCACAGGCGCATGTCAGAAAAAGAACCACTGCAAAAAATGCAAATGGAAATTTCATCAGGGAAAAAATTCAGTTATTGAGTTATTGAGTTAGTGAGTTAGTGAGTTAGTGAGTTGGCGAGTTCACCATCTCACCATCTCACCATTTCACCATCTCACCATCTCACCATCTCACCATCTCCTTAAAAGGGCAGATCATCTTCCGGTGCATTCAGTATCGGTGTGTCTTCTTTTATACTTTCATTTACCGGCGAGATTCCACTATTTTCCTCACGGCGTGGGCCACCACCCAGCATCTGCATTGAATCACCGAGTATCTCATAGATAAATTTTTTCTGTCCCTCCTTATCCTCATACTCGCGCTTCCGAATGCGGCCTTCGACATAAATTGTATTGCCTTTTTTAAGAAACCGTTCTACTACATCTGCCAGCCCTCGCCACATGACTATATTATGCCACTCGGTGTGCTGGATTTTTTCACCATCTTTACCCTTATAGACTTCAGTTGTGGCCAATGTAAAGGCGGCCTTTTTTACTCCGTTTTCGAAATTCTGAATCTCTGGATCCCGACCCAGATTACCGATCAAAATTACTTTGTTGACTCCGGTTGCCATTTTTTTTGAATTTAATGTTAAAAACTCCGTGAACAAAAATACGATATTTAATGCTTAATCGGGGAAAATGGCAAAAGGTAATACACTCTTTGCATATTTTTTTTAGTGGTACAAATTACAAAACATGAGATTACTCAGGAATAAGTGAATCAATATAAAAGTAATTGAAGATTCCACGCGGTATGCCAAAGGGAATCTTTGATTCTTGAAGTTATAATTCCTGCTCGCTAACCCCGCCGCATAGCAGTTGGGAATATGCGGGCAAGGATTCAGTAGATTCAAAAACGATCTATAAAATTCTTTTAAAGATTGGTAATAATATCAGCGTTGCTGATAACCCTACCAGTATTACCACAGTGCTCCATCCGATTAAGTTGGTAATGGGTTTATTTACATATTCCCCCATGATCTTCCGATTGTTTACCAGCAGGATCATGCAGACCAGAACTACCGGTAGCAAGATGCCGTTAATGATCTGCGACCAGAGGGTTATCGCTATCAGCGGTGCATTGGGTATCATAATGATAAAAGCGCCAAGTATGATGATCCCGGTATACAGGATAAAAAATTCAGGCGCTTCTTTCCATTTCTTGTCTATCCCGGCTTCGAATCCAAATGCCTCACAAACATAAAACGCAGTTGCCAATGGAAGAATGGTGGCGGAAAACACAGAAGCGATAAAAAGTCCGAAAGCGAAGACATGTGATGATAAAGCGCCTGCCAGTGGTTCCAGCGCCATAGCCGCATCTTTTGCTTCATTGATGGTGATTCCCTTAACATGCAGTGTAGAAGCACACGCAACAATAATGAAGAAGGCGACGACTACTGTTGCCGTGCAACCCACTATGATATCGATTAAGGTATATTTATATTGTCGGATTTTGAGGCCTTTTTCAATCACTGATGACTGCATATAGAATTGCATCCATGGGGCAATGGTGGTACCGATAATTCCAATTATGACTTCCATCGACTTCTCATTGAAATCCATTTGCGGTCGCACAATGGACAGGCCTATCGCTTTCCAGTCAGGGTTTCCCATCAGCGCTGAAACAACATACATCAGTAAGGAAACACTGAATATTAAGAAAATACGCTCGGTAATTTTATAATTTCCCTTTACAACCAGGAACCAAACCATAAAAGCTACGATGGGCACAGAAATGTATTTACTGATACTAAAGACCTCCATACTTCCGGCAACACCTGCGAATTCGGTTGTGGTGTTCCCGATATCTGCCAGCAAAAGACCGATAAAGATGAAAAAGGTGACTTTAACCCCTGCGTTCTCCCGGATTAGATCGGCAAGTCCTTTGCCTGTTACAATCCCCATTCGGGCATTCATCTCCTGAATGATCACAAGAACAATAAAAGAAGGGATCAGGGTCCAGAGCAACTTGTAACCATAAATAGCGCCTGCCACTGAGTATGTCGTTATTCCACCGGCATCATTATCGACACTGCCGGTGATGATACCCGGACCAAGAATTGCAAGGAAGAATGCAATATTTTTCCAGATTGTTTTCCGCCTGGTTGCAAAAGCCATGTGAATTCTCCCCTTTTTATCTGGTTTTTCTTCTGCTTAAAAGGTCGTCGACAATGTCCTCAACCACCACGACACCCTCCATCTGTCTTTCCTTATTAATTACAGGAACAGCAAGCAGATTATATTTGGAAACCAACTCTGCAAGTGAATCTACTTTATCGTCATCGAATACACTCACCGGATTTTTTGTCATGATGTCCTTCAGACGCTTGGCCGGATCGGCAATTACAAGTTCACCCAGCGAAATGACAGAAAGGAAATGCTCATTTTTATCTATCACAATGATCGAGTAGATATGTGAAGGCTCCGGTTGCTGTTTACGAAGTTCCTGAAAAGTGTCAGCCACAGAAAGGTTTTCATTGAAAGTATAATAATCGGTAGTCATCAGTGATCCCACATACTTATTCTGATATTCCAGTAATTCCCTAACCTCTTCGGAAGATTCTTTTTCCATCTCCTCCAACAATTTTTCTGCTTTATCTTCGGTCAGTGAATCGAGCAGGTCTGCTACTTCGTCAGCCGGCATTTTCTCAAGTACGTCGGCGACTTTCTCAACAGGCAGGCTCTCAACAATGTGAATCTGGGCATGGGGTTCCAGTTCCTCAAGAACGTCTGCTGCTTTTTCTTCATCAAGGGAGGCAAACACCACTGTCCGGGATTGTTTATCAAGATCCTCAATAATATCGGCCAGATCGGAAGGATGTAAGGTATTTAACTTGGATGAAGCCTTTGAAAGCTTGATACTCGCATTGGTAAAATCAACAGCTTCAATATCATCCCATAAAATGAACTTCCCGGGAATGTCGATGTTGAAAATATCCAGGATCGTCTGGATAGGTATGTCAATCCCGATTCTCCGGAGCAAACCCTCAATTCCCACATCCACGGCAATAGCATAAGTACCGGAAGGAATCATCACCAAACGTATGTCGTTAACACGAACGAGTTTTCGGCCGTTGATATCGACAATCTGTTTATCCTGAATATTTTCCGCCAACCAAAAACAATTTAAGAATGATTCGGGAGAAATATCAAGTATTTCCTGACAAGTAATTCTGAGTTTTCGTTTGAATTTTTTAATTTCAAATGATGAAAAATCGATAATCCGGGTCATATCCCCATTTTTTGCTTTAACAGCAACCACACGAGGTCGTATAGGTTCTGCCTCATTACCCGGCAATGGTGTTTGATCGATCAGAAGATCTTTGATCCTTCCCAGGTTTATGCCATCATCAGAAATGTAACTTTTCCCAAGAATCTGGCTTAAATAGAAGGTAATTTGCGATGTCATGTCAGCCTCCTTCCTGTGTTTCACGTCAAAGAAGGATGAAGAACCATGATGCAAATCAGGTTTACACCCTTGAGTGGCGTGGTGGGGTTATTTGAATCTCTCTCGCAGGTCCGTCGTCCATTTGAATGAAAAAAATCGGTGGGGCAAAATTAAAAAAAACGTTGTCTTTGTTCAAGAAATTTTTCAATTAATCGTGGTACAGGGATCTTTTTTAAATCGTAGACCCTTATCCAACCTTCAGGCAGTCCGGAAACCTGTTTTACTTTAATCTCAAAAAAACGTGCGAAAATTACCTGATGGGTAAGCACATGGCGAAAAATTGCCGACCGGTGTACCTGGGATTCCGGTTCTAATTGTTTGATTATAGACCACTCCGGCATTGATTTTAAAGAGTCGGTTGTGATCGCTTTCGAAGTTTCAATCAAAGGGAAATCATACAATCCCTTCCAGATATCCTGTGTTATCCTTTTTCTTATAATCAAAGAATTCCCGGTTTCACAATTAATCACAAGGTAATTAAAGTGACGGACACGTTGTTTCGCTGGTTTTGTGTTTACCGGTAACAGCTGTACCAACCGATTACTGTATGCAAAACATGATTGCTGAAAGAGACACTGGTTACAAAGAGGATTCCTGGGAATGCAAATCCGGGCACCGAACTCCATTATTGCCTGATTATAAGATCCCGGATCATTCCTGTCAATGAGTTCCATTGCTTTTTTATGAATGGTAAGTTTGGCTTTTACTGATGAGATTGGATCTTTTACCCCGAAATGACGGGAAAAAAAACGCAGAACATTTCCGTCAACCACAGGATGTGGCAAATGAAAGGCAATCGAAGCAATGGCGGAAGCCGTATATTCCCCGACTCCTTTTAAAGTTAAAATTGTCGTATATGAATCGGGGAATTGTCCGTCAAACTGTTTCATGATCTGTTTTGCCGCTTCATGTAAATTCCGCGCCCGGTTATAATATCCAAGCCCCTGCCAAAGTTTCAATACATCTTCTTCACGAGCGGCAGCCAATGCGCTGATCTCAGGATATGCCCCGACAAATTTTCGATAATAAGGAAGCCCCTGCTCTATTCTTGTCTGCTGCATTATGATCTCCGAAAGCCATATCAGATAAGGATCATTGGTATTCCGCCAGGGTAAATCCCTTTTATTCTTGTCATACCATCGCATCAGTTCCTTGGTAAAACCCATTTCCCATCATTTTTCAGGTGGCAAATATACGGTTAAGCATGATGCAGGATGCAAGATGCAGGATGTTGGATGCAGGATGTTGGATGCAAGATGCAGGATGCAGGATTGATGATGACTGAAATAGGTTGACTTTTTTCAATAACTATTAAACTCTTTTGTTGTTTGTTGACTTTTTTCTTTTTTGGTACTTTTTTCTTTTTTGTCAATAACATCAGAATTTGTTAATAAGT
>JALNZC010000008.1 GCA_023229525.1 Bacteroidales bacterium
TCTTTTCCCGAATCAATCCGTGCCTGTTTGCGTGCCGAGGCTTCTTCGATGCGCATCTTGGGAATTCCCGTTTCAATCGCCTTGGCCATTCCACCCAACGTTTCAACCTCCTGGATCAACTCCCACGCCTTGTTTGCAATTTCGTGCGTCAGTGTTTCCACATAATATGATCCCGCCCATGGATCCAATGAACGGCAGATTTGAATTTCCTCCTGCAGGAATATTTGGGTGTTGCGTGCAATCCGGGCTGAAAATTCGGTTGGTAATGCAATGGCCTCATCCAGTGAATTTGTATGCAGCGACTGGGTATGTCCGAGAACCGCTGCAAGTGCCTCCACACAGGTACGCGTCACATTATTGTATGGATCCTGTTCGGTCAGACTCCACCCCGATGTCTGGGTATGCGCGCGCAACGCCATAGATTTCGGATTCTTCGGATTGAATTGCTTCACGATTTTCGCCCAAAGCAGACGTGCTGCTCTCATTTTGGCGATCTCCATAAAATGATTCATCCCTGCACCCCAGAAAAAAGATAAACGAGGAGCAAAGGTATCGATATCCATCCCGGAATTAATACCTGCCCGCAGATATTCCAATCCATCAGCCAGCGTGTAAGCCAATTCAATAGCCAATGTAGCTCCGGCTTCCTGCATATGGTATCCGCTGATGGAGATGGAATTAAACTTCGGCATATGTTTCGTCGTGAACCTGAAAATATCGGCAACGATCTTCATTGAAGGGGTAGGTGGATAAATGTAAGTATTCCTTACCATAAATTCTTTCAGGATATCATTCTGAATGGTACCCGTTAGTCTATCCATCTGAACACCCTGCTCTTCTGCTGCAACTATATAAAAAGCCAGTATCGGTAATACCGCACCGTTCATTGTCATGGAAACCGACATCTTATCCAATGGAATCTGATCAAAAAGGATCTTCATATCCAGGATGGAATCAATGGCTACACCTGCCTTTCCGACATCTCCCACCACCCTTTCGTGGTCCGAATCATAACCACGGTGAGTGGCCAGGTCAAAGGCAACCGATAATCCTTTCTGCCCGGATTTCAGATTGCTCCGGTAAAAAGCATTCGATTCTTCGGCGGTGGAAAAACCCGCGTACTGTCTGATAGTCCATGGACTCATTACGTACATAGTCGAATAGGGTCCACGTAAAAAGGGTGGGAGTCCGGCAGCATAATTTAAATGTTCCATATACGCCAGGTCATTTTCACCATAAACCGGTTTCACCGGAATTTGTTCAGGGGTCATCCAGCTTTTCTGAATCCCTTCTTCCTTCTCCCATTCAGCAAAGGATTTGCTGCAAGAATCAGTTTTGAAATCAACATTTGAAAAATCGGGTCTCATCGTTCTATAAATAGTTCTTCCATTAATTATAATGATATACCAAAAACAAGAAAGGCACTTTGTGCCTGAGGATTCGTAATAAGGGAAACCTGTACCGGCAAACTATATGTTTTGGTAATTTCTATCGTTTTCTGTGCTGTCATTCCAATATTTGTCACTCCCGCTTTGGGGCCATACCATGAACTCCCAAATGGTGTTCCACCGATAAATGGTTTTATTTCCACACCAATTTTGTCAATGTTGAAAGTATAAGAAGCCTCAAAATAAGTCGAGAAATTGTTTTTAGTCCCTAACCCATATACACCGGTAGAATCCTTATCCTTGTCATCACCGTAAAATAATGTGCTCACAATCAGCTGAAGAGGAAAAGTATCAGTACCATCAAATGAGAGGGTCCCTTCGAAAGTGTGACCGGTGGTTTTATTGTTATAATCAAAATACCGGTTTCCCTCATTAGAGTTGAGCCCGTTCATGATAAAATAATCAAATACCATCAGTGTGAACCATTTGAAAGTATAAGAGATATAAAGGTCGACTTCGGCGTAATTTCCTGCATCAATATAAGTAGAGTCATTGATTAGAATGGTATGTTTTGCAAAGGCATAGGAACCCCAGGCTCCAATATTCAGTCCGTTCCATGAAAAATTGAGATTGGGTTGAATAGCCGGTGAATTTCCGATATCATATCCTCTCCAGATGTAGAGGCTCATGATATCGGCGCCAAAATTCAGGGTTACGCCAGTGCTGTCTTTCTGTGCCTTGATCTCTTCAAACACTTTCTCATCTTGGGCGTTCAGCAAAGGACAATCAAAAAAAACAAGAAAGAAAATAATGGCTATAAGAATCTTTTTCATTTTGCTGAAGTTATTGCCGGCGACTTGATTATTTCACTTTGTCCGAAGGATTTATTAAATAATCATCCATTCCTGAAGCCATACAATGTTCCTTGTATCCCGCATCTGTCAAGGTCGCTTTTATCAAACGAAGATTGATGGAATCATTCTCCGCCTCGAGAATGGACAAAGATCCTCTGGGAATGTTCGATGATTCGGAAGGAATGTCCATGATTATCATAAAAAACAGCAAATCACATGATTCCAAATAATGACTGATAGGTTCGCAGGATTAACAATAAATTACTTTGCCTGTGAATAAAATCGTCAACACCGGCAGTCCTTAAAGTTTCGATAATATCTTTCGGGTAGCCGGCTACCAATATTTTAATTTTTTCATCCGCATTTTTAATTTGTCGCGCGATTTCAGGTGCCACTGTTGCATTTTCTTCATCGGAACTGCAAATGACCACAATTTCAGCTTTAGAAGCCAAAGCGGAAGCAACTCCCTGCTCTATGGTAGCGAATCCCGCATTGTCCAGTATCTCATATCCAGCGCAACCGAAAAAGTTGGTAATAAATCCTGCGCGTGCCCTCAGCATAGCCAGGTTACCTATGGTCAGCAGGAAAACGGAAGGTCGTTTGTTGCCATTTTTCACATATTGTTCTGTCGCCAGTCTTATTTCTTCGAATGCTTTTCCTGCACGAAACCGGGGTAATTTTGCGAAAGGAGTGACGATATCTGAAGTAGATTCATCGGGAAATCCTGTTCTTTCCGGCAAATGCTCCAGCAGATTTGGATATTGGTTAGTTCCGATGAGAACGGTGATACGTTGGGCATAATCCATCTCTTTTTGGCTACGGCTGCGTGCTATTTCATCCTGCAGAAAGTTTTTGGTAATGCATTTTATAATACCTCCTCTTTCTTCCACCTTTTTGAAAAGTTCCCAGGCATGAAAGGCAATGGAATGTGTCAGATTTTCAATGTAATAAGCGCCGCCGGCCGGATCTGCGATTTTATCGAGATAGGCTTCTTCTTTAAGTATCAGTTGTTGATTCCGCGCAATCCGACTGGAAAATTCATCTGGTTCCGCAAATGAAATGTCAAATGGTTGAATGGTAATCGAATCAGCATTTCCAAGAGCAGCGGACATGCCTTCAGTTGTCGTGCGTAATATATTGACATAGGGATCGGATAGCGTTTTATTCCACAAAGCGCTGGTTGAGTGGATAAACAATTTAAGCGATTCAATTTTTTTAGGATGATACTGTTCAACCATCTTTGTCCACAACAACCGGGCAGCACGTAATTTCGCTATCTCCATAAAATAATTCGGGCCTATCCCCAATGTTAACTGAAAATAAGGCGCGAGAGAATCCACCGAAAACCCTTTGGTGGTCATGCTTGCAAGGTATTCATTGGCCGAAGCCAAACTGAATCCCAATTCCTGGACCAGGGTTGATCCGGCATCCTGGAAAAAATGACCATTGATGTTGATGGCTTTGAAATGGGGAAAACGTTTTTGTATGGTAGTCAACAAGTATTCTGTCTCCTCAAGGTTTTGGGCCCAGTTTATATAAAATTCTCCCTTTCGTAACAAATAGCCTATCGGGTCAAAATTGATGGAACCATGGATTTTTTCTCCCTCTATTCCCCGGTGATTGATCTCATAAATAAATAATTCAAGTGTTAAGGGATAAGAGCGTGAAGAGATAAAATGAACCCCTGTCCGTGAAAGATCAATACCGGCCAATAATTGATTCATTTGCTTGTGGGTCGTCACTTCCTTTGACATCAGGCCGACCGCACCGACACCTTTCGAAATGGCATCCAATGCAAGCTGATTGGTCTTTTCGATTTCAGATGTTAATATATCCTGACGGATAATCCACTGGTTATGATCTTTTCTAATCCCTCTTACATATGGCGCTTCATCAGGAAGCGAACGCAGGTACTCAAGCCCATGCAGATCCTCACTCCTGTAATAGGGTTTGACTTTGAATCCTTCATCGGTTTTCCAGATCAGTTTTTTATCGTAATCCGCTCCTTTAAGATCAGTTTTGATTTTTTCCTCCCAGGCGGCTGTTGACACCGGAGGAAATTCCTGAAAAAGTTCTGCACCCTGGTTATCGTCCATGACAGTGGGGGTAATTAATATTTCAGTCGGTTAGTCCAAATAAGTGTAGCCGTTTTGACATAAAAGTAGCGCAAATATAAGGAATTACCCAATATTACGAAAAAACAGGTTCGCTTCCCTACGCGGTTTCACCGGTTTTACCGGATCGACCTTGCTTAAAAAGATGAAGAAAGTTGAAATCGCAGGTAACAGATTTTTTTACCTTTTTCCAACCACATTTTTTCGTAATACGTCTGGATTTTGATAACATCATCCTCGATTCCCGAATGATACAGATCAACCGTTGACCAAAGTAAATGGTGACCGTATTCCCGTATGATATCCATGGTATATTGAAAAAATTCCCGGTCGTCTGTCTTCAGGTGAATAATACCATCCCGGCAGAGAATTTTCCGGTATTTTTCGAGAAAACCGGGAGCAGTCAGCCGACGGTGTTCCCTTTTAGGCTGGGGATCAGGGAAAGTAATCCAGATCTCCGATATTTCACCAGGAGCAAAGAGATTTCCAGTATGGTCAACCAGGGCACGGATGAATCCTGCGTTTTTCATTCCTTTTTCAGCAACCGTTCTACAGCCTCGCCAGAGTCTGGCACCTTTCCAGTCAATTCCGATAAAATTTTTATCCGGATAAAGATCTGCGAGTCCAACGGTATATTCGCCTTTGCCGCATCCCAATTCAAGGACTATAGGATGTGAATTATGGAAAAGCTTATTATGCCAATGCGACTGGATTTCGAATCCTGTAATCAGGGTTTTATATTCAGGTTGAAGAAGATGAGGGAAAGTAAGATTTTCCTGAAAGTGGATGAGCTTTTTTTTGGGCACAGGAAAAATTTATTTTGCGAGTAACCAAGCGCCGCTGAAATCGCCCGATTTTGCCGAAGAGAGCAATTGCAAGGCTTCTTTTCGTTCCGAAAAAGCGCCGATTGTTACCCGGTAAAGGCCTGTTCGCGATCGATCAAAAATCAAAGCGTCAGTCCCTTTTTGTTTTAACTGGGAAATTAAATTTTCTGCGTTTTCTTTCAATCTGAATGCCCCTATTATGACAGCAAAGTTATCATCGGAATGGCTCTTAGCCTCCGTATCAGATGCCGGTCCTCTTGTCTCTTTTAGCTTAAATTTTGCGGATTCCGGGATTGCTTTGAATATTGGGATATCATTATATGCCTGGTTATTCGATTCATCTATCACCGAAATAGTATTTTTATTGGTTACTATTTCCTGATTAAAGACGGAAGGTATTGCATTGTAATGTGGCAGTGTTTTAGTTGGTTTTGCAGGTGCTTCCTTTTTGTCGACAAGGGATGTGGATGAAAAACGTGAAAGGACGGAACTGAATATTCCAGCATCATTTGTAGTTGAAGTTTTCAATTTGTCGTATTGGGTCACACCAACAATGGCAGCTATACCAATAGGTAAAGCTAAAATTGCAGCCCACCGCAATGATTTTGTGGTTATCCATCGTCTTTCCGGTCGCGTATCATGATGGGCTTCCAAGGAACGACCAGATTTCATGGGACGATAATTACGGGTCACCGGAGGAGAAATAATAAGGGTCAACCCGAATGCATCGGGAAGCAGATTGCTGTTTTTATCCTGTTCAAACTGAATGTTCCCTTCGCGACCGGAATATAATCTTCCAACATCCGGGATGATAAAGGATTTTCCCGATTTCAATATGGCTTTGCATGACTGGACAAAGGTGTCGATCATCAGGCAGGCATCATCATATGAAGTGCCGCAAGAAGCTGACACGCATGTGGCAAGCAACCCATCATTTTGTTTCAGATTAATGTTGAATAAAAGTTTCTTTGAAGGTGGCCGAAAGGAATGATGTATCGGATCGATTTGTGCAGGGGAATAATTCCCGATAAAACCACCGAAACCGGGAATAATCACACAATCATGCACTGTCAGCAATTCTGAAATACAATGATTAATATCCATAATTCCTGTCTTTCTTAAAATGAATGGGCTAAGATACTCGAATTTTAACGCCCTGGTCAGGATCTGTTAGTAATTTTTAATAAATCCATGGGAACGTCGATTGAAACACTTTCAATTTCAGTGATTTGTGTTTGGATGTGGAAACCATTTTCGAGCCATCGAAGTTGTTCCAGCGATTCGGCTGATTCAAGCGGTGAGCAGGGTAAAGCGACCAATTGTTTCAATACATCTGATTGATACCCGTAAATTCCGATATGTTTATAATATATAGTGGAATGTATCCAGTCGCTGGTATCTTTTCCACGGGTAAACGGAATGGTGGAGCGACTGAAATAAAGGGCTTTACCCTGGACGTCAATTGCGACTTTTACCACGTTAGGATCGGAAAGTTCATCGGTGGAAATTATTTTTTTTATTAATGTAGCTACTTCAGTCCCCGGTTGCGTGAAACAAGAGATTACCTGCTTTATTTGTAAGGGATCAATATAGGGTTCATCCCCTTGAATGTTAATCACCACATCATATTTTTTTCCGATCTGTGTTAATTTATTAACAACTTCCAGGCATCTTTCAGTCCCGCTGCGATGTTTATCCGAGGTCATTATTACATGTCCACCGAATGAATCCATATGCATTTTGATGGAATCATCATCTGTGGCCACAATTACATGATCAAGATCTTCGCATTTCATTGTCTGTTCATAAACCCGCCGGATCATGGTCTTACCATGAATTACAAAAAGGGGTTTACCCGGAAAGCGAGTGGAAGCATAACGGGCAGGAATTACACCTAAAATTTTCATTATTTAAAACAAACCATGTAATTGAGCATTGATCCTTTCAATCACTGATCCCAGATCTTCGGGATTCTCGTTCACTTTAAGTGTATCAACATCGATAATCAATAGTTTTCCCAAGGTATAATTTTCTATCCATTCTTCATACATTTCATTCAGGTTTTTGAGATAGTCCAGGCGAATGGCATTTTCATAATCCCTTCCTCTTTTCTGTATCTGGTTGACCAGGGTAGGTACAGTGGCCCGCAGATAAATAAGCAAGTCGGGGGGTTGAATGAAGGTACTCATCAGCTCAAAAAGCGACCGGTAATTATCAAAGTCACGGCTACTCATCAGGTTCATGGAATGAAGATTCGGTGCAAAAATGAAAGCATCCTCATAAATGGTACGGTCCTGAACCACTGTTTTTCCCGATTTCCTGATGTCGACAACCTGCCGGAAGCGGCTATTGAGAAAATAGATCTGAAGATTGAACGACCATCTTTGCATATCTTCATAAAAACTATTAAGATATGGATTGGTATCAACATCCTCATAATGAGGGTCCCATCCAAAATGTTTGGCTAACAGGCTGGTGAGGGTGGTTTTACCCGAACCTATATTTCCGGCTATGGCAATATGCATGGTTTCAAATTTAAATCAAATGTATAAAAAAAGAGTTATACCTGAAATCCTGATTTCAGTATTTCATCAATATATCTACGGTCGTTCGATAATCGTGGAACCTTATGCTGGCCGCCCAGTTTACCTTTGGATTTCATCCAGTGATAAAATGTATGGGTTGGCATTATCCGGATCATGGGTTCTTTCAGCAGCATTCCATGATAACGTTTGGCTTCATAATCTGAGTTTAATGATTTCAGGGCTGTATCGAGTATACTTGCGAAGAACGCCAAATCTTCGGGTGGTTTTTCAAATTCAATCAGCCATTCATGAGCGCCTTTTTGTTTTCCCTCCAGATAGACCGGTCCTGCCGTATATTCATTCAAAATGGCATGACAGCGTTCACATGCAATAGCCAAAGCTTTTTCTGCATTGTCGATGATCAGTTCCTCGCCAAAAGCATTGATGAAATTTTTTGTTCTGCCTGTAATCTTGATTCGATAGGGGGAATTTGATGTAAACTGGATCGTATCGCCGATCATATACCTCCATAATCCGGCGTTGGTGGTGATCAACATGGCATAATTGGTATAAAGCTCAATCTCTGCCAGACTATAAGCCCTTGGGTTTTCACAATCAATCTGATCAAGTGGAATGAATTCATAGTATATTCCATAATCGAGCATAAGCAGCATGTCATCGGCCTTGTCGCGATCCTGTATCCCGAAAAAACCTTCCGAAGCGTTATAAGTCTCCAGATAATTTATTTTATCCGAAGGAAGTATTTGCCGGAACTGTTCCCGGTAAGGGGCAAAATTGACTCCGCCATGAATGAAAAGTTCAAAATTTGGCCAAACTTCCAACAAATGTTTGTTCCCAGTGATCTCCAGTACATGCTTAAAAAGCAGCAGTGTCCAGGATGGAACTCCGGAAATATTTGTCACATCGTGATGGATGGTTTCTGCTGCCATCATTTCAATTTTGCTCTCCCATTCATCCATCAGCGCTATCGACAAATTGGGGGTACGTAAAAACTCGACCCAGCTTGGCAAATTCTGAATAAGGATGGCCGAAAGGTCGCCCTGGTAATAGGATTCATTGTTTACCTCGATAATGTGATGCGATCCGCCCATGGCAATGGCTTTTCCGTCAAAGAGTTTGGTATCGGGATGGTTGTTACAGTAAATGGAAAGCAGATCCTTGCCCCCTTTGAAATGACACTCTTCCAATGCTTCCTGACTGACAGGGATGAATTTACTTTTATCGTTCGTCGTTCCCGAAGAACGTGCAAACCATTTGATCTCTGATGGCCAGAGAATGTTTTGTTCTCCCTGCCGTAGTCGTTCAATCGATCCCTTTAATGATTCATAATCATTTATTGGTATCCTTTCCCGGAATTGCTCCGGAGTAAAGATGGATTTGAAATCAAACCGTCTTCCCCATTCTGTATTTCTTGAAGTATTGAGAAGTTTCCTTAACCACTCGGCTTGTACATCATGCGGGTACCGCATGAAAAGCTCAATCTGGCACATACGCTTTTTCATTAGCCAGGAAACGAAGGAATTGATCAAAGCCATGATGCCTTCCGATTAGGTTGACCAAAAATACAACTAATTTGCATTCCGTGATTGTAGAAGGCTATCAATCAAAAAAATCTTTCAAAATGGTCCTGATAATTATCGAAAAAACGTTTATTGCGTTTTATTAATATTTTCCTTTGCAAAAACATAATTTTATTGTATGTTTGCATACCCTAACATATTATCTTTGATGTTTGGTTCTGACAAAACGATCTCGTCTACTCATTCAATCACTAAATAATTAGCTCATCAATGAAAATTCTGGTCCTAAATTGCGGTAGCTCATCGATCAAATACCAACTGATTGAAATTTCAGAAGAAACAGTTCTTATCGCTAAAGGATTACTCGACCGCATTGGTCTGGCCACCAGTGAACTTACTCATCAGGTTACCGGGAAGGATAAACATAAAATTACGCAAGAAGTTCCCGATCATCAGGTTGGTATCAATCTCATTCTGAAAATTTTAAAAGACCCCGTTTTTGGTGTAATCAAAAATGAAGACGAAATTGCCGCGGTTGGCCACCGTGTTGCACATGGCGGAGAAAATTTCAAATCCAGCGCCCTTATTACGGAAAATGTAAAGGGTGACATTGAAAAATGTATCGAACTTGCTCCGCTTCACAACCCGGCCAATCTCAAGGGAATCTTATCCATTGAGTCAATCCTGCCAAACGTTCCTCAAGTTGCCGTATTCGACACATCGTTTCACCAAACCATGCCTGCATTCTCATATCTTTATGCAATTCCTTACGAATACTACGAAAAATACAGGATCCGCAGATATGGTTTTCACGGAACATCACATAAATATGTAGCACAGAAAGCCTGCCGTTTCCTTGGTAAGGATTTTCATGATGTAAACATCATCACCTGTCACCTTGGAAACGGATCATCTGTAGCTGCAATCCGGAAGGGGAAATCTATGGACACATCGATGGGGTTCACTCCCCTGGAAGGACTCATGATGGGTACCCGTAGCGGAGATGTTGATCTGGGTGTTTTACTTTTCATGGCAGAAAAAGAGAATCTCAGTATTGCTGACACCAATGCCATGTTTAATAAAAAAAGCGGGGTTTGCGGGATATCCGGGATTTCTTTTGATATGCGTGATGTTGAACAAGCAGCTGAAAACGGTAATAAACGTGCCAAACTGGCCCTCGAAATGTATGCTTACCGGGTCAAAAAATATATCGGCGCTTATATAGCCGCGATGGGTGGAGTCGATCTGATTGTTTTTACCGGTGGTATTGGAGAAAATGATACGGATACCCGCAATCGGATTTTGGAAGGGATGGAATTTCTAGGGATTCAATTTGATCCTGAACGTAATACCACAAGAGGACGTGAAGCGATCTTAACCCGTCCGGGGTCTCCTGTCGTTACCATGGTTATGCCAACAAATGAAGAACTGGTCATCGCAATAGACACATATAATATTGTAACAAATTCAGATTTTAACTTCTAAACTTAAAAAAATGGCACCAATCAGTTTGTATATCGTTGAAGATGAGTTAATCATCGCCCATGATCTGAAAAATAAATTTTCCGAACTGGGGTATGAGGTTCTTGGAATTGATGCAAAAGGAGAAAGCGCGATAGAAAACATCGCGAATTTGCAGGAGACCGACAAAGAGCCTGACATCGTAATTATGGACGTGAAACTGGCAGGCAAAATGGATGGGATTGAAGCAGCCAGGATTCTGACCGAAAACTATAATTGTGGAATTATCTTTCTCACTTCCCTGAATAAAAGCGAAGTCTTCGCCAAGTCTTTTTCCCTTAAACCCTATGCCTATCTTTTCAAACCCGTTGATATCGATCAGATCAGAGCGGCAATCGAAGTAGCTAATTACCAGCGAAATCTGGAGATAACTAACGAACGGATTATTTCCGAACTTAAAAATGAGATCGAACAGCGTAAAAAAGTTGAGAAAGAACGCAATCAACGCTTACAGGAACGCATCCGTGCTGAACAAAAGGTAAACCAGTTGCTCAAGCAAAAACACAATATGGAACTTGACCTTATCAATCGTGAGCTTGCTACCTCCTCTATCTTTATTTCTCAGAAAAATAAAATTATTGGTCTGATAAAAAAAGAGATCAACCGCTTATTGAAAAAAGAAAAGACCATCAACAAGGCTGACATCGGTAAGGTATTAAAAACCATTGATGAAAATATTAAATTCGATAATGACTGGTATCGTATCAAGGCTCATTTTGAGAAAATCCATCCTGGGTTTTTCGATCGCCTACGTAAGAAATTTCCTCAATTGACACCCAATGATCACAAATTGGCCGCTCTCCTTAGAATGAACCTGAACACAAAAGAAATTTCACATATTCTGAAAATCACCGCCCCAAGTACGGAAATTTCACGCATCCGGCTTCGTAAAAAACTGGAATTACCAAAGAGAATCAACCTGACCCAATTTATCTGCGAGGTATAAAACAAAAAAACGCGGCTTGGCCGCGTTTTTATTATAATCTTTTATAACCTTTCTGCCATCTCATCGCTGATCTCAAGATTGTGAAAGACATTTTGAACATCTTCATCTTCCTCAATAATATCGATCAATTTTAAAACCTTACGGGTAGCTTCCTCGTCGAGGGTTACTGTCGTTTTTGGGACTCTTTGCAATGAGGCGCTTTCCGGTTCGATTTTCAATTGTTCAAACTTTCTGATCATACTCCCGAAATCCTCCATGGCGGTCGTTATCGTAAAAGCATTATCTTCCAATGCAATATCTTCTGCGCCGGCATCTATCACCTCCATCTCAAATTCATCCTGGTTAAGATCTCCCTGCGGAACTACAAAGATACCTTTACGCTCAAAGAGATAATTCAACATGCCATTCTGTCCCAATTCCCCGCCGTGTTTGTTAAAATGAGCACGTACATTGGCTACAGTCCGTTGCAGGTTATCGGTGGTGCATTCTACAAAAATAGCCACTCCGTGAGGCCCTTTACCTTCATACGTCGATTCGATCAGAGCCGCTGCATCCTTGTCTGCGCCTTTACTGATAGCCCGTTGAATATTATCCTTGGGCATGGAGGCACCCTTGGCGTTGGCGATAGCCAAACGCAGCCGTGGATTTCCGTCGGGATCTGCACCTCCTTCTTTGACCGCAATGGTAATATCCTTGATGATCTTTGAGAAAATTTTTGAGCGCTTGGCATCCAATGCACCCTTTTTCCTTTTAATTGTAGACCATTTATTGTGACCTGACATACACTTATTGTTTGTTGATTAACAATGTAAAATTAATAATAAAAACAGTTCTTTTATAAAAACGATTGGTAAATTTGGGGTCGCAAACATAATAAAAACTTGTCCCGGGTGTCACAAAAAAAAAATATATTTTATTGTCTGTCTATCTTTTCTGCATTTTTGATGGTATCCTGTGCAAATCCCGTGACGCCCGAAGGCGGACCTAAAGATGTTAAACCACCGGTGGTATTGTTATGCGACCCTGCCAACCGGACAGTGAAATTCAACACCAATTCCATCCGCATCGTGTTTGATGAGTTTATCAACCTGAAAAATCCCCTGTCGGAAATTTTCATTTCTCCACCGCTCAGGGAACGCCTTGATCCAAAACTTCGCGGAAAATCGTTGGTGATTAAAATCAATGACAGCTTAGCAGCCTTCACGACCTATTCTATCTCCTTTGGAAACGCCATTTCCGATATCACCGAAAATAATATTCTTAGAGATTTTACCTATGTATTTTCGACCGGTGATTATATCGACTCTCTCTCTCTGCGCGGAAACCTGTTAAATGCTTTCGACCATATTCCCCAGAAAGATGTCTTCGCCGAACTATACATCAATAACAATGACACACTACCGTTTGATTCACTACCGCTAAAATTGCCACCCTATTATGTTACGAAAACCGACGAAAAAGGAAATTTCATTTTCAACAATCTGAAAAAAAATGATTTTTTACTTTTTGCCTTGTCAGATCAGAACGGAGATTTGATATTCAATCAACCCTCTGAAAAGATAGCCTTCTCAGATACCCTGGTTAAATCCTATTTTATTGTGCCACCCAAAATTGATAGTGCGAAAAAAGATACGGTAATAGCAATTAAACCCAAAGAAAATTCACCTAAGAAGTTAGATTCAATCCGGATTTCCGATTCCATCCACAAGATTGATTCCCTGAAAAAGATGGAATTGCTTTATCCTTTCTATACCCTTTATCTTTTTGAAGAAATAGATTCCGCTCAACGCCTGATAAATTCACGATTCCCCCGAGAAGGGTTAGCAATGCTATTCTTTCGTTATCCCGTTCATGACCTTCATATCGTTCCGTTGAATTTTGATTCCATTTCAACCTGGCGGGTGGATGAATATTCCCCCAAAAAGGATACAATATTCCTTTGGCTTACCCGCCCCAAAATCGATACTCTTATTGCCAGGATGGTAATTGATGGGAAACTGATCGACACGTTGAGGCTTAACCTGGTAAGAAAAGCGACATCCAGGAAAACAGACAAGAAAACCACAGGGACACATCTTGAATTTCAGAACTCCGCGTCAGGCTCCGGATTGAACCAATTTAAAAACAAGGTGGAATTGATCGCATCATACCCCTTGGCCCGCTGGGATTTATCACGGGTATTGTTGATAGAGGACAAAGATACGCTGAAAGCAAAGTTGGAATTTACCGATAGCATTAAACGACATCTTTTGGTAAATCACAAGTGGAAAGAGGAAACAAACTACAAACTTATTATTCCTGATTCAGTGTTTTTTTCGATAACTGGTATTTCCCATGACTCCATCATTCAGACTTTCAGAACAAAAGCAGAAAGGGATTTCGGGAATTTAATCGTAACACTGAATATTGATCATCAGCCCGGGCAATATATTGTTCAATTACTCAATGAAAAAGAGACCAGTATTATTGAAGAACATATTGTTACCCAATCCGGAAAAATCAAAATGAATTACATCTCACCTGGACAATTTAAACTGAAAGCTATTCTCGACCGAAATAAAAACAGGAAATGGGATACCGGAAATTATCGCTCCCGGCTACAACCTGAAAAGGTTTTTTACTTCCCCAAAAACATTGAGATCAGATCAAACTGGGATGTGGAAGAAAACTGGGAATTGTAATGACGGCATTGTCAAAGATCAGTGAGTTGTCACACACTGATTAATACAATCGATAATGTTTGCCAGAACCTGTATTTTCAGTGAATAATAGATCATTTTCCCATCGCGTTTAGAATCCAGCAACCCTTTACTTTTGAGAATATTCAAGTGATGGGAGGCTGCAGCCTGTTCGATGCTTAAGTGTTCGTAAATCTCGGTAACAGTCAGTTTTTTATTCTCGGTCAACAGGTCTATAATGGCTATTCGCATGGGATGGGCCATAGCACGCAGTTTACTGGCAGCGGTTTCGAGTTTTTCAATGTCAAGTGTGGTTTTTTTCTTCATAATGTGAAATTTTTAACAATACTGGTCAAAGGTAAAAAATTTTAATTACCAATATATATAAATATCTTACATTATTTTTCAAAAATTTCGGTAAAGGCGAAGCGTGTTCCATCAAATAATCCTTTATCACTAAGTTTCAATGCCGGGATAACCAATAGCGCCATAAATGAAAGGGTCATATAAGGAGCAGTAAGCATACTACCCATTTCACGGGCTTTTTTATCCATCATATCATATTTCCGGGCAACAAAATAACCATCCTCCCCCGACATGATTCCTGCAAAAGGTAATGGTAAAATAATTCTGGTTTCCCCATCAACCAACGAAATTCCTCCTTTGGATTCGATTATCATGTTGATAGCGACAGCAATGGATTCATCATCAGTTCCTACGGCAACTATATTATGACTGTCATGCGCTACACATGAAGCAAGCGCCCCTTTTTTCAATCCGAAACCGGAGATAAATCCTACAGAAGCAGGTGCAAGAAAATATCTGTTTTTAACCACCAACTTCAGAATGTCACGCAATGGGTCACTGATAACTTTTTCATCGATGGTTTTTGGTATAGCCACGACAACCTCGGTTATCAGTTGTCCATCCAAGGCCTTTTGGACCCGGATGCGCGTACCATCTGAAACTACATGAAGTTCCGCTGTTTCGATTTTTTCTGTTTCAAATCTGTTAAAGGGTTCATCAACTATATGTTCGATCAGGGATTTCCCATTTTCGGCTACTTGTTCACCGTCAATATAGGTCTCCAGGACATTAAAATCGGTAAGGTTGTCAACCCGTATGAAATCGGCCGGGTCGCCGGGCTGCAGTAATCCGATATCAAGATGATAATGATTCACCGGGTTGAAGGTACAACAGCGTAAAACATTCATGGCTTCAAAGCCCATTCTGAGTGCCCTTTTAACTTCCAGGTTGATATGTCCTCGTTCGAGGTCATTCGGATGTTTGTCATCGGAGCAAAGCATTACCTGGTCGGGAAACTCATCGATGAGAGAACTGAGTGTTTCAAAGTTTTTAGCTGCGCTTCCCTCCCGGATTAAAATCTTCATTCCAAAAGCAATTTTTTCACGGGCTTCCTCCAGGGAAAAACATTCGTGATCCGTTGAAATTCCTGCTTTGATATATTTTTCTGCATCGGCTCCGGTAACACCGGGTGCATGACCATCCACCGGTTTCCCTGCTTTCCTGGCCAATTCCAGTTTTTGCATTACCTCAGTATCCTTGAATAAAACGCCGGGAAAATTCATCATTTCCGATAAATATTTAATCTCCGGCATTTGTAAAAGCTCCTCTACTTCTTTTACACCCAGAGATGCCCCGGCAGTTTCAAATGAAGTGGCAGGTACACAGGAGGGAGCGCCAAAATTGAACTTAAAAGGAACTTTTTTACCATTTTCGATCATGAACTTTATCCCGGGAATTCCAAGGACATTAGCAATTTCATGAGGATCGGAAACAGTTCCGACGGTTCCGTGAACGACCGCCAGTCTTGCAAACTCCGAGGGAATCAACATTGAGCTTTCAATATGGATATGGGCATCGATCAAACCAGGGAGGATAAATTCCTGTTCCGATACCGGTTCTTGGCGGATCTGGATAATTTTACCGTCGTTCACAATTACTGTCCCTTTAAAAATACGTTTTCCGACTACGTCAACAATGTTGCCAGATACCTTAAAATTGGTCTTCATATTTTTTCGTTTTACATTATTGGTCCTTTGATAATATAACAATGCGAAAAATAGCTGCAACCATATTAATTGCTTTTTAATAGATTGGTGGTCAGTTGGCCGCAAGCTGCATCGATATCTTTCCCCCTGCTTTTCCTGACATTGACCACCAGATTACGTTTTTCAAGAAAATTCACGAACGCCCGGGTTACTGATGGGTCGGATCCGATAAAATCTGTTTCTTTTACCGGATTGTATTCAATCAGGTTAATCTTAACGGGAAAATTTCTGCAGAACAAGGCTAATTCATGGGCATCGGCCAAAGAATCATTAAATCCGGCAAAGAGAATATACTCAATAGTAATCCGTTTTTTTGTCTTCAAATGGTAGTATTTCAAAGCACTGATGATCTCAGATAACGGATGATTGAGATTAAACGGGATGATCTGATTGCGTTTTTCATCATTGGCTGCATGGAGTGAAATCGCAAAAAGATATTTGGGGTTATCGTCGGCCATTGTGCGTATCATCTTGGGAATCCCTATACTGGATACAGTGATTCGCTGGGGCGACATACCGAGTGATTCCCCGGATGTAATCTTTTCAATGGATTTTTTTACCTGATTGTAATTGAGGAACGGTTCTCCCATACCCATAAAGACAATGTTTGACAAAGAATGACGGATGACAGATAACTGGTTGAGGTTTACATCTGAGGGTTTTCGAATGTATCCTGCCAGTTTTGACAAATAAACTACCTGGTCGAAAATTTCACCAACTGTCAGGTTTCTGGTAAAGCCACCGTTCCCGGTCGCACAGAATTTGCATCCCAGTATGCATCCGACTTGAGATGAAATACATGCTGTATACCGGTCCTCTGAAGGGATTAGGACACCTTCGATTAACGATCTGTCATACAGACGAAAACCCACCTTGATAGTCCCATCCTTGCTTTTCTGTTCAGCCTCCGCAATGGCTGTATAAAAAGTAAAATTAGTTTTAAGAAATTCCCGGGTCGGACTCGGGATATTAGTCATTTCATCGAACGAAATACAGGCATTCATCCAAAGCCATTCATAAATCTGTCGCACACGAAATTTTTTATCGTCATGTTGAGCTAAACCTTGTCTGATTTCTTCACGGCTTAAAGTCCGTATATCGGGTCGGATATCGTTGGTCATATTCTTGGACAACGTAATGAGTTATATATCAAATATTCAACTATTTAATAATATACAATATTAAGCAAAATAAATAAAAAAGCCCCGGGGAACCGAGGCTTTTTTTGTCTGTTAATTCGACTATTAATACATGCCGTCCATTCCGCCCATTCCCGGGTTCATCGGTGGCATGGCGGGTTTTTCTTCTTTATGTGTTGCCAGAACACATTCAGTAGTAATCAGCATGCTGGCAATAGATGCAGCGTTTTCCAGGGCTACGCGGGCGACCTTGGTCGGATCAATCACGCCTGCCTGGTATAGATTTTCATATTCCTCGGTCCGGGCGTTGAAACCAAAATCATCTTTGCCTTCCTTCACTTTTTGGACAATTACTGATCCTTCGAGGCCGGCATTTTCCACAATCTGACGTAATGGTTCTTCAAGAGCGCGTTTAACAATAGCGATACCGGTGGTTTCATCTTCATTGTCGCCCTTCATTTTTTCGATGGACTTTTGGGCACGGAGGTATGCCACCCCTCCACCAGGGATAATACCTTCTTCAATGGCAGCACGGGTTGCATGTAAAGCATCCTCAAAACGGAATTTCTTTTCCTTCATTTCGGTTTCCGAAGCTGCTCCGACATAGATAACAGCAACACCACCGGCCAATTTAGCCAGTCGTTCCTGCAGTTTTTCCTTATCGTAATCGGAAGTTGTTGTTCCGATCTGGGCTTTTATTTGATTGATGCGGCCAGTGATGTCAGCTTTTTTACCACTTCCGTTAATAATGGTTGTGTTTTCTTTATCTATTGTGACTTTTTCAGCTTGTCCGAGATATTGGAGTGTTGCATCTTCCAACTTGAATCCTTTTTCTTCGCTGATCACGGTCCCGGCTGTAAGAACAGCAATATCTTCCAGCATTTCTTTACGGCGATCTCCGAATCCGGGAGCTTTTACAGCAGCCACTTTCAGTGTACCGCGGATTTTGTTCACGACCAGGGTTGCCAGCGCTTCACCTTCAATATCTTCACTGATGATGATCAAAGGACGGCCGGTCTGTACAGCCTTCTCCAACAATGGAAGAAGATCCTTCATCACGCTTATCTTTTTATCATAAATAAGGATATACGGATTTTCGAAAACTACTTCCATTTTGTCCGTATCCGTTACAAAATAAGGGCTGATATATCCCCTGTCAAATTGCATTCCTTCCACAACCTTAACGGTGGTTTCAATCCCTTTTGCCTCCTCGATAGTGATCACGCCTTCTTTTTTCACTTTTCCCATGGCTTCAGCAATCATTTTTCCGATAAAAGTGTCATTGTTGGCCGAAACCGAAGCAATTTGCTCGATTTTCTCCATACTGTCGCCAATCTGCCGGGTTTGCGATTTTAATGATTTGATTACTTCAATAACAGCTTTATCTATACCGCGTTTTAAATCCATTGGATTGGCGCCGGCAGTAACATTTTTCAGACCGGTAGTGAATATCGCCTGGGCAAGAACGGTGGCTGTCGTTGTTCCATCACCAGCAATATCACTGGTTTTGGAAGCTACTTCTTTTACCATTTGTGCACCCATGTTGGCTACGGCATCCTTCAGTTCGATTTCTTTTGCTACTGTTACACCGTCCTTGGTAACAACCGGAGAACCATAGGATTTATCGATAATTACATTACGGCCTTTGGGCCCCAGAGTTACTTTTACTGCATTCGAGAGGGCATCAACGCCTTCTTTAAGCGATTCTCTTGCTTTTATGCTAAAGAAAATGTCTTTTGACATGGTTTTTCGTTTTTAATGTTAATACTTTGTTGTTTTCCTAATACTTACTGATGGTTAAATTACGGCGACAATATCCGATTCGCGCATAATAAGATAATTCGAACCATCAATGGTAATTTCTGTGCCGGAATATTTTCCATAGAGCACCTGATCACCAACTTTAACCGTCATAGGTTCGTCTTTTTTCCCTGGACCTACGGCTACAACCGTTCCTTTCTGGGGTTTTTCTTTTGCTGTATCGGGGATGATGATCCCACCTGCTGTTTTTTCTTCAGCCTCTGCCGGGTCTACTAAAACGCGGTCGGCTAAGGGTTTAATCTTCACTTTTGTCATGTCTTATTATATTTAAAGTTAAACATTACGAAATCTTACCTCTTTGAAAGGCCACCACCATTCTTCATAATTTGTGCCAAATGAATATGCTTGATTTTTTTGGGACATTTTTGCAGTCGATCGGTAGATTTAAAAAAAAATGTCAGATTGTTATGACAATCTGACACGCTCTTTTTTGGTTTTATCTCCTGTTAATTGATTCTACAATAAATCTTCGCCAGATCCAAACTATTTTTTCTGAGCCGGAGGCGTTTGAAAATCTTTAATAGGAGTGGTTTTGGTGTCATCAATCTGTTTCTGTATTTCGCTTTGTGTTGATTCCGCTTTTACCTGCGTTTTCGGGATCACAAAAATAGAAAAGAGACTTAGAAAAAGCATTACGATTGCAAGGGTCCATGTAGTCTTTTCCAGAAAATCGGCGGTTTTGCGAACGCCCATGAATTGATTTGAAGAGGCAAAGTTTGAAGCGAGACCGCCTCCTTTTGAATTTTGCACTAAAACGACGAGGACCATCAAAACACAGACGATCAGAATAAGAACGGAAATTAAAATATATAAACCCATTTCTATTTACGATTTACGATTTACAATATACAATTTTTTTTAAACCCAAACTTTAAATCAGTTGTTGAGTTTTTCAATTTGGGCCGCAAAGTAACGACTTTTTTCTTGATTAAGCAAGGATAATTTCTTATAAATTTGAATGGCTTTGGAGATATTTCCTTGTTTGGCATAGAGTTGGGCAAGGGTCTCACTTACTATTTCTTCTTCATCCATATTACTTCTGTGTGCGCTCTCAGAAGGGCTGAAAAAGGCAATTTTCGGTTTGGTAATCCTGGGCTCCTCAATGATGAACTTGTTGATGAGCGCTTCTTTGCTGGCAAATTCTTTCAGTTTTTCTGAATCAGACTTTTCCGGTCCGGGACCGGTCGCCGGATGTTTTTCTGCATTGATGAGGGCAAGTCGTTTCCTTACCATCAAGAGTAATTCTTTCGATGTCACCTGGTCTTTTTCTGATGTGACCTCAGAAAGGGTAGATGGGCCCACACTAATATGATACCGTGAAGAAATTCGTTGTTCACCAATGCCGGCAGAGGTATCCATACCCGCGATGGAAGTTGTTTCTGCCGGTAAAACCGTTAAATTGTCAAGTTTTTCTTTTATAACAGCACCGGTAAATTCCGCGGTTTCGGTATCTGCGTTTATAGGATCTACAATAATGGGATTCGTTTCAGCAAGATGATCTGAGGCTTTAGGAATTTCAGAAACGGTAATTCCGGAATAAAGAGATGGTTGTGCGACAGAGGATATGGGAGATTTCTGTGTAAATTGCTGTAATCCCGTATCCGGGCTCAACATTTTATTGGCCGTATTAACAAGTTCCTTTAATTTTCGGCGATCACTGGAGTAGGCAGCTGCTTTCTTCAGCTGGAGTGGATATTGAAGACTTTCTTCCCTGAACAGGTTATAGGCATATAATATTTGTCCCGTCTGGCAATAGGGGTAACGTTTGACAAGTTCTTTCAACATTTTCAAACTTTGAGGACTGACTGATGCCGGATTGTTGACAAATTCCGAAAATTGCTGCCGATTCATTCTGACTATTCCGGTTTGAATGATTTACCAGTTAACAACTGCTTTATTGAAAATATCCGTCACAAGTTGTTCCGTGATCCCAGCAATCAGGCTTTCCTGTACAGAAAAGAGCTCAAGTGAACTGGAATAATCCTGGTATCGTGAGAATTGAACAGGAGTATCCCAATTCTGCTTTGGATCAGTTTTGTTGGAAAATTTCACACTTACGGTGATTATCAGCCTGTTCATGGCAGCTGTTTCATTGCCCTGGATAGCCACAGGCTGAACAACGTATTGGGTGATTGACCCTTCCAGGTTCAGGTCACCACCGCGATCTACCAGGATCAGGTTGGTTTGGGAAGTAAAATAATCACGAAGGGCGTCGGTGATGGTTCGCGACAGTGTAGGTATTACCAATGGGGCATTATTGGGAAAATTGGGAATTGAAACGGTTCTCACATTGGCTGAAATGGATGCCCCGGTAAAAGAATAACTCACACGGCAGGCTGATTGGCTAAGGAGAACAAGGCCAAACAAAAATAAATAAAAAACACTTCTTTTCATCATCTTTTTCAACTGACCATTATCACTTGTCAATAATATTACTCCAGGTCGTATTCCTTTATCTTACGGTATAGTGTACGTTCAGATATACCCAGTTCTTTCGCGGCATCCTTTCGTTTACCTTCATATTTGGTCAGTGCCCGTTTAATAAAATCCTGCTCCTTTCTCTGAAGAGATAAATTTTCCTCAACTTCTTCAGGTTCCTGTATAGGTTCGTGGGCATTGAACCGAACATCCTGTTGGTTTACGATCAAGGGTTGAGAAGGGTCCTTGATATCCGTAAAATCCTTGTATAGTCTTTTGATCAGATGGGTGCTTTTTCCTAAATTATCATTGATGGTATCTTCATTTTGCATCAGGTTCATAACCAACTGTTTCAGATCGTTCATATCCTTCTTCATATCAAACAAAACTTTGTAAAGCAAATCCCTTTCGTTGAACTTTGAAGCATCTTCCCCTTTATACAAAACCGGAAGTTCACTATTCTGTCCAATAGGCAAATATTTTACAATCGTTGCTGCATCAATGGTTCGTGACTTCTCAATGATCGAAATTTGTTCTGTAAAATTTTTAAGTTGGCGGATATTCCCCGGCCACCGGTAGTTTGTAATTATTTGCTGGGCATCTTCCTCGAGTTGGATCGCAGGCATCCGGTATTTTTCGGCCGCATCAGAGGCGAATTTACGGAAAAGCAGATAAATATCTTCTTGGCGTTCACGCAGTGGTGGAACCAGAATCGGTACAGTACTTAACCGATAATAAAGATCCTGCCGGAATTTTCCTGTTATAATGGCATCAGGAATGTTGATATTGGTCGCACCGACAACGCGCACGTTAGTTTTCAATACTTTGGAAGAGCCCACACGCATAAATTCACCCGATTCCAGGACCCGTAATAAGCGGACCTGTGTTCCCAAGGGTAATTCAGCTACTTCATCCAGAAAAATAGTACCCCCGTCAACAACCTCAAAATATCCCTTCCGGGCTTCATGGGCTCCTGTAAAAGAACCTTTTTCATGCCCAAACAATTCGGAATCGATCGTCCCTTCAGGGATAGCGCCACAGTTTACCGCTATATAAGGACCATGTTTGCGGGCGCTGAGCTGATGAACAATTTTCGGAAAAAACTCTTTTCCGGTTCCACTTTCACCGCTGACTAAAACTGTAATGTCAGTAGTAGCAACCTGTCGGGCAATATCAATAGCCCGGTCGAGCAAGGGTGAATTGCCTATAATTCCAAATCGTTGTTTTATTGACAGTATATCCATAAACAAACTCAGGATAGTTTTACCTGATCCTGGCATTAAAGGTTGTTACAAAAACTTTTATCAGACGGGCCATTGTTTTTTCAATTTCCTTGTCGGTCAACGTCTTTTCGTCATCCTGCAATATAAAACTCAGGGCATATGACTTATTCTTCTCCCCAATTTGATCACCCTCAAAAACATCGAATAATCCAACGTGCTTGAGGAGTTTCTTTTCTGTTTGAAATGCCAGTTTTTCAATTTGAGCAAAAGTAACGGATTGATCCAGCAATAAAGCAAGATCACGTCTGACTTCCGGAAATCTGGGTATCTCCCTGTATTGTGTTATTGTAGCGGGAACGATTGTCAGTAAATGATCCCAATTCACTTCAGCATAAAAAACCGGCGGTTTGCAATCAAATGACTTCAAGAGAACATTACTCAAGGAACCCATTACCAAAAACTCTTTTTTGCCATCGATATAACGAAGTCCATTACTAAAAATGTCCGAATGAACAGTTTCGGTTGAAAATTGTCTGATGTCGAGGTCCAATGTCCGGAAAATGGCTTCTATAAAACCTTTAAGGACAAAGAAATCAACAGGTTCTTCAGCATCGTTCCAGTTTTCCGGATCCTTTCGACCGGTCAAAACCAAAGACAGATGCTGTTCTTCGTGGTAACCTTGAACGATTCCCGAATTAGACAAGGTATAAGTTGTTCCGAATTCGTAAAGTTTAAGGTCAGTCTGTTTTCGGTTTTGGTTATAAACTATGCTTTCAAGGGCTCCGTGCAGAAGTGTTTGCCTCATGACATCCAGATCCCGGCTGATCGGGTTGAATATCCTGACGGATAAAGCGGGTTGAAAACCTGAATTATCTTCATAATACTCTGATTTCGTCAGGGAATTGTTCATGATTTCATGAAATCCCCGGGCCGAAAGGAATTCGGAAATATGGTTTTGAATTTGTTCCGGATCAGGTTTTTTGGTAAATGAAATGGAAGACCTGATTTCATCCGGTATATCGATGTTGTTGTAGCCATACACCCGCAAGATCTCCTCGATAATGTCAACTTCCCTGGTCACATCCGACTTAAAGGCAGGAACGATCAGCGTAAGGTCAGATCCGGTCTCTGTTTCTGAAGTTACAGATATACCCAGATCATGCAGAATATCCTTAACTACGCCTCGATCAATGGATTTTCCAATGAGCCGGTCCAGGTTTTTAAAGGAAAAATTGATATGTTGAGTTAGAAACGGTACCGGATAAACGTCTACTATTTCCGAGGAAATTTCACCTCCGGCGAGGTCCTGTATCAACAAAGCCGCCCGTTTCAGGGCGTACTCAGTAACATCATAATCAGCGCCACGTTCAAAACGGAATGAAGCATCGGTCTGCAATCCATGGTGACGTGCGGTTTTACGAATGTGACGGGGGTTAAAATAGGCACTTTCGAGAAAAATGCTGGTAGTTTCATTTGTTACACCTGATTTCACTCCGCCAAAAACACCTGCAATCACCATTGGTTCAACGGCATTGCAGATCATCAAATCTTCTTCCGTCAATTCACGTTCAATATTATCCAGCGTGATAAATTTTGTATCCGTCGGATAATTTTTCACAATAACCTTATCCCCGGTGATCCTATTGCAGTCAAAGGCATGCAAAGGTTGTCCCAACTCCATGAGGACGAAATTAGTGACATCAACAACGTTATTTATCGGTCGCAAACCAATGGCCATCAGCTTGTTTTTCAACCATCCGGGAGATTCTTTCACCTTAATTCCCGAAAGTGTAAGCGCAGTATACCTTGGACACCCCGTTGTATTTTCAACGATGACATCTATATGACGGTTGTCATTATTGACAGTGAATGCTGAAACGTCAGGTAAAGAGATCGTTATACGATCTGTTGACCGTCTATTTTCGCGTCCCGAATTATTGATCACTGCCGCCAGATCGCGGGCAACACCCAGATGAGAAGTTGCATCGGTCCGGTTTGGTGTTAAACCTATAGTATATACGAAGTCTTCTTCAATATTGAAATACTGTGCAGCGGGAGTTCCGACCGGCGCTTCAGGATCAAGGATCATGATTCCTGCATGGGATGTTCCCAAACCCAGTTCATCTTCAGCACAGATCATTCCTTCAGAAATTTCACCGCGTATTTTGGTCCTTTGCAGGGTCAATGGTTTATCGTTGAAGTACAAAGTGGTTCCGGTGGTAGCTACGGGCACTTTTTGTCCGGCAGCGACATTCGATGCACCGCATACAATGGTTAAGGGCTCACCAAGACCAATGTTAACTGTAGTAATGCTCAGATGGTCGGAATCGGGATGTTGTTTGCAAGTCAGAACTTCACCAACAACGACCCCCTTTAATCCACCTTTAACCGATTGAAAGATTTCCATACTTTCCACTTCCAATCCACATCCGGTCAACAAATCCGCCACCTTGTCAGGTGACAGGTTGATATCAAGATAAAGTTTGAGCCAGTTATACGAAATTTTCATGAATACGGCCGGTTTGAGGGAACAAAGATAGCAATAAATTAGTTGGGATTTAAGAAATCAAGCCCCAATTTTGGGAATGTTTATCCATTTGCAACAGGTGATGTGCCAGATTGTCATTTTTTTCTTTCGAAAGCAAAGGATCATCCTGAATGATATCCGTTGCCAGGTTATGGGCATATCTTAGCATTTTTTCATCTTTGACTATATCAGCAATCCGAAGGTTCAGGATACCGCTTTGCTGGGTACCCAGTAGGTCTCCGGGACCGCGTAACCGTAAGTCAGTCTCTGCAATCTCGAATCCATCGGTTGTCCGTACCATGGTAGAAAGCCGCTGGCGGGCCTCTGTAGTAAGTTCATAACCACTTATCAGGATACAGTATGATTGATCGCTTCCCCGGCCAACCCTGCCGCGAAGCTGATGGAGTTGAGAAAGACCGAACCTTTCTGCATTTTCTATGACCATTACGGAGGCATTCGGTACATCAACGCCAACTTCGATGACGGTAGTGGCCACGAGTATCTGAATCTTCCTTTCCAGAAATCGTTTCATTTCCGCATCTTTTTCCTGCTGTTTCATCTGTCCGTGAACCATTCCGACAGCATATTCCGGCGGCGGAAATTCGGTCAGGATGGTCTTGAACCCATCGACCAGGTTTTTCAGGTCAAGGGTTTCTGATTCCTGGATCAGCGGATAAACGATATATATTTGTCTCCCCTCGCGTATTTTATCGCGAAGAAAGCCAATCACTTTTTGCCGGTCCGGTTCATAGAGATGCTTTGTTTTTATCGATTTACGTCCCGGGGGCATTTCATCGATCACTGAACTGTCGAGGTCACCATACAAGGTCATTGCCAGCGTCCGGGGGATCGGTGTGGCAGTCATAACCAGGACATGCGGTGTAACTATATTTTTTTCCCACAGTTTAGCCCGTTGTGCTACGCCAAACCGGTGTTGCTCGTCAATAACGACCAATCCAAGTCTTTTGAACCGGACGTTTTCTTCCAGAAGGGCATGTGTTCCAATAAGCAGGTGAATCGTGCCGTTTAAAAGTCCTTCCCCGATTAACTGTCGCGTGGCTGTTTTGGTGGAGCCTGTGAGCAATTGAATGTTCACATTCATACCGGATAACATGCCTGAGATAGTTTGGTAGTGTTGGTTTGCCAGAATTTCTGTTGGCGCCATAAGGCAGCACTGGCAATCATTATCAAGGGCAATGAGGATGATCATCAGTGCCACAAGGGTTTTTCCACTTCCAACATCCCCCTGTAACAACCGGTTCATCTGATAACCGGAACCAAGATCGGAGCGGATCTCTTTTATGACTCGTTTTTGCGCTTTGGTCAGTTCAAAAGTCAGGTGTTGATTATAAAAACGGTTCACATAATCGCCTACTTTCAGGAATGGTTGTCCGGCATGCTTTTTAAGACGGCCGGCTCGTTGTTTCGCGAGTCGCAACTGGATAAAAAATAATTCCTCAAATTTCAGCCGGGTCTGGGCTTTCGAAAGCAATTCAGAACTTTGGGGAAAATGAATATTGATAAAGGCATCCTTGCGGTCAACGAGGTGAAGTTGTTTCAGAATTTCCGGAGTCAGGTTTTCGGGAACAAAGAATTTTTCATTCATCAAAAGGTTTTTCATCAATCGGGATATTCCTTTAAAATCAAGACCTTTAGCTTTTAATTTTTCTGTCGAGCTATAGACAGGGCGTATGGTTTCTGATAGCGGTAATGGCTGTGTGGGTGGAATTTCCAAATCGGGATGAGGAATATTATAACGACCGTTGAAAATGGATGGTTTTCCAAAAATGATGTATTCCTGTAAAGGTGAAAGCTTCTCGGCGATCCATTTTAATCCCTGGAACCATACCAGGTCGATCTCTCCGCTATCATCGCGGACCGTAGCAATTATCCGCTGATTCCGGTGTGTGCCGATAGTCTGGATCCGGACAATTTTAGCTTTAATCTGGATAAAGGCATTATCGTCAGTAATTTCGGATATTTTATAAAATTTACTCCGGTCTATATAACGGAATGGGAAAAAAGTCAATAATTCACCGAAAGTGAAAATCTGCAATTCTTTTTTCAGCATTTCCGCACGGGCCGGACCAACGCCTTTCAGATATTCAATCGGGGTTTCCAGAAATGTTGAGGACATAACAAGCTTTCAGGCCGATGCCAACAAATATAAGGCTTTTGACTTTGAAAAATAAAAAACTCTCCGCCTGGGAGAGTTTCATGCCATCTAACCAAATATTGACGATCTATTCTTCTATCTTCTTTTGTGTTAATATTCCCAGAGACTGGATTCAAATTCAAAAAGGCTTTTCTTAGAATTTTCTGCTTCGATCAGAGCATCAACTCCTGCTGAATATTCATTGATTGAGCGGTCGTATACATTTTCCTCCTTGTAAATATAACTTGAGAAGATCCGTTTCATAAAGACATCGTCATAGGTCAACCTTCCGGCTGAGCCGTTTTTCAGGTTGAACATTTCATTTTTTGCCAGGAGGTTACGGCATTCGGGAAAATAGATCCAGAAAAGGTTTTTCTCAAATCGCTTTTCTCCTGTGGTTTTATCAATTTCATCAACGACGGGGCAGATTCCTAATATTCTGACCTCCATAACGGATCGTTGTCTGTCGAAATAATAATCCTCTTTAATCTTCAGTTTTTTAACGTTGGCAGGATCGAATTCATTCTTTATTACAGTATCATACATAATATCCGGATTTTCAGGCCGGGGCAATCGAACAGAATCGATTCGTTCGAGTTTATCCTGCAGTTCGGTAAATTTCAGCGGAACAAGAAATTGGTCTGACTCACTGGAATAGGCAGTGATTGTTCCCTCACGCAGACCATCCATGATGATTTGGACGAAGCTACGCCAGTCATTCTGTGGTTTTTCAGGAAAGTAGAATGGCTGGTTCATTTTTTCCCGCAGATCGATAATACGCCAGATACGCCTTGTCCAGACAATATCGGCTTCCCGGAGGTACGGATATTGGATGGGTTGTACCTGGGTGATGGCCGTTTTATCATACACACCATCCCTTGGCGGGCCTTCGAGAACCTGGGCCTGGGATGAAAATTTTATCCCTGCTACGAACAGTAAGGATAAAACAAGAAAAAGTGCATTTTTCATAATATCTCCTGCTATTTTCAATTCAGTTTCAGACTAAGGCTAGTGTTCACTTTACGAGTTCCGTCCGGACCTTTCACATAAATATCGTCAAACCAGATACGTTGGTTTTTCCGGGCGTTGTTTATGACTTTCAGAATTTCCGGGGTAAGGCGGTTTCCCTGAACCTTAACATCACTTCCTTCTCCGGCTGATGTCGATGTAGAAAAAACAAATGAGGTCACTCCGTATTTTAAATCAAAATCGAATCCAGGTGGCATTTCCGGAACAAGGAAAGGACTCGCAAGAAGCAAACTTTTTGAAATAAATCCTTCATTTTTACCTGCAATTTTAATGATCGGATCGGGAACCGTTTTCAGACGGAACTTATACGACCCCATGTTTTTTGTTTTCCCCGAAAATACTGCGCTTACGCTAATCACGGCTTCTCTTGCACCCGAGGAAGTAAGATTTGATACAATCCATTCCTTTCCCTGCAGCCGGATATTTCCAAATGAGATGGATGGAATTATGCGCTCTGGACTACCCGGGACGCTGATTTCAACAGGGTTATCCACTCCGATATAGAAAACATTCATTTTGGTCGGCGAAATGGTAATAGCAGGTTTGGCCACGACAAATTCATCGCTGAAGTGAAAAGTCATTGTATCGCCAAGGGGACTTACAACTTTAATAATGCCGGCAAATTTTTTCAATCCTTCGGAAGAGCCTCCGAGTTTCAATACTACAAGACCATTTGAACCTTCAAGCGGGGTGGCATTTTTAAAATTTGCCGGGGTAAGTGAATCGGAGCCAAGCATATAACGCACATCCGGATTTTGTTTGGTATCGTAAGCGCCTACCAAAATTTCAGCCTGATATTCTTCTCCAAGGAAAACATAGCTGCTTTTCGGGATCACTTTTGCCTGAATCCGGTCAAATTTAAAATTCAAAGCATCGATTGAGCTATACAGATTATTTACTACATCAAATTCTGCATTGTACACCTCAGCCTTGATTTTATTCAGAATCGTGACCGAGGCAGCAAGGATAGTCCGATAGAAATTATGCATTTCCCAACTTTGCCGTTTATCATCCGCATCATAAAAAGGTCCCTGAGTATCCATACCGATTTTGATCGAATTCCGGAATTTGGGGTCGACCAGTTCAAACATTTCCTTCTTATAGATTTCAATTTTATTCTTCAGAATTCTTGATTCACCTGCTGAGCCATCAGGAGAACTACCAATAAAATAGCGGGTTGGATTATCATAGTTGTCTTTTCTCCGGGCATTGCGCAAATTCAGTTTTTTTGCTTCGTCAATTGTACTCAGTTTCTCGGTACGCATGATCACTACGTACTTTATGCTATCGATGTATTTTGATAGTTTATCAGAAAGGGCGTGCGCCTTCTGTGCTTTTTCCCAGTAAGGGCCTACTTTGTTCGGGTTGAGTTGATTCTGGATTTTAAATTTTGCATATGTATTATCGAGTTTTTTCGAAAAGTTGTCATTGGTCGTCTCCATACTTTCATTGACCACAAGAAATGCATCCAGGATTTCTTTCGAGACGTTTAGGGCAAGTAAAGCAGTAAGTACAAGATACATCATACCGATCATCTTCTGCCTCGGTGTCTCTTTATATCCAGCCATCTAGTATTGTATTGTATTAAAGTAAATCACTCATTATTCAATCAACGCCTGCGATCGGGGTTATTTATTAGCAACATTCATTGCCGACAACATATTTCCATAAACCTTATTAAGGGCTGCAATATTACGGGTCAGGCTATCAACTTCTGTTTTGAACCGGTCGGCATTGGTCATTGATTCATTCAGGGAAGCTGCAAAGTTATTCAGCGTAGTATTGAATTTTTTAGTATTTTCCATCTGCTGGTTTGAGCCCTGAACATGAAGTTCATACAATGCATTGAGGGCAGAGAGGTTGGAAGAAATCCGCTGTAATTCTTTATTGTAATGTGTGCCTTCGGATGCAGTAGTACTCAGGGTTTCGGCTGTTCTGGATAAAAGATTGGCTGATTCGCTATATTTTTCGATGAAGTTGTTTGCAGCATGGGCGGCTTTGGTTATGCTATCGGAAAATTCTTTATTGGCATGTAAATCTTCTTTGAGTGATGCTGAAACTTCAGTGAACATGGTCGTCAGGCTCGCCGCGCTTTTTGAAGTTAATTTAATATTATTTAACTGCTCTTCGGAGGCTGCAACACTTTGTTCGAGAGTATGGGATGTTTTGCGATAGGCATCGTTCATCAGGGCAGCCGATTCGGTTGCATTTTTCAGCGTATTAACATATTGGTCATTGGCAAAAGAGGCATCGGAAACCCTGGATAGTTTGGAGGTTGTTTCACTGAGGTTCCTTAAGCCACTTCCAAGGCTCTCGATGAGTTCGGGACCTATTTTTGCTTTTGCAAGCATGTGATCCAACTCCTGTGTAACCGTATCTTTTGTGGTAAATGCGTTAGGAATATCTATTTCCGTATCATGATAAATTCCGGCAAGTTGCGGGTAAACGAGGCTCCAGTCCGGTTCAACATGGGGAGGTTCGAATGCAGAGAAAAAGAAGATGATGGATTCCGTGCCCAAGCCGATGATAAGCATGGTGTCAGCGCCCGTGTAATGGTTGATTTTAAATAATGCACCAATGATAACGACCGCAGCTCCCCAGCCATAAAGTTTGGCCATGAAGTGTTTATACTTCTTCGTTTTTACTAAAGTGAGTAAACCCATAGCAGGAAATAATTAATTTTTGTTAACGTGTTTTGGTTAAGTTGATTATCTGTAAACTTTTGATGCGCGTGAAGGATTATCATCCTTTTGCCTTCCCAGGTAGTTCTGTACACAACGGAATCCGATATAGCATTTGGCTGTATCCTGGTATTCGTATGTACGTGTGGATACCCGGAGGAAGTATGCTACATCTTTCCATGATCCTCCTCTGGTGACTTTGCGTTTCAGTGCAGGCGGATCTGAATCTTTCGCATTGTATTTATAGTCAGGATTCAAATCCCAGGAAAAGTTGTAAGACGAGGGATGAAATGCAGTCACTGTCCATTCAGCAACATTCCCAGCCATATCATATAAACCATAATCGTTTGCCGGGTAGTGTCCGCAAATAACGGTAATAGCACCTCCATCGGCTTCATAGTCCCCGCGCAAAGGTTTGAAGTTGGCCAGGAAACAGCCTTTGTCGTTTCTTGTATAAGGACCGCCCCAGGGATAGGGATTTCCCTCATAACCGCCCCGTGCTGCCCATTCCCATTCAGCTTCAGTAGGTAACCGGAAATCACTGATGGATGTTTCCCCTTTCTTTCCATAAAGAAAACTGTTCTTTAACTGGGTACGCCATATACAAAATGCATTGGCCTGGCGCCAGTTTACACCTACAACAGGGTAATTATCATAGGCCGGATGCCAGAAATATTTTTCGGTACTGGGATCATTGAATGAATAGGTGTAATCATGAATCCAGCAAAGGGTATCCGGATAAACATTGATCACTTCTTTGCGCACATATACTGAACGGTCTTTCAGCCCCTGGGGGCGGTTTGCCAACCCGGCTTCTTTGGGATCGGCCGGTGCTGAATAATCTTTACGGGCGGCTGCTTTGAGGTCTACAAAATAATATTCGAAATACAATTTCCGGGTATCAATTTCTTTTCTTCTGAAGTAACGCTCGTTTTCGGGTAGGTACATTTGGGCTAAGGCATCGCGAACATCCTGCTGGTCGGAATTCCATTCGAGCTTTGTATCCCAATTCAGGAAGGGAGGATCATAGGTTTCACCGGTTTTCTTGTTTTCGGAAATAAAGTACTGATCTGGTTTAAGTTCTCCCAGAATCCGGCGTGCAATGGAATCACGGACCCAATAAACGAACTGGCGGTATTTATTATTCGTGATTTCAGTCTGATCCATATAAAAAGCCTGAACTGTCACCGTTTTGGGGTTGTTGAGCTGTGCGTAAGGTACATCTTCATCACTAACGCCCATGGTATATGAACCCATAGGAACGTAAACCATGCCATATGGGTCGGGGGTATAGTATTGCTTTCGGTTTTTTACTCCCGTAAGCTCACCACTTCCTGAATTACCACAACTTCCCAGGAAAATGAGCAGAGCGGAATAAATGAGCAGTTTTTTCATTTTTTGGCCGATTAGTGGATGAAAAATAACGCTACCTACTGAAAATTATTATTTTAATTCGTGTTTTTTTAACAAAACGGCAAAATTACACTTTTTTTCTGTTACAGGAATCTCGTGTTCCGGTATGTTTTCCTGAATTTATCGGTATCAATTTTGAAGCAGTAACTTACCATAACTTCGAGGCTTCCGTTATTGTACTTACTGAGGGCCGAAGTATTGATATCATAGGCAAGACCGACCTGAAGTCCTTTGATGTTCACTCCCGCGAGCACTGAAACTGCATCCTGTAGCCGGTATCCCAACCCGCCGTAAAATTTGTTATTGTACATCAACAGGGCACTTACATCGAATTGAATGACACTCATATCATACCTAATCAATACCGAGGGACGTATTTCAAAAGCAGGATGATCCGGCACAACCCATTGATATCCACCGGTCAGATAAAAGGTACGCCGAAGCTGGTAATGGGTCGTTTTTCCTTTTGACTGCAAGAGGTTTTCGCCGGATAATCCTACGTAGTATTTATCAGGAACCTTGTAAAAGAGTCCGGCGCTGATATCAAAGATCATATCTCCTGTCTTAGATGTCTGACCCGATAGTACTGGATCATTTTCATCATTGGGTTTGAATTTGGAAAAATCGTAGCTGCTATTTTGAAGACCCAATTGCAATCCGATGGAAAGATCACCAGGTCCGGCATCCATTCTGTAAGCATAACCAAGTTTAAGTGCAATATCTTTAAAAAATCCCAGTTGATCCTGATAGATGGATCCTCCTATCCCACCATGCAGCACCTTTATCGGAGAGTCAACGGTAAGCAGATAAAGCTGGGGCGCCGTTTTTGAACCATCGGGGTCCTTGAAACCAATCCACTGCTGTCGTATAAGGCCCGTCGCACATATCCCCCCACTGTTCCCTGCAAACGCGGGATTGAAGGCCATATTTGAAAACATATATTGTGTGATCAACGACGATTGCTGGGAATACAGTCTGACATTTTCCTGAAAAACGAGAATTACAATGATAAAGAAGGTCTTTATCCCCAAATTAACATTAATATAACGGTGTAAAGTCAAGGTCAAGATCAGGTCTTAAATTCAATAAATCCGGGATAAAAGTACAGTTTTTTTTGTTACCACCATCACAATTAATCCAATTTAAACCCGGTCAAAGATGGATGAACAGGACTAATGCACCGGTTTTCAACATAACGGATTTTTCAGCGTCTCATTGTGCTGCAATCAAATATCTTTGCAGGATCATTCATTTTAATAAAAACCAATCATTATGGCATTCTTTCTTGTTAAAGAAAAACCCTTCACCCGCAAGTGGTTTATCTCATACAGTCTCATCATATTAGGAGCATTTATTCTGGCGACCAGTTTTGTGCTCTTTATAACGCCTTATAAAATCGTACCGGGAGGTGTATATGGAATATCAATTGTAATGCATTACCTTTTTGGTACACCAATTGGCTTGGTCGCACTTTGTTTTGACATCCCGCTGACAATCCTCGGAATCAAATTTCTGGGGCCGCGGTTCGGATTTAAAACGGTTTTGGGGTTTTCCCTTACGGCTGTTTTTACCGATACTCTTACCTTTTTCTGGGGTTTTAGTCCCTTGGTTGAAGGGGATGCGCTTTTATCATCTGTTTTTGGTGGGGTTTTAGCAGGTCTTGGTCTTGGGCTGATATTTAAATCAAAAGCCACATCCGGCGGCAGTGACATCATTGCAATGATACTCGCCAAACATACCAGGCTTCCGCTCGGATTACTCATGATCTATGTTGATTCCGTGATTGTACTTGTTGGGTTGCTTGTCTTTCAGGACTGGAAGATCCCACTATATTCATGGATTGTCATCTACATTACCGGCAAAGTGATCCATGTGGTACTGGAAGGGGTTAGCTATGATAAAAGCCTGTTTATCATTTCCGACAAGCATGAAGAGATCCGGGAAAAGATAATCAATAACCTTGATCGTGGCGGTACATATATTGACGGGAAGGGATTGTACAACCTGGCAGAAAGAAAGATTATTTTTACCGTTGTCAGCCGGAGAGAACTTTCATTGCTGGAAGAATACATCCATGAAATCGATCCAAAAGCATTTCTTACGGTGACTGATGCCACGGAAATCCTGGGCGAAGGGTTTAAGTCGCTGAAGGAAAAAGTGGATAAGTGACCGAGTGGGCAAGTGGGCAAGAAGTTGTGGGTTACCTGCCCATTTCTAATGCTTAAATAATCGCAGGATGTCCTGCCCATTGGCAAAAATGAGAAGTCCGAAAAGGATGACCATTCCTACGATCTGGGCATTTTCCATAAATTTATCACTGGGTTTTCTCCGGAAGATGATCTCATAAAAGAGGAACATCACATGACCTCCGTCAAGAGCAGGAATGGGGAGCACATTCAGAATGGCGAGCATAATGGACAGAAAAGCAGTAAGTGACCAGAAAGCCTGCCAATCCCAGGTAGAAGGGAAGATGCTGCCAATGGTGATAAAGCCACCGACGGACTCGTATGCTTTTTCCTGAGAAAAAAGCAATTTCATGGACTTCAGATAATTTCCAGCTCCGTCAAAAGCTTTGACAATCCCGGCCGGTATCGCAGTGACTATGTTGTATTCCTTATCTTTAAATGTAAAGTAATTTGCCGGTCCTTTAGGGTAAACTCCGATCAAACCGACTGATGGTACCTGAACGGGAAGGGTGATGGTATCTTTCCCGCGGAGGACAATGACTTTAACGGTTTTATTTTTATATTGCTGAATGGAGGACCGGAACTGGTCAAAATAAATCATGAGGGAGTCATTCAGCCCGATGATCCTGTCATTGATCTTCATCCCGGCTGCTTCTGCCGGTGAACCAGAGGTAAACTTCCCGGCTTCAAACGGAAAACGTACCGAGATAAAATCGGGTGATTTATGCTTAATAAGTTTACCGATAAACCCATGAGGGATTTGAATATCTATTTGTTGCCCATCCCTGCTTATCTCTATTGTTTTGGCTTCTTCAAGTATGATGGTTTTGGGAATTGCTGCAAAATCAATAACCGGTTTGTGATCGACCGATAAAATATGATCTCCGTTGCGTAATCCTATCTGATATCCCAAAGAATCGACGGTTATTCCGTATTTCACTTCAGAAGTCGGCAGGTACTGCTCACCCCAGGCAGCCAGCATTACAATATAAATGGCCATTGCCAGAAGTATGTTTACCGTAACCCCGCCGAGCATGATGATCAACCGCTGCCATGCGGGTTTGGAGCGAAATTCCCACGATTGGGGTGGCTGTTTCATCTGCTCCCGGTCCATTGATTCATCGATCATTCCGGAAATTTTTACATAACCCCCCAGTGGGATCCAGCCTACTCCATATTCTGTTTCTCCTTTTTTGAATTTAAACAACGAAAACCAGGGATTGAAAAACAGATAGAATTTTTCGACCCGGGTCTTAAATAGCTTAGCGGCAATAAAATGTCCGAATTCATGAAATATTACGAGGATCGACAGGCTCAGCAATAATTGTACGATTTTTATAAAGATTTCCATGTATTGAAATTGGTTGACTGTAATTGGTTATTTTTTTTTAATTTGTTCAATAAATTCGTCTGCCTTTATCAGGGTTTCGGTGTGTGTCTTAACATAATCTTCGTATAAAGGTTTTTTAATATGAGAAACCGTTTGCATGCAATGTTCAATGACTGCAGGCAGAACAAGAAATCCTATCCGGTCGTTCAGAAAAGCATCGACCGCCGCTTCATTGGCTGCATTCAAAACACATGGCATATTACCCCCCATGTCCAGGGCTTCATACGCCAGGGCCAGGTTACGGAATACTTCTTTGTCGGGCTGTTCAAACGTGAGTTGTGTGCAGTCACTGAAACTGAAACGGGGGAGTTCTGTTTTGATCCGTTGCGGGAAAGCGAGGGTATAAATGATGGGAAGTTTCATATCGGGAATCCCCATCTGTGCCTTGATGGAACCATCCTTAAACTGCACCATTGAATGAACGATTGACTGCGGATGAATAATCACGTCAATCTGTGACGGTTCAAGATCAAACAACCATCGCGCTTCAATCACTTCAAGTCCTTTATTCATCATAGAAGCCGAATCAATGGTAATCTTATTCCCCATCTTCCAGTTTGGGTGTTTTAGCGCAGCTTCACGGGTTACATGAAGCAAATGCGCACGCTGTTTACCCCGGAAAGGCCCACCTGAAGCCGTAAGATATATCTTTTCAACCGAACCGATGGATTCCCCGACGAGGCATTGAAAAATTGCCGAGTGTTCCGAATCGACGGGCAAAATCAACACATTTTTTTGACGTGCTTCTTCCATTACAAGATCACCGGCGATTACGAGGGTTTCTTTATTTGCAAGTGCAATATTTTTCCCGGCTCTTATGGCATTTAGCGTAGGTTTTAAACCGGCATAACCGACCAGGGCATTTACCACCAGGTCAATGGTTCCCATTTCCACGACCTCGGCAAGGGAGTTATTACCGGTAAAGACTTTTACCGGAAAGTGTTTCAGCAAATCGGAAACCTTGGAAAAACACCGGGGATTCCCTATTACTACGGCGTTTGGTAGGAATTCAATGGCCTGGCGGATCAATAGATCACAGTTCTCCTGTGCCGTCAGCACTTCGATACCGAAAAGATCCGGATGGTCACGCACTACCTCAAGTGTCTGCGTACCGATGCTCCCGGTCGATCCTAAAATGGCAATGTTCTTTTTCAAAACAATATAAATTCTTTAGGGTTAACGGGAGTTCCCTCATTCCAGAGTTCGAAATGCAGGTGTGGGCCGGTTACCAGTTCACCGGATTCTCCGATTATGGCAATAGGCTCACCGGATTTCACAATATCACCGGTTTTTTTCAGGATGGCCGAATTGTGTTTATAAATGGAAATGATGTTCTGTGCATGCTGAATGGCTATGACATAACCGGTTTCCAGAGTCCAGTTGCTGAGAATCACTGTGCCATCAAGTACTGCTTTAATGGCTTCATTTTGCTTCGCTACAATATCTATCCCATAATGTTTCTGAACCGGATTAAATTCATTGGTGACAATCCCCTTAAGCGGGGCGAAAAAAAGAACGCCCCCGATGGAAGCTTTTTTCTGACTTGCGGTTTCCATCGATTCCATTTTATACAAACTGTATTTACTTTGATTTTCCACTTCAACCCGAAGAAGTGAATCTTCAACCGACCGCTTGATCTTTATATCTGAATAACGTCTCGTCGTATCCCTGGTTACCGGTTTATCCTCCGAAAGATCCTTCCCATCGATGACATCCCTGAGGTTTTGAATGAAACGATCCTTCCTGATAAGAACCCGTTCAATGGAGTCGGCCCTCATTTGTAAAATGTAAAGCTTTTTGGTAAGACCGATATTGGTATAACCGGGTATATATTCGCGAAGTGGAGTAAATGCGATCAGGATGCTTGTGAGAAAAATCAAAACAATGGTGAGGGTTCCAAGGACGACGAAAACATTCATACGGGAAAGCCGGAAAGTAAAACGTTCTTCCAGCGTATCATCGTTCATAAATACCAGGCGGTACTTGTTCTTCCATCTTTCCAACCACCTGGTTTTGTTCTTTACCTTTTTCTCCCTGGCCATTTCGTTTAACCTCTTACACAAAACGCCGTAAATATCGGAATATTTTGTGACCCGGCAATTCACGTGATCCGCGGGTTTAATTCCCCGGAATTTGATTTCGTCGGCTTTAATTCAAAAATTTAAAATATTTTTGTAAAATTAAAGTTAATATTCTTCAAATGATTTCCCTACTTTGATATCGACGAAGACATATACCCTCGCCGGAATTTTATTGATTTTCTCAGGATTGATGCTTTTCAACGGGTGTTCCACCAAGAAAAATTCGTTTATCCGTCGTGCTTATCATAATACCACATCGCACTTCAATGTTTACTGGAATGGCATGGACAATATGCGCCAGGGACTCAAGGAATACCACGCCAGTATAAAGGATAATTTTTCACTTATTTTGCCGGTATACAACTATGGCGACCGTGCAAACGCTTCAAAAATTGCGCAGTATGCGGATGTATCGATTAAAAAAGCCTCCAAGGCGATCAATAAACATTCGATGGTTTTCAACCACAGGGAATATGTTCGCTGGATTGATGACTCCTACATGCTTATCGGAAAATGTTATTTCTATAAACAGGATTTTCCGATGGCGCGCCGGACGTTTGAATTTGTGATTAAAACATATAACGATAGTGAGATCAAATATGAAGCTATGCTCTGGTTGGCCCAGGCCAATATTCAGATTGGAGATTATAACCGGGCCGAGCCTATGCTTGATATGTTGCTAAGTAAAATTACCAAAGGAGAAGCTCCTGAAAAATATGAACCTGATGTGAATCTGACCTATGGTCAGTTTTATATTCTCCAGCAAAATTATGATGCAGCAATTCCTTACCTTAACAGGGCGCTGGAGCTGAAACTTCCCCGTGTCATGCGCACACGCTGTACTTTTATTCTTGGGCAGATACACCAGCGGAACGGGGAATTTGAAGAAGCCTCACTTCAATATTCCTATGTGGTAAAAAACGCCTCCACCTACGACATGGAATTCAATGCCAAGATTAACCTGGCACAATGTTATGATTCAAATTCGGGCAACAGGGAATTTATCATAAAGAAATTGACCCGCATGCTGAAAGATGAGAAAAACAAAGATTTTCTCGACCAGATATACTACGCTCTGGCACATGTATCACTCAAAGATTCCGATACTGTAACAGCCATTGATTTTCTTAAAAAATCAGTAACCAACAGCCGCACCAATAATTATCAGAAAGCCATCTCCTCCCTGGAACTGGCGGATATCTTTTTTAGTCACCGGAATTATACTATGGCACAGGCCTATTACGACAGCACGATGCAATTCCTCCCTAAAGAATATCCGGGTTATAAGGATTTGATGAAAAGAACAACTACGCTTACCGACCTGGTGACCAACCTTCAGGTCATCACCATGCAGGATAGCTTACAGCAGCTGGCGTTAATGACGGAAGATGAGCGTAATAAGGTCATTGATCAAATCATCGGCAAGGTGATTGCCGAGGAAAATATTAAAAAGCAGCAGGAACAAGCAAGACAGGAAAACCTGAATCTCTTCGGCCAGAACCGTGAAGTGGAACCAGTTGGCGGGATTTCCAGTGGGGGACGCTGGTATTTTTATAATCCGACAACCATGTCAAGCGGATTTTCCACTTTTATGCGAAAATGGGGTCGGCGAAAACTGGAGGACAATTGGTTTCTGACCGATAAAAGTATCGTTGTCTTTACAGAAAATCCGGAAATTACAGATACCCTGCACACAGTACCCGGTGACAGTATCCAGGGAGGGTCAAAACCATTGGTCAAATCAAAAAATCCCAAAGAGCGTGCATTTTATCTGCCCGACATTCCTGTTACAAAGGAACAAGTAGCTACATCCAACGAAAAAATTATTGAATCCTTTTACCAGGCTGGTTTTATTTATGCCGAAGGACTTAGGGATTACGGCGGCGCCATTGATTGCTTTGAAAAGCTTCTTCAGCGTTTCCCGGAAAACAAGTACAAGATCCAGTCGAATTACGAGTTATATCAACTTTACAAAATTCTTGAAAATCAACCTAAAAGCGATTTTTACAAAAACCTGGTCTTGTCACAATATCCGGAAAGTGATTATGCAAAATTGTTGGTAAATCCCAATTATTATAAAGATATCAATGCCCGGCAGTCGGATGCCTCACGCTTGTACGACGACACATACAAGGCATTTACCAACCAGCAATATTATATGGTTATCAATAATGCAGATCAGGCCCGAACGCTATACAGGTCCGACAGCACCCTGATGCCGAAATTTGATTATCTAAGGGCTCTGGCGCTTGGAAAAATTGAAGTGGTCGATTCTATGGTCGTGGCTATTTCGAATGTAATCAAAGATTATCCTAAAAGCGGGGTCAAACCTTTGGCCGAAAATGTACTGGCTTTCCTCGGTACCCAGAAAGATTCCAAAGGACAGCCTATCTCAACCGATTCTACCACGGTTCGCGATCTGACCGAAAAGTTATACAAATTTGATCCCAACGCGGTTCATTTTTATGTCCTCATTGTCAACAGTGAATTAGTTGATGTGGATGCGCTCAAAGTGAAAATTTCAGACCATAACAGCCGGTACTATGACCTGGATAATTTAATGGTGAATAGTCTCATACTGGATGATAAACGGGAAATGGTCACCATCAACAACTTTGATAACAGCGAAAAAGCCATTAATTATCTCATGGGTATCCGCGACAGTAAGTATATCTTTACACGGTTAGAAAATGCCGGAGATTATTTCGATTTTATTATCTCGGCTGAAAATTATCCTGTTTTTTACAGAAATAAAGATATTTCTCAGTATCTTCGCTTTTTCGAAAAAAATTATCCGGTTCAGAAATAGGCCCGGATTCAGGATTAATTCCGGTTCAAAACTCATGAATTATGTCAAAAAACAGAGAACCCGAAATACCTGTTATTAACATCTTGGGACCAGGTGCCGTGGTAAAAGGAGAAATTCAGGTCAATGGTGATTTCCGCATAGATGGGACTCTTAATGGAATGATCCAATGCAAAGGCAAAATTGTCGTAGGTCACACAGGGAAAATCGACGGGGAGGTAATTTGTCAAAACGCTGACATCTCCGGAGAAGTGAAAGCCACAATAAAAGTCGGGGAACTTTTGACATTCAAAGAAACGGCCAATTTTTGCGGTGATATTGTTACCGGAAAACTCGCAATCGAACCAGGGGCAAAATTTTCGGGAACCTGCTCCATGAATCAGGGAATCGCCAAAGAGGTGAAGTTACCCCGCGTAGAAAATGATAAACGACCCGAGGAAAAGCCTTAATCAATATGCCCGTTATTCCAGCATGGCGATCCAAATGCTGGTGATCATCCTGGCTGGTGTATTTGGCGGATATAAAATTGATCAATGGCTGCACACAAAACCCATTTTTACGGTAGTTCTTTCGATTGTTGCCGTTTTCATGTCCATCTATTTTGTTACAAGAGATTTACTTAAAAAGTAACAGCCTTCCGCTATTCTCTCTTTTGTTATCTTTGCCTTGTGAAATCAAATTACATTCATTTTCTCAGGCGATTGTTGGTCTTTTCCGTGATCCTGGGAGCCATCGCAGGATTGTTTAAATACTTTCTACCAAAAACTGCAACCTCTCCCGTTCTGCCATTTCTCTTTTTCTTTTTCATGGCGACCACACTTCTTTCCTTCTATTTCCTGCAAAAAGCGATGGATAAAAAATTCATCAAATTTTTAAACACTTTCCTTCTTACTACCATTTGTAAATTGTTCTTGTATGTCGTGGTGATGATCGCATATGTATTTGTCAACCGCAGTGATGTTGTTCCTTTCATGCTTGATTTCTTTATTCTCTATCTGTCTTATACCATTTTCGAGGTTGTGGCAATCCTTGCTAAAACACGGAATCAAACTACAGAAGATTCCGGTAAATAACTTCGATACATTGCAAGGATAGAGTTGCTGTATAACGGATTCATAATGCCTCCCGCTTTGACTGGTTCCGGAAAATGAAAAAGTAGTATCTTTGTGTCCAGATTCATTTTGAATTGGTCTACATCACACGCAGGGAACATTTCAGCGCCGCTCATCGGCTTTTCCTCCCCGATTACCCGGACGAAAGGAATGCTGATGTATTCGGAAAATGCTCCAATCCGAACTGGCATGGACATAACTATGTTCTTTATGTTACAATCAAGGGGGAACCGGATCCTGACACAGGATTGATCGTCCACATCCGTCATGTGAGCCAGTTAATCGACGAAAAAATCTTACAGAAAGTTGATCATAAAAACCTGAATCTTGAAGTCGATTTTCTGAAAGGGAAAGTACCCACCAGCGAAAATGTTGCAACAAGCATGTGGAAGGAACTGGAACCGGGTATCCGGGAACTGGGAGGCATTCTGCACTGCATACGGCTGGAACAATCGGAAAACAATATTATTGAATACTATGGCGAATAATCCGTTAATAACTCCTTCATCACACAAGAATAAAATGAATTACGAAAAAGTTGAAGAATACGATCCCGGGACAACGGAAGAATTGGCGGTTCATTATAAAGAGATACTGCGGCTGATCGGAGAAAATCCGGCGCGTGAAGGTCTTGAAAAAACTCCGGTACGCGTTGCAAAAGCCATTCAATTTCTTACCCAGGGTTATATGCTGGACCCAAGGGATATCCTGAGTTCTGCGAAATTCCGCGAGGATTATCGTGAAATGGTGATCGTGAAGGACATTGAAATTTATTCTTTGTGTGAACATCATATGGTCCCGTTTATCGGAAAAGCACATGTGGCTTATATTCCCGATAAATATATCACCGGGTTAAGTAAAATTGTCCGGGTTGTTGATATCTATGCCCGCCGTCTCCAGGTGCAGGAACGACTTACGATGCAGATAAAGGATGCCATTAACGACACTTTAAAGCCTCTTGGTGTGGCAGTTGTTATTGAGGCACAACATTTGTGCATGTCGATGCGCGGTGTTCAAAAACAAAATTCCGTAACAACAACATCCGATTTTGTAGGCGCATTTGAGCGCGATAAAACACGGGCGGAGTTTTTGCATTTAATAGGGACGAAGCTTCATTGATGAAAAGGATGCTGGATGCAGGATACAGGATGCAAGATGCAGGATACAGGATGCAGGATGCAGGAAAAATATTGACGGAGTCTTATAATCTGATTACTAACTTTTGGCATTAACTGATTTTGTATTTTGATTTTTGGTTGTTGACTTAAATACGAACAGATTTAATTATAGGAGAATTTTAAAATGTTTGAACAAACTGATAAAAGTGGATTTTTTACGGCACAGCAAGGTAATCGTGAGGTTGTTGTTGCCAAATCGTTTATGACCCAGGTATTCGGATGGATGACACTGGCCATGATCGTTACAGCGGTTACGGCTTATTGGTTTGCTTCCACCGAGTCACTTATCAGAAGCCTCATCAATACTGAGACAGGTGGCATGACCGGACTTGGATGGTTTGTCACGCTGGCACCTATTGGTTTTGTCCTTCTTATGTCATTCGGGTTCCAGCGATTGTCACCTGCTCTAATGACGCTTCTGTTTATTTGCTTTTCAGTCCTAATGGGTATGAGTCTTAGCTTCATATTGCTCATTTATACTGCAGCTTCTGTTTATAAAACTTTTGCTGTTACCGCTATCATGTTTGGAGTGATGTCGGTAACAGGCTATACCACTAAAACTGATCTTACCAAATTCGGGTCGATCATGATGATGGGACTGATCGGATTGATGATTGCCATGCTGGTAAATTTCTTTATGAAAAGCAGCGCCATGGATTATATCATCAGCATTATCGGGGTCTTGATTTTCACAGGCCTGACTGCCTATGATGTTCAACGTCTGAAACGGATAGGAGCCGGAGCCGGAGAATATGGGGGAGAAAATATCCGGAAGTTAAGTATTCTTGGGGCTCTTACCCTCTACCTTGATTTTATCAACCTTTTCCTTTTCTTGCTCAGGTTTCTGGGAGACAGGAAATAACAGCTGATGAGCTTGCGAGCTTGTAAACTCTCCGCTCACCAACTCATCATCTCACCATCTCACGATCTCATCATCTAATACACCTGTTATGAAAGCCTATGTATTTCCCGGCCAGGGCGCTCAATTTGTCGGTATGGGGAAGGACCTGTACAACTCCTCACTCCTTGCCAGAACGATGTTTGAAAAAGCAGATGAAATCCTTGGATTTCATATCACCGATATAATGTTCAGCGGCACTGTGGAAGATCTTAGACAGACAAAGGTAACCCAGCCGGCCATCTTTTTACATTCAGTTATTCTTGCCACAACGATGGGAAAGACATTCGATCCGGATATGGTTGCAGGCCATTCCCTGGGCGAGTTTTCAGCCCTGGTTGCAGCGAACGCACTTTCTTTTGAGGATGGACTCCGGCTTGTCGCAGCCCGGGCTCAGGCCATGCAGAAAGCTTGTGAAATGGAACCTTCGACTATGGCTGCAATTCTGGGACTGGAAGATTCAAAGGTAGAGGCAATATGCCAATCCATCGGTGAAGTCGTAGTCCCCGCCAATTATAACAGTCCCGGACAGCTGGTCATTTCCGGGAGCATCAAAGGCATCGGATTGGCTTGTGAACAATTGAAAGCAGCCGGCGCCCGCCGGGCTTTGCCACTCAATGTTGGTGGTGCATTTCATTCTCCCCTTATGGAACCGGCCCGGGTAGAACTGGGCAAAGCCATTGATCAGACCCGGATAATCCAGCCAATTTGTCCGATTTATCAGAATGCAACTGCTCAAAGAGTGACTGATCCTGCCAGGATCAAAGAAAATCTTATAGTTCAGTTGACAGCTCCGGTGTTATGGACACAGATCATTCAAAACATGATCGCCGATGGCGCCAATAATTTTATTGAAGTTGGTCCGGGAAATGTTTTACAGGGACTAATCTTAAAGATTGATAAAGGAGTGAGTATATCCGGGGCATAGAAGACGAATGCTTCTGCGTCGATTTCCAACGGGTGATCAGAAATGCCGGTCAGTATTCATCAACGTTTCGAGTATTGGTTTTCATAATATTTCTGATAATCGCCGGAGGTCACGTTTTTCATCCACTCTTCATTAGCAAGGTACCATTCTACCGTTTTTTCGAGTCCCTCCTTAAACTGAAGGGAAGGTTTCCAATCCAGTTCCTTTTGAATTTTACCTGTATCAATTGCATACCGGAGATCATGACCGGCACGGTCTTTTACATAGGTAATCAGATTTTCCGAAGTGCCTGCAGAACGTTTCAGCTTTTTGTCCATCATCCCGCACAGTAACCGGATAAGATCAATATTTTTCCATTCGTTATGACCGCCTATATTGTATGTTTCACCAATTTTTGCCTGATGAAAGATCAGGTCGATGGCTGCTGCGTGATCTTCAACATACAACCAATCGCGGATGTTCTCTCCTTTCCCATAGACCGGAATCAGTTTATTGTTTTTAATGTTATGGATGGTAAGCGGAATAAGTTTTTCAGGAAACTGGAATGGACCATAATTGTTAGAACAATTCGAAATAACAATGGGCATGTTATATGTATGATGGTATGCCCTGACTAAGTGATCTGAACTGGCTTTTGAAGCAGAATAGGGACTTCTGGGATCATAGGGTGTATCCTCATAAAAAAATCCTTTATTGCCAAGCGATCCGAAGACTTCATCGGTTGAAATGTGATAAAACAGTTTGCCGTCCATATCATCCCAGGCAAAACGGGCGGCATTCAAAAGATTTACCGTACCCACAATGTTGGTAAAAATAAATTCCATCGGGCTGCTGATGGATCTGTCAACATGCGATTCAGCCGCAAGATGAATAACCCCGTCGAAACGATATTTCTTAAAGACGGCTTTCATAAGCTCTCCTGCCGTTATATCGGCTTTAACAAATTCGTAATTGGGTTCCTTTTCAATGTCGCGGAGATTGGCGAGATTACCTGCATAAGTAAGATTATCAAGATTAACAATTTTATAATCAGGATATTTTTTAACAAACCTGCGAACGACATGGGAGCCAATGAATCCGGCGCCACCGGTGATAAGAATTGTTTTCATATTTATGATTTTAGATTTACGATTGAAAAATCAATTACGGGTTACGGGTTGCGGGTTATGGGTTGCGGGTAACAATTGGCGGGGATTTCGCCGCGTTTTATTATCAGCCGTTGATAAAAGTCTGAAGATAGGAAAACCTTTGTAAACCACCAAAATCCCGCTTATTGTTAACCCGATGTCAGAAACAGTTGTTAGTTTTTCAATAATGTATAGCTTTCTGTTTCTTCACCTTCATTTATCTTTATCAAATATATTCCATGGGGCAAATTTGAAATATTAATAGTTGTATTATATGTTTCATTTTCAAAGTTTTTAACTATATATGTAACCCCAAGATTATCAATAATTTTGATTGATTTTATCAGTTTAGGGGTTTCTTGTTTTTCGTTTAAATTAGCATCCTTAATTTCAATTTGTGAGATTGTTATTTCAGAATTTGCAGGGTTTGGATAGATGCTGTAATTATGCCCCCATTTATATTCCCCTGTTTTAGTAATACTATTACTAAAAGCAGATGTACCACAAGAATTAGTTATATTACATTTTATTGTTTTTGTCACATTAGCAGGAAAATACCAATAAAATAGATTGTTCGGATATGGGTTACTTTCTTTCAATATATTATTCACATACCAATTATAAGTTGATCCGCTAATAAGAGTGGCAGTGAATTCATATTCTGTTGGCTCCCCACTTTCAGAAATTTTCCTAGCTGTTATTGTTGGAGTTGGTGAACCAATAATAATTATTTTGGTTTGTGTGTAATTTGCCCCAATAGTTGATATTGTTGCTGAAAGTGTTATAATTCCATTATTAGTTTTAGTTAAAGTTGCTGTATTATTTGATTGAGCTAAATTTACTATTCCAGAAGGTGTGATATTCCAATTTACTGAACAATTTACAGGTAAATTATTGATTGAGTATATACTTGAATTACATAATGTACTAACTCCATTTATAGATGTAATTGTTGATATTGTTTGAGTAACAGCCTTACAAGCGTTTAATCTGCCAAAACCCAGCTCATTGCTTTGTCCATTAGAATAAACATATCCACCAACTCTATCCGCAGATGTTGTAAGTATATCGAAAACTTGCTGTTGAGTTAGATTTGGGTTGATGGACAATATTAAAGCAGCAACACCTGCAACTTGAGGGCATGAATATGATGTGCCACCAAATCGACCTGTATACGATAAGTTGTTAACGCCTGCATTAGGTAGTATAGTACCCACACCAGGTAACATACCACAATCATTATCATGTATAGGATTGTATCCAGCATTGTCAGGTATATCAATAGACCACGCTTCAAAAGTTTCCGTAGATATTTGACATGAATATGCACGGTGGGAAGGGGCAACGATATCTAATAATTGGTTGTTAGGACTAGCAGGGTTAGCAAGTGGGCTGTAAAATGCTTTGAAATCGTTTCTGTCGGATGCACCTACTGTTAAAACACCAGAGACATTTACATTACTTGGAAAATGAATTGGACCATTATTTGCCAAATTGTTACCTGCTGAGAAAACAACAACACAACCAAGACCATTTCTGCCTTGGGTTGTAGCATTAATAATTGCATCTCGTATTACAGGATATAAGTTAGGATTATCCGAATTATAACCCCAACTATTTGAAATAATATGTGCTCCATTATTGCGAGCAAAATTTATTGCATCGACCAACCTATCTGGCGTTATTCCTGAACCGTCATTATTGAATATTCGAATAGGCATAATTCTGCAATTTGGGGCTATTCCAGAAATTCCCTGATTATTATTCTGTGTTGCACCTATTATTCCTGCACAACTATTACCATGGTTATTATTTCCTGTTGGTGAAGGATTGTTAGGATCTCCATCGGCAAAATTACTTCCGCTTAAACGTACCTGCCGTGCATTTGGTAAATCAGGATGATCTGGTGTTAATCCCTGGTCCAAAACTGCAATAATAATATTGTTATTCCCTTGAGTAATAGTCCATGCTTCAGGGGCATCAATATCCGCATCGTTAGTTCCCAAATGTCCATCTGTAAATACCTGTCCAGTATTGTGCAATGAAAATTGATTGACAAAATAAGGATCATTGGGAATTACTTGGTGTAATTCCATTTCGCAAATAAAGTTGGGATGACTGAAACGGGTCAGTCCGCTTTCCTGGTACTTGTTTGCAATTTCTAATGCATCTAAACCAGCTGGTGTTTTTATCAACTGATAAAGCTCTGTTGTCTTTATAACTTCAACTCCATATTTTTTATGAAGTTTTTCAATTTCTGTTTGGGAGACATTATCATTGAACTTTAGAAGGAATTCATCTGTCACGCCCATTTCTAAGCCTGTATTGATTGAAAAAACTGGATTACATGATTTTACATCTGTTTGATGCAAAATCCTATCTTCAAACATTCCTTTTTCTGATGCATCTATCGTAATTATACAAGTGCTATCATCTTTCCATTCGAACTGTTTAGCGGCAAGTTCAACAGACAATGATATTTGTCCCTTATCGGATTTCTTGCTATGCTTATATCTTACAATTAACTTGTTATCAAGCTCATTAAGATATATTTTCTCATTATAGGCATAGTAAAACCTTTGATTGTTTGATGGTGTAAAACTCATTACAGCTATTATGGAAAGCGATAACATGGTGAAAATAAAGAATTTGTTTTTCATAAATGTTAAGTTTATTTGGTTAGTTCTTTGTTGCAGATTTAGTAACTATTTGAATTAAATTTAAAAAGATGATATCAGTTGTACACAACTGGTATACCATCTCATTTTCATTAGGAAATGAGTATGAAATCTTAACCCCATACTTATAGCGTAATGAGTCAGGGAAATATGCGGAATTTTTATAATTTTGAAAATATAATTCTGAAATTTTGTAAAGAGTGTCTGATGAATTTAATAATACTGACGCAGGCATTTTAAAAGAATTATCCGATAAGTTATAGGTTACCAATGTGTCCTTCAAGTCTTTTGATATTATAACATACCCAATTCTATAATGATGGTTAATAGTACACGGGTCGAAACCAACTATATATCCTTCCATATGATTTAACTCAATGTCGTCTTTATCGCATCTTATAAATAAAAAACCGAGTAAAGTTATCATTACCAGTTTAGTAATAATCTTTTTCATTTGAGTAAATTTTATATTTAGTAAATTTTTGTCTTTATTCATTTTTTAAATCACGATGTCGCTTTTGTAATTGTTTCTAACAATCGTATATCCCTAAACCTTTATCTGTCATCTTGCATCTCCTATCTCCTATCTCCTGGCAGCCAAGGCCTTTTCCCACTTCCATGCCGAGGCGGTCATTTCATCTAATGATTTTTCTGCTTTCCAGCCCAATTCAGTGTTGGCAAATCCGGTATCGGCCCAAACCTGTTCTACATCTCCAGGTCTCCGGTCCATGATTTTATAGTTCAAATGAATGCCCGTTGAGCGTTCAAATGATTTAATTACTTCCATGACAGAGAACCCTTTACCGGTGCCAAGGTTAAATATTTCGACTTTTTCTTTACTTTTATCGGCAATCATTCTTTCCACCGCAATGACGTGTGCTTTGGCGAGATCGACCACATGTATATAGTCCCGGATTGCGGTTCCGTCAGGGGTATCATAATCGTTGCCCCAGATTCTCAGGAAATCGCGTTTGCCTATAGCAGTTTGAGTGATATAAGGCATGAGGTTATTGGGAATTCCTTGTGGAAATTCACCAATTATGGCCGTTTCATGCGCTCCGATGGGATTGAAATAGCGTAGAAGAATCGCCCGGATAGCTTCATTTTCACTTGTTTCCGTAATGATTTCTTCGGAAATTCGTTTGGTATTCCCATACGGAGAATTTGCCTTTTGTATGGGGGTGTCTTCACGGGCAGGCAGTTTTTCGGGTTGGCCGTAAACGGTGCAGGATGAGGAAAATACGATATCCCGGATTCCATTGTTGATCATTCCCTGGAGTGTATTAATCAGAGAAACCAGGTTGTTACGATAGTACATCAAAGGGTATTGAACCGATTCGCCAACAGCTTTAAAAGCAGCAAAATGAATGATCGCCCTGATATCGTTATGTAGTCTAAAGAAAGTTTCTGTTTTTTCCGGATCAGTAAGGTCAAACTTTTCGAATAAGGGTTTTTTTCCGGATATTTTTGCAATGTTATCCAGGACTTCGATAGATGAATTGGAAAGGTTATCGACAATGATAACCTCAAATCCTTTGGCTTGAAGCTCAACTACAGTATGTGATCCGATGTATCCCGTACCTCCTGTTACCAATATCTTCATATTGTTTTATTGAATGTTGAAGTTATAAAGATATTTCTTTTAATAACGGATGATAATCTCCTTTCAAACCAACAGGTTTTGCGTTCCGGATATGATGTACGATGATGATGCTCTGTTTCGCATCTGTCAATCCGAAACCACGATTGGCCAGAATTTCACGGTACGTTTCGGTATGCAGATCAGTAAATCCATCGCTGAACTCAATTTCCTGTCCTTCCATTTTCAGGGAACGAAATGTCCGTTGGCCTTTTTCCCTTATGGTTTTAGGAATATCGTTATTATCTATACTGAGGAACCACCTTATATTCGCTTTTTCAAGCCGTAAAAGTCCGGCGCTTTTATTTTCTTTTAACAGATGTACCCGATTCTCTTTCACAGCGCCGAAAATCCAGGATAGCATATCAAAGAAGTGAACACCGATATTAGTGGCGATGCCCCCGGATTTGGTTATATCTCCTTTCCAGGAACGGTAGTACCAGTTACCGCGAGAAGTAATATAGGTCAGATCCAGATCATGGACCTTGTTCTGAGGTCCTTTTAATATCTGGTCTCTCAAGGCTTTTATGGCCGGATGAAATCGCAACTGCAGGATTGTCCAGATTTTTTTCCCGGTTTCCTTTTCAATTTCCTTCAGGGCATCCAGGTTCCATGGATTCAGTACGATTGGTTTTTCACAAATGGCATGAGCATCGTTACGTAAAGCCAACCGGATATGGGAATCGTGCATATAATTTGGAGAACAAATGCTTACATAGTCGACCTTTAGTTGCTTGAGGCGTTTTTTCGATATGGACATTCGCCGGAGCTTGTCAAGATGTCGGTCGAACCGTTCCGGTTCAATAAAAAAATCGGCATCGGGAAAATAACTATCGATGATCCCCACGCCATCATATGGATCCAGTGCGCAGATGAGTTGGTTGCCGGTATCTTTGATGGCTTTCATATGCCGGGGGGCGATATAGCCTGCGGCGCCGATGAGTGCAAAATTGAAAGGTTTTAAGGGTTCAGACATAATTTACTTACTTTCCCAGTTTAATGACCCGGCCTTCCGGGGTAAGCCGGTATTGTTCGTTACTTTCGGGACAAGAGGCCAATCCGTTTTCATCAAAATGAAGACGATGACCGTATTCACTCATCCAGCCTACATGACGACCCGGATTTCCCATAATAAGGGCATAATCCGGAACATCTTTTGTGACTACGGCGCCTGCTCCGATAAAGGAATATGCTCCGATTTCATTTCCGCAAACGATAGTTGCATTGGCTCCAATGGAAGCGCCTCTCCGGACTCTTGTTTTCATATACTGGTCGCGGCGCAGGATATGACTGCGTGGGTTGATGACATTGGTGAAAACCATGGAAGGACCAAGAAATACATCATCCTCACAGATAACGCCGGTATAGATTGAGACATTGTTTTGAACCTTAACATTCCGGCCTAAAATAACTTCAGGGGAAACGACCACATTCTGTCCGAGGTTGCAATTCTCGCCAATGACGCAGCCTTTCATGATATGGGTAAAATGCCAGATCTTTGTTCCTTTACCAATGCGGCAACCTTCATCAATAACCGCTGTTTCGTGCGCGAAATAAGCAATTTCCATGGTCAACGATTTAAAAATTCAAGCACATTCTGTGTTATATAAGTCAATTGAACTTCATCCAATTCTGTATGCATAGGTAAAGAGAAAACGTTTGCACACAGATACTCGGTCACTGGAAAATCGCCCGCCTTGTAACGGGGATCAAGATATGCTTTTTGCATATGCAATGGAACGGGATAATAAATCATGGCAGGAATTTCACAGGATGCAAGATACTCAATTAATGCCTTCCTGTCAATGCTTTTCGCGATCATTGTATATTGGTGGAAAACATGGTTCGATTTTGGATACCGGGAAGGGATTTTTAATTTTGGTTGATTTACAAAAGCTTTATCATAGAAATCGGCGGCAATGCGACGTTTTGCAGCATATTCATCAAGATTGGAAAGTTTCGCATTCAGAATAGCAGCCTGAATGCTGTCAAGACGTGAATTTACACCAATGTAATCATGATAGTATCGGACTGTCATACCATGATTTACAACAACGCGCATCTGTCTGGCGAGATCGTCGTCGTTAGTGAATATCGCGCCGCCATCGCCATAGCAACCCAGATTTTTAGAAGGGAAAAATGATGTACATCCGATATGGCCGATTGTCCCAGCCTTTTTCTTTGATCCATCATTGAAATAGTAGTCGGAACCGATAGCCTGGCAATTATCTTCGATCACATAAAGATCATGTTTTTGGGCGATGTTCATGATCTCTTCCATGGGCGCAGTTTGTCCGAAAAGATGTACCGGAACAATGGCCCTGGTTTTTGGGGTAATGGCACGTTCTATGGCCAGGGGGTCAATATTGAAAGTATCGGGATCGACATCCACAAGAACCGGTGTGAGCTTAAGGAGCGCAATAACTTCGGCGGTGGCAATAAAAGTAAAAGAGGAGGTGATCACCTCATCACCCGGCTGAAGACCCAGTGACATCATGGAAACCTGAAGGGCATCGGTACCATTGGCACAAGGGATGACATGTTTCACCCCCAGGTATTTTTCAAGATTTTCCTGGAATTTTTTTACTGCCGGACCGTTAATAAATGCACAGGAATCGATGACCTCCTGAATTCCCTTGTCAATCTCCGTTTTGATATTCAGGTATTGACCATGTAAGTCAACCATCTGGAGTTTCTTCATTACGAATAGTCTTAAAATTGATTGGTAAAAGAAATATCTGCAAATTTAAAATTATTGCTCATGAAGGGCTAATTATTTTTAATTTTAGAAATTGGTTCTTAAAAGTAAATGGAATAAAACCCAGAATAATATGAAAAAGTTTGCTATTGTTTTAGCCGGTTGTGGTGTATTTGACGGTGCTGAGATTCAGGAAGCAGTTTTGACACTGCTTGCCATTGACAAGTTGGGAGCAGGATATCAGTGTTTTGCGCCCGATATTCTGCAGCACCATGTTTTGAATCATATTACCGGAAAGGAAATGAACGAAAAACGGAATGTATTGGTAGAATCGGCTCGTATTGCCCGGGGGAATATTAAACCCATGAACGCATTTATAGCCGCTGAATACGATGCTCTTATTTTTCCTGGTGGATTCGGATGTGCAAAAAATTTAAGCACCTGGGCTTTTGAAGGGGATCAATGTAAGGTTAACCCCGATGTTGAAAAAGCTGTCAGATCCATGTTTGAGGCTAAAAAACCCATCGGAGCCATGTGCATTGCCCCGGTAATCCTGGGAAAATTGTTCAAGGGGTCGAATTTCACTACCGGAAATGATCCTTCTTCAGGTTCCTTTATCCGGAAAATGGGCAACAAATATACACTGGCAGGCCATGGAGAAGTGGTCGTTGATAAAGTAAGGAACTTATTCACGACACCATGTTATATGCTGGATGCCACGATCAGCCAGATAGCCGAAGGGACTGAAAATATTGTCAGGGGAATTATAAAAGTGATAGGAGATAAGTGATAGGAGAAACAGAATATTTTGGTGTACTTCTTTTATCGTTATAGATATTCTTTCACTTCCAGTTCCCCACGCAGCACCATCAGCCCATTGATTGCCAGGGCGCGCATTTCATCTTCTCCCGGATAGATATGAATTGGAGCCAATTTATAGACCCGTTCCTGAATCCAGTTAACGAAGTTTTTATCATAGGCAATACCTCCGGTAATGAGGATGGCATCCACTTCGCATTTCAAAACCGTGTACATTTCCCCGATCAGTTTTGATACCTGGTAGGCCATTGCATGATAGATAAGTTCAGCCTTGGTATCACCGGTACCTACCATTTTCTCCACTTCCGCAGCATCGTTTGTTCCAAGGTAAGCAACCAATCCACCTTCACCCTTAACCATTTTCTGTGCTTCCTTAAGCGTGTACTTTCCGCTGAAACAAAACCTGACCAGTTCCCCTATCGGCAGTGTTCCACTTCGCTCAGGGCTGAAGGGTCCTTCGCCGTCGAGGCCCTGGTTAACATCGACCACCCTCCCTTTTCGATGCGCTCCGACCGTGATGCCACCGCCGAGGTGTACCACAATCAAGTTAAGATCTTCATATTTCCTGTGCGTCGATTTTGCAAAATCCCGTGCGACAGCTTTCTGATTCAGCGCATGGAAAATAGAAATTCTCTGAAAAAATGGATGACCCGCAATACGGGCAATATCATCCAGTTCATCGACAACAATCGGGTCGACGATATATGCTTTGGCATTAGGCAGCGTCTTTACAAGATCATGAGCGATGAGCCCGCCAAGGTTACTGGCATGTTCTCCAAGCGGACTGTTTTTCAGATCATGAACCATGGCTTCATTGACTTCATAAACTCCCGATGGAATCGGTTTTAGCAGTCCCCCTCTTCCCATCACGGCAAGAACGAAATCCAACTGAATATCGGCCTCCTTGAGTTGCTGAAGGATGATGTCCTTTCGGAACTGGAATTGATCTGTAATCTTAGAAAATTGAGACAGTTCTTCCGGCGTATGTTTGATATTTTTCAGAAAGACAGGGTCTGTGTTCTGGTAAACAGCAATTTTTGTCGATGTGGAACCTGGATTGATAGCAAGAACCCTGATATCTTTCATTCGAAAATTATTATTTTGGCGTTTGATTAATTTTTCGCTGTTTGCTATGGTTAATGCCATAAGAAAAATAGATGATAAACCCGATGGCCATCCAAACTATCAAACGTAGCCAGGTATCGAAAGGAAGGGCCAACATCTGAATCAGACAGATCAGGGCGCCGAGGAGTGGTAAAACGGGGACAAAGGGAGTACGAAAAGGACGGTGGATATCAGGTCTTGTTTTTCTCAGAACGACGATGCTGACACAAACTATGGCAAAGGCAAGCAGAGTGCCAATGGATACCAGTTCACCAAGGATACTTATCGGCAATATACCAGCCAGCACAATGGCCACACAACCGGTGAGAATGGTGCTGATGTGGGGAGTTTTAAATCTTGGATGGACTCTGGAGAAGACCGGTGGAAGCAACCCATCCTTCGCCATTGTAAAAAATATTCTTGGTTGTCCCAAAAGCATCACCAGTATAACAGAGCTCAGGCCCGCAATAGCTGCAATTTTCACAATCGGGCGAAGCCAGAACATTCCCTTTCCCATTGCATTCACTCCCACGGCGACAGGATCGGATACGTTGAGCGTAGTATAACTGACAATACCTGTAAGAACGATTGCAACCAGGATATAGAGAATGGTAGAAACACTCAGTGATCCGAGAATTCCGATGGGCATGTCCCGTTGCGGATTCCTTGCTTCCTGCGCTGCCGTTGATACTGCATCGAAACCGATATAGGCAAAGAAAATTACCCCGGCTCCCCGGAGTATTCCGCTCCAGCCAAAATGACCCCATTCACCGGTATTTTTTGGAATAAAAGGATGCCAGTTCCCGGAATATACAAAGGCGAACCCAATTGCAATAAACAGGATAATGACCGAAACCTTGGTAATCACCATAATGTTATTAAAGTTGGCGGATTCCCTGATTCCGATAACAAGCAATACTGTCAAAATAGCAATGATTGACATGGCCGGCAGGTTAATGATCGCTGTTACATGGGGTAATGTCTCAACATTAACCCCTTGAGCGGTCAGACCTGCTGTCAGGTTTTTTGTTAACTCCTGCCACCCGACCTTAGGAACATCAACAAGGATAGATCCCGTTGCAGCCGTAAGCGCGGTTGGAATGTAAATGTCAAAATCCTTCAGAAAACTGACAACATAACCCGACCAACCAACGGATACCGTTGAAGCTGCGAAGAGATATTCAAGAATCAGATCCCATCCTATAATCCAGGCGAGAAACTCGCCTAATGTCGCATAGGAGTATGTGTATGCGCTGCCGGAGATGGGTATCATTGAAGCAAATTCAGCATAGCATAGACCCGCAAATGCACATGCGACTCCTGAAATGATAAACGAAATGACGATTGCGGGTCCGGCATATTGAGCTGCAGCCTGTCCTGTCAGAACAAAAATCCCTGCACCAATTATCGCGCCTATCCCGAGGGTGGTAAGGTTAAGCCCGGTAAGGGTCTTCTTTAATCCTGATTTGTTGTCTTTTGCCTCCTGGAGTAAATCTCCGAGTGATTTTGTAATAAACAGATTCCGGGCCATAAGATGGATTGGGTTAGTGAGGCTAAATGGCAGCAGCCATCACAATACTGGCCTGCTTTGATTCTTCGGTATCAGAACGGGAGGTCAGCACAATAGGGGCGGCAGCTCCAAGAACAACGGCAGCCAGCTTGGCGTTCGCTGAAAAGCCAAACGCTTTATAGAGAATATTACCGGCTTCGATGTCCGGGACAATAAGCAGGTCGGCATCACCAGCCACATCACTGACGATTCCTTTATGTTTTGCACTGGCCGCGCTTACGGCATTATCATAAGCAAGGGGACCATCAATAATGCAATTTTTTATTTGACCGCGTTGGCCCATTTTCGATAACATGGCTGCTTCGAGCGTGGCCGGCATGGCTTCATTGACCATTTCGACGGCAGCAAGTACTGCAACCTTGGGTCTGGTATATCCAAGTTTGTTCATAAAATCAACGGCATTGACTGTAAGCGCCACCTTGGTCTTGAAGTCCGGAGCCGGGATCATTGCAGCATCTGTCAAACCAAGTAACTTATGATAGGTAGGCACTTCAAAAAGGGCGAAATGGGATAATACGTCTCCTTTACGGAGCCCGACTTCTTTATCAAGCACCCCCCGGAGAAATATTGCAGTAGGCACGTTCCCTTTCATAAGAATATCGGCCTCCTTGTTACGAACCATTTTAACTGCAATTCTTACCGAATTTGCATCGACTTCTTCATTGATGATTTTCATTCCGCTGACATCCAGATTCAATTTAATCGCCAGATCACGTATTTTTTTCTCATTCCCGACCAGGATGGCTTCCACAAGCCCCATTTTATCAACGGCACAAATGGCTTCCAGGCAATGCTCATCGTGAGCGACGGCCACAGCCAGTTTCTTTTTCCCCGATTTTTTCGCCAGGGCATTGAGATCGGTAAGTTTCGTCAAACAAGCAGTTTCGGTTTTTCCCGTTGTCATAGTCATTGCAGTCTTTCCTCCTGAAATTTTTATGGTGTTAACAATTGGTTATTAACAGGCAAACCTACATGAATTTTAGCAAACTGACAAGCAGTCACAAAAAAAAATGGTTTCAAAATATTTCTACCTTTGTTGCACCTTGTTAAAGTCAATCGTATGGATTTACCTTTTTCAGAGTCCTATAAGATCAAGATGGTAGAACCCATCCGAAAAAGCAATCGCGAAGAACGTGAGCGGTGGATCAAAGAAGCTGGTTACAATCTTTTCAGGTTGAAAAGCGAACAGGTTTTTATCGACCTGCTGACCGATTCCGGAACCGGCGCAATGAGTGATAAACAATGGTCGGAATTGATCATGGGTGATGAAAGTTATGCCGGGGCTTCATCCTATTATAAAATGAAAAATGCCATCAGTGACCTTCTTGGGTTTGAATATTTTCTTCCAACCCATCAAGGGCGGGCAGCCGAAAATGTATTGTTTTCGGTCCTGATCAAAGAAGGTGATATCATTCCGGGCAACTCCCATTTTGATACCACCAAAGGACATATTGAATTCCGTAAAGCATTTGCAGTGGATTGCACCATTGATGAAGCTTTTGACACAACGTTGTCTCATCCTTTCAAGGGTAATGTCGACCCGGAAAAACTCGAAAATGTGCTGAAAAAGCATAGGGATAAAATCCCGTTCATCATCATAACCGTTACCTGTAATTCATCAGGAGGACAACCTGTATCGATTGAGAATCTGAAAATGGTTCGTCAGTTGGCTGATAAATATGGAAAAACGGTGGTATACGATTCAGCGCGGTTCGCAGAAAATGCCTATTTCATCAAACTCCGGGAGCCGGGTTACAGGGATAAAACGATCCGTGAAATTGTACGGGAAATGTTTTCCTTTGCCGATGTTATGACCATGAGCTCCAAGAAGGATGCCATCGTGAACATGGGTGGTTTCATCGCCATGCACAGCGCGGAGTTACATTGTAAGGCCAGTGTTTTCAACATCATGTTTGAAGGCTACATTACCTATGGAGGCATGTCGGGCCGGGATATGAATGCGCTGGCACAGGGTCTATACGAAGGCACTGAATTTGATTACCTGGAAACGCGGATCAGACAAGTGGAATATCTCGGGAACCGGCTGATGGAATTCGGGATCCCTTTACAACAACCCATTGGCGGACATGCCGTTTTTGTTGATGCCAAACGTTTTCTCCCCGGTTTACCCAAAGAAGAATTCCAGGCACAATCGTTGGCTGTTGAGCTTTACCGTGAAGCTGGTGTCAGGGGAGTGGAAATCGGGGCATTACTGGCCGATCGCGACCCAGTGTCACGTGAAAACCGATATCCTGTACTGGAACTTATGCGGTTGGCTATTCCCCGTCGCGTATATACCAATAACCATATGGATGTTGTTGCTGTTGCATTGAAAAATATATGGGATCGTCGCAATACCATCAACAAAGGTCTTAAAATAGTTAAAGAAGCTCCCATAATGCGTCATTTCACTGTTACTCTGGATCTTGCATGAAGATTATCATGGAGAAATCAAAAAAAAAATCCAGGTATGAGCGTATCTTCGATCAGCTGAAATCCCTGATGGTCAAATCTTCTGATCCCATCGCCAGGATGGCAACGATCGCGGCGATACTTTATCATAAAATGGATTATTTTTTCTGGACCGGTTTCTATCTGCTGCATGATGGAGAACTCATCGTCCAGACCTATCAGGGTCCGGTTGCCTGCCTTGTTTTGCCGCAACATACAGGTGTTTGCTGGGCTGTAATAGACTGGCAGCAAACTATCATCGTTCCCGATGTTCATCATTTTCCCGGTCACATTGCCTGTGATTCCCGGTCCAATTCCGAAATTGTCGTCCCTGTACGAAATGCCTCGAATGAGATCATAGGGGTGCTCGACGTGGATAGTAAGGTGTTGAATTCTTTCGACGAAACCGACACCCTGTGGCTTGAAAAAATTGTTACCCTGATTTACAGTTGAAAAAAAAAGATCTTTCTGCCCGGCATGAGCTTACTTGAAATTTTCCTGATTGCTCTCGGTCTTTCCATGGACTGTTTCGCTGTTTCCCTCTGTTTTGGTGCAAGCCGGAAGTTTACATGGAGAGACATTTTGATCATGTCGTTCCTTTTCGGTCTTTTCCAGGGTTTAATGCCGGTGATCGGCTGGCTGGCCGGAAACAGTATACAGTTGTTGATTGCATCAGTGGATCATTGGATTGCATTCGGTATACTGCTTTTCATCGGTTTGAAAATGATCTGGCAATCAATCCGGGAAGAGAAAGATAAAGTGACGCTGGATATCAGAAAATTTTCGGTTTTGCTTACCGTTTCTATTGCCACAAGCATCGATGCCCTGATCACCGGTGTTGGATTCGGTTTCATCCTTGAAAACATCGTCGAGGCTTCTGTCATCATTTCCTTAACCACTTTTGTGGTCTCGATGATAGGAGCCAAACTTGGAGAGAAAACCACACTTATTCCTTCACGATGGGCAGAATTGTTCGGCGGGATTGTACTGATCGGTATCGGACTTAAAATTGTCCTCGAACATCTGGCAATCATCTGAATTTAATTCCAGCAATCCTCTGTATTCTCGCCAACTCGCCAACTCGCCAACTCGCCAACTTGCCCACTCCACATTTCATCTGCTTTTTTATTATCTTTGCCTCATATCGTATAAAATGAACCAGATTCGTGTCACCAAGGAGTTCAGATTTGAATCTGCCCATGCACTCCGGGGTTATGACGGGCCGTGTAAAAATGTGCACGGACATTCGTATGAATTATCCGTTACTGTTATCGGCCCACCGGTTACCGACGTCCATTCGGTTAAATTGGGTATGGTCATGGATTTTGGGGAACTGAAAAAAATCATTAAAAGCCACATTATTGACCGGTTTGATCATGCACTTCTTTTGAACGCTGATCAGTCCCAGGACGAAAATTGTAAAGTTGGGGAACCTTTCGAAAATATTGTTTTTTTGCCCTACCAGCCAACCAGTGAAAACTTTCTTCTCGATTTTGCTAAGCGGATAATCGGAATATTACCTCCGGGAATAAAGCTTCATAGCATGCGTTTGCGTGAAACCGGCAGCTCCTTTGCCGAGTGGTATGCATCGGATAATGAATAATTCCCATTTTACACTTTACCTCCTGCCCTCCTCGGGAAGCCGCTTACAGTGAATGCAAGTAAGGAGATGTATTCTATTTTCTGATTCCTGAATTTTGAGTCAGGTGGACATCTGCGTTTACATCGTCGGATGAAATAATGATCAGGTCCGATTCATGAGGATTCGTATGTTGATCAAACCAGGAAGGCTGAAATTTTTCCGCAGCTTCGGAACTTGCGTTGGGTAATATACGTATGAGATATCGACCGGTTTCTACACGGGGAAATTGAAAATATCCATTATTATCGATCGTTACCGTACGATAATGGTCGATGGAATCCAGTGGCACTGCTTTATCTTCCACTTTGAACAGGATTGCCGTACCACCGTATAGACGCGACTCTCCGCCGTAAGCATGACCCCTGATTGTATGATGATCGCGGGTTACAAAATATAAAAAGGACAGGAACAGGATAAATGAAGCCATAACGATTGCAACGGTTGTGTTTACCCATCTTGGCGAAAGTTTTGTAAAATCAGCAATGCGTATCCAAAATCCTTCTGCCCTTGGGGCGGGATGCAGGTCATTCTTAAGCTCCTCCCACACACGATCAGGAGGGTCTGCTTTGTAATCTGAAAACGACTTCCTGAATTTTTCTTCTATGTTATCGGGTTTTTCCATTTTATTTATTTATCCCTGATTCCAATCTCAGTCAGTCGTCGCCTGATCAGTACTTTTGCACGATGAAGTTGTGATTTCGATGTATTTTCCGGAATCCCAAGCATGGCGCCGATTTCATGATGACTATATCCTTCCATGACAAACAGGTTGAAAACAGTGCGGAAGCCCACAGGAAGTTCGTGAATCACTTTGAGCAGTTCCTCCTTTGTCAATATAGACAATGCATCTTCCGAAATAGTTGCATTGAGCGTTGCCTCTTTGAGATCAACTTCCTGATGGAATTTCATTTGTTTTCTGTAAAAATTGATGGTAGTGTTGATCATCGTACGGCAAATCCAACCTTCGAGGGAACCTTCGCCGCGGTAATGATGCAACTTGTTGAAAACCCGTAAAAATCCTTCCTGGAGGATGTCTTCTGCATCCGTGGTATTCCCGGCATACCGCAGGCAAATTCCAAACATTTTTGGAGCGAATCGTCGGTAGAGTAATTGCTGAGAAGCCATTTCCCGTTTCAGGCAACGGGCCACCAGATCACGGTCGGCATCTATAATGGGCAAATTGTCAAGGTTTCGGTGAGTAAATGTAAATCTTTTTTTAATATCGAATCCGGAAAGAGTTCAGATCACTGAAAATTTTCATTGTGAAATCAGGTTGAACTTTTCCAGTTCATAATATCATTATCTTTGTCGCCCGAAAGAAATCAATGTATTTACCATACTGACCGTGCCCGGTGTATATTGATTAAATAAATTTAACCATGAAAAAAATTCTGTTTATTTCCGGATTGATCTTTTTCCTTTTTTCCTGTGGCAATCATTCAACCGATAAAAAAGTGCGTTTGGAACAATTGAAAAAAGAGCATGATAAATTGACGATCGAAATCATGCAATTGGAAAAAGAACTTTATCCTTCCGGCAGGGAAGAGACTACAACGGTAAATGTTTCGGAGTTAAAAAAACAATCATTTGAACATTATATTGAAGTACAAGGCCGGATTGATGGAAATGAAAACATCGGGGTAAGTCCGCGAAACCTGGGCGGGGTTGTAACCAAAATACGCGTCCATGAAGGCGACTATGTTACCAGAGGACAGGTTCTGGCTGAACTCGATGCGGATGTTTTAAAACAACAGCTTAAAGATCTTCAAAGCAAACTGGCCTTTGCGACTGATATTTTTAACCGTCAGAAAGCGCTCTGGGACCAGAAAATCGGGTCCGAAGTACAGTACCTGCAGGCAAAAAATAACATGGAATCAGCGCAAAACGGGATCAATACCTTGCAGGATCAGATCAAAATGTCGGTAATCACGGCACCTATTGATGGTGCTGTGGAGGATATCCCTATTAAAGTTGGCCAGATGGCTTCTTCTGCTTCCCCGACACCGGCATTCCGGATCGTTAATTTTTCGAAAGCAAAAGCACTGGCCGATGTCGGGGAAGCCTATTCTTCCAAAATCCAGACCGGCGATGCCGTAAAGGTATTCCTTCCCGATTTTGACCAGGAACTGGAGGAAAAGGTGACTTTCGCCAGTAAATATATCAATCCGACGAACCGGACTTTTTTGGTAGAGGTTGATCTTCCTGTGAACAAGATCACCTTCCGGGCAAATATGATCGCTGTATTGAGAATCAAGGACTATGCAAATCCATCCACCATTGCTATTCCTCAAAATTATATCCAGACCTCCCGCGATGAAGGTCAGTATGTATTTGTTGCAAAAGTAGAAAATGGTAAGAAAGTGGCACGCAAACGTCCGGTAACTCCTTTTGTTACCTTTAACGGTTTGACCGAAATCATCACCGGGTTGAATGAGGGAGACAAGATCATAACCGCCGGTTATAAAGATTTATATGATGGCCAGCTCATTGATTTCTAATTACGATCCGTTATGAAAAAGAAAGTACATAAGCTCAAAGAGTTTTTTGCAACCAGTTGGTCGATTGACAATAAAACAAGTATCTATGTCCTTGCCGTCATTATCACTTCCCTGGGATTATTATCCTATTTCAATATACCCAAAGAACAGTTTCCGGAAATTGTAATTCCCACCATTGTTGTTAATACCCTTTATCCCGGGACTTCACCGGAGGATATGGAAAACCTGGTTACGCGTCCGATTGAAAAGCAATGCAAATCACTTGCAGATGTAAAAAGGATCACCAGTAATTCAATCCAGGATTTTTCAACCATTGTGGTCGAGTTTAACCCGGGTATCGCCGTTTCGGAGGCCAAACAACGGGTTCGTGACGCAGTAGATAAAGCCAAGACAAACCTCCCGAATAACCTGCCGAAAGACCCGGATATCAAAGAATTCGACATTTCAGAAATTCCCATCATGAATATCAATCTGGCCGGGGATTATGACCTTCAGCGTTTGAAAAAATACGCAGAAGATGCGCAGGATAAGATCGAAACCCTGAAAGAGATCACCCGGGTCGATATCGTTGGCGCCCTTGAACGCGAAATCCAGATTGATGTCGACATGTATAAAATGCAGGCGGCAAGTGTGTCGTTTCGGGATATTGAATCGGCCATAGCGGCAGAAAATGTCACTGTATCTGCCGGTACCATTACTTCCTTCGGAACAAAATACACCATCCGGTTAGCCGGTCAGTTCAAGACACCGGATCAAATCAAGACCATTATGCTTAAATCGGCAAGCGGCGCTACCATATACATTGATGATATTGCCGATGTCCGGGACTCTTTCAAGGAACAGGAAAGTTTTGCCCGTCTCAACGGCAAAAATGTCATTACCCTTAATGTTATCAAGAAAAGCGGGGAAAACCTGATCAATGCTTCCGAAGAAATCGCTGCTATCATCGATGGTTTAAAGAAAACTGCTTACCCTCCCGATCTGACTGTTACCATCACCGGAGACCAATCACGGTTTACCAAAAGCACACTGGAAGAATTGAACAACACTATTATTATCGGGTTTATCATGGTGGTTTTGGTGTTGATGTTTTTCATGGGTTTGAATAATGCTTTCTTTGTTGCACTTTCAGTCCCACTGTCGATGTTCGTCGCTTACCTCATCATGCCAAGTCTTGGGTTTACCATGAATATGATCGTGATGTTCGGTTTCATTTTTGCTCTGGGGATCATCGTTGACGATGCCATTGTAGTTATAGAAAATACCCACCGGATACACCGTGACCAGCACGATATTGTGAAGGCGGCTAAAAATGCCGCCGGTGAAGTCTTTCTGCCCATCCTTTCAGGAACATTAACTACCCTGGCTCCCTTTTTCCCGCTCGCCTTCTGGCCAGGAACCGTGGGTAAATTCATGCATTACTTACCTGTGACCCTGATCCTTACTTTATTCGCTTCACTTTTTGTTGCTTATATAATCAACCCTGTGTTTGCAGTAACTTTCATGAAGCATGAATACGACCAGGTTGAACATAGAACCAACAAAAAGAAATTGCTGACCATCAGTGTGGTCTTACTTGCAATGGCGTTAATAAGTTACCTGGCCGGAGGATTCGCAATGGGTAATTTATTTATCTTTGCCTTACTGCTTAACGGTTTTTACCGCCTGTTCCTCAAAAATGCCATCATTAAATTTCAAACGGTTCTCTGGCCTTGGGTGATGCGTTTTTATGAAAAAACATTGGTTTTCGTCCTGAAAGCACAAAGGCCCTGGTACCTTTTTTATTCTGTTTTTGCCCTCTTTTTCCTGGCCATCTATATTACCTGGATTACCAAGCCTAAAGTGCTATTCTTCCCCAACAACATGCCCACCAACATTGCCGTTTATATAAAAATGCCTGAAGGAACCGATCAGAATGTAACCGATTCGGTGACCTACCTTGTAGAAAACAAAATTTATAAGGTTCTAGGTAAGAAAAATCCACTGGTGGAGTCGGTGATTGCCAATGTCGGATTCGGCGCAGGTGAAGGGATGTTTGACCGTTCCATTTCATCCAATAAAGGAAAGGTCACCGTGAATTTCGTTGAAAGTAAATTTCGCCGTGGTATATCAACCCAGGATTACCTGGATAAGGTCCGGGATAACCTGAAAAATATTCCCGGAGCCACCATCAGTGTCGAAAAGAACAAGATGGGACCTCCTACCGGTAAACCTATCAACATAGAAATTACCGGGGAAGATCTTGATCAGCTTATCACTACATCTGCAGCCTTCAAATCGTATCTTGACTCGCTGCGTATCTCTGGCATTGAACAACTCAAATCGGATTTCGAGGACAATAAACCGGAAATAATTATCGATATCGATAGGGTTCGGGCAAACCGGGAAGGATTATCGCTCGGACAGATCGGAATGGAACTCCGTACCGCAATCTATGGCAAGGAGGTTTCAAAATATAAGGAAGAAGAAGATGAATATCCGATCCAGCTTAGATATTCCGAACAGGAACGGACCAACATCAATAAAATTATCAATGCCAAGATCACCTACCGTGATATGAATAGCGGTGTGCTTCGGCAGATCCCGATTTCTTCGGTAGCCACAATAAAATACAAGGACACCTATGGCGGTATCAAACGGAAAAACCTCAAACGTGTAATAACCGTTTCATCGGAAGTACTTTCCGGTTATACCGCCAATGAGATTGTTTCCCAGATCAATAAATCCATCCCGGCATTCAATATGCCAAAAGGGGTCGAAATCAGTCTTACAGGCGAGCGTGAAGACCAGGCCGAAACCATGACCTTCCTAATGAAAGCCATGATGATCGCCATTGGGATGATCTTTTTTATCCTGATCACACAATTCGGATCATTAAGCAAGTCGTTCATCATTTTGAGTGAAGTAATTTTCAGTGTTATCGGCGTGCTCCTTGGCATTGCGATATTTCACATGTCGATCAGCGTAATCATGACAGGCTTGGGGATTGTGGCCCTGGGTGGTATTGTGGTACGTAATGGGATTCTGATAGTGGAGTTTGCCGATGTATTGAAATCGCGGGGGATGAAAACCACAGAGGCTATTATTAATGCAGGAAAGACCAGGATAACACCGGTAATCCTGACAGCCACAGCGACTATGCTTGGGTTGGTTCCTTTGGCAGTAGGGATGAATATTAATTTTGTTTCCCTCTTCACCGAATTAAATCCACACATTTATTTTGGAGGCGACAACGTCCTGTTTTGGGGGCCGCTCTCCTGGACCATTATATTCGGATTAAGTTTTGCTACTTTCCTGACCCTTATCTTTGTCCCCGCCCTGCTATTGATTGATGTACGGATGAAGCTTAAATGGAAGCGGCGAAAATCAAACCGGAGAAGGTAGGAAACCGTTTAAAATTTTTCGAGGAGTTTACTTAGCTTGATCTTCTGACTCAGCAACTGATAAATCGATTGCATATAATCGTTGTTTGAGGAAAGAAATTGCTGGTACCGCTGGTTTAAATCAGTGCTTCCGACCATACCTTGTTTGTACTTGGTCATGGTTTTTTCATAGATTTTTAGCGCCGTTTCAAAGCCTTTTACTTTATTCTGGTAAATGGCAAATGCGTTGCTGAACTCTGTTTTTGCCGTGGCTACCTGCAACTCCAAACCAACCCGGATTTTCTCATCGGTAACTTTGGTTTTTACCACATTCAGCCGTGCCTGATCAACTCCGTATTTTCGGTTACCGCTACTCCATATCGGGATTTGAAGCGAGAATCCAAAATTCACTGTTGGATACCAAACCTCGCTGGAACTGAAAAAACTCCATGAATTTCGTTGGGCGTTGGTGGAAGCGCTTAAAAATCCGCTGAAGGTTGGCTGATAGGCGGTTTTTGATAACTTATACTGCATCAGGGTCAGGTAGTCGGATTTCTTCAGTAACACAAAATCAATGTTCGACTGATAATCAAATTGCTGATTTACCAAAGCATCCCTGTTAACCTGGGCAAGGAAATACTCAAGATTATCAGTCTGTATCAATTCTTCATTGTCTTTCAGCCCTATCAGGAATTTCAGATTTGCATATACCAGATCCCGCTGGTTTTTTGTATAGGTAAGTGTGGCTTCAAGGTTCGACCGGTTCAGGTCTGCCTGATCTACCTCAATGTCCTCGATCAATCCGACCTGGTAGCTTTTTCGGGCTTCTTCGACCAACCTGCTGACTACAACATAGGTCGAATCCAGAATTTTAATTCCCTCATTAACCACCAGCAGACGGATATAAACATCAGCGACCTGATCACGAATATCAACTTTATCGCGGAGATTTTTTTGCTTGGATGTTTCAAGAAAAGCTTTTGCTGTTTGCAAACCCACCAGGTATTGACCACTGTAAATCAGCTGTGACAGGGATCCTTTGAGGGTCATGTTGTAGGTAGTTCCAAACTGAAGGGCCTGAAATGTACCGGGTTTCCCGAAAAATTCGCCTGGGATAAGTGTGGTCGGCTGAACCACGTAATCCATATAATCCAATCCTGCGTTGATCTGAGGTAACCCGATCGCGGTATTCTGCTTTACCATTTTCCTGGCAATTTCCACATCGGTGGCTGAGTTTTTCAGATCATAATTGTTTTCAAAAGCATATTCCTGGGCTTGTTGCAATGAAAAGGCCTTAGCGGTCTTTGGGATTATCGGATTCGTGGTCTGTGACCAACCGGAATACATATTAAAAAACCAGGCTAAAATGATAGAAGATAAAATCTGGTATTTCATTAGGCTCAATTGAATTTTTTTAAATTGACTTTTCGTTTTTGCTTTTCATAATATTCGATTCCAATTGGATTTGCAATTCCCCGGATGAAATTGTCGAACATCACTTCAAAAAGGGTTTGAAAGCAAAATTTATCAGCGGGGAAAAACTCCGGGTTATGAAGGTCGATCAAACGACGGATGTACAATCGTGCAATCAATTCAATACTTAAGTCATCGCGGTACATTCCCTGACTGATTCCTTTTTGTATATTGATCTGTATCTTCTGATAAATGAACTCAATGCGTTCATCAACGTGCTTATAATAAATGTCAGGGTAATACTTTTTCAGGTCAAAGGTCATCGAGGGACTTACATCCCGGAAGCGGTCACCGACTTCAAGACTCACGGTGAGTAAAATATCAATGGCATTCACTCCTTCAAAATTATGCTGGTCGAATATCACTTCAAAATTCTGGCGCTCGAGTTCCAGTAATTTTTCCACCAGCTGGTTTTTACTGGATACATACTTGTACAATTTATTTTTCGATATCCCGAGATCACGGCAAATATCATCTATAGAAACACTCCGGACTCCATACTTGAAAAAAAGCTCCCGGACCCTTTCAAGAATATCGATTAATGATGTTTCCATCGAGATGAAGTTATTCAATTTTTAGTCTCCCACTACGAGGATAAAGCTAAAGGTAGCATCATCCGACCATGATTTTGGAGGCTGCAAAGATAATAAAAGGGATTAAGTGATCTCAGTCAATGATCATTTTCCGTTTCAGTGTCTGTTCTCCACTGACTAAAGAAAAATAATAAATTCCCGGAGGAACCCGGTTCTTGGAAATATCGAAATATTCGATGTATTTACCCGGGGCAATCATTTTATCCTTGAAAAGAGTGGCAACTTCTTTTCCCAGGATATTATAGACCTTAAGCGTCATCGTTGCAGGCGCATGTACCTTATAGGAAAAATAGGTATATTCTTTCCCGGGATTTGGATAATTCTGATCCAGGGATAAGGAAACAAAGGGTTCCGGATCCGGTCCGGTTCCGACATAAACGCTGTCGATCTTTGCCGTCCAAATACTCAGTGTGTTGTAATGTAGTCTTGTCCATATAGGTCTTACGACATTATTGTAAGCGGAGACGCACGTATAATCTCCAAAAAATATTCCCTGAGACGGATTGAACGGAGTATCGCTGATCTTGAAATTCTCAAAGTTCTCTCCCCCATCGCGGGAAACCGCCATATAGACATCGGTTCTGTTGTCGGAATAATTCCGGCGGTCATAGAAAACAAAATAGATGAACCCCGTCACCTGATCTACCGTCATCCAGGTAAAAAACTGTTGCTTTCCGGGTGTATCGTCATTCACTCTTTTCGGGGCACACCAGGTAAGACCGCCATCGGTTGATTTAACGAACCAAATATCGGTATTCGTGGTTCCATTCCGCTGATCTGACCAGTTGATATAGACATTCCCATGGTAGGGGCCGTTGCTCAGGTCACAGCAGGTAACCGGCAATCCATTGGCCCTGTAAATACCCTGGACCATAAAATCCCAACCACCCGGAATATCGGAAACAAAAATATTTGTATCGTTCCAGGTAATACCTTCATCCAAGGACCGGTTAAAAACCAAACCCAAAGGACCTGCCCATGAAACATAGATTTCTCCATTGGGCCCGACGGCCGGAACCGCGCCTTCCACCGTATTATCCATGTCAAGACAATCGCCGGCAACCCTGCTGATCCTTTTGGCTGGACTCCAGTTAAGCCCGCCATTCGTGGATTTCGAAAAAAGGATCACCGAACTGTCCAGCGGATTACTGCTTCCATAACTATCAAATTGTGTCCATGTTACATAAATATGGTTGTTTGAAAGATTTACTACGCCCCATTCTTTGTCTTGGGCTTTTGTCCCGTTCAATCCCATATAGCTTCCATTGGACCAGGATTGTCCTCCGTTGGTTGACTTCTGGGAAACGATCCGGTCAATCCAGTTGCCGGAAGAAGGATTAGAAAGATGGAAAAAATAAAAACTCCCTGTTGTATCGACAATAATAACCGGATCGCCCCAAACCCCATACGAAGAAGAAAGTTGCCCTTCTGTCCAGGTACTCCCTGCATCATCGGAATAATAATAGGTATCGATGTTGGCGCCGGCTACCATTTGGTTAGTGTTTTTGGGATTGATCATGATGGATGGCTCATTGGGACTGCGTGAGCTGCCAATCATGATATTCGGATATTGGGCAAGCGCGGAAATCACAGAAAAAAGCAATGCGTAAAAAGTAAAGTATATTCGTAACATGATAAGTTGAAATTTTCTATAAAGGTACGGAGATTTGTATCGGAGCGGTACCAATCCAAAGCGATTTTTACGTAAGTTTGGTCGCTTTTATAAAAAATTATGTGAAAATTTTATGAAAATATATGAAAATATATGAAAATATGTATGCGACTGTTGCTTTCCATTTCTTTTTTTATCACCGCCTTATCTGGGTTTGGTCAGGCGCCAGAATGGGCTACTTTCTATGAGAAATCAGGAAAGAAGGATACCCCTCGATACCGGGAGACTCTGGAGTTTTGCCGGAAGATGGATAAAGCTTCTCCCCTGGTTACGACAACCACATTCGGGAAAAGCGCTCAGGGACGCGACCTCCCTCTCATGATTATCGATAATCAAGGGTTGACAGATCCGGAATCAATCCGGAAAACAGGAAAAGCAATCGTCCTGATCCAGGCCTGTATTCATCCTGGTGAATGCGAAGGAAAAGATGCAGGGCTGATGCTAATCCGCGATATGGTGTTTGGTAAGCCTCCTTCCAATAATCAGTTCCCGGCATCCGGCATCCAGTATCCGTTAATAGAACTGCTCAACCATGTATCCATTCTTTTCATCCCTATCTTCAATGTTGATGGTCATGAACGGTTTGGCCCATACAACCGCATCAACCAGAACGGACCGCGTGAAATGGGGTGGAGAGTGAATGCGAATAATCTCAACCTCAATCGTGATTACCTTAAAGCCGACACACCTGAAATGCAAGCCTGGCTTAAAATGTTTAACCGGTGGATGCCCGATTTTTTTATTGACACGCACACAACCGATGGCGCTGACTATCAGTACCAACTTACCTACTCAATGGATATTTTTGGCGATATGGAAACCGGATTATCAAAATGGAGCGAGGAGGTTTTCTTGAAAAACATGACTTCAGGAATGGAAGCGGTCGGTATACCCGTTTTTCCCTATATCGAATTCCGCGACTGGCATAATCCGAAAAGCGGTCTGGAAACAGCAGTTTCTCCTCCCATGCTTTCTCAGGCATATACATCCTTGCGTAACCGGCCCGGGCTGCTGATCGAGACACATATGCTGAAACCATACGATCAACGGGTTACCGCAACCTACCAATGTCTGAAAATTTCACTGGGCATTATAAATAAGGAAAGCAAAAATCTGACGGCATTGATTAAAAAAGCCGATGACCTGATCTCCAACGCTGACTTCCGGAAAAAAGACTTTCCGCTTAAATTTAAAACACTCACCAACGACAGTACCATGGTCACTTTTATGGGGATTGGATATAACGAAGTTAAAAGTGATATAACGGGTGAAACGTGGTTCAAATATGGAGATGAAAAAACGACTTTTCTCTTGCCTTATTTTGATAAAACCGAACCGGTGAAAGTAACGAAATTGCCCGAAGCATATATCGTGCCGGCTGAGTGGAAAACGGTGATTGACCGGCTCGCGATGCATGGGATACGTTTTTACCTGTTACAAAAGGATACGGTTATATCTGTAACCGGTTTCCGGTTCAATGATCCCAAATGGCAATCCACTCCTTATGAAGGAAGGCACATGATGACAAACATCGCATATCAGGAGATCAGCCTGGAGCGGAATTTTCCGGCAGGATCAGCCATCGTGGTAATGGATCAGCCAAGCGCCCGCATCATTGCTCATATTCTTGAGCCGGATGGGGATGGTTCTTATCTTTCCTGGGGCTTTTTCGATGCCATTTTCGAGCAAAAAGAATTTGCAGAACACTATGTCATGGAACCACTTTCTCGGAAAATGCTCGATGAAGATCCGGCATTAAAAGCAGAATTTGTAAAGAAAAAAGAACAGGATCAGGCTTTTTCGAAAAATCCGAATGCCATCCTGACCTGGTTTTATAGTAAGACACAATACTGGGACAAAAATAAGGACCTCTACCCTGTGGGAAAAATTTTTGACAGGAAATTACTGGATGGCCTGATTAAAAACCAGCCCGTTTCCCGATAACTCTGATTTTCTGAGCAGTGTCAGTAAATACACCGATATATGCTGCCTCGGGTAAGCCATTTTGATTGAAGTCGTTCAATAAGGTTTTGCCCTCCTTCGGAGGAAGTGCAATCAATAATCCTCCGGATGTTTGTGCGTCAGCCAGGATTATTTTCATCGCATCAGTTATTTTTTGGTCCCACTCCATTGCGTTTTCAACGAACTTCATGTTATTGAGTGTGCCTCCCGGAATGACATTGGCTGCAATATAATTCCACACTCCGGGTAATACAGGAGCATTATCCGCAAATAATTCAGCGCTTATTCCGCATCCTTTCACCATTTCCAATAGATGTCCGAGCAATCCGAAACCGGTAACATCAGTACAGGCATCGATTGTATATTTACCCATAATCTCTGATGCTTTGCGATTTAATTCACTCATCAAAATAGTTACACTCCGTGTCTCCGCAAGGTCAGCCAATCCCCGTTTGATGGCGGTGGTGATAATACCCGTTCCTAACGGTTTGGTCAGGATCAGGACATCACCGGGTTTTGCCGTATTATTACGATAAATTTTATTGGGATCCACGCGACCGGTTACCACCAGGCCAAATTTCGGTTCGCCATCGTCGATACTGTGGCCTCCGATGATCTGGATCCCTGCCTCTGCAACTTTGTCGTTGGCTCCTCTGATAATCTCCTGCAGCGTCTCCACCGGTAACTTATTTTCCGGGAATCCGACAATACTCAAGGCAAATAAGGGTGTTCCACCCATGGCGTATATATCACTAAGGGCATTGGCGGCCGCTATAGCTCCATAGGCATAGGGATCGTTGACCACAGGTGGTATGAAATCAACTGTTTGAACGATAGCAGTTTTTTCGTCAATCTGAAAAACAGCAGCGTCATCCGATGTTTCGTGTCCAACCAGGATAGCCGGATTATTTTTATGGGGGAAGTTTTTTAAAATTTTTTCAAGCAATTGTGGCCGGATCTTGCAGGCACAGCCCAGGGAGTGGGTAAATTCCGTCAACCGGATGCTGGATGCTGGATGCTGGATGCTGGATCCTGGATCCTGGATTTTAGCTTCTTCCTCTGAACTAATATTTTCCGGTTGGACGATGTCAAATCCATCGTCATGCTCCTGAATAAAAGTGTGATTATTTTCAATTTTTACAGATCGGTATGCGTCAACAATGATCGGGATAGCTTTTTCAATCTCTTCTTCTGTTGTCATACGGCCTACGGAAAACCGGATTGTACCGATAGCAAACCGGGGGGGTACACTCATGGACATAAGAACGCCGGAGATACCGGATTGATCAGAATGGCAGGCGGCCCCTGCTGAAGCCGCAATTCCCTTCATTTCGTTTAACAGGATGGCCGCTTCTACATCCGGAAATCCGATACTCAATGTGTTCGGAAGACGGAGTTCCGGGTGGCCGTTCAACCGGATTTCAGGCAGCGCCTGTTTGATACTCTGGTAGAGTTTATCGCGGAGATACCGGATGCTGGATATTGGATACCGAATGCCGGCTGCTGCTCCAAGTCCAACGATCTCCGGTACATTTTCGGTTCCTGCCCGTCTGTTTGCTTCATGATCTGCGCCATGAATGAGCTTTTCAATTTTCACTCCTCTACGGATATAAAGGGCGCCAATGCCTTTTGGAGCATATAATTTATGGCCTGCTACCGAAAGCAGATCGACATTCAGTGATTCTACGTCGACCGGGATTTTTCCTACGGATTGGGCTGCATCGGTATGCATCAGTATTTCATGTTCACGGGCGATTTTACCGATAATTTCAAGGGGTTGAATAGTGCCTGTTTCGTTGTTTGCGTGCATGATAGAGATAAGTATTGTCGCCGGAGTTATTGCATCTTCCACATCCGCAGGATCAACCATTCCGAATTCATCGACTGGAAGGTATGTAATGCTGAATCCCTGGGTCTCAAGATAACGACAAACTTCAATAACGGCAGGATGTTCTATCCCTGAGGTTATAATATGATTTCCTTTCGCGCGGTTGGCTATTGCACCGCCTTTGATGGCAAAATTGTTGGATTCTGTCCCGCCACTGGTGAACACGATTTCATCCGGGCGGGCATTCAGGAGGGAAGCTACCTGTTTACGGGCTTTTTCAACGGCCATCTTCGAGGTTGCTCCATAGATATGCAGACTCGACGGATTACCGAAATGGAGATCCAGATATGGCTGCATAGCTTTGGCAACAAACCGGTCGATGGGTGTGGTGGCATTATAATCGAGATAGATCGGTTCCATATTAAAGGCATTTGTGTGCAAATTCAATGATTTCAGAGGCTTTGTTCATTATTTCACCCTGGGTTAATCTGATGGAATGACCAACTTGATTTTTCCTGCGCTGGACAGAAAACTGATACGCTTTATCATAGTAGGTCAGTACAATATCAACTACGATATCGAATCTGTTGTTTTCCAGGGCATTCAACGCATCTTTCATGCGGGTTCCGCCCAAACGCTCGTGAAGATGGGAAATGGCGTCTGCGAGTAATCCTTTATCAAAAGTGGCATATTGTTTTACCAGCCGGGTAATCCGTTCAGATTTATCAACTTCCATAGAGATTAACATCCCATTGTTTATTTTTTCTGCTACCGGATCGGGCAAAGTGATATTTCCGATCATCCGGCTTTCGTCTTCAAGCCATAAAGGTTTCATGATATCCAGCTTTTGCCACTCTACAAAAAGATCATTTTCAAATTGTTCATTGGTAGCTTGGGGTGGCTGACCGAAGGCTCCGAATACCGATCCTTTATGACATGCAAGGTGTTCGAGATCGATCATCTGTTCTCCTTTCAGGGCAATGGCATGTAACAACTCCGTTTTCCCGCTTCCTGTATACCCGCCAAGAACGAAAATCCGTAACGGTTTCGTCAGTTCCTCACGGATAAAGTGACGCCAGGTCTTGTACCCTCCACTCAGAATATCTGTATCGAATCCGGCTTTATCAAACAGTTCCGCCATGCAGGCACTGCGCATACCACCGCGCCAGCAATACAGCAGAATATGGGTTTCGCGGGTAACTGTTTTCAGCTTTTCGACAAATGATGACATTTTCGGTAATGCAATTTCCAATCCTTTCAGGATAGCAACATCAGACCCTGCCTTTGCGTATAGCGTCCCGACATTCGCCCGTTCAGCATCATCAAATAACGGAATGTTGCAAGCCCCCGGGATATGACCTTGGGTAAATTCACCGGGGGAACGGACATCTATTATCTGGGTTCCGGGTGAACGGGGTTTAAAATTGGGAGGTTCAATCTGACGTATCATCGAAAGAAATAAGAGATTTGTCAAAATTAACGCTGTTTTCGCATCCGGCCAAGGGATTTGTATCTACTTTTACATTTAAATCCTAGAATCCGGATTAGCAATGAAAAACCGAAAGTGGATAATACCGTTGGTGGTTCTGTCATTTCTCATCTTTGTCATCTCTTTCAGGCAACTTTCAGATCCCGATCTCGGATTTCATCTGAAATATGGGAAGTGGATCACGAATAACTGCCAATTTCCAACCAAAGACCTTTCTACTTATACTGTCGCCGATCACGATTATATTGATCTGCATTGGTTCTTTCAAGTGATTATCTATGGAGTTTATCGTGTTACCGGCTATTCCGGTTTAAGCATTTTCTTTTGCTTCTTAACCCTGATGCTATCATTGCTTTTGATCCTCCGAAACCACTATTTTAAAATCCCACTATCAATAACCTGTTTCCTTTTACTTTTCAGTTTTTTGATCATTGATCCCCGCATAGCTCCGCGACCGGAATTGTTCAGTTTTATCTTTCTGATTGTCATGGCGTTCATTCTTGATCTCTATCACGAAACCCATAAAAATTATCTGTACATTTTACCGGTTATCATGCTACTATGGTGTAACATGCATGCCCTTTTTGTTCTGGGTTTAATTGTTCAGGCGATTTACATCATAAGCCAGCTCTGGCATGAACGTAAAATGGATAAAACGCTACTCATCTGGACAGGGATATCCTTTCTGGTTTGTTTTGTAAATCCATATGGCGCAAAGGGATTTACCTTACCCATCGAACTTTTGAGCCGGTTCGATCCCGGAAATGTTTATAACCAGCACATTCAGGAATTCATGCCCTTTTTTGCTCAACCTCGGTTTGTCGTTCGCGATTACCTGCTACTGATACTTCTGGTTCTTACAATTGTCATTGTTATATTTACCAGGTGGAGACGCAAAGCACATGAATTGCTGTTACTTCTCTTTTTTTCTTTTCTGGCAATAAATTCTATCCGCAACATTCCCCTGTTCATCCTTATCGTTTTCCCCATTTTAAGCCGTGCACTTTCCGAATTAAGAAACAGGTTTTCTTCCCTACGAAAAGAGATCCGGATGTTTTTTTATTTTGTGATGATCTTAATTCCATTAAGCCTGATACCCCGGTTTCTGACCAATGCATGGTATTTAACTAACAATTCTTTCAACAAAACAGGGATGGGTGTTAATTCATCGCATCAACCCGTTCATGCCTCAGATTTTCTGCTGAAAAACCACCTTGATGGCCGCATCCTGAACAGTCTTGGGTATGGCGGCTGGCTTTCCTGGACAATCCCTCAATCTGTATTTATGGATGGGCGTTTGGAAGTGATGCAGGAATCCATCTATAATGAAATTACCGAAAGCTGGAGGGGAAAATTATCCTTGCTGGTTAACCGGTACAAGCCTGAACTGATCATTTATAATTACCTGAAGTACTACCCCTGGACATTTCAGTTAAAGGAGATGCCGGACTGGCGGCTCATTTATCTCGACGGATCGGCCGCGATATTCGCTTTTCGTAATTACGCCACCCAAATTCCCACCTTCGATTTATCACTCCTTCCTGCAAAGGAAACGCATACAGCGCCGCGAAGATTAAATCAATGGTTTGAGGGTTTTTACGCGCCAACCGATTACCGGTATATTGATGATCTCAACAAAGCCTTGTTCCGTCTTCAGATGAGTGCAATACTTACCGGAAAAGTGAATGTGGAAAAGGCCGTCGTTTATTTCAATCGCGCGAATGAAAAATATAAGGATGGCGATATCCGGGGCGCCATCGCCGGATATGATTCGGCCATTTTCTTACAACCAGAGTATGCCAAAGCATACAACAACCGGGGCATCATCCGGGCCTTTGATTTAAAAGATTATGCAGGAGCTAAAGCCGATTTCGACAAAGCGATTGAACTGGAAACAGGATATGGCGATGCCTACCTGGGTCGGGGGACTGTTTTATTTTATTTACACAATACGGAAGCGGCCTGTAATGACTGGCACAGGGCCAGGCAGCTCGGGAATCTTCATGCTGCCCACCTCATCGAATTGCATTGCAAACGCAAATAATTCGTACTTTTGTCCACCAATTTAATGTGTCACAATGAGCGATTTTATCCATCACGACTGTGGTATCGCCCTGATACGACTCCTTAAACCGCTCGAATTTTATCTGGCCAAATACGGTACGGCTTATTACGGCCTGAACAAGTTACACCTGCTCCTGCAAAAGCAACATAATCGCGGGCAAGACGGTGCGGGAATTGCATCCATCAAACTTGATCTTGAGCCGGGAAACAAGTTGATCAACAGGATACGGTCCAATGCAGCCAATCCGATCCAGGATATATTCCACAAAGCAGGCAAGACCATTAATGAGTTGGAAGAATGGCATCCCCACCGCTTGAACGACGTTCAGTGGCTCAAACACAATGTTGAGATGCTGGGCGAGGTTTATTTGGGTCATCTCCGGTATGGAACATACGGAAAAAACAACATCCTGAACATTCATCCATTTGTCAGGGAAAACAACTGGATGACCAAAAATCTGGTTCTGGCCGGGAATTTTAACCTGACCAATGTCGATGAACTTTTTGAGAAATTGATTGACCTTGGTCAATATCCTGTGGAAACCAGCGATACGATTACCATTCTCGAGAAAATGGGTCATTTCCTCGATGAGGAAAACGAAGAATTGTATCAGAAATTTAAAGAACAGGGATACCCAAAACGGGATATTACGATTCAAATTGCCAAACACCTGAATGTTCAGAAAATTCTCAGGAAGGCAGCTAAAACATGGGACGGAGGCTATGTTATTGCCGGACTTTTCGGACATGGCGATGCTTTTGTCATGCGCGATCCGTGTGGGATCCGGCCGGCATTTTATTACCAGGATGAAGAAATCGTTGTTGTTACATCTGAACGGCCGGTCATACAGACCACACTGAATGTTCCGTTCGGGGCCATCTCCGAATTGCGACCCGGTCATGCTTTGATTATTAAAAAAGATGGCAGGGTGGCTGAAAAAGAGTTCAGGAAACCGGAAGAAAAAAGATCCTGCTCATTCGAAAGGATATATTTTTCACGGGGTACAGACAAAGAAATTTACCAGGAACGGAAACGGCTGGGCAAGTTTCTGGCTCCCGGGATACTGAAAGCCATCGATCATGATATTGAGAATACGGTTTTTTCGTACATACCAAACACGGCTATCGATGCTTATTATGGGCTCATCGAAGAAATTGACCGTTTTTGCGATACAATTAAAATTGACCGGATTCTTGATGCAGGAAAATCACTCGATGTGTCTAGACTGAACGAGATTTTCAAATTGAAACCCCGGGTAGAGAAAGTAGCTGTGAAAGATGTTAAACTCCGAACTTTCATTACACAGGATTCCCAACGTAACGATCTGGTTGCCCACATCTATGACATCACACATGGGAGTATCCGTTCCGGAGTTGATAATCTGGTTGTTCTGGATGATTCCATCGTCCGTGGGACAACGCTTAAACAAAGCATCATTCGCATCCTCGACAGACTGGGCCCGCGAAAGATCATCATTGCCTCCTCTGCCCCCCAGATACGTTATCCCGATTGCTATGGCATCGACATGTCGAAACTTACTGATTTTATTGCTTTTAAAGCTGCCATCGAATTATTAAAAGAGACCCGCCAGGAACAAATCATCAATGAAGTCTATCAAAAGTCAAAGGCACAGGAAAAACTTCCCAAAGAAAAGGTTGTAAATTTTGTGAAGGAAATTTATCAGCCTTTTACCGCTGAACGGATCGCAGAAAAAATAGCGGAACTTGTCACTCCGGCGTCCTGCAAAGCATTAGTCCAGATCGTTTATCAAACCATATCCGACCTGCATGAAGCTATCCCTAATCATAAGGGTGATTGGTACTTTACCGGCGATTATCCTACCCCTGGCGGAAATAAAGTGGTAAACCGCGCTTTTATCAATTATATTGAGGGGCACGATGTGAGAGCCTATTAGAACGAGGGACGAAAGACGAGGGACGAGGGACGAAAGACGAGGGACGAAGGACGAAGGACGAAAGACGAGGGACGAAAGACGAAGTTCCTCATTTCAGTATTTTGCTATTTCTCAATGGCTGCTGTTATTTTCGCAGCGATTTCCCGAAACTGTTCCGGAGTGAAGGTCAGTTTGGGCTTCCGGAAATCCATATCATACATGCCCATCAGGGGAATGAGGTGTATATGGGCATGCGGAACTTCAAGGCCGATGACAGTAATCCCGATCCTTTGACAGGGTACCACTTTTTCAATCGCTTTACCGACTTTTTTGGTAAAATTCCATAATCCGGCATGAAGTTCATCTTCGATTTCGAAGATATAATTGATCTCTCGTTTTGGGATAACAAGGGTATGGCCTTCCTGTAATGGATTGATATCGAGGAATGCCAGGAAATTCTGGTCTTCGGCAACTTTATAACATGGAATTTCTCCGTTGACGATCTTCGTGAAGAGTGTAGCCATGATTATCTGTATTATCTGATTATCTGGATTATCTGGATATTTCAACGATTTCAAAGGTGATTTTTCCTGCCGGTACGATGATCTCTACCGTTTGTCCAATGCTTTTCCCAAGAAGCCCCTTAGCGATAGGAGAACTAACGGACAATTTTCCGATTTTGATATTGGCTTCGTTTTCAGGAACGAGGGTATAATTGACGACAGCGCCATTCTGTGCATTTTTAAGTTTTACAGTCGAAAAAATGAGCACTTTTGAAATGTCAAGTTTTCGCTCATCGATGAGACGTGCGTTGTTGAGTACCTCCTGTATTTTCGAAATTTTTAATTCAAGCATCGATTGGGCTTCTTTGGCAGCGGCATATTCCGCATTTTCGGATAAATCACCCTTGTCGCGTGCTTCAGCAATTTGTCTGGAAATTGCAGGTCGCTCGATAGTCGTCAGTTTATTCAATTCCTCCTTAAGCTTTTCCAAACCCTCGGGAGTGTAATACTTGAGGTCAGACATGATTATTTTATATTTAATGATATAATAAGCCAAAAGACCCTTGATAAGGGTCCTTTGTAAAATAACGAAGTTAAGGTAAAATTCTAAACTATGGGTTAAAAGTTAAGTTTAATTCCTACGCTATGTGTTCCTGAAAAGGGATTGGTTGCCCTGTAAGAATAATCTATGGCAATCCCGGTTTCTTTTTCTTTGCTGAATGGCACTGATACTGTAAACCCTGCGTTTAATCCGGTGTAAACGGTACCCCGGTCGGCAACGTTGGAATTAAACATGCCATCCTGGTATGTATAACCGGCTCTTATCTGAAAGTAATATTTCAGAGCATACTCAAGACCCAGGGTAAACTGATCTTTGGTGAATGAGTTGGACGTGAAGTTACCGGCAAGTGTGATGCGGTTCATATCGCCGATCAGAAAATCGTATGAGGCACCGATTCGTAATGTGGCAGGTAGTTCATACTTAGCGGAACGTTGTTCAACAGTAAATTGGTCGTTATCATTTCCATGACCCGGAATAATTCCGCGGAATGAAAGACCATCTCCGGTAAACCTCATAGGGGCGCCTACATTTTTCAATGCAATTCCGAATTTTATTTGTTCCTTATCTCCAGTTACATATTGGATTCCTGCGTCCAAAGCAATTGCCGTTGCACTTGCATCGGCTATCGATTCGGTGATGAGTTTTATGTTAAGTCCTCCATAAATACTGTTGGAGAAGGCTTTAGCATAGGCCAGGTTTATGTTCATATAACTGGGTTTAAACGTCCCCTGGATGGGTTCGGGGGAACTTGTGGTGGTAATATCAATTTCCCCGAAGCTCATTGACATCACGGCTGCGGTAAGCACACCTCCATTGGTTCCCAATTTCTGGCTTAACCCAAAGGCCATAATGTTGATATCCGAGCCTTTAAGCCAGTTTGTATAGGAAAAAATGATTTCGGTTCCTTTAGTAAATCCGGTACCGGCCACATTCGTGTACAATGCTTCAAGACCCTGGCCGCACGAAGTACTCACCGATCCCCAACCGGAACTTTTTGCCCAGGGATTGATCAGCAATTCAGCGGCACCGGCCTGACCCGACCGGTCTTTATTTCCGGCGGATACCTTATCCAGTGGAACGAGTATTAATCCCATTAAGAATATTGCAACAAAGCAACTATATATATTTTTCATAATCCTGGAATTTTTTGTTGTTATCATATTATAAATCGTATAAGCCATTACAATGCGTTCAAGTCAACCGGTCGCAATATTCCAAACCATTTGATAGTCCGTTCGCCAAGTCCATCAGATTTTATATGGATCAGATAAACCCCGCCGGCAATGGGAATTCCGGCAAAGTTTTTCAAATCCCAATCAACGGAGGTTTTCGCATCGGTATTTAAACCGGCAGTTGAACTTCGTGGCTCTGCTATACCCGATTTATCAACTGTAAATTGACGGATCATCGCTCCGCTCATATCAAAGATAGTGACAGTACACTTGGTCGGCAGATTTACGATCTTGATACGATTATCGAGCTGGTTCCTTTCATAGTCATCATAAGCGTAGTAAGGATTGGGTACCACATTGATCAGGTCGAGGTCTGAAGTGGCTTTATCCTGATTGTTCTTTGAGGTGGCAATCGAAGAGGTATTGAATACATAGACAGGGTAATTGCGGTTGAGGGTATCCGGATTCATTCCTGTTGAGTCATACGGTAAATCTTCGGAATAATACCTCTTGTAAGGTTTAGAAACTCGGATTTTAGTAGTAACCGCATTACTTAACCACTCCTTGCCGGGAATTGCCATCGGTATAGTTACATATAATGCTGTTCCGTAAGCGGTCGCTTTATAAATATTGGGATTAGCCGGTATTTTCATCAAATTTGCACGGAGGTATGCGCCTGCGTCATATGCAGGGAAATTCATTTGAAAAACAGTCGGGCCAACCTTTAACGTTCTTGATTTATGATTCATAATATAGACATAATGCTCTCCCCCAAAAATAGGGATCCCTGCCGCATCGTAATACCTGGACGTTGGGTTCCATATCATATCCCGTCCATTATCGCCAACCAGCCAGGAGTTTTCACCAAACATGATATTCAAACGTTCACCCGTTTCGAGATTAATGGCATATCCCGGGAACCATCCCATTCCTGTGGAATCAATATAATTCGAATTGTACATTGGATCAGAATTGACCACACCTGCTTCGCCATCTACATTAACCGAAGGCGCTTTACGGAAATCAAAGATCTTTGCACCACCTTGCGCCAATTGTATTCTCGGACAAAGTTCAACAACCGGACAACGGGTCCACAAAGTCTTGTCCGGGGTGATAACGACATCAACACTGGGAAGATTATCCATTGTTGCATTAAGCTTCGAAATTGTAGTAAAGGCTGGGCCGGCATACAACTCACCGGATCCGCTATTCAAATCAGGAGAGTTGATAGCAGTAAGGCAATAAGGCGCCCATGTCCCATTTTGAATTTTCTGGAAATTCTTGTTGGGGTCCCAGGGTTGACCGGCAGTCCCTAGACCCATATTCCAGTCGTAAAACCTGGTATTTGCACCTTTATAGGTTCCTGACCGGATCCAGTTTTGAAATGATTCAGGGATATCGCTATCGGGTACACCACCAAGCCAGATCCGGGTACTGTCCTCGTAAATCGCCGTAGGAGCCCACAGCAATCCGTTGTCGGCGGTAATCGAACCGCGGAGCGAGTCCCCGGCATTGGGTACCTGATTAAGCGTAAGGGCAATGCCGAGATCAAGGAAAACTTGCTCATAGGCATAAATGGTTGTTGTATCCGAGCGATAGCTCTTTCCTGTTTTATTATTGAAGAGGGTCCATTTACCAAACTGTATTCTATTCTTGTTTGTGAAAGGATTACCGGCCGTAACAGGTACCATCGAGTCGAATTTAACGGTATATTCCCCATCAACGACATTCAACGGGTCAATTACTTTAACCTGTAAGGGTCCTCTATTTATCAGATAAGTTGGATTGTAAGCAATGGGATAGTCAGGTCCGCCATAAACGTTTTTAACTGAATCGGCGGGAGGTTTCGACATAATTTCCGCGATGGTGGCTTCGGTAAAGTCGGTGATCATACCGCCGTTACCCTGGCCCTGTATCCTTGTGATTATTGGACCTTCACCATAGGAAGAATTCATGATTACTCCGAGCGGTATGTGTGGAATGGCCGTATAGGTTTTGATATTGGAGCGACCTCTCAGGTATGGTAACTTCTGCCCGTCGAGTGCAATCGGATCAAGACCGTTGTATTTTTTGAATTCGTTATAAGCGTATGCAACGGCCATATAATAATATTGCTTATGGTTGATCAGGCGGTCATCTCCGGTTGCAAACTTATCCCTGGTGAAGACGAAGGAATGACGGATTCCCTGATCGGCCCCATCAACCATCACCTGACCTCTATTCCCACCCAGGTCCGGATCGAAGGTCCAGTTCACAAGCTTTTTAATGCCGTTCTGAACGTCGACCTGTGCAACCAGCCGTGTTTTGCTGTCATCGTCAATATCAGCAGGAGAAACTGTGGCATCTTTTAACTGGAAAATTTGGTACCCTTCGAAATGATACAGTGAGTCATTCCGTTTATTGTGGGGCAGGGTGTCGGGGTTGGGTATATTCGGGTCGAATTCCTGATATTTTTCATTATAGTTGTTTCCGGCATCGTTGATCTTCCGGTTTGAGATATAAATAATAAGCTCCTTATCCATCTCTTCAATGGTAAGATCCGGAGCGTTGGGACCACTGAGAACAGCAAAACAGTTATCGAACAGGTTCTGGCATTTATCGTCGACAATTTTCAGCAAGCCCACCGATTCAATATTTGAGCCGGATACAGAGCGTGCCCATGGAATACCCACAGTAATATAGTTACATGCTCCGGGTAATAATGTAAAAGGACCGGCAGATTGCATAAAACGGCGATCTTCAGCTTTGTTGCCAGCAGTTTGTTCCGTCCATTTTTTCGGACCGTTTGGTGGTTGGCCATTGGTGCCCCAGTCGCAGATATCACTTTCATCTGGGAACATGAAATCGCAATCAGGGCCATAAGCTCCTGCGCTTACGTTGGCATTACCACCATACGACATCTTGGTATTGTCTTTCCAGATACCACGCAGGAAGAGATAATACTCCGGAGCATAATTCGGATCGGTCATATAACTTGGGACACCCGCGTTACTATTATTGTGATAAACAAAACGACGCATTCCGTAACGTTCATTATCTTGAATACCATCTCCGAAGTTTATTCCGTTGATAGCTTCAGAACGAACCATAAAGTCTGCTGAATCTAATTCATTAGGTCCATAGTGCATTTTGATCTTGGTACCATTCATGCCAACAATATCGCAACTTCCTTTGAAGGAGGGTCCTTTCAACGTATTTCCTTTGAATGATGGATTATCACATGTGTCGGGATCCATGTATGGGCCCTGGAAAAAGTCAACCCCTACAGCAGGCGGGTGTAAGCCATAAGCATAAGTCTGACCGGTTCCATCGATCGGGGTCCCATTATAACAGTAGCCAAGTCCCCGGTTTACATCGCAACCTACCCAGTCGTCATTGGCCCAGCCTAGGTCGGGGTCTACCCACTGACTGAAATAGGTACCGGTTAAGGTGTAAGTAGAACGGTTGATGATTTCGTAGGAATAAAAGGTCATGTTATTGATTTCATCGTTCGTAGCAAAAGCAAAATACTGGGCTCTGATTTCCATCCCGATTGGATCTCCGGTAGTTTCCGAGTGGTAATTTCCTTTGTCATTGTAAACGCTCCATAGCGTCTGATCGCCTTTCAGCACCTGGTCAACAAGGATACCCATCGTATCGGAGGGTTCCCCGTTTTTAATTTTTGCGCGGGCAATTAATTCGCCGGGTTTCAGGTTTTTCGGACAAAGAACATTGGCCAGATCATAATAGGGATAATCTCCCTGACGAGGGTCATATACTCCATCACCATTAAGATCAAAGAAAGGAGCCAAGTAAAAAGCCTCTCCTTTTGCCCGGTCACCATGGGCGGGCCAGTCGAGGATCGATTTGGGGATAACGTAGTTAGGGTAAGCTGCTTTGTTGGTCCACCAGGCAAGAAATTCCTGGACTTCGGCCCGGGTCATCGGGAACAATTTGTCATATTTTGCACATGTCTCGGCATCAATGGCAGCAGTTCCGTCAACTGTCAATGGGCCGGGGAAGAAATCATTTTTCGTATGGGCAGTGGCCGTCGTGGGGCCCTGACCATAACGGTAAGCTGCCAGTTTCAGGTTATTGTTGACGTCGATACCTCCGATCCACAATGAAGTGGAGAACATGGATGTTTTTTTTGATCCTTTCGGGATCTCATACTCGGCGTTTTCGAGGAACCAACCATTACCGTAAGAATACATGAGTGTTCTTACGTTATTAATATCGAGATACTTATAAATTGAACCCGCGGCGCATCCGGCGGCTGTTTCTTTAATTACATCGGTGCTTTTGCCACCGCTCCTGTGAACTTCTTCCGCAAAAACGGTATTTGTTATCCACAAACAGCATGCAATCAATAAAAAGCGAAGTATATTTTTCATATTTGATTTGTTTTTTTCAATACCGAAATTTCTTCTCGTTACCATGGTTAAAAACACATTAGAAATTAAACATTACACCTAAACGGATTGTACGCGGAGAACTGTACCGGTAAGGACTGTTCATCTGGATGGAATACAAATCGCGGAAGGATTGCGGATCAACCTGTTGATTGATGGCATTCTGCCATTCGGGCGCTGAGAGGAAACCATCGTCATTGGCTGTTCCGGTTGCCGGGTAAACGGCAGTCACAGTTTTAGAATTTAACAGGTTCGAGAATTCAATATAAACGTTGATGGTCCCCATCTTTTTTTTGTTCAGTGCAAAATTGAAATCTTTGTCAACGCGTGCACCAATCAGAAATTGCCAGGGTAACCGGGCACCGTTGATGGTTCCCTGGATGGGTCCCATAGCGCCATAAGGCAGTACTGTGCTTGTCTTTGTGTACGGAGTTCCGGAACCACCGGTAACTGTAAAATTCGCTCCGAAATTGGAAAGAATTTGTACGGGGGGCTTTCCGCTTTTCTTACGTTTGATGACAGGCCCGTTGTAGTCTTTTCCACTTCCCCACCGGTAGTCAAGACTGATATTGAACTGGTGACGCTGGTCGAAGTTCAACGGGTTCAGTGTACGAAGGTTGGGCTGATCGGAACGGATGATGGTCTGAGCGGCATTGGGATCAGAGCCTGTGCCATCGGCAAACTGTAAAGTATAGTTGAAGCGTACACGGGCATTGCCGGTACGGCGTAAATCGTAAGTGAGGGTCAATCCTTTAACAGTTCCGAAGTCGATATTGGTATAAGAATAATAGGTCTTCGGATAGGCTCCCGTCAACCGGTATTGTTGGATCTGATCGCGCATTTCACGGTAGAAAACAGCCAGTTTCAGGGAAGAGGCGTTGTTTATTTTTTGTTGGAAGCCCAACTCATAATCGATTGTCCGTTCCGGTTTCAGATTTGGATTAGTGATTGTTCCCCCGCTGCCGATTACACTAATAAAATAATAGGAGATGGGGTTGATTTGATTTTCGGCCGTTGACGGACGTTGGGTTAAAATGTCGTAATGGGCATAGAACAATGCGTCATCAGAAATCGGGAAGGAGAAGGAGATACGTGGCATAAAGTTGGTCTGTGGATCATAATCCTTGAATACGCCGGCGGTAATTGTTTTATTGGAAGGATCCACAAGGTAAGGTTGCACACCATTACCGCGGTCGAGTATGCGGACCGGGTCCGTGATCGGACTTCCTTCTGTATTGTACCAGTTGTTGCTATTCCGGTATCCGGTAATAACAGTGGGGTTGCTTGCGTCGTCAACATATACCACGTAATCGCTTCCGATACCTGAAGGATGGACAACGGCTTGCCCGTTCATCTGGGTAACTTCTCCGGCTGTTTTGGCAGGATAAAACAGATAAGGATCCTTCAACACAGCCTGGTTGGCGTCGAAACGGTCGACACGGACACCAATGTTGAAAATGAGATCTTTAAAAGCAAATTTATCCTGTATATATCCGGCCATGTAAATGGGCTGATAAGAACCGATGGGTCGTGTATAATTTCCATTGACATCCTTGGCCGTAAAAAATTCGTCGAAACTGGGTTGTTTACTCATTTTATTACCCATATAATCATAACCCGCATAATTGACAATCGGTGCGCCATCTTGTAAAAGTTCATCGGCGCTGAACATATCAATGGTGAATAACTGATCGTTGGCTTTAACCGTATGTATTTGCATATTCCCATCATAGTAACTGATGGTATTGTCGCTAAAGTTGTAAGAGTCAATGTCGATCCAGTCGGTACCATTAATGGGTAGCCCTAATTTTTTACGCAGGTTAATATCAAATGTTTTTTGCAGGGTTGGAACATATTTGCGGTTATAATTGATGGTATCCATGAAAACCCCATCACGATAAACCCCAATCGGGTTGGTCAGGTCCTGCTCGGCTAACTGGGCATTGGTCAAACCACGCATGGTTTTCCATAGATCAATAGCGCCGCTACTATAATTAGTCACCTGTGCAGCATAATAGTTAGCAGACTTCCGCTGCTGATATTGAAGCCCCAATTGAATCTCATGGTTGCCAAAGTCGGCAGCAAACGAAGCATTGACAGCAATCTGATCACTGGTGTTCTCTGTGTATCCGTTGGCCCTGTTTCCGACATTCGACCACATGCCGTAAGGAGCAACAGGTTCCTGACCATTCAGAAGCCCCCGTCCGGAGTTGATTTCGTCTAGGTTTTCGTAATGTGTTGCAGGGCTATCAAAGAAACTATAATATTGCTGTGTCCAACTCGAAGACTCTGGGTTGATATCGGATCCCTGGAAAACTACAATGGTATCACGGGTCCCGTTCTGCAGATGGGCCCATTTTTTGGCAACCGAATCGTAGGCAAGTTCGGGAGTATAGGCGCGTATGGTGTGGGTAGTGAAACTACCTACATAGCCATATTTGAAAAAATCCTTTTTATGTTCGGCGTCTTCGGTTTTGCTGAATGACCTGGTAAAGTCAGCGCCAATGGAGTAATAAATATTTTTGACAAAAGATTTGCTGTCGGAAGCAGTTGGGAAACGCTGTGTAAACCGGCCGTTGACACGCCAGGTGTTACCGTTGTAATGGGCATTGTACTGCCAGTTCAAAAGGGAATTCCCGAAATTGAAATTGCCGTTGTTATTGCGGTTGTCATACCAGGTAAAGGTTCCTCCAAAGGACATATTGATGCTGGAGGAAACCCGGAAATCAAGTTTCCCGGAAAAGTTAATGTTGGTTCCGGCAGTATTCCGGGTATATTTGGTTTTTTCCATCTGATCGTAGGTCAGGAACTCGGCATTATAAAAAACAGCCTGGTTCTGCCCATATAATCGCAAGGGATTGGTTCTCAGATAATCCTGAACATCGTCTGTTACCTTGTACAATGGAAATGCAGCGGGCGCTCCGTCCTTTTGGTAAATGAAGTCACCGGCAATAAAGAATCCCATGATCGGGGTTTTGGTTCCGCGAACCGTATCTTTTTTGGAGACCACAGGACCGGTAAAGTTCAGTCCCAAACGGTTATATCCGAAAGCATCGAGGTACTGTGAGGTCTGAAGGTCGATACCACCTGAAAAATCCTTTGACGGTCCTTTGGTTGTTACATTAATAATACCACCGGTTGCATCTCCGTAAGCGGCGGGGGTTCCTCCCAAAATAACTTCAACCTGCTCAATGGCCGATTGCGGCAATGAGGAATTGTCACCTGTAACGCGCATACCGTCAATATAATAAACTGTACCGGAAGAACGTTGTCCACGCATACTGGTGATATTCCCATTTGCGTCGGTGGTCACACCTCCAACCGTCGTAGCAACCGATGCGGCCGATTTGTTGGCCATCTTCGAAATTTCTTCCGATGTCACGGTACCTCCGGACGTTGTCTGGTCCTTGGAAATTAATGGCACTTTATACTGAACGATCTCAATTTCGTTCAGGGTGGTCGTCGACACTTCCAGTTCAAGGTTTTGAAATGTGATCTTATCTGGTGTAATCACGATACCTTTGATCATGAATGGCTTATATCCGACGAAACTTGCCTTTAAATCTACTTTTCCGGGAGGTACTGGCTTGACCTGGAAGTTACCGTCAAAATCTGAAGTGGAGCCTCCAATCTGTACACCACCTACTTCAACAACCACATTGGCAAACGAGATCGGCTCTTTGGTCTGCTTATCAACAATTTTACCCTTGATGGTACCGGAGCCGGTTTGTGAAAATACTAACAAGCTTGTTGCCAGTACAAATCCAAAAGACAATAGTAAATTTCTTAACATACCATATAATTTTATGTTAGATTATAAATGCGCTATAAAAGACGGTAAAAATAATAATTATTTAAAACGAATTTCAAAAATATTTATACCCTATCGTAAATATATAACCATTCTAAATTAGTTACTAAACTATTCGGTAAAAGGTTTTATATGATCGGTAAACAGAGAAAAAAAAAGGTCTCCTCCGTGTATTTCAAAGATGGATCGGTGTCAGTTTTCTTGATTCTTTTTTTGTCCGTTTCATGCGTTTTTTTGTCTCGTCCGACTGCAAATTTTTGTGTCGCTTGATATCCTGGTTATATTGTTTTTTTAGTGCGTTGTTCTTCTTATGCTGATTTCGTTCTATCTTTTTTTGGTTCACTTTAGATTGCTGGAAAGTAAAGCCACATAAAAGAGGAAACGTTATGATAATTAAGACAATGAACCTGTTGCGGAGCCAAATCATAATATTAAATCAATAGGACCTCAACCCCTGCACCTCCTCGCCTTATGGAGAAAGGGCCGGAGTATGAGGTGATTAAACAGATTGGAACAGCTAAAATCGAATTTTTAAATCATAATATTATATCAAAGATAACGTTATTTTTTAGAAATTTGTATCATGGAAAGGGTTTTAAGGTTTACGAAAGCGGGAGTGATTATTCTTCTGAGCCTACTTTTCATGTTTCCGGTTTCCTGTAAAAAGGATGTTCAGGCTCCTGAGATTCCCTATATGTATGTCAACTTCAGCCTTAATCCCAATGGTACACAATACATTCATCTCAACCCCGTGAACGGTTGGGAAACGGTAACCGGAGGTTATAACGGTATCCTCATTTTCAGAGTATCCATCAATGAATTTGTAGCTTTTGAGCGAGCCTGCCCTTATGACCCGCTTACTGCCGGAGCTCAGGTGCGTGTTGATGCATCAGAAATCACATGCTCGTGCCCCATATGCGGATCAAAATATATTCTCACAGATGGTACTCCATTTGACGGACCATCACATTACCCACTCAAACAATACCGGACGGTGTACGATGGCGCGATGCTATATGTATCAAATTAGTTAGCGAACTCGTGAACTGGTGAGTTAGTGAGCTCGTAAGTTAGTGAGCTCGTAAGTTAGTGAGTTAGTGAGTTCGTGAGTTAGTGAGCTTGTGAGTTGGCGAGGTGTGATTTAATGAACTCACCATCTCACCATCTCACCATCTTTTTCAGTATCGGTAGTGTTCAGGTTTGTAAGGTCCGTCAACAGGGACACCGAGGTAATCGGCTTGTTCGGCGCTGAGTTTTGTTAACTTCACGCCGAGTTGTTCAAGATGTAACCGTGCAACTTCTTCATCAAGTTTTTTGGGTAAACGGTAAACATCAACCGGATATTTATTTTTCCACAAGTCTAGCTGTGCGAGTGTTTGGTTGGTAAAAGAGTTCGACATCACAAAAGAGGGATGGCCTGTTGCACAGCCCAGATTCACCAACCGGCCTTCTGCAAGGAGGTAAATTGCTTTCCCATCGGGATATGTATATTTATCAACCTGCGGTTTGATATTGATTTTTGTAATCCCGGGCCATGAATTCAATTGATCGACCTGGATTTCGTTATCGAAATGGCCGATATTACAAACAATGGCTTCATCCTTCATTAAAGACAGGTGTTTCGCTGTAATCACATCTTTGTTCCCTGTAGTTGTTACAAATATATTGCCTTCACTAAGTGCATTTTCAATGGTGGTTACTTCGAAACCTTCCATGGCAGCTTGTAAAGCACAGATCGGATCAATTTCCGTGACCAATACCCTGGCTCCGTATGATTTCATTGAACGGGCACATCCTTTGCCAACGTCCCCGTATCCGAGAACGACAACCACCTTCCCGGCAATCATCACATCGGTTGCCCGCTTGATGCCATCGGCCAACGATTCACGGCAACCATACAGGTTATCAAACTTCGACTTGGTTACGGAATCATTTACATTGATTGCCGGAACCAGCAATATGCCTTTTTCTTTCATCTGATAGAGCCGATGGACCCCAGTGGTCGTCTCTTCCGAAACACCTTGCCATTCCGATACGGTCCGGTGCCACCTGGTTTTATCTTCTACATAGAGTGCCTGAAATTGATTCAGCAGGGCTTTTTCATCGGAATTCTCAGGAATATTCTTTAACAGTTCAGGGTTTTTCTCTATTTCATATCCTTTATGGATCATAAGTGTTGCATCGCCCCCGTCATCAACAACGAGGTTTGGTCCCTTTCCTCCCGGAAAGCTGAGCGCCATCTGTGTGCACCACCAATATTCTTCAAGGGTCTCTCCTTTCCAGGCAAAAACTGGAATCCCCTTCGCTGCAATAGCGGCGGCAGCATGATCCTGAGTCGAAAAGATATTGCAACTGGCCCAGCGAACATCGGCTCCTAATTCAATCAGGGTTTCAATCAAAACAGCAGTCTGAATGGTCATATGCAACGAACCACTGATACGGGCACCTTTCAATGGTTTTTCATGGCCGAATTTTTTACGGAGCGACATCAATCCGGGCATTTCTTTCTCCGCAATCATGATCTCTTTTCTTCCCCATGCGGCAAGCGATAAATCCGCAACCTTGTATTTGAGGTCTTTCTCTAAAACAACATTTTGCATCACGATGTAAGTTTTTTGGTGTTAATTGTGGGGCACAAAAGTAATAAAAATCAGGAAATCCTTTGTAGATTAAATCGTAATTTTGACCCGGACACCTATTATTAAAAAAGATGGTGAGGGGGTGAGAAGGTGAGTGAGTGAGTGAATGAGTGAATTGGTGAGATGATGAGATGGTGAGACGGTGAGTTGATGTGATGGTGAACTGACGAGCTGGCGAGCTAATGAATTTGATTTTAAGTTTTTATTTAGAAATGAATGCGCCCATTGTTAAAAAATTCGGGTAAAAATGCCGTTGGTTGACCTATTCGATATTAAGGATAACCGGGTCGGAATCTGGCATATCACCGAATCTGCCGACTACTTGCTGAGTCAAATGGATCCCGGCAGAGAGGAACTTGACCGTTACGGGGAATTCTCCCATGACCTGCGAAAAAGACAATGGCTGGCTTATCACCTCGTGGTAAAACAGCTCATAGTTCCATTGCGGGCTGAGCTTAGATACGATATTCACGGTAAACCATTTCTCATAAGTAAAAGTCATCAAATATCCGTATCCCACACCGGGGAATATGCAGCGGCAATCTGTAACCGGAATTCGGCCGTGGGTATAGATATCGAAAAAATGAAAGAGCGGGTGATCAGGGTTAAAGAACGATTCCTGAACATGGCCGAACTTGAGCAACTCGGGTCCTGTTCAAATCTCGAAACCCTTTATATTTACTGGTGTGGGAAGGAGGCCTTGTATAAGCTTAACGGAATGCCTGACGTTGATTTGAAAAATGATATCCATATTCATGCATTTGATTACCTTTGCCATACAAACGGGACTTGTTATGCAACTATGACTACGCCCGGTGTCAGGAAGAAATTCATGCTTAACTACCGGAAGTTTGAGGATTATATGTTGGTAGTGGCAATGTGAGAAGGATGCTGGATGCAGGATGCTGGATAAAGGGTCGCTACGCTCCCGATGCTGGATGCTGGATGCAGGATAAAAAAAGATGATGGTGAAAATGTTGCAAAAGTGGCTTTGGCAAGAGTTGTGGTTGTGCGGTATGGTTGTGTGGTCCGAGACACAGTCACGTTACAATATTTTCACCGGAATCATGGCTGCAACAACGATGTAAAGCACACTCCAATTTCCCCGAAAATGAACCGAATAGCGACCAGAGACCTAATGGCTGATTATTAATGACAATAAACCTCTATAACGAAATAAAAAAAAGGGTTCTTGTCCTGGATGGAGCCATGGGAACCATGATTCAGCGATATAAGCTAGATGAGGCTGCCTATCGTGGAGAACGTTTCAGGGACTTTCCCCATAACCTGAAAGGGAATAATGACCTACTTATTCTCACCCGTCCTGATGTGATCCGTGAAATTCATGAAGCATACCTCGATGCCGGAGCAGATATCATCGAGACAGACACTTTTAATTCCACCCGGATATCACTGGCCGACTACCATATGGAAGAGCTGGCCTATGAATTGAATGTGGCGGGAGCCCGCCTTGCCAAGGAAGTGGCAGCCAAGTACATGCAACGCCATGAAGGTAAATCCTGCTGGGTGGCAGGCTCAATTGGTCCAACAAATAAAACAGCTTCCCTCTCACCGGATGTTCAGAATCCTGCTTACAGAGCGGTGTCATTCGATGATCTGTACGAAGCATACAGGGAACAGGCACGCGGTTTGCTTGACGGGGGCGCGGATCTGTTAATAGTGGAAACCATCTTTGATACCCTCAATGCAAAAGCCGCACTGATCGCGATCTTCGATGAATTGGAAGCCCGGATCCAGCATCCAGTATCCAGCATCCTGCATCCTTTAACATTCCCGGTAATCGCTTCTGTGACAATCTCCGACGCTTCCGGCAGAACCCTTTCGGGTCAGACCCTGGAGGCTTTTCTATTTTCCATATCTCATTTTGATCTTTTTGCCCTTGGATTGAATTGCTCCTGGGTGCAAAAGAATTACGACCCTATATCGAAGAACTGTCGGAGAAAGCGCCGTTTCCGGTAATCGCCTATCCGAATGCCGGACTTCCCAATCAATTTGGGGAGTATGATCAATCGCCCGATGAAATGGCCGGTTACATCAAGGATTTTCTTGATCAAACATTCCTCAACATGGTCGGAGGTTGCTGCGGTACTACCGCGGACCATATCCACAGATTTGCAAAACTTGCAGCCACAGCAAAAGTACGTCAGATTCCACCAAAAACACATGAACTCCGTCTGAGTGGACTTGAGCCGCTGACTGTTTTCAAAGGAAGCAATTTTATCAACATCGGAGAACGGACCAATGTGAGCGGTTCGAAAAAATTTGCCCGCCTGATCCGGGAAGAAAAGTATGAAGAAGCGCTGTCGGTCGCACGTCAGCAGGTTGAAAACGGCGCCCAGATGATCGACATAAGCATGGATGAAGCCATGCTTGATGCCGAAAAAGCCATGGTTAATTTTCTCAACATGGTTGCCTCTGACCCTGATGTGGCCAGAGTGCCCATTATGATCGATTCTTCGAAATTTTCAGTTATCCGTTCCGGATTAAAATGCATCCAGGGAAAACCCATTGTTAATTCCATCAGTCTCAAGGAAGGCGAGGATGCTTTCAGGGAACACGCCGCTTACCTGCAGAAATTCGGCGCCGCAACGGTAATCATGGCTTTCGATGAAGAAGGACAGGCTACGACACTTGACCGCCGGATAGCCATTGCCAGGAGAGCATATAATATCCTGACCAAAGAATTAAATTTCCCTCAGGAAGATATTATTTTCGACCCTAACATCTTAACAATAGCAACCGGGATCGAAGAACATAACAACTATGCGGTGGAATTTCTTCATGCGATAAAGTGGATCAAAGAAAACCTACCGTTCACAAGGGTCAGCGGAGGCATCAGTAACCTCTCCTTTTCTTTCCGCGGGAATGATCCTTTGCGTGAAACCATGCATTCGGCGTTTCTCTATCATGCGATCCAAGCCGGACTCGACATGGGTATTGTTAATGCCGGCGCCCTTCCTTTGTACGACGAAATCCCGGTCACACTTTTAAAATTGGTTGAGGATGTGATCCTTAACCGCAGGAAAGATGGAACAGAACGCCTCCTGGCATACGCCGATCAGGTTGCGGGTACGGGGAAAAAAGCGGATACTGAGGCTCAATGGCGACAGTTACCGGTGAATGAACGCCTCCGTCATGCCCTGATAAAAGGTATAACTGAATATATCGATACCGACATTGACGAGATCATGTCGCAATATGACACGGCTTTAAAAATCATTGAAGGCCCTCTCATGGACGGCATGAACATGGTTGGAGACTTGTTCGGCGCCGGAAAAATGTTTTTGCCCCAGGTGGTTAAAAGCGCCAGGGTCATGAAAAAAGCGGTTGCCCGCCTGACTCCGCGGCTTGAGGCGGAAAAGGCAGCCATGAAGGGAATACCTCAGAACCAGGGCAGGATTCTCCTGGCTACCGTAAAAGGAGATGTTCATGATATCGGGAAAAACATTGTCGGTGTGGTTCTTGCGTGTAACAACTATCAAATCATCGACCTTGGCGTGATGGTTCCTGCAGAAAAAATACTAATCGCAGCAAAGGAGCAGCATGTTGACATTATCGGACTCAGCGGATTGATTACACCCTCGCTCGAAGAGATGACCCACGTTGCACGCGAAATGGAACGGCTGAAGTTCACGGTACCGCTGCTTATCGGGGGCGCTACTACTTCTGATATTCATACTGCGGTGAAGATCGAACCACAATATTCGCATGGAGTTATTCATGTGAAAGATGCCTCTAAAGCTGTTGGAGTCGTAACCAATCTTCTTTCAAAGGAAGCTAAACCAGAATATACCGAATCGGTCAGGAAGAAATACGCTGATCTTCGTGACCAATACGATAAAAAAGGAGATTATTCTTATATCCCGCTGAGTGAAGCGCGAAAAAACAAGTTGAAGGTGGATTGGGAAAATTACCAAATACCCAAACCCCATTTTTTGGGGAACAAGTATTTTTTCGATTACCCGCTGGAGGAAATCCGTCCTTTTATAGATTGGACTTTTTTCTTCCATGCCTGGAAAATGAATGGTCGTTATCCCGCCATCCTCTCCGATCCCGTGAAAGGCCCCGAAGCGCATAAATTGTTTGACGAAGCCCAGGAATTACTGGATGCGGTCACGGAGAAAAAAATGATTCTCGCACGTGGTGTGATCGGTTTTTATCCCTGTAATGCCGTGGGTGACGATGTTGAAATTTATAACGATGACAACCGCACAAAAGTTCTTCAGACCTTCCGTTTTCTCCGCAACCAGCAGAAGAAAGCTCCCGGTCAGCCCAACCTTAACCTGGCCGATTTCGTCGCTCCAAAGGAATCCGGATTTGTAGATTACATGGGTGGATTTGCTGTAACCGCAGGGTTGGGAGTGGAAGAATGGGTTGGTGTTTATGAGAAGGAACTAGACGATTACAATGCGATCATGATCAAGATCCTGGCCGACCGGTTGGCCGAAGCCTTTGCCGAAATGATGCATCAACGGGTACGCAAAGAGTTCTGGGGTTATGCTTCCGCGGAACAAATTGATATTCCTTCCATGATCCGGGAAGAATACCAGGGAATCCGCCCTGCACCGGGTTATCCTGCCTGTCCCGAACATTCTGAAAAACGTGTTCTTTTTGACCTGCTTGAAGCGGATCAACAAATCGGTATTCATCTTACCGAAAATTATGCAATGTTTCCTGGCGCTTCCGTCAGCGGTTTTTATTTTTCGCATCCCCAGGCGCAGTATTTCAACCTGGGACGCATCAGTAAAGACCAGGTAATTGATTATGCAAGACGAAAAAATATAAGTGTGGAACGTGCGGAAAAACTCCTTAATACAAACCTCAATTATTAATCATGCGAGTCATAGATCTCATCAATAATTCCGGAAAGACCTTATTTTCCTTTGAGTTGCTTCCCCCGCTGCGGGGGCATAACATCAACAGCATATACAAGACCACCGATCCTTTAATGGAATATAATCCTTCGTTCATCAATGTTACTTATCATCAGGAAGAAGTGGTATATAAGAAACGGGAAAACGGGCTCCTGGAAAAGAAGACCATCCGGAAAAGACCCGGTACCGTCGCTATCTCGGCAGCGATAAAGTATAAATATCCCTCTGTGGAGGTTGTTCCTCACCTCATCTGCGGAGGATTCACCAAAGAGGAAACCGAATACGCCCTTATCGATTTTCATTATCTCGGAATCGATAATATTTTGGCCCTTCGCGGAGACGCTCCGAAAAATCAACGGACCTTTATACCTGAAAAAAACGGTCATCCTTATGCAAATACCCTGGTTGCACAAATCACCGATATGAATCACGGTAAATATCTTGATGATGAATTATTGAATACATTCAATACCAATTTCTGTGTGGGGGTGGCAGGATATCCCGAAAAGCACATTGAATCGCCCAACCAGGCCTACGATCTGAAATTCCTGAAATGCAAGATCGATGCCGGGGCCGAATATATCATCACCCAGATGTTCTTTGATAATAAAAAGTATTTCGATTTCGTGGATGCCTGTAGACATGTCGGAATAACCGTTCCGATTATACCCGGATTGAAACCTATCTGTACCATGAAGGAAATCAATATTCTTCCCCAGATTTTCAATATTGACATTCCGGAGAACCTGGTCAAAGAGGTATTAAAATGCAAAACCAATGAAGAAGTATTCAAGACAGGAGTTGAATGGGGTATTGCACAATCGAAAGAGCTGATGCAACGTGGAGTGCCTGTACTTCATTACTTTACAGTTGGAATTTCTGAAAACATCCGTCAAATTGCAAAAGCTGTTTTTTAATCGAAAGCAATGACCATTTACAACAAAATGAAGCGTGAAGCCAGGACGGGTAAAAAGAAATTTGCCGTTCTGATCGATCCCGATAAGAATACTTTAACGGGTATAAAAAAACTGGCCAGACTTGCGAATACCAGCCATGTCGACTATTTTTTTATGGGTGGAAGCCTGCTTATGCAGGATCATCTGGATGAGTTTATCCGTTGTCTCAGGGAGAACAGTAACATTCCGGTACTCCTTTTTCCCGGCAACAACCTTCAATTGAACGAAAAAGCCCATGGTATTCTGTTGCTCTCCCTGATTTCCGGCCGCAATCCGGAAATGCTTATCGGACGACATGTTATATCCGCCCCGTTTCTGAAAGAAAGCAAACTGGAAATCCTTCCCACCGGGTACATGCTGATCGATGGTGGAAACACCACTGCCGTAACCTATATGAGCAATACCAATCCCATCCCCGCCGGTAAAAATGAAATTGCGGTCTGTACCGCCATGGCCGGCGAGATGCTGGGACTGAAACTCATCTATATGGATGCCGGTAGCGGCGCACAAAAACCAGTGTCCATTTCCATGATCGATTGCGTAAAAACCCACATCCGGATTCCGTTGATTATCGGCGGTGGAATTACTTCTCCGGAGATGGCCCTTGATGCACTTCAGGCAGGCGCCGATGTGATTGTTGTCGGGAATGCCATTGAAAAAGATCCAGACCTTATCCCCCAGATCGCGAAAGCTATTCAATAACCCACCCCCTAGCCCCACCCTACAAGTAAGGTGGGGTGTATCGCGATGTAGGGACGAATTGGTTATCGAATTCGCTTTTTCCCATTTAACATGGTTCATGTGTTTTGTTACCTGTCGGTGATAATAAATATTATTCTTTGAAATTCTTTGTATTTTTGTTTTCTATCCTTGACGAAATGGTTACCCGATCAGAAATATTAGGATTTTTAACAGAAAATAAAACACTTTTTCATGATCAATATCATGTGGTTAAATTGGGTTTATTTGGCTCTTATGCGCGTGAAATGGCTGATGAGCAAAGTGATATTGATATTTTGATTGAGTTAGCGCCTGGCACTCAGAATATCTATGAATTGAAGAAAGACTTAAAAAATTTCATTAGGAATAAATTCAATAAAGAAGTTGATATATGCAGGGAAAAGACAATCAAACCGGTTTTTCGTGATTTAATAAATCGGGAGGCTGTCTATGTATAGTAAAGATGAAACAATTGTTTGTCAGATGCTTGAAATTATTGATAAAATTCAGGGTTATACCAATCCATTCACCACACCTGTTGAATTTTTTAATGATACCAAATCCTTTGATGCAACATTAATGAACTTCATAGCTCTTGGAGAAATTGTCATGAAGCTTTCTGAATCATTTAAAGATAAACACGCTGATATTGATTGGATTGAAATTTATGATTTCAGAAATGTGATTGCTCATGATTATTTCGGAATTGATGAAGAAGAAGTGTTTCAGATTATACAAAATCATGTTCCCCAACTAAAAACTGCCCTCTTAAGAATTATCCCTTAAATATTGATTGTTCCTGACATGAATCGCAAGGGGGCGAATCGTGTTGTAGGGGAAAACCGCGATGTAGGGTCGAATTGCGCTGTAAGGAAGAACCGGGATGTAGGGTCGAATTGCGATTCGACCCTACTAATGTTTCGCGGTATACGATAAACCAAGGGTAATAAAAAAAGCCGACCAAAATGGTCGGCTTTTTTATTTGTCAGGATTACCGGTTATTGTTTGATGATCTTCTTTGTTTCGAGACGATCGCCAACCAACACGCGGATGAAGTAGATACCCGGTGATTTTCCACCGAGTGAGAATTCGTAACGGTCACTGCCGGTGAGCTCTTCCTTCTGGATCAAGCCACCAACCATTCCAAAGATCTGTACATGGGCCTGTGCATCCCTGTATGTGGGATCCAGTTCAAGGTAGAACTTATCGTTGGTCGGATTCGGGTAGACCCTGAAGAAAACTCCGGCTTCCATTTCGGGAATAAGGTCAGCCACTTCGACTGTTTTGGTCCATGGTTCTTCCAGCATCACCGCAATAGGTTCCGGTAGTAGTGATTTTACCAAGCATATAGCTTCCGTTCTTAGCCCAAGTTCCCGGCATAAACAGGATATTATGTCCGGCAATCAGGGTAGCGCTTCCGCCTGTTTCTACAATAAACGGTGCGGTACCGCCTACAGTTATGGTCTGTGTTGCATTGAAACATTCGGTACCGGTTACTGTTCCTTGTGCGTCAAGGAATTCAGGTATCGGTGTTGCTTCAACCCTTACATTATCAAGATAAAGGTTATTTCCATAAGCGCTGATTGCCGTGAATTTAACCATGTTGGTACCAACAGGTAACGTCAAAGATTGTGTTGCCCATTGATTGGGAGTTGGCACGAAACTACTCGTAACGTCTCCACCGGTATTCAGGATCCCTGTAGAACCACCTGGCATTGCCAACAATAAATCATACGTACCACCACCGTCGGTTGAAGTATAGACATCCATCTCATCCATTTCTCCGGAATAAGTTGCATAAGCATAATCAAACTTCAATAACGGGAGATGGGTTGAACTCGCATCGAATTGCAGTGTTATAAGGTCGAATGTACTGCCATTGGAATAACCGTAGAAATTGGCTTTTGCCGAGGCAGTACTCAAACCGTATCCACCGCATGCGGTTGATCTAACCCACCAGGGGGCGACGGTTGTTCCGCTCCAACAGATCGGGAAAAAGGTCGTTCCTTCAAACCCCTCGGTCCATGGAGCAGGAGTAACATCACATAAGGTCATGAATGAATATGGCCCGGCCCAAAAACTTAAAACACCCTGACCGCAATCGGTCTGAACGTAGTAATCGTACCATGTGGCACCGTTCAACTGGGTTAAAGTGTATGGATTGGTAACACCGTTGACCGGTGTTCCCGTACCCGGAGTAAATCCAGTGGGTCCCCATTCAATATTAAACAGGGAACCGGCAGAGGTCCATCCCAGGACTGCAGAATTCATTGTGATAATTGTTGCTGTAAGTGCGGTTGGTGTCAAACAGGTACTGCATGTCATCGTTACATAATACCTGTTGATTGAATCACATACAACAGGCCCGGACGTTGGGGCTACGTAAGCATAGTATGTTCCAGCGGCAAGTTGCAGGGTCACTGAGGCGGTTGTACCGGCAGCCCCTACATTATAATCAATAAAGTTTGTTTGAGGGCATGGAGAAGCAACAAATCCTACTACAAAATTAAATTCGGCCGAGCCAGTCAGCGTCACATCCTTTGATTCCGTTAAAGTAAAGGTATACCAATCGGAGTCATAAAGCACTCCACCATACCATGACGTTCCGCATATGGTTACACCGCAATCGATGGGTTCAAATGCAGGGAAAACCAAGTCACATCCATTATTGGTGGTATCACCGCAAACTTCCTGTTCGGCAACTGCTCCTTGCGGACAATCAAAGTAATGGGTGCGGAAAGTTTTCTTGACCCAAAGGCTGCTGTCATCCTGGTTGCAGAAAGTACGGACATAAAAATCGTACTCCATTCCCGGCGACAGGGAGGTCATGATATATTCAGGAGTCGGAGTTACGTGAGCCACTGTACCGGTTCCATGAGTAAACCCTTTAAGGCCATATTCAATGACCCATTCAGGGTTCGGTGTAAAGACCGAAGGTATCCAGGTCGCCTTTGCGGAGGTTGTATTAAGATCGGCATTGAGAATATGCAGATCGGTTGGGGGTGCGCAAGAGTAAATGGTTACCTGCACAGGTCCGGCAGCTGTAGGTGATTCACCCATGGAATAAACAGCTTTAACAGTATAGTCATAAGTGCCCGGGGTCAGTCCTGTATTGTCGTAGAATAAGGTTGTCACAAGGCTTGTATTGATCTTGCTACCATCACGGTAAACATTATATCCCTCAACGGGCCATGTGCTGAGAGGAGCATCCGGGTAAATAAATTCCGGTTTTGCTACTTGGTTCATTCCTATTTCATTATCCGGAAGTTTATCTCCCAAATGAGAATTCGATACATTGAATATGTTTCCGGATGCATGTATTGAACCATGATATGGAGATTTTTGAATGGTTTTTATTTCGGGCAGTGAAATTAAACCAGGGTTAGTCTTTTCAACCCCTTTTGTTAACATCATTTCTGCTCCACGGGCATTGGTAACCCATCCTTGAATATTCCAGTTATAGTTTAAGAAGCCAACACCCATTTCATTCCATATTCCAGATTCAAACAACCAGTTCTTTTGAGCTGCCGCAGGACCGGCATCACATCCGGCAGGATATTGATCTGCATTATAATCAACATGATAACCAAACCACAGTTCCTGGGTTCCATCTATCAGTAGTGGGGTCGTCAAAGTAATATCATTCCATGCACTTGGGGTAACACCCGTTAAAGGTTGCGAATAAATGAGGGTGGGTGGATTCGGTCCCTGATATATCCTTAATTCCCATGAATTTGGAACATGGCTGGTTGCATAGAATCGTATTTTTGTAAGATGCATAGCGTCAAACGTAGCAATATCAGAAACTGCAAAACGTATTATTGCATCAAAATTTCCAGCAACATCGCTACCAATTCCCCACGCAACTGATCCATTGTCCCAATGTATCCATTGATCAGGTGGAGTTGATCCCGGTTCACGCCATGTAAGATGTGCATCATACTGGTTTTGAACCACGGCTTTCAATCTTTCCGGCGGATCAAGCTGGTATGCCAGAGAGAAATTCTGGGTAGTAGTGTTATTTAGTGTAACAGAAACCCCGGTAACGGTTTTGGGTTGAAAACCGGTCATACTGCAAGTAACATCATAGGCGCCGACCGGAACATTGGTAAACTGATAAAATCCTGCACCATTGGTTGTCGTGCTATAGGTGTCAAAACTCACAGTAGCATTAAACAAAGGTTCATCATCGGGATTTAACACAGTGCCCTGCAGGGTACCAGACGGAGGTGCATCCTCGACGACAAACTCATCTATTCCCTGGTTACAAAAACCATTTCCATAATTGGACATGGATTTAAACCTGAAAGTTACCGTTTGATTGATGTAGTTCGCTAAAATAACGGTATTCAATGTCCATCCTGTAAGCGCATTGGTACTTGAAAATGTTGAATTGGTCGAATTATGGACATATAAATCAGTCCAGTTTAATCCACCATCCGTACTTATCTGTAAGGTAAGCGGATCCGGACTGGATTGGTATCCATCAGCACCCAACCAGTAATAATATTTTACCTGGCGGGTTGTGGCGCCCAAGTTAAAATCAAGTGTAGTAAGATAGTATGGATTGTATGTGTCTTCTGCCAGATAGACATATAAATATGCAAAATAGTCGCCCGCTTGTGGTCCAATTACACCGTGAGTTGCATCAGTGGTTGTTGTAGCCCAATGTCTTGATGCTCCGGGAACTCCTTCAGATGCAAACCAGCAATCTGTAAGTGTAGCCGCAAAACTTTGGGTATAAGGGAAGGTTGAAATGGCGTTGCACAATGTGGAGAAGGTATATGGACCTGACCAGGGACTATAAGCTCTTCCTCCACAATTCGACCTTACATAGAAATCGTAATTTGTATTTGCCAAAAGGCCTGTAACCGGCGTCGGATTAAGAGTGGTTGCTGTTCCGGTTTCTGCAGGAGTAAACCCGGCAAGTCCAACCTGGTATTCCCATGCAGTGGCTGTACTGGACCAACCCAGATCTGCTCCGTCGGAAGTAATATTTGCGGCAGTTAAAGTATTGGGTGCGAGACAAGAAGGAGTATGATAAAGAGAGATGTCATCAATACTCACATACCAGGGAGTTGAAGTTTCAACACCATGAATACCGATATAATAATCGTCGGTTGCGTCCGGAATGAACGAACCGGTAAGCAATTGATAGTCTCCATTGGTAATGCCCGTGGATGCGATAATGGTGTTTACCATCCCTGCTGCATTACCTGCAGTACCATATTTAACCTCGAGGGTTGCTCCGCTGGTTACGTCCTGTCGGGCAAAAATGTCAAAAGTGTACGATTGTCCGGCAGTGAGGTGAAACTCCCTGAATAACCATGTATCTGAACTATAATGAAGGTATGCATTCCAGGCACCGGTGTGTGGCGTACGATTATACGTAGTTAACGTATTATTTGCAGTCCATGAATAAGTCCCGGTGATAAATTGCTGGGTATAACAACCTCCGATGGCTGTCTGATCAGTAAACCCTGTTTCAAATCCTTCATTCCAGGGAAATGTAGAAATCACATCACAAGGTGTTGAGGCATTTGCTGTAACTCCAGTAGAATAAACGACACTTTCATCTACCGACCATGCTTTATAGTAGTGAGTGGTGTTTGCTGTCAGCCCTGTATGGCTAAAAGCCGACAACGGCCCATTGTAAATGACAGTACCACCACCCGTAATCGGGTCGTCAACATTGAGTACAACGCCATTCACAGGATCTCCAATGGTTGCACTAGTATTGGTGGCAATCACCACATTATGTCCGGCACCATTTTTTATCCATGCAAGGTCAATTTGTGTAGTGCTGAACGGCGTTGCCGTAAAGGCAGTGGCAGGTGGTACGATAGGTGTGGCAGATGCCGCCACAGCTTCTGAATAATCATTTGCGGCTGTTTTTGACCACGCACTGTAATAAACCAAAATACCGGCAGTAAGACCAGTATGGTTAACCGGTGAAGTAGTCCCGTTGTACAATAATGTACCCCCGGCAAATGCTTCACCAACGGCCGGTGGGGGGCCAGAAGGAGAAGTAAAAGTGCCGGTCAGGTTCCAAACGATAACCGCATTATTTACAGGTGTTCCGGTAGGCACAAAAGTGATGTGATTAGAAGTGGAACTCCACGGTACGGCAACAAAACTTGCAGGAGGAACTAGATTGACTTTTGTAAATTCCCCTTCATCGGCTCCGATGTCCGGGGCGGTTCCGGTACCAGTATATCCTGCATTTCCCTGTCGGATTGTTCCGTCATAATCATCGGTGATGCCCGCAATGTTCGTTGCCCCGCTTTCAATCCTGGTTGGAACTGTAGGGTCAATATGAAGAAAGTTAGGGCTTGATCCGGTGGTGCTGAGGAAAGTTGGGTTCTCCGTAACAGACGCGTTATCTCTTGGAGAGACCCTTGCCTTGTAATCAGCCAGTGTTTGGTCCGCATTGGTGCCATCATAATAGATAAGATTGTTGGCGCCGGGAATCCCTGCATAGAACAAATTGTTATTGGATGTAGCTGCATAAGAGGTAAGGGTTGTTCCGGAACGACGGTATGCTGCTGTAAAACCTGTTGCCCCAACCGGAGTAGAGGTGTTGACCAGGATGTTATTCCGTAAATCCAGCGTTGGTGTGGTGGAGGCATAAATTGCTGAGCTTCCAAATAAAGCGCCTGTGCTTGTCCCATTAAGATATACCGTGTTATAGAAAATATTGGCTGTCGTACCCCCCGTCACATTGATACCTGCCAGTGGAATAGCTGCATTTGCGTTAGGAACTCTAAGATCACCTATCAGATTGTTGTAAACATTGGTTGTAGCACCACCAGCCAGGTGAATCCCATAAACAAATCCGCCTGCGTTCGTATTTTCCAGATTATAGATTTTGTTTTTGTATATGCTGGTTGCCGCTCCCAGATTATTGTATATCCCGTAAACCGGACCTGATCCTGCACTCGAGAGGCCAGTGACAGTATTACCATAAGATGTCAGCGATACGGGAGCTGAATTTCCACCCAAATATATCCCATAGACACCTGTGGTACTTGCTGCATTGGGATTTGACATATTAAAGACCCAATTACCAGAAACATTGCTGTTAGCTGCTCCGTAGCCCTGGTAAATTCCATATATAGCAGAGGTACCAGCAGTTATATTGGAAATGGTATTGTTGGTAAGAACTTCAACTTGCGTTGTGGTGGAATATTGCCTTATTCCATAAAACTCAGAAGCGCCTGTCAGCACAATATTGGAAAAATTGTTATTGTTGATTGTTGCTGTTCCGCTAGATGGGCCTCCGTAATTATAATAACCGTACAACTTTCCTGCTCCGCTTTTGGTTATAGTTCCTGTCGTGACATTACCGTCAACAGTAATATCCGGGGTGCTGTTGCTGCAATAAATAAGATAGGAATCTGATGTTGAAGCAAAGGTACCATAACCGAAAGTATTGTTGTTGATGGTAATGGATGTACAAAGTTGTGCGTTATAGATACCGTGCGCACCCGAGGTTGATCCCTGATTCAGTGTGATGGCGTTGTTGTTGGCAACAAATACGCCCCCGAGGCTTGAAGAAGACATGAAAATACCATAAAGGGTATAAGTTGCGGCACTCCCGCCTCCTCCTGCATTATCAATGGTATTATAGCTGACTGTCGGTGAAGTTTGATAGATCATGTAGACACCCCATGAAGCTGAAGCGGCGTTCCCGGCATAATTGAAAATTGTATTTCCGTTTCCGGCAGTTCCGATCACGGCATTCTGATCGTAAAAGTCATAGGGGGATACAGCGCCAAACCCTCGCAGAACAATACCGGCAAACACGTTACTGATGTTGTTCTTGATTACCAGGAGGTTTTCTACCCTCCCGCCGGTGGAAGTCACGGTAATACCTGTGGCAGAGGAAACCAAGGAGGTAGGGTCATTGTTGGAAGAATACAGCCCGACAACATACCCGCTGGTTCCTTTGGTCATGGTAATCGTACCATTTTTAATGGTCACATTTTTACAGGCATCGCTCCCGCTGGCTTTCCTAAGATAATAACCATATTCAATTCCCTGATCCTGTGTGGCCACTGAAATGCCATCGAACGTTACATAATCAGATCCCTGAATAATAATAACCGCATCACCCTGTGCTCCGAGGGTGGTAGTCGTCAGTGTTCCGGCGTCTGTCCTGGTTATCAGAGGATTAGCACCCGGTCCACTTTTCTGAAAGATAATCGGATCGGTAACGGTCCCTGTTGCTGTCAAAAGAATAACATCGGTCGTTGTTTCCGTATGACCGGCTGCTACATTGAAGGTGACACCGCCTCCCCCGACCCCGACCGCATTAAGGTCGGCAATCGCCAAAGCGATGGTTGCATAATCTCCGGGAATCGACTTTGGACCAGTTAACTGGCCAAAAGTAAACCCGAACAACAAAAATGTTGCAAACAGTGTAAGTAAAAACTTTCTCATAAACATTTGTTTTGTGGTTGGTTTGTGAAAATAATAATTCTTGGGGGAAATATATATAGTTGTCTTGCTTGCGTATATAATTAAAAAAAGAAGAAAACATCCTCATCTGGCTTTGTTTAAGTCGGCTTTGATGATCATGAAAAGAAAATGAAAACCTGTAAATCAGGCCCTCAAATGTAAAATAATTTTTCAATAAAGCAAAAACGGCAAAAAATATTTTTTTATATTAAACATTTCTTTAACTTGTTGGACATTAGCCAATAACCAAAGATGAGGCAAAAATATCAGAATAACTTAAGTGTTAATTTTTGTTAAATTTCAATCTGTGTTGCACAATATCTAATATGATAATTTTTAAGGTTTATGCAAAGTCACCAACTACATCTATGAATAATAGGTGTGCGACATTGTGTTGTAAATAAGATTCGGTGGTTGTTTTTATTTAAGGTGAGCGAGCCTCTCAGGGGACTTGAACCCCCGACCTGCTAATTACGAATCAGCTGCTCTACCAACTGAGCTAAAGAGGCGTTGGATTGGTTGTAAGGTCGCATTGCAATGCGACCTTACAACCAATTTGGTCGGGATGAGAAGACTCGAACTTCCGACCCCCACGTCCCGAACGTGGTGCGCTAGCCAACTGCGCTACATCCCGAAATAAACTGTATCCTGAAACAGTATTACATTCCCTGCTATAGGGTAAGGCCAGTTTTCAGGGGCTGCAAAAGTACTAAAATATTTTCGAATTAATCAACAGCCAAATTATGTTTAAATTTGGAGTCGTCTTATTCATTATTCCGAACCCTTATATTTATGTTTGTTCGTATCAATCAGGTATATACCGGCTTTGTTCTGATCATGATCCTATCGTTGTTTTTGACCGGATGCAAAGGAAAAAAGAAAGATCCGGCCGGCGGTGGCTCCTTGAAGGCAGTGACGGTCGGCGCCACTGTAATTTACCCGCGGATCCTTGAAAATAAAATTCTGACCAACGGGAACCTTATTGCCAATGAGGAGGTAGAACTTCGCAGTGAAATCCCGGGTCGTGTCATCTCCATCTCTTTTGAAGAGGGTAGTCCGGTTGTCAAAGGCGCTTTGTTAGTCAAAATCGATGACCGTGAATTGCAGGCCCAACTGAAAAAACTCCAGGTCGACGAAAAACAGGCCCACGATGATCTTTATCGCAAAGAAAAATTACTGGAGTTGAAAGCCGTGAGCCAGGAAGAGTATGACAAATCGTTTAATACCCTGGGTATCATCCAGGCACAAGAAGAACTTTTAAGAACACAGATCTCCAAAACTGAAATATATGCTCCTTTTTCGGGACAAATCGGATTACGTCAGGTCAGTCCCGGAGGGTTCGTCTCCTCGGCAACATTGGTTGCACGGTTGCAGCAAACCAATCCCATTAAGATCGACTTTGCCATACCGGAAAAATATCGTGAACATGTGGGAAAAGGAACGCTGATAAAATTTTCTGTTGAAGGGATTGACAGCGCTTTTACCGGTCATGTTTTTGCCATCGAACCAAAAATTGATCCCGGCACACGTAATGTCTCATTGCGCGCTTCTTGCCCCAACTCCAACGGAATGCTTATCCCGGGCGCCTTTGCCAGGGTGGATATCCTGCTTGAAAGCATCCGGGATGCGCTTGTGGTTCCGTCGGAAGCCATTATTCCTCAATTGAACGGAGAAAAGGTATTTTTATGTAAAAACGGCAAAGCCCGGTCTCAGATCATTATGACAGGGATTCGCACAGAGCGCGAAGTGCAGGTGGTTAAAGGACTGCAACCTGGAGATACGGTCATTACCACTGCCATTCTTCAACTTCGCGAAGAGATGCCCGTTAACATCAAAGAAATAAAATGAATATTTCTTCCTTAAGTATAAATCGTCCTGTTCTGGCAACCGTCATTTCGCTCCTGATCGTTCTTTTCGGGGCGATCGGGTATGCTTTTCTGGGGATCCGCGAATTCCCAAGCGTGGATCCTCCGGTAGTGACGGTTACCACCAATTATATCGGGGCTAACGCCGATGTTATCGAATCCCAGATCACCGAACCGTTGGAAGAGTCCATTAACGGGATCGCCGGCATACGTTCATTGACTTCGGTCAGCAGTGACGGCCGCAGTAATATTACCGTTGAGTTTGAACTGAATGTGGATATGGAAACGGCAGCCAACGACGTTCGTGATCGTGTTTCCCGCGCCATCCGGAACATCCCGTCCGATACTGATCCCCCTATCGTCAATAAATCCGACGCCGACGCAAGCCCTATTTTTTCATTGACCTTGCAAAGTAATGCACGTGATCTGATGGAGTTGTCGGACATTGCAAATAACGTATTCAAGGAAAGACTGCAAACAATTCCGGGGGTTAGTGAGATCCGGATATGGGGTGAACGCCGTTATTCGATGAAATTGCTTTTGGATCCCTCTAAATTATCCAGTTTTCAGCTCACCCCCGGGGATGTCAGAGATGCCCTGTACCGGGAAAATATAGAGCTTCCCACAGGCCGGATCGAAGGTTACGGAACCGAACTGACCATTCGTACAAAGGGGCGCCTTACCTCTCCGGCCGAGTTCAATGACATGATCATCAAGGAGAAAAACGGTACGGTTATCCGGATGCGGGATGTAGGCATTGCTAAATTGTTGCCGGAAAATGAACGGACCATCATGAGGGGCAACGGTCGTGTTCCAATGGTCGGGGTTGCCATCACCCCGCAACCGGGTTCCAACCAGATCGCCATTGTGGACGAATGTTACAAACGTGTCGCCCAACTGAAGAACGAAATGCCTGAAGATATTAAAATCGGCACTGCCCTCGATACCACCCTGAGTATCCGGAAAGCGATTACAGAAGTACAGGAGACCATTCTCATTGCATTCGGACTTGTTTTACTCGTTATCTTTTTCTTTTTACGCAGTTGGCGCACTACCCTCATTCCCATCATCGCCATCCCCATTTCCCTGGTCAGCGGCTTTTTCATTATGTATGCAGCGGGGTTTTCGATAAATATCCTTACTCTACTGGGAATTGTACTGGCTACCGGTTTGGTGGTGGATGACGCCATCGTGGTACTTGAGAACATCTATCATAAAATTGAAGGAGGGATGAACCCGGTGGAAGCAGGTCACAAAGGCTCGAAAGAGATCTTTTTTGCCATTCTTTCGACAACTATTACGCTGGCCGCTGTATTTCTGCCTATTATCTTTTTACAAGGCCTTACGGGTCGCCTCTTCCGGGAGTTCGGTGTGGTGGTTGCCGGGACGGTACTGGTCTCTGCATTGGTATCACTGACACTCACCCCGATGATGAGCTCACGGATGCTGCGAAAAGTGGAACATCATAACGCGATGTTCACTTTTACCGAAAACCTGCTCAACGAAATGACCAATGTCTATAACCGGTCCCTTAAGCTCTTTATCCGGCGACGCTGGCTGGCCATCGTCGTCATGGTGGCTTCCCTTGAATTGATTGTGGGGATCGGAGCTATTCTTCCTTCGGAACTGGCTCCGATGGAAGACAAAAGCAGGATGCAGATTGTGTCAACAGCCCCCGAAGGGACCTCCTATGAATTAATGGATAAATATATCGACCAGATAGCAACAATTGTCGATACTATTCCTGAAAAGGAATCGACAATGGCGATCACCTCTCCCGGTTTCGGATCTTCATCCAATACCAACACCGGTTTTGTGCGGATTTCCCTAACCCAACCCGAAAACAGGAAACGGACCCAACAGGAAATCGCAGACGAACTCAGTATTATCGGTAAAAGATACAACTTCGCCCGCACCTTTGTAGTACAGGAGCAAACGATCGGAGGAGGGCGCGGAGGAGGTTTACCTGTTCAATATGTCATCCTGGCTCCCGATTTTGAAAGACTTAAGAAATTCCTTCCCCGGTTCATGGAGCAGGTACAGGCTGATCCTGCCTTCCAGGTTGTAGACCTGAACCTGAAATTCAATAAACCGGAGTTGACGGTTGATATTAACCGCGACCGGGCCCAGATGCTTGGCATCAATGTTCGCGATATAGCCGAGAACCTGCAATTGTATTTTAGTGGTCAGCGCTATGGTTATTTTATCATGAACAACAAGCAATATCAGGTCATCGGACAGGCCGACCGGTCTAATCGCGAAAAACCACTCGATTTGAGTTCAATATATATCCGTAATAACAAGGGTGAATTGATCCAACTCGATAATGTGGTAAAACTTAAGGAGCAAAGCAATCCACCACAGTTGTTCCGCTTTAACCGTTATGTCGCCGCCACTGTTTCGGCCCAACCTGCACAGGGTATTACTTTGGGACAGGGAATTGCCGAAATGCGCAAGATTGGGAAAGCCACTTTTGACGACTCGTTTTCATCGGCATTGGCAGGAACATCTAAGGAATTTGAGGATAGTTCGGGAAGCTTGCTGTTTGCCTTGTTGCTCGCTCTGGTATTGGTCTATCTGATACTCTCAGCGCAATTCGAGAGTTTCATTGACCCATTGATTATCATGTTTACCGTTCCGCTCGCTTTGGCCGGCGCCATGCTCTCACTCTGGATATTCGGACAGACGCTTAATATTTTCAGTGAAATCGGGGTAATCGTGCTTATCGGAATTGTCACCAAAAATGGTATCCTGATCGTGGAATTCGCCAACCAGCGTAAAGCATCGGGTCTGGATTTGCAGGAAGCCGTAATTGACGCCGCTACCCGTCGTTTGCGCCCCATCCTGATGACCAGTCTGGCCACTGCTTTAGGAGCGCTTCCCATTGCCATGGCCTTAGGCGCCGCTTCGCGTAGCCGTGTACCCATGGGGATTACCATCATCGGCGGACTGATCTTTTCGCTCGTTTTAACTTTGTATGTGATCCCGGCGTTGTATACCTATTTGTCGAAGTCAAAAGTGAGGGCTAAGTAGATGCAGGATACAGGATGAAGGTCGCTTTGCTCCCGATGCAGGATACAGGATACAGGATGCAGGATGAAGGTCACTTCGCTCCCGATGCAGGATGCGGGATGCTGGATGCTGGATGCTGGATGTGGGATACATGATAAATCGTAAATCGTAAATTTCTTATGTTCTATTCTTCTATTGTTCAAAAATTCGTCAATATCTGTCAATCAAAATTCAAAATTCAAAATTCTATTGTTCTATTGTTCTATTGTTCTATTGTACACAAATTCGTCAAAATTCGTCGGCCAATATTCAATATTCAATATTCAACGCTGTTCCTTCTGATTATTCTCATAATTCCATCAAGCCATGCCCAGGAGGTACTGACACTTAAAAAAGCGCTGGAGACTGGTCTGAAGAATAATTATTCGATTGTCCTTCAGAAAAATGAAGAGTTGATCGCAAAAAATAACAACACAATCGGTAATGCAGGATTTCTTCCTTCGGTAGGGTTGAATGCCACACAGAACAATACCATCAGTACTACGCATCAGGAACCGTTCAGCGGAACCCCGAAGGATGTTACCAATGCCCTGAACAACACCCTGAATATAGGGGCTCAGTTGAACTGGACATTGTTCGATGGGTTAAACATGTTTGTGAATAAAAAGATGCTGAACGTCCTCGAAGAACTGGGTCAGAATGGCGCCCGGATCGTAGTTGAAGGTACGGTTGCCGATATTACCCTAACCTATTATGGCATTATCCAGTTACGGAAGTTGGTACGCGTTGCTCAGGATGCCGTTGACTTGTCGATGCAGCGCAAGCGGATTGCAGAAGCCAAGTTGTCGCTTGGCGCCGGATCCCAACTGATGTTGTTGCAATCGACGGTAGACCTGAATGCCGATAGTACACGGCTAATCCAGCAGTTGGTTTCATTAGTCAATACCCGGGCCGATTTAAACAGGCTGTTAGCCCGTGATGTGGCAACACCATTTGAGATAGACGATACGATCACCATAGACCAACCCAGGCCCTACGATACCATTTTATGGAAAGCGCTGGCACAGAATGCCCAGCTTATCACGGCCCGGTTGAATCAGGATCTGGCACGCCTTGGTGTACGGCAAGCACAATCGGACCGATATCCGCAATTGGGTGTCAATGCCGGGTACAATTACAGCACTTTGAATTCTCAGACCGGCTTCCTGCAATCTAACAGGAGTTACGGGCCTTCCTTCGGATTCTCTCTTTCATATAATCTTTTTAATGGTTTCAATGTGAACCGGGCAGTGAAAAACGCTAAAATTCTAATGAATTCCGGAGAAATCGAGGTGGAAGATGCCGAAGCGTTACTCAGGGCCGATTTATTAAAGATTTACAACCAATACCGGTCAAATCTGGAGGTTGTGGAATTGCAACTCAGTAATGTTAAAGTGGCCCGGGAAAATGTTGACATCGCTTTTGAAAAATATAAACTGGGCAGCATTAACGACATTGAACTGCGTGAAATTCAGCAAAAGCTCATCGATGCTGAATATCAGCTTATCTCATCTCAATTCGATTGTAAAAAAGCCGAAATAGAACTTACCCGTCTCAGCGGAGAACTCCTGAAAGCAATTTAGGGGTTTAAGCCCTGAATCGTATTTATCATTTTGGCATCCAGCATCCAGCATCCAGTATCCAGAATCCAGTATCCAGCATCCAGCATCCAGCATCCAGCATCCTTTTTCTTGTAATCCTTCTCGTTTTTTTGTAAATTTGTATACATGCACCAGTAAGAAAGGAGGAGTTATGGAAAATCTCTTGCGCGAATATATCGAGCGGGCACTTCGGGAACCTGAGGTAAAACAACTCACCGCTTCGGGACCTGTGGTGACTATTTCCCGGGAATTCGGTTGTCCGTCAAAACCCGTAGGTCAGTTACTTACCGAGACAATTAACAAACAGCGGGAATCAGATCAGTCTCCACGATGGCGATTTATCAACAAGGAGTTGGTGGAATCGGCGGCACGGGAACTGGACCTGCAAACGAATGAGCTGAATTACTTTATGAGTTCTGTGGGGAAAGGGTTGGTGGAAGATTTACTGGTTTCTTTCACTCCCGGTTACGTAAGCAGCCACCGGATCCGGCATACGATTACCAATATCGTCAGGGCAATGGCTCAGCATGGGCATTTTGTTATTGTCGGACGAGGTGGGGTCGGGGTGTTGCATGACCAACCCAATACACTTCATGTGCGTCTGCAAGCGCCCATAGAATGGCGGATCCCTGAAATCTGTAAGCTTCGTAACGTCAATGAAGATGAAGCGCTGAAACTGGCTCACGAAACAGATAAGAAACGAACCGTGCTGATCGAACTGATGTATGGGCATAAGTTCCATCCCTATTTGTTTGATCTTAACTTCAATTGCAGTACGCTCGCAAAGGAGGAAATCGTTCAAACAATTGTGGGACTGATGAAAGCAAAAAAAATGATCTGAATGCATATCTTTCGCGTATTCTCCATAGCAGCAGGATTGGTGCTGCTGGCTTCGTGTGCAGGACCTGCCCAAACATTCACTACCGCTCAAAAGACCAAACAAGTCGAAAAAATCAGATTGGCCTGCCGTCATGCCTGGAGTGGTTATAAACAATATGCCTGGGGATATGATGCACTGAAACCCATCAGTAAAAAAGGCCAAAACTGGTATAACGTCTCTTTTTTAATGACTCCGCTGGATGCCTTTGATACGTTCATACTCATGGACATGAAAAAAGAAGCAAAGGAGGCACAGGAATTGATCCGTTCAAAAATGAATTTCGATGTGGATCAGGAGGTTCAATTGTTTGAGATCAACATCCGATTGATGGGCGGATTGCTTTCGACTTTTGAACTTTCAGGAGATAAATATTTCCTGGATTTAGCCTGGGATCTGGGAAAACGACTTTTATCGGCATTTAACTCCCCCACCGGAATGCCGTATCGTTTTGTGAACCTGAAGACGGGCAAAACCCGAGATAATATCAGTAATCCAGCCGAGATCGGGACTTACTTGCTGGAGTTCGGGAAACTGACGCAACTTACCGGTGATTCTACTTTTTACACTGTGGCTAAAAAAGCTGCGTTTGAAGTTTATCGCAGGCGTAGCGATATTGATCTGGTGGGTACACTGATCGATGTTAATACCGGCGAATGGAAAAATACAGAATGCCAGATTGGCGCCCGGATCGACTCCTATTTTGAGTATCTTTTTAAGGCTTGGTTGCTTTTCGGGGACAAGGAGTGTTACCAAGCTTGGAAAACCCATAATAAAGCGATAAAAAAATACATGCTCACCCGTGTTCCTTCAGGAGGATATTTTACCAGGGTTGATATGAAATCGGGAAAAGAGACCCATCCGTATTATGGTGCTCTTGATGCCTTTTATGCCGGGATCCTGGCCTTGTCGGGAGACACAATCACCGCGCACAACATTCAACGCGGCAACTTTTATATGTGGACCCGGTTCAACCTGGAGCCCGAAGAATTCAATTTCCGTAATGACTCTATTATATATCCCAATTATCCCCTCAGGCCTGAAAACCTTGAAAGCTGTTTTTACCTCTACCGGCAAACCCACAATAAGGAATTTCTTTACATGGGACAGCGTATGATCGACGACATCCTCGATAAATGCCGGACTGATGCCGGATACGCTGAAATGAAAAACGTGCTAACTCTGGAAAAGGAAGACGCGATGGAGAGTTTTTTTCTTGCCGAAACACTGAAATACGCCTACCTTCTGTTCGCTCCGGAAAGCAAGCTGGATTTGAAAAAGGTGGTGTTTACAACAGAAGCACACGCTTTACGAAGGACGAGGGATGAAGGACGAGGGATGAAGGACGAGGGACGAAGGACGATTGATGATTTTAGTGAAGACAAATCAAGGGTATCGCAATTGTTTTTTGGGACTCCGGTTGAAATATTGCAATAATGCTGAATGTCGAGCCACATAATGCCAACACACAATCGGCGCTCTTATATAAGGCAGTTTTTACACTATTTCAAATTCCTTAAAATTTTTCCTGACATCCAGCATCTTGCATCCTGGATCAGCGAGCGTAGCGAGCTTTCATCCTGAATCCTGCATCCTGCATCGGGAGCGGAGCGACCTGCATCCTGCATCGGGAGCGGAGCGACCTTCATCCTGCATCGGGAGCGGAGCGACCTTCATCCTGCATCAGCGAGCGTAGCGAGCTTTCATCCAGCATCATTTTTTTTACATACCTTTGCCCAATAATTCAGCAATTTGACATTTCACGATTTTGGTTTTAAAGGGCCGTTAATGGAAGGAATTGAGGCCCTGGGATACATAACGCCCACCCCCATTCAGGAACAAGCTATTCCTGCAATTTTATCGGGAAAAGATCTGATCGGCTCGGCCCAGACAGGAACCGGGAAGACAGCTGCGTTTTTACTTCCCCTGATCCAGAAGATCGTCAGTACACCGCATGATGATGCCATCAAGGCACTGATCATTGTTCCTACCCGCGAACTGGCCATGCAGATTGACCAGCAGATGGAAGGGTTGTCATACTTTACCCCGATAAGCTCCATTCCGGTTTATGGGGGAACCGACGGCGCCTCGTTTGCCCGCGAAAGACAAGCGCTGGCAAGTGGCGCCGACATGGTGATCTGTACCCCGGGCCGTATGATCGCCCACCTGAACATGGGTTATGTGGATTTGTCGAAACTCCGATATTTGATCCTTGATGAAGCCGACCGGATGCTCGATATGGGTTTTTATGATGACATCCTCAAAATCATTTCACACGTCCCGGAAAAAAGGCAAAACCTGCTCTTTGGTGCAACCATGCCACGGGAAATGCGCGAGCTGGCCCGGAAAATCCTGAAAGATCCTATAGAGATAAACATCTCCGTATCAAAACCAGCCGAAAATATTCTTCAGCTCGCTTATGTGGTTCATGACACCCAAAAAATACCGCTGGTGCAATATCTCCTGAAGGATATTCATATGCGGAGTATCCTGATCTTTTGTTCCACCAAAAGTAAAACCAAGCAAGTAAGCGCAACCCTGAAAAAACTGGGCCTTCAGGCTGAAGAAATTCATTCCGATCTGGATCAGCCTACCCGTGAAAAAGTGCTTATGCGTTTCAGAAACAAGGCATTATCTATCCTTGTGGCCACCGATATCGTATCGCGGGGAATAGATATTGAAGACATTGACCTGGTGATAAATTTTGATGTACCGAATGACGGGGAAGATTATATACACCGCATCGGACGCACAGCACGTGCCCAATCAAATGGAGCAGCCATAACACTGATCGGTGAAAAAGAACAAAGAAAATTTGCCGGGATTGAAGCCCTCTTGGGGAAGCCGGTTTATAAAGGAATCCTACCGGTGCATCTTGGCAACGGTCCTGCTTATGCACCCAAAACGGAGAAAAAGCCATACAGAAAAGGTGTTTCCCGTCGATAAAAGACTGGAATAAGAAGATTTTTTCCAGTTATTTGTCAATCAGATACTTTTTATGTCTACCTTTGCAGATATTATATTTTAATTTTATCAGTATTATGAAAAATGGAAAAGTAAAATTCTTTAATGAGTCAAAAGGATTTGGATTTATTATGGACTCCGAGACAGGCAAGGAATATTTCGTTCATGCCTCTGGTTTAATTGACCGTATCCGGGAAAATGACGAAGTAACATTCGACCTGACCGAAGGGAAAAAAGGATTAAATGCTGTAAATGTTAAACTTGTATAGCTTAACCGAAAAACATTTTAATCTTGGAGGCTGTCTCAAAAAGACAGTCTCTTTTTTTTAATAACCAAACCGGTAACCGATTCCCGATTCGGTATTGAACAATCTGGGTTTTGCAGGGTCGTCTTCAAGCTTTTTACGCAATTGGGCAATAAAAACCCTCAGATATTGGGTTTGTTCGATGTAACCCATTCCCCACACTTCCTTTAAAATATATTGATGGGTCAGCACCCTGCCTTCATTTTTTGCTAAAAGAGCTAAAAGTGAAAATTCAGTTGATGTAAGCTTAATAATTTCGTTATTCTTTCGTGCCGTATGATTGGTTAAATCAACGGTTAAAGAGCCAAATTCCAGGATCGGGTTATCCGAAATTCCCTGGCTTTGCCGGATGGCAACCCGGATTCTTGCCAATAATTCACCTGTGCGGAACGGCTTGGTAAGATAATCGTTAGCTCCATTGTCCAATGCTTTCACAATATCTTCTTCAGAATTTCTCACCGAAAGGATGATGATGGGTTTCCTGTACCATTCGCGAAGTGTCTTGATTATATCGAGTCCCTCAGTATCTGGTAACCCAAGATCGAGAATGATTAAAACGGGCTGTAAAGAAGCTGCCAATGCAATGCCTTCTTTTCCTGTGGATGCTTCGGAAACCTTATATCCATTTGCGGAGAGTGTGATTTCGAGCAAACGGCGTATCTGAACTTCGTCATCAATAATCAGTATGTTACCAGCATTTGTCATTTAATCATATTTGATTATATAGGGTTTATCGGGTTCATTTCAGAAATTTTTACGGGGATTTTCAGGGTGAATATGGCGCCACCATTCCGTCTGTTTTCAGCATTTACCTTACCTTTGTGAGCTTCAACAAAACCTTTCACGATTGACAGACCCAAGCCGGTACCTCCGGCTATTGCATCTTTCCCTCGATAAAACTTATTAAAGACGGATGCCAATTCAGATTCAGGAAACCCTTTTCCCCTGTCCATTACCTGAATAGTGATTAATCCGTTGTCATAAAAGAACTTAATCCGGATATTACTTCCGGTTGGTGCATTTTGTGTTGCATTTAATACAAGGTTGTGCAGTACCTGTTCCATAAGCCCAAAATCAATATATACCAACGGCATATCTGCGGGAATGACAATTGATAATCTGAATGGTTGTAACTCTTGTTTGAGTGATTCGGATACTTTGTTCGCCAGGTCGTGAACGTCGCACCAGTCTGGTCGCGGGGTTAACCTTCCCGATTCAAGGCGTGACATATTTAACAGGTTTTCAATAAGGCGGTTGAGCCTTACAGAGGCTATATTGATCTCAGTGTAGAGTTTGTTCCGGGTCTCTTCGGGGAGGTTTTGAGATAACAGGGTATCCGAAGCTCCCATGATGGTGGCAACCGGTATGCGTAACTCGTGTGAAATGGAATTAAACAGGGTTTTATAAAGTTTCTCAGATTCACTTAATATATAGGTTTTTTTCGCAGCATTGCGTAAAAATTCCCGTTCAAACTTACCGGAAATCTGAGAAATAAATGCTTCCCAGAATTGTTCTTCCCCTTGCGTAAATACCTGTGTGTGTTCAACTGCGATAACTCCCATATTGTTGTTATTCCCGGTCAGGGGATAAAAAGTATAACTTCCGGATGGTAAGGTATCTGTATGTTTCCCTGCTTTGACAGAGTTTTTATATACCCAGGCGGCAATGCTGATGTCGTTCTCAGACAATTTTAGTTTTGTTTCATGCCGAACCTGGTTGTCGAGACGGTTTAATTCGTTTTTAAGGATTATCGCACTATCCAGATTGAAATATTTTTGGATGTATTTCCTGGCGGTTTTAGTTACTTCATCAATCCCTGAAGTTATCGTTAATTCCCTGCTGAACTGATACAGCGCTTGTGTTCGTTCTTCGCGGATCCTTATTTTTTTTTCCTGTT
>JALNZC010000058.1 GCA_023229525.1 Bacteroidales bacterium
GGCGTTACTGTTGTCGAGGTAATTACACTCTGATTGGCAGGATCATCCGTATTGAATGAGAAGAAGTCCTGATTTGAATAAACATGGAATGCATATCCAAGCGAACCCCGTGACAGTCCCAGTGGTTGGGATGGCATTGAATTTCCTGCCGGAGCACGTCCAATTGAAGTAGCTTCGGTTCCACGTGGGAATTTGCCATCGCTCGCCAGGATTGAAACAGTATGTCTTGCATTTATATGCACAGAACCACTCCATTCCAACATGCCATCACCACCATTATAGATACTCAGGATGCGGTCAGTAGTCTGACCGGTAGGCAGGTTTACGGTAAGTTCAGAAGGTGTAATTACCATTGTCGGAGCGGTCAGAATCAGATCCAGCATCGTTGTGTTCGGCGGGGTAATAACTACGCCTGAAACTGAAGCCGGATGATAGCCTACTGCAGTAGCCGTTACCTCATAAGTACCACCTAAAATAGGATCGATGACATAGCGACCATTTGCATCCGTTGTTGTAGTATAAGTAGGTGTGCCTGGTTTAATGGCTGTTACAGTGGCATTGGGAATTCCAACATCATTGTGTTTTACAAAACCTTCCAGTTTACCGTAGAAGTCACCGGTGACGGTAAATGTAACCGGTACAATAACAGTACCTACGTTAGGATCGGAGCTGAAAGTAATGGCTCCATGGTGAGTGTAATCTTTGGCAGGAGGAGGAATTGTACCATCAAGCGTAACTGTCATTTCTTGAGAAGCGCCTGCAGGCAAAATACCAGTTGTCGGAGTTATTGATAACCAAGGAGGTGTACCACCGCCCGGGAATCCGAGTCCGTCAATTTGAGTAGAACCTAAACTAGCAACCAGATTGGTATTTCCAGTTGTCCTGTCGAGAATACGAAACTCAGTGGTATAATTTGAGCCATTAAAGGCCATAAGGTAAACCTGATCAGTTCCATAATCATAGCCCATTCCCTGGCCATAATTGCCATCAAAGCCGGCAGAACCAATCAATGTTGATGCACCTGTAGCTAAGTCAACCTTATAGATTTCATCGCCTACAATGTCAAATACCCACATGATTCCATCGGCGTCAATTGCACAGTCAATACCGGCAGGAATACCTGTTGATCCAACTACTGTTGTTTCAGCGGTTTCCATGTTGATGGTATAGAGATATGTGCTGCTGATGTCAGTGCTTATACCGTACATGATATTTGTACTCTTATTAACAGCAATGCCGGTAAAGATTTGACTAGCGGGAGCAACCGAATTACAGAGACCGATATCGGTAACAGTGCCTGTTGCGATGTCCACTTTCTTCAGGTGACTATCATTGCCATCAAGGATGTACATAAAGTCGGTATGCACAGCATCGAAGCTGCCTCCCTGAGGCGTTACTGTTGTCGAGGTAATTACACTCTGATTGGCAGGATCATCCGTATTGAATGAGAAGAAGTCCTGATTTGAATAAACATGGAATGCATATCCAAGCGAACCCCGTGACAGTCCCAGTGGTTTGGATGGTAGCGAATTTCCAGCCGGAGCGCGTCCAATTGAAGGAGCTTCGGTTCCACGCGGGAATTTACCATCGCTGGCCGGTATTGACACCGTCAGTTTTTTATCGATCGCGGAAGCAACTGCAGCCCAATCCAATGAACCATCACCGGTATTGCTGACCGTAATGATTTTGGTGATGATGGTACCGAATGCTGTAGAATCATTTATTTCCAGCGGATTGATAACCATGATCGGAGCCAACATTGCTATGTTGTAAACGGTCGTTTGATCGCCGACAACAATGGCAGGGGTAGTTGAGGTATACGGGTTGAAACCGGTTTTTTCCGCGGTGAGGTCATAAGTTCCATAAAGGGTATTCGGGAACGAATAAGTACCGTTAGCGCTGGTTAACATGGTAAAGGTATAAACAGGGCTTTCCTGGCGGGTAGCTTTAACTGTAACTCCTTCAACAGGAGTTCCACCGTGGGTCACAGTACCTTCAAGAACGCCGAAGAACGGACCGGTAATGGTCATCGATAAAGCAACTTCAGGAGATCCTACATTGGGATCGGTTGTAAAGGCGAGAACGCCGGTAACAGTCAGATCCTTTTGCGGAGGAACATAAGTTCCGTCAAAAGTAACGGTTACTTCTTGTGATCCACCCGGAACAATGGTACCCGAAGTAGGATCGATGCTGGCCCAATTGCCACCACCGCCGCCCGGGAATCCGAGTCCGTCGATCTGGGTAGAACCTAAATCAGCAACCAGAGTGGTATTTCCGGTTGTCCTGTCGAGAATACGAAACTCAGTGGTATAAAGTGCACCGTTAAAAGCAGTAAGGTAAACCTGATCAGTTCCATAATCATAGCCCATTCCCTGGCCATAATTGCCATCAAATCCGGCAGAACCGATCAATGTTGATGCACCTGTAGCTAAGTCAACCTTATAGATTTCATCGCCTACAATGTCAAATACCCACATGATTCCATCGGCGTCAATTGCACAGTCAATACCGGCAGGGATACCCGTTGATCCAACTACAGTTGCTTCAGCGGTTTCCATGTTGATGGTATAGAGGTACGTAACGCTGATGTCAGTGCTAATACCGTACATTGTATTTGTACTCTTATTAACAGCAATGCCTGTAAAGGCTTGAGTAGCGGGGGCAACCGAATTGCAGAGACCGATATCGGTAACAGCGCCTGTTGCAAGGACTACTTTCTTTAAGTGACTATCATTGCCATCCAGGATGTACATAAAGTCGGTATGCACAGCATCAAAGCTGCCTCCCTGTGGAGTAACCGTTGTCGTGGTGATCACACTCTGAGTTGCAGGATCATCCGTATTGAACGAGAAGAAGTCCTGATTTGAATAAACATGGAATGCATATCCAAGCGAACCCCGTGACAGTCCCAATGGTTGGGATGGCATTGAATTTCCTGCCGGAGCGCGTCCGATTGAAGGAGCTTCGGTTCCACGCGGGAATTTACCATCGCTGGCCGGAACAACAACTGCAAATTTCTTGGCCACAACCGATTTGTAAACCATATCGTCCAAATAATATTTTGGAATACCATTAGGATCATTGGTGGCATCATTTCCTCCAAAGAAGTCAGAAGCTGATATCTGGAGTGGTCCACCTTGCCCAAAGGCGCCCAGACTATATTGCCATTCGTAAATTAATGTGCCATCAACATACAATTGTGCTAAGTCAGCATCCAGGTCAATGACATTACTTATTGGAATCCATTGATCATGGTTAAAGTTAAATGTTGCAGCACCTTCTGCAGTGGCGTCAAGACTTGCGGTTCCATCAGTATGGAAATATACTTGCATTGCCCATACGCTGGATCCGCCGGCAAAATCCTGAAGGATATTGTAATATCCGCAGAAGCCAGTCGGTACATACATGTAAAAGTTCAGTTCATATTTCCCGGCAGTTTTATTACCCAATGGGAGAACCTGGTCATTGTTGAGTACAATTTTTGCAGAGTTTACTCCACTATGGGCAAATTCTGTACTTATATAACCATCTTCTACTGGAGAGCAAGGAGCAAGGCTCCAGGTGGTCCAGTTAACAGGATCCTGGCAAGCAATTTGTCCGCCGGCAGTGAACGATTCAAAATCGGTAGAATAGAAGACAACCGGTCCAACTGTGCTGTGAATACTTCCACTCCAGTTCAAAGGACCATCACCGGTATTTGAAACGGTAACAGTACGGGTTGTGGTTTCTCCTACTGGAACGGTTACGCTCAACGAAGTCGGATCAACGCCAATGATCGGGGCAGTCATCTGGAAATTCTGGGTGACTGTTTCATTACCTACGATGGCTAAGTTACCTTCGATCTTGTTGAAACCTTCTTTAACGACCGAAAAGTTATAAGCACCTGCTTCAGCACCAGTAATGGTGTAAACGCCATTGGCGCCGGAAGTAGCTGTATAGGTACCGCTCAGGGCGTTATTGATAGTTACAAGAGCGCCTTCGATCGGTGTGCCTCCGGTTAATGTGGTGATGGTACCTGTAAGGTTACCAACAACCTGCTGGTAAATCTTGATATTATCGACATACCAGTAGTCAATATTGAATGAATTTTCACCATATGCGCGGAAACGCACACTGAAGTTATGCCCTGCGGCAAAGGAGGTGATATTAAATGACTCACTCGTCCATGGAATATCATTACCGCTGGAATTGTCATAATTCTGTACCAATTGCCATGTCGAACCATCGAATACTTCAACGGCCATTCCTTCGAGGGTGGCGTTCGAGTAATTATTCAGATAAATGTCGAATTTTAAGGTAACATTATCTGTAATGGCTGTAGCATTCAACATTGGGGTAACCAGTGCAAAGCTGTAATTGGTTATCGAGGGTGACCAGCCGAATTGAGCGGATGGTGCAGGATTACCAATGTCGGTAGAGATAGCCCAGTTGCCCTGACCAGGATCAAAGCCCCAGTCGTTGGTGCCAAAGCTACCCGTTGACCAGTCTTCAACAAATGGTAAAGCGCCTGGAACTTTAACTCTCAATGTGGCAGGAACTTCCTTCACCGGGTGAACCGGGTCGTTGCTGTTGATTGAAAGCAGTCCGTTGTATGTTCCAACTTCCAGACCGGTTGCATCGAAAGTAACCTGTACATCCGTTGAACCGCCGGCAGGAACTGATCCTGTTAACGGAACGGCAGAAAGCCATCCGGTAGGAGGAGGAGCCTGGGTGCTGTCGGTAAGTGCAAATGCTAAGTTATAATCAACATACCCAGGCCATTGAACCGAACCGTAGCACCAGGAAGTACAAACCGGAGCCGGGAAACCAGCACCGGGATTCTGCCATGCCAATTCATTCAACACTGTCGGGGCAGCCTCTTTACTCCACATCCATTGGAAATGGGTTGTATAATCCATGCTGGCCGCTACCGAGACCCAATAATGACCTTCGGTGAAGATAGCAGGGGTGGGTAGGAAAACATTGACATTACCGGTCGCATCTGCAATAGCAGTGATGCCCATATATGTTGCAACTGCAGCTCCGGGTAGGCCGGATGCATCAGCATAGAAGATAACATCAGCAGCAGGTACATCAAATCCACCGTTGAAATAAATTCCATTGACAAATACATGATTTACATTCCATGTAGCTCCTGACGGTACGATAAAATCGTCTGCGCCCTGGCAGGCATACGCTGGAAGATCAGTAAAGTTTTGTGAAGCGATAGCTCCTTCGGCAGAAGGATTACCGGTTTGATTTACATAAACGTTTGCCCTTCCGAATTTGGGTGCATGTTTATTGACAATTGGTGCGCTCTTTGCAATACTTGCGGGATCAACAACATCGGGAATTATCCGGTAAGTGTTTTTCTTAACGGTATATTGTCCGCCCTTGACAGGAATATTCACAGTAACGCGTTCAGCCTGCGGTTTGTGGTTGATAATCTTCACCGATTTAACCGGGTAAGCGATATCAATATTGAAATCGAGGGCTGCGCCGCCGGTATTGGCAATATTTACAGTCTGGGTAGCCGTTGTATTGGGTTCCAGTTGTTGGGTTAAGAAAGTAGGGGTTACAACAATATGCGGGTTAGCCGGGGCCGAAACCTGCTTGTAATCGACGTCATCTAAATAAAATTTTGGAATACCATTAGGATCATTGTTCGCATCAGCTCCTCCAAAGAAGTCGGCAGCTGAAAGCTGGAGTGGTCCACCCTGGCCAAAGGCGCCTAGACTATATTGCCATTCGAAAATTAATGTGCCATCAACATACAATTGCGCTAAGTCAGCATCCAGGTCAACGACATTACGTATTGGCAGCCATTGATCATGGTTATAGTTAAATGTTGCAGCACCTTCTGCAGTGGCGTCAAGACTTGCGGTTCCATCGGTATGAAAATATACTTGCATTGCCCATACGCTGGATGCGCCGGCAAAATCCTGAAGGATATTGTAATACCCACAGAAGCCAGTCGGTACATACATGTAAAAGTTCAGTTCATATTTCCCGGTAATTTTATTACCCAATGGGAGAACCTGGTCATTGTTGAGTACAATTTTTCCAGAGTTTACCGGACTATGGGCAAATTCTGTACTTATATAACCATCTTCAACTGCATCGCAGGGAGCATTGCTCCAGGTGGTCCAGTTTACAGGATCCTGGCAAGCAATTTGTTCGCCGGCAGTGAATGATTCAAAGTCGGTAGCATAAATAGTACCGCCACCGCCTGGAGCCATAAACAAGGTTGTATTGGGAAGCATATCTAAAAATGATTCTGGTACCGGTGGGTTATAGGGATCGAACACGGTAACATCATCAACACTTGCTGCAGTTCTGCCCGGGTGTTCGGGAGATAAAGTTGAATAAAATCTATCATTGGAGTTATAATAGTCAGCTTCCAAAGGATGATAGGTAAGGATCACCAGGTTGCCACCACTGTAGGTATACGGTACGTTAAGTGGGATGGTGACATCATTTACTCCTGAAGGGAAGGTAACTGTACCATCGAAAACCAATGTCAGATCGCCGGCCGGAATATAACCTCCGGTCAAATCCATAAGATCGGTTTCACCCATCCAGATTTGAACAGGTTTATCAGGCAGGTTAGTCACAAAGTTATTGTGGTACTGAACCTGTAAGATCTGTGTGCCTGAGGGTTGTCCTATTTCTTCCGGATAGTAAAGCGATTCATCCAAACTGTTTTTGTAGAAGTAATCGAAAGGACAACGCGGAGTGCCAGGTAATTCTGTTCCTGTTCCGATTGTTACTACGATGGCTCCGGCAGGCTGTACATTAATGTTAAAGTTTGCGGTCTGGTCGTTGGCCGGGTTCTCGTCGCCGGTAAGGGCCACTTTACCATATACATAGGTAGGTCCCTGTACAGTCGGCGTCCAGGTGATGGGGAAGTTTTTGGTTTCACCAACGCCAATATCAACGCCAGTAGCGCTTCCAATTACAGTATTGGCTGCATCATACAGATACACCATATAATTTGAACCCAGTTCAGCATTTGTTCCGACATTGGCAACAGTAACCGTATAGGTTGCCGGATTGCCGACACTCGGCGTGAGCGGGCCGGAGACAGAAGCGCCAGCAAGGTCATGATTGAACGGGACTACACATGTCACTGCGGCCACCCATCCATTTTTCACAACCGATCCATCGGAAGTAAAATTAAAAGTAATGGCGCCCGAAGCATTCCCTGCGGAAGCAACCAATTCAACCAGTTGTGGCGGAACCGTTAATCCGGTAAAAGTACCGATCAAAGGTGCGGTTACATCCGGTCCGTCATATACCCTCAGGAAGTCGTAGTCGGCTTCACATTCAAATGAAGTAAAATTAAACTTCGTCTTTGCTCCTGCGGTGGTGGGGGTGATTGTCAGTGTGAAGTTCTCATTGTTCTGGTAAGGCCCGTCCGGACCACCTGAATCATAGAACATACCTTCACAGGAAGAAACCGTACCGTCCTGCATCAGAATTATATTTCCCGAAATGATGGTAACTTCAATGGGACCGGCGGGTAATGATTCCCCTTCGTCATATTTGGCTGTAACACCAAAATGATAGGTGCCGGGGGTAAGTCCGTTATCATCAAAAAACAAATCGGTTAAAGGGGCCGGATTCAATAAGGTACCATCGCGATATACGTTGTAACCAACCAGTGCGCGTTGGCCAAAGTTCGGAATCGGGGCCACAGAATGAGCAATGCCGGCGCCACGGGGATGATCAACCATATTGATTCTAGGAATCTTGGTTCCCGGTGGTGTGTTAACGGGTGATAGTTCAACTATCCTGCCGTCGGTATATTCAACAACTGCCCTTAAAAAATAGGTCTCGTTCCAGGAAGCCCAAGTACCAGCGGTGTTATTGTAGTCCCATGCACGTCCGTTATCAGTGGTATTGAAACCCATATAGGTTGTTGTATTTACTGAACCATAGCCCACCATGAAGTCACCGTTAACAACGATATTCTGAGCGCTGATATCAACTTCTGTCCAGGCCTGATCTATTGCAGTTGCAGTAGTTTCATAAAGGATGGTTGTGCCAGGTTCTGTACCTGCCCAATCAAACACCCTTGGCTCGAAACCTGCGTTTGCGGGGTCAGCTACGGTGGTGTAATATTTCAATGTTAAAATTTTACATGGTCCTGAAGGGGACATATGTGATGACATGGTATAACCAACATAGGTATAGCCATCTGTAGGAACGCCATCATCGTATATCAATTCTTCGGTTGTTCCGCCGCCGCCGGGAGGATCCCAGGTCAGGTGAACATTCGGGCCGGTAACGGTAGCAGTAAGATTTCTCGGAGGATCAAATAAAGGTGGAGGTCCGGAGATGTCTTTATAAAGAACATCATCGAAATAGTAAAGCGGGTTCACAATTCCGGTAGCGCCGGCTCCTGAATAGAAGTCAGCAGCTGAAATCTGGTTCATTCCCGGATTTCCGGTCTGAGGATCCAGGCTCCATTGCCATGAGTACACCGAGGTGCCATCAACAAATACTTCGGCAAGGTCGTTGTCAAGGTCAATAACGTTCGAAACCAGGAACCATTGATCATGGTTATATGGGTAAGGAATGATCTGGCCTGCAGCATGTAACTGACCGGTACCGCCATCTTCGAAATAGAACTCCACTCCCCATTCGCTTGTTCCGGATGGATTAAAATTGTGGAGAATGTTGTAATACCCACCATGTCCGGCAGGAATGTATATCCAGAAATCAAGCTTATATTTACCGGCTGTTTTATTTCCCATCGGTAAAATCAGGTCATTGACACCATCATCTTTTACACTGTTCACACCACTGTGTGCGAAATCGGTACTGATCATTGCGTCTTCGGTTCCGCATGGGAGATTGCTCCAGGTGGTCCAGTTTGCATTCTGGCAGGCTACCTTAGTGCCGGCGGTGAAATCTTCAAAATCGGTTGCATAAATGATGCTTGGATCAAGACTAACATTTCCGAATACCTGGAATGGTAATCCTTTTGCACTTAAGCTCCCAGCGTCAGCCAATGGCAACCATGCACCGGTATAGAATTGAATAGCATTTCCGGTAACTAACTGGCCGGGAATAGTAATAGGAGGTACCCACGGGCCGGAACTTAATGAACCGGTGGCTGACCATACGACCCAGTAATTACCGGCAGGAAGTGTTAATCCTGTGGCGGAAGCAGAATACCGCATGATCGGTCTGTTGGTGGCAACCAAGTCAGAGCCACGATAACAATTCGTCCAGCTGGTTGAAGCAATTTTATTGGTAGTCATATCGCCCCAGATAATGGTACTGCCGGCAACACTTGGGTCACCATTCCAGATTTCTACATAAACTCCGGTATAGGTGGAGGTCAAAGAGGAGTTTGTCTGATAACCAAAGAACACCAGGGAGTCTATGTTCCAGGTCTCGGTTACGGCGAAGTCGTCCGCTACATAGATAGTAGCTGCTTGGTTGTTACCAAAGCCAAGAGATGTTTCTTGTGTATTATCAAGCTGGCTGTAGTCAGAGCCACCAGGACCACCGCCCGGATGGGTAACAAATGGACCATTGTCGTAAAGCAGTCCCCGGGTGCCTCTCTTGGAGTAATCAATACTGGCATAACGGGTTCTGCTAAAAACATATTTTGTGTTTGAGGGAGGAGCTTCATCGCGCGAAAAGTCCTGTGCTTTGATAACCTGACTTTCCTTCGCTAATTTCTCCTTTTCTGTCAATGCTTTTTGTTGGGCAAAGGTAAAATTACCCACAAGGAAAGCAATTAAGATCAGAAAGATCTTAAATAAACGTAGGTTTGGTTTCATAAATAAGGAATTTAGTTAGTAATTGGGTGAATTGATTGAACAATATAAATAATATAAAAGACCAAAGATAACAAAGATTAATATTGTAGAAGTAACAACATATTTAAACCGACCTTCTATTTTGTCGGTATCGATGTAAAATGTGGTTATAACTTTTGTTGGGCGCCTCCTTTTTTTAAGTGAATAAAATAGTTTTGGAAAATTATCTATATATATGTACAATAACCTGCAAATTAAGGCTTTATAAAAAAATCAGCTTATTTGCACTACTTTATTAACAAATTATTGTCATTTCGACGGGGTAAAAGTATAATCTTTTTCTGAAAATTTCAAAATTAATTTCATTTATAAAAAAAGTTTTTTAACCGCTTCAATTTAATCGTCTCAAACCAAGGGTTTCCCTAGAGCTCCAGCGGATTGACAAGGAAGAAAAAATCATTTAACAGAGGTAAATAAAAATATTAAAGATTTTTTGGGATATGGTTAAGGAATTATAAAAAATTTATATCTTTGCACTCCCAATTTTACGAACATCAATTTCTTATATCATGTACGCAATCGTAGAAATAGCCGGTCAACAGTTTAAGGTAGAACAGAACGACGAGATATTTGTACACCGGCTCGAAGGTGAACCCGGAACCCCGATTGAATTTGACCAGGTCTTATTGCTGGATAACGACGGAAAGATTACTATCGGAAAACCCCTGGTTGAAGGAAGTAGAATCACCGGGAAAATCGTGGATCATGTTAGGGGCGATAAAGTAGTGGTTTTTAAAAAGAAACGCCGTAAAGGGTACCAGAAAGAGACTGGTCATCGCCAGGATTTCAGTAAAGTGTTGATCGAAAACATCACAGATAAAAGTGCTATCCGCACTAAAAAAGTAAAGGAAGAAAAAGCAGAAGAACCCACAGAACAATAAATTGTAAATCGTAAATCGTAAATAAAACAGGGTTATGGCACATAAGAAAGGGGCAGGTAGTTCGAGTAACGGCCGTGAATCACATAGCAAACGTTTAGGCGTTAAAATCTATGGCGGACAGTTCGCCAAATCGGGCAGCATTATTGTTCGCCAGCGTGGAACCGTGCATAACCCGGGATTGAATGTAGGGATTGGCAAGGATCATACCCTTTTTGCCCTGATCAATGGCATCGTGGAATTCAAAAAACATAAGAAGGAACGTTCATTTGTTTCTGTTTTACCCTTCGAAGAAACAGTCACTGACAGTTAATTTGAAATATTTGAAATTTCCGAAAACCTCATTTAAAACGGCGCAGGATGATCCTTGCGCCGTTTTTTTTATACATTTGCCGATCAAACGATTTTTAAATGCTACAATTAAATTTTATCCGGGAACATGAACAGGAGGTGGTAGACCGGTTGGCGGTGAAGAATTTTGAGGGCCGGGAAATCATCCGCAACATTGTTGAACTTGATGATAAGCGACGTGAGACCCAAAAGCAACTCGACGATATCCAGGCACAAAGTAACCTTTTAGCAAGGGAGATTGGTTTTCTGATTAAATCGGGAAAGAATTCTGAAGCCAACCTCCTGAAAGAAAAAACCGGTAAGTTAAAGGAACAGGCAAAAGGTTTGGAGGTTGCCTTTGAAAGTGTAAAAAAAGCATTGGATGATCTTTTGGTCAGAATCCCAAACCTTCCTCATTCAACGGTTCCCCGAGGAAAATCGCCGGAAGACAACGTTGTTGTCCTGCAGGAAGGAAGCGTTGTTCCTGTTGCAACCACGGCTGTTCCCCATTGGGATCTGACAACCAGGTATGACCTCATCGATTTCATTACCGGGAACAAAATTACTGGCGCCGGATTCCCACTATATAAAGGGAAAGGCGCCCGTCTCCAGCGCGCACTTATCAATTTTTTTCTCGATGAAGCGCTCAGAGCCGGCTATCAGGAAGTTCAGCCCCCTTATCTGGTCAATGCCGCTTCGGCTTTTGCGACCGGGCAATTGCCCGATAAGGATGCCCAAATGTATTATGTGGGGCTCGATGACCTGTATCTTATCCCGACCGCGGAGGTACCCGTCACCAATATATATAGGGATACCATTTTGAAAATTCAGGATCTTCCGGTCATGAATGTGGCTTATTCCGCTTGTTTCCGACGCGAAGCCGGTTCGTACGGAAAAGATGTTCGCGGGTTGAACAGACTCCACCAGTTCGATAAGGTAGAGATCGTGCAGATTGCCCATCCTGATTCATCTTATGAAATCCTCGAAACAATGCGGGAATATGTGTCGGGGTTACTGCGTAAACTTGAACTCCCATTCCGGATTGTGAAACTTTGCGGAGGGGACATGGGTTTTACTTCAGCCCTTACATACGACATGGAAGTATGGTCGCCGGCCCAGGCACGCTGGCTGGAAGTGAGTTCCATCTCTAATTTTGAAACTTTTCAATCGAATCGGCTCAAATTACGGTTCAAAGACGAAACCGGGAAAATCCACCTGGCGCATACCCTCAATGGTAGCGCTCTTGCCTTGCCAAGAATTGTGGCCGCGCTGCTTGAGAATTTTCAGACACCGGAAGGGATACGGATTCCGGAAGCGCTTATACCGTATACGGGGTTTGAGGTCATTAAGTAAAATTTACGATTTCCGATTTAATCTTTTAATTTTACTTTTTAATTTTTAATTTTGCTTTTCATCCAAATACTTCTTTTATGAAAAAACTGCTATTCTTCTTATTTATCTTTCTTGCAGCCGAATTGACATTCGGCCAGTTCACGGTAGGCATCAAAGTTGGATATGACGCTGCCAAACTTTCGACCAACATTGATTCCGTCAAATCCAATTTTAAATCTGGGTTTCAGGTCGGAGCCTTCCTGAGGATCGGAAAACGCTTGTTTCTTCAACCGGAACTGTATTACACAACACAGGGCGGTGTTTTCACAAGTAATGCGTCAAATTGGAAACAAAACATCAAGGTCGGTTCCATGGATGTTCCCGTTTTAATTGGTTTCAAACTCCTGAAAGGAGATTTCATCAATCTTAGGCTAATGGCCGGTCCTCTTGCTTCTTTCGTGGTAAATAAAAGTGTTTCTGATGCCGGGGGCGTAGTTGGTCCTATCAAGTCGGCCGACTTGAATTCCGTAAACTGGGCCATACAGGCCGGAGCCGGTGTGGACGTCTGGCTATTTACATTCGACATCAGATATCAGATTGGATTAAACCAGCTTATAAAATCGGTGCAGAATTATACTTTCAACTCGTACAACAATGTCTGGAATGTGAGTCTGGGCTTTAAATTTTTGTGATTTGAAAATAAACTTTTAACCCAAGGGAGGCTATGTACCTGAATAATTTCAATTGGTTAACGGCGATGGCCATCCTGGGTTTTTTCCCTTTGCATGTAAAAGAACAATCAATCCCCACCTTCAACCCCTGCCTGAATGGGAAAATAAAAATGCAGAATCCACCACGATCGGTAAAGGATGTCATGTTGTTTGTTAATTGACCTGCCGTGAAAGTAAACGGGCAGAATTATCGGACAGTCTGGTGGGAAGAAGCCTCCTTATTTTACATCGAACAAAACCTTTTGCCCTTTACCTTCCGGATCGCTGAAGCCAGATCGTATACTGATTGCTGTGATGCTATCCGCAATATGAGTATCCGCGGCGCCGGAGCCATCGGCGCTATGGCAGGTTTTGCCATGGCGCTCGCATCTGTGCAAGCGCCGGATGAAAAATATTCGGAATTTCTTTTACAGGCCCGTAAAGACATTGAAGCTACACGCCCTACTGCCCGGAATCTATTTTATGCTGTGGAGAAAGTATATAACCATGCATTGAGAACCCGGCAGAACGCGATTTCTGAAGCACAACGGCTGGCCGATCAGGATGCAGCGGACTCCAGGAAGATCGGGGAAATAGGGAATACCCTGATAAAAGATGGATTTCATATTGAAACCCATTGTAATGCCGGATGGCTCGCTTTTGTGGATTATGGCACAGCTTTATCGCCCGTTTACCTGGCCCATGAACAGGGAAAAAACATTTTTATTTATGTAGGTGAAACCCGGCCCCGTTGCCAGGGAGCCCGGCTAACGGCATGGGAACTCAATCAGGCCGGTATACCCCATGTGATCATTCCCGACAATGCCGGCGCTTCCCTTATGGCCCGGGGTAAAGTGAATATCATGATCGTGGGGGCCGACCGCATCGCCGTCAACGGTGATGTAGCCAATAAAATAGGGACCCTTGAAAAGGCCATCGTCGCCCATGAATACGGCATTCCATTTTATGTTGCAGCACCTACATCCACCATCGATTTTCATTGTAAAAACGGAGCACAAATTCCAATAGAAGAACGAAGCGGGGATGAAGTGTTATATATGGAAGGAGTTACCGGGGCAGGAAAGTTGGAGCGGGTGCTGATCTGCTCACCCGGTTCTTCCGCCTATAATCCTTCATTTGATGTGACCCCGGCAAAATATATTACTGGTATTATTACCGAAAAAGGAATCATACATCCCGACACCCGATCGATTGCAAACCTGAATGTACATTTACGCGAAAGCGGAAAATTTAACCAATAACCTCACCCCCATCCTCATCTCCTGAAGGAAAAGAGGCGAAAAAAGGTGAGGTCAATAAAAACATCCCATGAAATTGAAACACTTCACCGGTCATCTGCTTCCCGGAATTCTGGTTTTCGTTTTTATCTCTTTCTTGTCCGCAGAAAACCTTTCCGATAAAAAAGGGACATTGTCACTAAAAAAAACAGTTCAAAATGTAAACGAGAAAGAAAAAACGAAAGAGAAAACGAAAGTAAAAAAGACAGGTAAAAAGCAGTCCAAAGACAAGGAAAAACCGAAAGAAGATTCGATTTACAACTCAGGTCTGATCGGCGGTTTGAAATTCCGGAGTATTGGACCTGCCTTTTGTTCGGGACGTATTGCCGACATTGCTGTGAGTCCGAAAAATCACAGCGAATGGTTCGTGGCGGTTGCTTCCGGACATGTTTGGAAAACAGTGAATAACGGAACAACTTTCGAACCGGTTTTCGACAATTACGGCGTTTATTCCATCGGTTGTGTGGTGATGGATCCGGCAAATACCAACATCATCTGGGTCGGTACAGGAGAAAACAACCATCAACGTTCATTGGGATACGGTAACGGCGTATATAAAAGTATCGACGGAGGAAAAAGTTTCACCAATATGGGTCTGAAGGAATCCCGTCAGATCGGGAAAATCGTTATCGATCCGCGGTGTTCGGAAACCATCTTTGTAGCTGCTGAGGGATCCGTGTGGGGTCCTGGCGGTGACCGTGGTTTGTACAAAACGACCGATGGAGGAAAAAACTGGAAAAAGGTACTGGAGATCAGTGAAAATACAGGGGTAAACAACATCCTGATGGATCCCCGTAACCCGGATGTACTATATGCATCAAGCGAGCAACGTCGTCGTCATGTTTTCACCAAAATCGGTGGCGGTCCGGAAACGGCCATTTATAAATCAACCAATGGCGGGGAAAGCTGGGACAAGCTTTCTTCAGGTCTTCCGGGAGGTGACATGGGCGGCATCGGCATGGCCATTTCACCCGTGAACCCGGATGTGATCTATGTTATAATTGAAGCGACACCCGATGCCTCCGGTTTTTACCGCAGTACTGACCGGGGTGCCTCCTGGCAAAAAATGAGTGCGCATGTCGCCCAGGGACAATATTATAATGAAATCTATTGCGATCCCAAAGATGCCGATAAAGTTTATTCGGTTGAAACTATTTCCCAGGTGACGGAAGACGGGGGGAAAACCTGGCGACCGGTGGGGAACAATAAACGCCATGTGGATGATCATGCCATGTGGATTGATCCCGACGATACACGACATTTTTTAATCGGGAGTGATGGGGGAGTTTATGAAACATTCGACGGTGGAAAGGAATACCTCTTTAAAACGAATCTGCCGGTGGTCCAGTTATACAGGGTACAGGTCGACAACACTCTGCCTTTTTATTATGTATATGGCGGGACACAGGATAACAGCAGTTTTGGCGGTCCTTCAAGGAATACCAGCGGAACGGGAGTGTTTTCTGATGATTGGTTTGTCACTAACGGTGGCGACGGTTTCTGGTCACAGATAGATCCGCTTGATCCGAATATTGTGTATGCTGAATCGCAGTATGGCGGAATGGTACGTTATGACCGGAAAAGCCAGGAAACAGTCGATATCCGGCCGGAACCACGCAAAGGTGAGGATAGTTATAAATGGAACTGGAACACTCCATTGCTTATCAGTCCGCATGCCCATCAACGTTTGTATTGCACTGCTAACAAAGTTTTTCGCAGCGATGATCGTGGAAATACCTGGACTGAGATCAGTGATGATCTTACCGCAAAGATCGACCGGAATTCATGGCCAGTGATGGGGAAATACTGGAGTGTCGATGCCGTACAGAAAGATGTATCCACGTCGCTGTATGGGACCATTATTTCCTTCGATGAGTCGCCGGTAAAAGAAAATCTGCTTTATGCCGGGACTGACGACGGTTTGATCCAGGTTTCCGAAGATGCAAAAAACTGGACGAAGACCGAAAAATTCCCGGGTGTTCCGGCAAATACCTATGTCAGCGATATCTTTGCTTCGCGTTTTGATGAAAACGTGGTATTCGCTTCTTTCGATAACATCCTTCGCGATGATTTTAAACCCTATCTTCTGAAAAGTTCCGATAAAGGCAGAACCTGGATTTCCATTGCAGGCAACCTGCCTGAAAAAGGGTCTGTCCACAGCATTATTCAGGATGTGGTTGATCCCGATCTTCTTTTTACGGGCACAGAGTTCGGGTGCTATGTAACGGTCGACGGCGGGAAGAACTGGATCCAGATGAAATCAGGTCTGCCTTCGGTTGCGATCCGGGATATGGCAATTCAGAAACGGGAGAACGACCTGGTGCTTGCCACTTTCGGGCGCGGGGTTTATATTTTGGATGATATCGCCCCGCTGCGACAGTTGAAAAAAGCGACCCTCGATCAGGATGGGTTCCTGTTCCCAGTAAAAGATGCCCTGATGTATCTTCCCACCGATGTCAAATACGGGCAGGGTTCGACGGTATTCGTGGCAAAAAATCCCGATTTCGGCGCCATTTTCACTTATTACATCAAGGATGTCCCGAAAACCAAAAAGGAGATCCGCAAAGAAAAGGAAATAGAACTTTTCAAAAAGGGAGAACCCATCCCCCAACCGACTGAAGCCGAACTTCGGAACGAAAACCTTGAGATTGCTCCTTTTCTTACTTTTACTGTGACTGATTTCAACGGTTCACCCGTACGGATCATCCGTAAGAGTCCTTCCAAAGGGATCAACCGGTTAAACTGGGATCTCCGGTACCAATCGACACGCCATGTTGAAGCCGATAAATACGATCCGTTGACAGATAACGGCAGCGGGGTGTTAGCCATGCCCGGAAAATATAAGGTAATCCTGACCCTGACGGCCGATGGAGAGACCAAACAACTTGCCGGGCCGGTTGAATTTAATACCACTTTGCTCAATAACACTACACTTCCGGCAACCGATCGATCGGGAATGGTTGAATTTCACAGGAAAGTGGCTGAACTGACCCGTGTCATGCAGGGTACCGAAGATTATACCGAAACGCTCCTTAAACGTGTAAATAGTATACTTCAGGCCCTGAACAGTACTCCTGCGGCATCGCCAGATCTCATCAGACAGGCCCGTTCCGTACAACTCCAGCTGGATGAAATCCTGAATGTGAAATTCAACCGTCGTACCAACAAACCGAGTGAGGAAGAAAATCCACCCGCACCGGTTCCTTTAAATACGCGGCTGGGTAAACTGACGTGGATCAGCTGGTCCTCGACCTCCGACCCCACTCAAACGCAGAAAGACGCATATCAAATTCTCCAGGAAGAGTTTCCCCCTGTATATGAACAGGTGAAACGTATCGGAGAGGTTGATCTCCTGCAGTTGGAAAATTCGCTCGAAAAACTGGGAGCCCCGGTAACCCCGGGACGGCTTCCGGAATGGAAAAAATAATGGCCAAAAGTTCCTATTTTCAGGATATCCTTAGTTTTTTAGGAAGCAATGTAACGGTAACTCTGTGCAATCTGACCATTGGTATTATCCTGTCGAGATTTCTCGGAGCTGCCGGATTTGGTCTTTATTCGGTCATCATTGTTGTACCCATCATTGTTATCGGGTTTACCCAATTGGGTATCCGTCGTAGCGCCATTTACCATATCGGGAATAAAATACATCCCGAAGAACATGTTGTATCTGCCCTTTTGATTTTATTGTTATGGACCAGCGCGCTGAGCATCATCATCTGCGGTCTGGTTTATTTCTTTTCTGAAACCAAACCTTTTGATCCCCTGATCATCGTATTGGTTTTACTGACGATACCTTTATTGTTATCGAATGTTTTTGCGGGTGGCGTATTTCTGGGCAAGGAAGATATCAGGCGTGCCAGTTTTCTGAATGCGGGTCCTACCCTGATGACGTTGTTACTCACCATCGTATTTGTCTGGATACTGAAACTTTCGGTGTTGGGTGCATTTATTGCCATTGCGCTGGCCAACCTGATCATGTTCGTTTTTTCTTACCGCATCATCATGATCCGGTATCACTATTCCATAACCTGGAAATACCATGAATCAATAATGAAAAGCATGATCAAGCTTGGATTGGTGAATGCGATCGCCATTTTTGTCATGCAGCTCAATTATCGTCTCGACATCCTGATGCTGAAAAAACTTTCCACCCTCGAGGAAGTTGGTTTTTATTCCCTTGCCATGCAGATTGCCGAACAGTTATGGCATATTCCTTACGCAGTGGAAAGCGTTGTGCTCAGTCGCAGCGCCAACACGAAGGACGACGGGTTCGTACATAAAATCGTTGCTTCCACATTCAGGGTGTCACTATTGATCGGGTTCATAACCAGCATAATTATTTTCTTTATTGCTCCATACCTGGTTCCGTGGATTTTCGGACAGGAATTTGTCAGCAGTGTTCCCATGATCCAGGTGGTTCTCCCGGGAATCCTGATTCTGGTGGGATTTCGTATTTTGAACAGCCGGCTTACGGGTATGGGAAAGCCACAGATCGCGATTTATACCTTTTTTCCTGCCCTCATCATCAATTTTATTTTGAATCTCTTTCTGATACCCATATACGGGGGTATCGGTGCAGCCTGGGCGACCAATGTCAGTTATGCTGCAGGATCCATATCTTTCATTGTGATTTATGCCCGGCAGGTAAAAATGTCGTTCTCGGAAATTTTCAGATTCCGGAAGAGTGATTTTTATTTTTTCCGGGATATTAAAAGTCTTCTGAAACTCCGACCAAAGACAAACGATACCCGCTGAAATTAATCTTCTTTGTATTAAAAAAATCCTTGACCTTAAATACCTTTAAAAAATTATTCTGTATCTTCATTTTT
>JALNZC010000059.1 GCA_023229525.1 Bacteroidales bacterium
ATCAAAGCAATGTCGAAATTCAACGGTTGAATAGGGAGGTCCATCAAAGCAATGTCGAAATTCAACGGTTGAGTGGAGAGACCCATCAAAGCAGTGTCGAAATTCAACGGTTGAATGAGGAGATCCATCAAAGCAGTGTCGAAATTCAACGGTTGAGGGGAGAGACCCATCAAAGCAGTGTCGAAATTCAACGGTTGAATGAGGAAATCCATCAAAGCAATGTTGAAATTCAACGGTTGAATGAAGAGATACATCAAAGTAATGTCGAAATTCAACAATTGAAGGGTGTGGCCCATCAAAGCGGTGTCGAAATTCAACGGTTGAATGAGGAGATCCATCAAAGTAAGGTCGAAAATCAACGGTTGAACGATGAGGCTCACAAAAACAATGTCGAAATTCAACGATTAATTGACGAATTGCATAAAAAGAATTCTACAATAGATCATTTGAATGAAAAACAGCATCTTGATTTTCAGTTAATCCATGAAAAAGAAAATGAAATTATAAAGAAGAATCTCTTACTCCGTGAGAAAACTGAAACCATAAATAAATTGCATCAAATCATTGATACCAAGGAAGAATTACTTGTAATTAAAGACAAGAAACTCAGTATCAAGGATATTGAAATTCAACAGAATAAAACAAATATCCTTGAACAATTACAGGTCATCCGGGAAAATGCAAAGAAAATTCAGAAATTTGAGGGACTTATTGAACAGATGACAACTACCATAAAAGGATTAGCGTTTAGAATCGAAAATTCCGAGGTCTCCCTGCAAGAAAATGAAAAGGTTCTTAAAGCTTCGCAGGATCAATTAAATAACGTTTATCGCTCCTATTCCTGGAGATTTGGTCATTTTGTTTTTTCCTTATTAAACAAACTTGCTTTTTGGTCGAAGAGGTCTTGACAAAAATTGCTTTCTTCAAGCGGTTTCTCAATCGATAGAGAGGTATAACTTTTCACACCCATAATGCATGAAATATTCTAAACTTTTTCCTCTTTTGGTAGTTTGTGCTCTTCCATTTATTTTAATGGTACTGGTGCCACTTTCGTTGAATTCCAAAAAATAATTGAGATCGTATTTTACATTATTGAGGATGATTAGCCTGGTGATAACGTAAATGATGAATTAGGAACTTCTTATATGATAGAAATGGACAAGCCCAAATATATTCATGACCCCCAGATCCATAATACATCTGCAGCTCAGGAAATCGTTCCACAATTGATTAAATGGTTCAATCCAAAAAGTGTTATAGATGTAGGTTGCGGACTAGGCACGTGGTTAGCCATATTTAAGCAACATGGCGTAGGTACGGTTTTCGGAATTGAAGGGAATCATATAAATAAAGATCTTCTTATTATTGATGAAAGTGAGCTTTTTATAGCTGATCTGGAAAACGGATTTGAGGTTAACAGGAAATTTGATCTTGCTATTTCTCTGGAGGTGGCTGAACACCTTTCACCCGAGGCGGCAGATTCCTTTGTAAATGCGCTCACCCGGTTAAGTGATTATATTGTATTTTCCGCGGCAATACCCGGTCAGGGAGGACAGAATCACATCAACGAACAATGGTTGGACTATTGGCAAAGCAAATTCAATGATAAGGGCTTTTTGGGTTTCGATGAAATCCGACCCATTTTTTGGAATAACCCGAAAGTGGAATGGTGGTATAAACAGAATATGGTAATTTTCATCAAACAAGATAAACATTCTCCTTTTATTCATGATAAAAATTTACTAAACCTGGTTCATCCTGAAATGTTTAGCGAGAAAATGCAAATAATGAATCAACTTGAAAAGGATATAATTATTCTCACGGAATCTTTACAGAACTGTGATAAAGAAAATATTAAATTCCTGCAACAAAATCTTAAACTCAAGCAGGAGCTATGTTCTGCGGAATTAAATGCAAACATATTAACTCATTCTGTTTCCCCGGAATTAAAAAACACTTCAACTAAAACCCTCAAACAAGTCTATGATTTTATTGTTAGAAAAATTTTCCGGGCACATGACAGGATTTAAATACAACTTCTAAAGTCTTTATTTGGCAAAGGACGAAATAATGTTCGTGCAATCACCTTCAACCCTGTTTTTATCCATTCCATTGCGATTTGACACCATATTCATTAATTGAAAATTATGACGATCAAGCCTTCAAAAAAAGTTCTTTTTTCTGTAGTTTGTATTCTTCCAATAATGTTAGGTTTTATTGTCCCACTTTCATTTTATTTGGGAAATAAAAATGAAATCGTTATCAATCTCAGTGTTGTTCTATTAGCCGTCGCATTCATTGTTATTGGTTTCTCAATTTTGCTCTTTCTTTTACTTTCTTTTATTCAACCTTACAGTAAAACCCTGGGGATGTTAATGGGTTTTATTTTAGGCTTGGCAATTGCAATATGGATTCAAAGCCAGTTGTTTGTTTGGGATTTCGGACAATTTAATGGACAAATCATAGATTGGGGAAGATGGAAAAGTCAAATGTACTTAGAAGGGGTTGTGTGGTTTATTATTATTACTTTTTTTACATTTTGGTTTTACAGAGTAAAGAAGAAGATCCAAACTACTTTGATAATGGCAGTTTATTTGCTTGGTTTGCTTTCTGTTCTGACCAGTTATTTGACAGCCCCCAAAAATACCGAATCCAGGATCAGTGAGCCACTCTGCAATGATACTTTCGCCTTTCACCCTCAAAAAAATGTAATAATTATCCTTCTTGATGCTTTTCAATCAGACTATTTTGACTATGTTTTAAAGAAATATCCTGAAGATTTGAGTTTTTTTGATGGGTTTATTTTTTATAGAAATACCATCAGTAAGTTTCCAACAACCAAGGGTAGTTTACCCTCTATTTTGACAGGAGCTGTTTATCAAAATGAACAAAAATATCTGGATTATATTTCAGACTCAAGAAAGAAGTTTGATTTAATGTATGCTTACAATGATATGTCATATAAAACTTGTTTTGTTGGTATCAAAGGCACATATCCTGATGTTATTTCAATGAAACGTATCGTTGACATGTCAAATACTAACAAAATAAATCCACTGGTTGAGTACTTCGATTATGCATTATTTCGTGCGCTCCCGACTTTTTTTAAACCAAAAATTTATGACAACGGTAATTGGTTGTTTTCTTCAATTGATCAAAAGGGATATCCACCAAGGGAACATGGAACAGACATCCGTTTTTTAGAATTGTTTGAAGACCGGGCTTATGTAAAATCAGAAGGGAAGGGAACTTTTAAAATCTTACATTTTTATATATCTCACCCACCATGGAATGTCAATCAAAATCTAAAATTCGATCCCAAACTTTTTGGGGAAACGGGTTATTTACAGCAGATAAAAGGATCCGTCAAGCTTTGTTCACGGATGTTAAAAAAGCTTAAAGAGATTGGAATCTATGATAGTTCAGAAATTATAATTATGTCAGATCATGGCACATGGGAATTTTTAGTTTCTGATCAGAAAGATTTAAATACAAATGCCGGAGCATTCATTCCACAAAAAATTATAAGTTCCTCACATGCTTTATTGCTTTATAAACCAGTTAATTCTAAAGGTAAAATCCAAGTTAACGATATTCCTTTGGAAACAACTGACCTGTCATGCCTTTTGGGTTTGAGCAATAAAAATATTGATTGCAATAATTTTAATATTGCTAAATCCGGTGGAAACAGGCAACGAATTTTTTATTTTTACGAATGGAGTAAAAATAATCGTTTTCGTGATGAGCATTTGCCAAAAATTAAAGAATATATTGTCAATGGCCATGCATATAGACATGAGAACTATCATCCTGCTTATAAACTTGGCAAGGAAGTAAGGTTTTCGAAGGATGGACAAGGGGAAGCAGATCCATATTTATTGAGTGGTTGGAGTTGGCAAGAGTCCACTCATCGTTGGACTGACGGTCCTTCTGCAGGCCTTATGATTCAGCTGGAAAAAGCGCCGACTCAAGATATGATTTTACGTTTGTGGGGACTGGGGTACTCTGACCAAATTAAAAAAGAATTTCAACAAGTGAACGTCTCTATTAATGGATATCAAATAGCAAAATGGACTATGTATCAGGAAGGTCAGTATGAAGCCTCCATTAAATCGACAATTGCACCGGATGGACTTTTAAAAATAGTATTTAACATGAGTAATCCCCGTAATCCAAATTCACCTGAAAATTCAAAGGATAATCGTAAACTTGGTTTACTCGTCAAAAAATTGATTATTGTTAATAAATAATAGATCCAAGTATATGATATGAAAAAATTAAATTCAGTTTCCTGTTGACTATTGGAAGAACGAAAATGGGATTTAATAATGACCACTTATGCTAAAAGAAATTTCATTTCGTGAATTATTTGCCAGTCTTTGCCCCAAAAATGGCAAATACCCCATAAACTCTGATAATTATCAAGCGGATCAGGGAATCGCACACGCATTTAATAAATGCAGTGTAGTGATAGGCTTTCTGATATACTGAAAGATGTTGATGGCTTCGTATAATGGCGTACCTTTCTGCTTCGACCCGAAAAGGTGAATCACTTTCCTGATTCGAATGAGAATAAACGACTTTAACTGAAATCTTTTTAATCCTGTTCTTTTCATGAATAAGAGTAAGCGCCATGTCAAGATCTGCCAGGAAGGAATATCTGACATTAAAGGGATGCTTTTTTGTCAGGGAAGATCTGATGAAAAAGGAGTGCATACCTAAAAATCTTCCTTTCCAAATATGGTCAGGAAAATCGTTTTTCCGGCAATTCCATATCACTTTATCATCTGAAATGCAATCTCCGATAACAACATCACAATCTTCCGGGAATAATCGTATCAATTCCCATAATGATCCGTTATGAAGAAAGGTATCTCCGGCGTTTAAAAATGTCACCCACTGGCCCGCAACAATCGCGAGACCCTTATTCATGGCATCGAACCGGCCATGATCCGGTTCACTGGCCCAGTGTGACAGTAAATATTTATATTTCTCAATGATCTCAAAGGTTTCGTTGTCTGAATTTCTATCAATAATAAAATATTCAAGGTTAGGGTAATCCTGGCTGACGACACTCAGTATCGTTTCCTCCAAAGCTCTGGGTTCATTTCGAACAGTGGTGATCACCGTTACTTTGGGCCATTTTTGTGACCCAAAGGATGAATAAAAACTTTTCGAATAGATATCGAATTTCTTCTCTACTTCCAATGTAATTTCGTGGCGGGTTAATTGTTTGAAGATATCGTATATCCACTTGCTGTTGCTTTCATTTTCAATGGGTTCGGCGTTATCGTTCCTTTTATTATGATTCAATGCCGGCTCAATAAACTGAATAATCTGTTCTTTAACTACAGGTTTAATTGTTAAATCAAGAGGAAAAGCGGAAACGATTTTTTCCACTGAAGTCAGTGGGTCAGCCAGAATGTCATCATAATTCATGAAAATACGGGGATGGTTCCGTGAATATTTTTCAGCCCTAAGCATGTAATCAATCCATATCCGAAACGACTTGTCATAGGAAAAAGAGTCACGCTTTCTCAGGGATTCTGCGACCTCCTCCGGGTTTCTGTATGTCATGATAAAATAGGGTTCGATTTCCAATGCTTCAAAAGCCATCAGATAAACTGGTAAAAGAATGCAGATTCTCGGATCCTTGAATAACAATAGGTCTCTCAGGGTATAATCATTTTGAATAAGCATCTTCAATTGCTCTGTTTCCTGCCGCATCTCATCTGATTCCCACCATGCTTCCTGGAGGCCCAGGGTGTTGTGCCAGTTCACATGAAGCTTCCGGAAAAGGGCTTCATTAAATGACATAATTCTGTAATTTTCAAAAAAACCTCTGGAATTGCTTTCATTGCTTCCCATAACCGCTTTACCCAAGTCGAGACCAAGCATATAAAGGATACCCGACACGGTGGAAGTTCCGCTGCGGTGCATGCCTAAAACTATAACCGCCTTCTTTTGCAAAGCAATGTTACTTTATCTTTTGAATCCTTGCGAACGCATTCACCGACATTCTGCGACGGGGTTAGCGAGAAGGAATTATAACTTCAAGGATCGAAGATTCCTTGTGACTTGCTACTCGGATCTTCAGCCTGATCAAAATGCAAAAAATTTCTTTAAATGTCATTAAACATAATAAACATATACATGGAATTTGCAGACCCAATCCGTCAGAGTATAGCGTATAATAAAATTTTTCTAAAGGTAAAAATATTTTTACTTTTGACAGAATAGTAAACTACAATGTCCAAGACGCTCGTCATAATCCTGAATCACAACCTGCCCGAATATACAAACAGGTTATACGATTCATTGAAGGAATTCCAGGGTGAAACATATGATACTCTTGTGATGGACAATGGCTCCAAACCCGAGCTGATGCCGGCCACAATACATATCAGGCATGAAAACAACCTTTATTGGGGTGGCGCTTTGAATGAGGCCTTCAAATTAGTGTTGAAGGAAGATCGGTACGACTCCCTCCTGTTCCTAAATAATGATATAGAGGTTACCGCTGAGGTTTTTGTAAACCTTCTCAGGAATGAATTGTTCAGCAATGATTTTGCCATTGTATCCCCCTGCATTGCAGGACAGGCGCAACCGTGGAAGCAGATGCAAAACTGGGGAAGCAGACAAATCAGACTCGTTAAATGGATCGACAACCAGGCCCCTCTTTTCCACCGCAAGATCATTGAAGCTATCGGACAATTCGATCCTGAATTATACTTCGGATGGGGACAGGAACTGATCTGCTTTGATATTAGCCAGGAGAGGGGATGGAAGATCGGGGTTTGTGATCATATCAGCATCCTACATGTCGGAAAACAAACCTTTCTCCAGAAAAGGCTTTTCACTACCGAAAATTCAGATAAGGGGAACAAAGAACAACCTATTACCATGCAGGAGTCCCACACCAAGGCCATGATTGAGTACCGTGCATATTTCGCAGATCATTTGCTGAAGCATGGCGACTTTGAGGAACTCCGGGCCTATGGGGAGCAATATACATATTATGAAGGCCTCTCAGAAACTCAATTTAAGAACCGACTGAAACAAAAACCTGCTGTTCTGAAACAGCTGATGGCATATTTCAAAACAGGCAAAGGATAAATTCTTATTGAATTTGACGAATAGGACCCCCAAAATATGTTCTTTATCAATATAGGGATACAAAACGCTAAATGTTGTCTGCGAAAATCGTTAAAGATCGTCAAAAAACATTATCAGGCATTAAAAAATCAAAATGGGTAAAAAGCCGGAATTCTTAAACGGCCCTATCGTCATTGGAGGCATAGGCGGAAGTGGTACAAGAGTATTGGCCAGGATACTGATGGAGTTGAACTATTTTATTGGGAATGACCTTAATGAGTCCCTCGATAATCTTTCCTATACGCTCTTGTTTAAACGACCAAAATGGTATTTTATAAATAGGAATCGGCGGGATTTGATTACAAGGGGACTCAGGGTGTTAGAAAAATCGATGACCTCTACGGGTCCCCTTTCACCAGCCGAACATATTTTCCTGCTTCAAGCCAGTTACGACATGTATCGGAATGGGCAAAATATATCCCATTATGGAACGGGAAAGTGGGCCATTGACCGGTATCGGAAAATTCTCTATCCGGGTCGTTATAAGGCTGACTGTTTAGTTGGCTGGGGTTGGAAAGAGCCAAACTCACATCTTTTACTCGATTGCATGAACGACTTTTTCCCAAAATTTAAATATATTCATACGATACGACACGGTCTTGACATGGCCTTCAGTCAAAACCAGCAGCAACTTTTCAACTGGGGAGGTCTTTATGGAATTCCTGCTCCAGCAGCGCAGGAAAAGATACCTGAAGCATCTTTCAGATACTGGGTCGCTGTTCATAAACAGATCATGACGAAAGCGGCTCAACTGGGCTCTGATAAATTTCTGATGGTAAATTTTGATAAACTATACAGAGAATCAGATAAAGAAATCGGGAAGCTGTTAACCTTCTTGGAAATTCCTCATGACCAAATTGATCTTAACCTCTTGTCAACGATTCCCAAAGAACCTCCCTCCCGGGAGAGATATCGCACCAAGCCGACTCCCTGGGTAACGTCAGATGACATAAAATTACTGGAGCAACTAGGGTTCCTTTAATTGCCAGAAATGACTTTTCCACGGGTTTGCAATGCTGAAATCTTTGCTTTCTGGGAAGGGTAATCTATTCAGAGAATTTTCATCCGGCAGAGAAATATCCGATGGCATTTGAAGCCTTCTACGGTGCCATCCTTTATCAAGATCTTCCTGGCTAAACTTACGCTGATGGTATTTTTGAAGCGCATGCTCTTTACTCAGAAAAATGTAGTGCCTTAGATTAAAATTCCTTGTCGGCAGAACCAGGGGAACCTTGGTGGTTAATAGATGTCCTCCTTCTGACATATGAATATCCCGGCTTTTTTTCCAGACCCTCATAAGGCGAATTGGTTTCGGCTCAAAAAAGTAATAGTAAAACATTGAGTGGTAGAAGTCCTCGCCCTCATAACTGGGGTTGGCGCGTGTTGGAATAAAAACGAATTCATTGAAATTTATGGCAGAGAATCCCTCTGAAGCAATTCGTTCAATTCCATCCCGCAGTGATTCCCCCGGTTCAGGCGACTCCAGGATTTCATCAGCATCCTGATGGATCACCCATTCGGTATCCAGCGCCTCAATAATTGTGGATTTTTCATTGATCTGATCGGTCAGGCTAAAGAATCCTTTGTATAACATTTGGACCTTGTTAAGAATATCTCCCCCGAAAGATCGTAAAATCTCCTCGGTTCCATCTGTTGAACCATGGTCGAGGATAACTATACCAATCTTACACTCCGCAAGAGTTCTTAGGGTAACAGGCAGGTATTTTGCCTCGTTTCTAACGGCAATTACAGCAGTGATGTTTAACACAAAAGCGATTCCAATTTATTTATTTAATAATGAAACAATTGCATCTACCAATATTTCTTCCGAATGTTTTGCGTGCTGACGTATCCTTTGATGAATTCCTTGGGTAATTAACGATGAATCCAGGATCTCCTGCAAGTGGTTCAGTCGTTTTTCACGGGATTCTTGGTGCAGTAATTCCTGATATGGTATTAAGAAATCCAATGCATCGTACATGCCGTAAAACACCTGACGTTTGTCTCGCCTCGAAAAAAAATCCCCCGAATTAACATTTCTGGATTTAAAATGATCATCTCCAGCGAAACAGATTGCCGGGATACCCATGTTCCAGGCATTGACGCAAATGTGATAAGTATCGGTAATTATTGAATCATATTCCAACAAGTTTCCGATGGCTTCAATAGGGTCAGAAATGCCACTTATGGTAAAATTTTCCAATGTTAAAAGTGAAGGATACTCGTTTATATTCTTCAGGGTGGGAAAAGCGTTAACATCTCCCCAAGGTATCCAGGTCAGAGATGTTGCTGAAATTTTAGAGAAGTCCTGTGCAAATTGAAAGATATCCCAAATATGATTTGTTGTTCTTCCGATGAAAAGCCCTGTTTTTTTCTGTTTGATTATATCTCTATGGCGATGGATAAACTTGTCCGGCTCAAGGATCGTGGCACAATCAATACCTAAAAAGGAGGTTGAATAATTTCCGGTAATATGCGATGCTTTAACCGCAGAATAGACATCACGGAACCATGATCTTCCATTGGCAACGAACCTTTTCAAAGCAAGCCCATAATACGGATCATTTTCATCAGCCGGGGTATTGAATAAAAGGGTACTGCCAAAGGTTATCTTCCTTGACAGGACCTCCGTATCCTGATCTGCCAGTAAAAAAACATTGTATACTCTCTGGAGAGCCTCTTCTGAAGTTTGAAAATATTTTCGCTGGTATAGCGTACTGGCAACGGTTTGATGGTATTGGAACATATGAAGAAAGTCGCCCCAGAAAAGTATGATCTTTTTTGATGAAAAAAAATCCGGATCATTAGGTATCAGTGAATAAGAGAATAAACTACCGGCGCCGGTCTCAGGTTCTGAATGAGATGGTCTGGAATAAAGACAGTAAAAATCAACTTCATTTTTTATCTGATATTTTTCAAGTAGCTGTTCCAGCGCAAGGTCTACACTTGACATTCCGGGATTAATGCCTGGAGGGACTGCACATATTGCAATGATTTCTTTGCCATTACCCATTTTGTCTTGTTTTAACTGCAAAGATTCAAATTTTTCGATAACGAACAAAATGAACAGCTTTTTTTATAAATTGCATGACAAAAATGGATAGAAGGACAGATTTGACCCGGAAAAGGATATTTTGTATTGGTACTGCCAAAAGTGGTACCCATTCGATACATTCCATTTTCGCAGGGGTCGCCAGATCCGCTCATGAGCCCGAAAATACAGAACTGATACGGCAAATTATTGATCACCATAACCGTCTTGTCAGTGATTCTGAGTTGAGGGAGTTTGTAAAAAAGAGATGTATAAGACTAAACCTGGATGTGGATTCTTCCCAGCTAAACTTTTTCATACTGACCTTTTTACTGGAAGAGTTCGTAGAAGCTTTCTTTATTCTAACCATAAGGGATTGTTACACGTGGTTGGATTCTTTCATTAATTTTTCATTAACATATCCTTCAGCAGAGAAATGGGCCCTGTTGCGGGACATCAGATTCGGAAAAAGAGTGGATCATTTTCCACCGGAAGAAAAGGTTCTGAATGCCAATGGGCTCTATTCACTGGAAGGTTATTTAAAGTATTGGACCTATCATAATGAGCAGGCGATTTCCAAAATACCACAGAATAAGCTTTTAATTATTCGTACGGACAGAATTTCAAATTCTATCGAAGAACTGGCTCGTTTCACTGGTTATAGGTTGAAAGATATTTCTTCTGACCAGAAACATGCCTTTAAGAACCCCCAAAAATTTAATATTTTAAAAAAAATTGATCCGGACTATCTGGAAGAGAAAATAAAAAAGTACTGCTCCAATCTGATGGAGCAGTACTTTCCTGAAATAAAATCGATGAAAGATGTTTTATAAAAAACTACTTTGCAATCAGTTTTTTCAATTGATCATTTTCCTTTTTCAAATCAATCATATAAAGGGTAAGTTCCTCAATTTTCTGCAATAAAATTGCATCCATTTCGCCAAGGTTATTCCCTTTCTGGATAACATCTGTTTCGCTGGGAACGCCGGGTAAATGTTTATTCAGACTGATGTAATTCTCAACGTCTTGCAAAGGCATTAATTCAAAACCAGATTTAAAAACATGATCAGGCCAAGCAGTAAGTGATACTTCAATTTCTGTGGCGTTGATTTTGCCATTTACTTTCATGGCGCCATTTACAGCGAGTTTTGCCCCGGGAGCGTTTGTTCCAATTCCAACATTACCAAGTGCGGTTACATAAATGGAATTAGCCGTTCCTGTTCCTTTTTCAAATGTTAAAACATCCTTACCACTGAAATTATCACGGATTTTAAATGTCCCTACCGCAGCGGCTTTAAATCTCCAGTCGGTTCCGCTTCCCTGATCAAACATACGGAAAGCAGCGCCACCGGTACCACCGGCATTGGTAATAGAAAGTTTTGGCTCGACTCCATTTTGACGCACGTCAAGGATATAAGCAGGAGTTAGCGTTCCGATACCAACTGAACCTGTGGCCGGGAAAGTATTGGTCTGAGATTGAACTGAATTTGATAGAAAAAGGCCCATTACCATAATGAGACTCACTACTACTAATAATTTTTTCATTTTGCTTGATTTTTAAAATAAAAGGTAAATTAAATTTTCCCCGACTGATCATTTGCGCAAGAAGCGCAATCCCGGTCCGGGAATTTTCCGGGAACCCTGATGAAACTTATCAACGTGGATAAATTTCAGTGGCCGCTGTACTCAGGTTCTAAATACCTTGATGGTCTCCGGTCGTTCTCCCCAACGGGCGCCGGCTAAATTTTTAACCGGGTTGAGCATGGAAAGAGAGGGTTCATACAATGATTGGAAGGATAATTTATTCAATATAAAAGAATGCTCAAATCCGTTGGAAACCTGCACCCTGGCGGGTAAAACTCCGGACGTTCCGGTTATAGCCAGACTAATGTTTTCTGATTCAGGCATTGGGTAAACATGATAACCCAGTACAAGCTCAATCGACTTTTTTGATGTTTGGGTAATCTGATCAGCAGGTTTATCAGGAACTGATTTCGCGTGGGACCCAGTCCATTTTCGTGTAGAGGTAACTTTTACTACAAGCCGTCCACCGGGCTCAATCATGGTTCCCGGCAGCAATCGAACCGATTGCCCTGATGTCAATATAGCTTTTCCTCCTTCCTGAACGGTGAAGTTCTTTCCTTCACCCCCAACCGCTACTGTTCCTGAAGCATCGAAAGTCTTTTTTTCACCGGAAACGACTACCCGGGTAGGTATCATTTTTTCGGCTGAATGACCAGTCTGTTTTTTTACGTTTCCGCTTCCGGTCTCTTCAATTTTAGCGGCAACGGATTCATCCCCGCATTGGGCAACGGTAACCATAACTGAATCTGCCGGTACAATTCCATGTGCCTGTGTAACTATTGGTCGTATAATCAGACCAATAGTCAGCAGTGCGTAACTAATACAGAATGTGTATGTAATCTTATTCATGCTGTGATTTATGTACCAGCTATAATATGCTAAGCGACGATAAAAGTACAAAAGAATTTTTAATTGTCAAGTGTTTTCATTAAAAAAGAAAAAATTCAGCAGATTTTTCATTCTTTTTTCCAATTTTGAGCCTGTTCCGAAAAGTCTGCGAAAAAGGTTTGCAGCCAATCTACCCACCCCCAACCCCTCCCTTGAAAAGGGAGGGGAAAAGCGCCACCATACCTAATAACAAGATATACAATATTTTGCCGGAGCAGAGATGCTCCCCTCCCTGTGGGCAGGGAGGGGCTGGGGATGGGTAGATTTACCATAAGCTACTTTTCGGAGTGGCCTCAAGTATCAATTTTCAATTTTTTCATTAAGCTTTCATTAAGCTTTCATTATGCTTTGTCCATGCTTTTTTCAGATAAGCGTTAGATTAGCATCAGATAAGGATCAGATAAGGATCAAGGTTCATTAAGCTTTTCTTTAATTCTGTCCCCGGATATTATTGCTTAATGATCTTTGTTGTTGCCGTCCGGTCACCCATTATTACCCGGATGATATAAATACCGTTTGATCTTCCTGAAAGTGAAAATTCAGTTTTTCCGGTTACTCCCAGGTTTTCATGGAGAACTTCTTCTCCAAGCATCCCAAAAATTCTTACGGTGGCCTGATTATCCTTCGGATCCGCATTAAACTCAAGGGTAAATTTGCCGGTTGTCGGATTTGGATAAACCCTGAACAGCGTAGTTTCAGCTTCATTAACAATTGTTTGCGTTTCCGGATTCAGTGGAGCGTTGATTGGGGAACTTGGATTGACACAGTAAGTATCGGATATGGTTATATATCCCCATAAATGTCCGCCCGATTGAACCATCGTACCAGGCATGAAAAGAATATTCTGCCCCGCTATCAGTGTTACATCCCCTCCGTTCTGAACAGTAAAATTGGTGCTGTTACCTGCTAAAGTGATGGTTTGTCCTGCATTGTAACAGCTGGTTGTCCCGGAACCGATAGTAATATTGGTCAGTTCTCTGTTCGTAAGCATCCCTGTTATCTGGATATCATCTATAGCCCAGTACCACCCCCAGGTACCGGTATAATTCCATTTGAATTTTACCTGACTTTGTCCGGCCACAGCAGGGATTGACTGAGAAAATACATCTGGGTTCGGAGTAGTTGCATTGAATGCCTGAATGGTTGTCCAGGTAGTTCCATTATTGATACTATAAGATAAAGTACCAATCTCTCCGGTATACAACCTGAAATAATGATTAAACTGTAAATTTACCGTTGTAAATGCAGATAAATCGAGCAGTGGTGAAATAAGATCTGCATTTTCTGTATTTCCGGAACCATATGCATCACTGTTCAGATAAGCATAATTTCCGGTAAGAACTGGATTGGGTGTTTCTCCTGTAATCACCCCGAATTGCCATATTTGTCCGTTACCCTGATGATCGACCTGTGTCCAGCAAGTGGGCATGAAAGTCGACGCAAATCCTTCATAAAAGGGTAGGGAATAGATGGCACATACTGTGGTAAATTGCAGGTCGTCGCCATACCAGGTACCGGCGCTGTTGATAGCATAAGCCCTCACATGGTAAGATGTATTGGCCAACAGACCAGTAATGTTGCTGGTAAAAGACCCGGAACCGCTTCCGTCTGAAGTGTGGCTGTCCGTAGCGACCGGGTTTGCCGAAGTATTCCAGCATACGCCGCGGGCCGTAACGGAAGCGCCTCCGTTGGAGGTAATGTTTCCTCCGGAAATCGCCGTTGAGGTAGTGATGGTACTTGGCGCCGTTGTTGAAAGGACTGCCGCACCGGGAGTAAATGTAATGTCATCTCCATAGGTCGTACCATCACCATTAACCGCCACCAACCTGTAGTGATATGGCGTGCCACCAATTAAACTTGAAACAGAAGCGTTAACACTCAATGTAATGACCCCTGAACCGGCAGAAATAATGGAAGTTGAATTTCCATAACCGACCGTTGTCCCCCATTCAAAATGATAATTCGTGGCCTGGCCGTTGGGATTTACGGTTCCATTCAGGGTTGCCGTAGATAATGTGACCGCGGTTGCCGACAGGGTGGCCACAGAGGGAGCATTGTTTATCGTGAAAGAAGCAACCCGGGTATGCCAGTTCCAGGTGCCTGTGCTCTGGATGTATTCGGTTGTGTACCAGAAAGCCTGGTCATCCGAGGGATCTACCGACATCATACTGTAGTCACCCCAGCGTGAAGGATAGGTTTTTGACCCACCTCCATCCATGATGGTCTGTTCTGCAATGGTCATTACTCCCAGTGGATCGTTTGCCCGGCGTCCGGTATACCGGATACCCGGATAGACGGAAGTACTTCCTGAGACCGAATATCCGAGAGCAATAGCTCCGGAGCCATTCATGGCCACACTTCCGACCCAGCGATGGTACGCGTCAGGTGCATAGGTTCCCTGCTGGTAAATTCCCCATCCGCTTCCTGAATTACGCAACTCGTACCACCTGATACCTGCATGTCCCGAATTATCTACATCCACCGTGTGATTTGTGACCATTGACTGGTGATCACCGAAATTCCGGTATTGTAACCGGAACATCAGTCGGTCGGACAACGATTCCAGTTTGTTGGCCGTCCCAGGCTGCGGGATACAGACACCTCTTCCTGTTGCATCTGCGCAGATCTGGGATTTAAACGGCGCCGTTACGAGGCTGTAAACTTCCGAAAAAGTCGAATTGGCCGGAGTAACCCAGTCGGTATGGAACTGCCATATTTTCAGATAATCCTCGGTCGGGGAGGACCAGTCGTTAAAATAGGTAAAATAGTTGGGTTCGTTGGCCAGGGGTGGTGTGCTTCCATCCCAGTCGGATGGCAACATGCTGCTCGGGTCACTACTTGGGCCCAGGTCGAAATACATATAACTCGTGGCGCCGCCAATCAACATTTGTGAACGCTGGAGAACAACAGCGCCAACGCCTCCCCAGGACGATTGATTGACAAACTGGTTGAACGACAAATAATATCCGTCGGGCCATATTCCGAATTTCGGATAATCGGGCATTTTATTTCCAAAAGGGAAGATATAACAGTACCAGGAACCAGTGGGGTCAGATGTGGTTGAAATGGCTACAAGTTCTGCATTCTGAGAAGCGCTGGGCAGCGAGAACTGAGAGATGATCCAGCGGTCAGCAGCCTGATCGTACAGAACCACAGGGTCGCCGTTCCCGACAGTATATGGTGCAGGATTCCCTGCCCAAATTGTCATTAAGTCAGCAGGTCCAAAAAGTATGGTCCCGGTTTTCGAATAAACTGCAAAATTCATGTTGACAACCTGCACATATGCGCCTGTGCTGATATCGCCCTGCGTATCCGGAGGGTCAACCCCGGACAGGTTTCCGACCCCTTCAAAATTCTGTAGTGGGGCCCGGGAAAGCGGAATAACACTGCCATCCTGCTTTTGCCAAACCGGATCTTCCGGGAGCGTAAAAGCGTTTGAAGTAAGGTGATTGAATTCCTTCATGCCGATTTTATTCGGAATTTCCTTATACTGGGTTCCTTTGGAAACAGGTGGTATTAATTTCATATCGCGTAAAGGCGGAGTAATATTAAAATAAACCGCTTGTTTTACGGTGGTGGGGTGAAACGTCTTCTGTTGCCCGAGTGATAAATCCGGTAACAAACTCAGGGAAAAAATCAAGATCAGTATTAAATGTTTCATAGCGGATGAATTTTATCGTTTGAATTAATTGAAGACCAATAATTGTGATGTGCGTCCGTGGACCCAATCGTTATTTATAATCGTTCAAAGATACAACGATATACACATATGTGTATGAAACAACATAAAATTTTTTTTCGTTCTATAAAATATCAAGGATAAATGACCGGTAGGCAGCATCTTAACAAAAGTACTGCACAGTTTTCGTTTAGATGGGTGAGGCCACTCCGAAAAGTAGCTCATGATAAATTTACCCACCCCCAGCCCCTCCCTGTCCACAGGGAGGGGAGCATCTCTGCTCCGGCAACATACTGTATATCTTGTTATTGGGTATGGTGGCGCTTTTCCCCTTCCTTTTCAAGGGAGGGGTTGGGGGTGGGTAAATTGGCTGCAAACCTTGTTCGCAGACTTTTCGGAGCTGGCTCATAGGTTAATGTCACAAAAATTTGGCTGGTTATACATTGCAAACTCACCAGGACAATATAACCTGGAACAAAGCAAGATGAAAATTTGAGGAAAAAACAATAAAGGGTCGTACCGGACTACGTTTAGTCATTGATGCAACGGACGGATAAACCAAAACCTTTGTTGCTGGAATCGCGGGTTACAGAGGCACTGTTATACATCAAATAGCGTATCCAGCTTCCATCTGGTGAACTCTGAGTACTTGACCAATAAGAGTTAAGTTTTAAAAGGTAATAGAATCCTGAATATGAAAATGACCAATGTCCAGTGCCGAGAGCAGTAAAACCACTAGAATTAGTAGCGCCGGTGTTGGGATTTGACCAATGAGTGTTTCCGGCCTCTTTCATTTTACCACCGGCAAGGGTCGATCCACCAAGTGCATTTATAAAGGTTACCCATTCAGCTTCAGTCGGAATATGCCATCCTTCCGGGCAGATGCCTTGTACATTTCCACTTGGAACAGGATCCCAAGAAGTAGAATTGGATGCGCCATTTAAATATTGAACTAATTCGGCCCATTGATACAAGCCTCCATAA
>JALNZC010000060.1 GCA_023229525.1 Bacteroidales bacterium
CATTTCACCATTTCACCATCTCACCATTTCACCATCTCACCATCTAAAGTATGAGACAATATCTTGACCTGCTTGATTTTGTTTTGAAAAATGGGGTTCATAAAAAAGACCGTACCGGTACCGGGACAATCAGTGTATTTGGTTACCAGATGCGATTCGATCTGAGAGAAAGTTTTCCACTGCTGACAACTAAAAAAATACATCTCCGGTCAATTATTCACGAACTGTTGTGGTTCCTGATGGGATCAACCAATATTAAATATCTTAATGAAAACAAAGTCACCATCTGGAATGAGTGGGCTGATGAAAATGGTGACCTGGGACCGATATACGGTTATCAGTGGCGTTCATGGCCGGGATCCGATGGTTCTTCTGTTGACCAGATCAGCCGTGCCGTCGAATCGATTATAGCAAACCCCGATTCACGCCGGCATATCGTAAGTGCATGGAATGTCGGAGATCTGGATAAGATGGCGTTACCTCCGTGTCATCTATTGTTTCAGTATTATGTTGCAAACGATGAACTTTCCTGTTTACTTTATCAGCGAAGTTGTGACATCTTTCTTGGAATTCCATTTAACATCGCATCGTATGCTTTGTTGACCATGATGATGGCCCAGGTAACGGGTTTGAAACCAGGTACATTCATACATACCCTGGGAGATGCCCATATTTATAACAATCACCTGGACCAGGTAAAACTTCAGTTAACCCGTCAACCTCTTGCACCACCTGTGATGATGATTAACCCGGATGTGAAAGACATCGATAAATTCCAGTACGAAGATTTTCAACTGACAGGATACCAGTCACATCCACACATCAAGGGTGAAATTGCCGTTTAATCCGACGATTATGATTTCCATCATTGTAGCCATAGCTGACAACCTTGCCATTGGGAAAAACAATGACCTGTTGTGGCGTTTACCGGCTGATCTTAAAAGGTTCAAAAAAATCACCAGCGGGCACCCGGTGATTATGGGGAAACGGACATTTGAATCATTACCCCGACGACCGCTTCCCAACCGACCCAATATCGTGATCACCGATATTCCCGGTGAAGAGTTTGAAGGTTGCGAAATGGCATACTCTGTCGTTGACGCTATTGCAAAATGCAATCCGGGCGAAGAAACATTTATCATCGGAGGTGCTTCTGTTTATCGGCAATTTTTACCATACGCCGACCGCCTTTACCTGACGCGAATCCATAAATTTTTTGAAGGAGACGCCTTCTTCCCGGAAATTGATTTTTCACAATGGATCACCAATTCAATTTCAGAAACTTTTGAGGATGAAACGGGCGGTTTTTCTTTCAATTATGAGATTTACGACAGGAAGAAATAACCCAGGATCAGGTCTTGCGTTTTTCTTTTTTTGCTGCCGGAAATAAAACATTGTTGAGGATCAACCGGTATCCCGGAGAATTGGGATGCAGATTTAAATCTGTAGGAGGATCCCCGACAAGGTGCTGGTAATCTTCAGGATCATGTCCCCCGAGAAAAGTCCAGGTACCTTTTCCGAAATCGCCATGAATATAGCGTGCTTCATTCAGTGATTTTGTTTCACCCAGGATAATCACATTCGATTTAATATATTTTTTGTTGAAAGCGGTGGTCTGTCCCATAAATCCGTGGATAAGCGTCTCGTGATCCTGACATAACATGCTGGGAACCTGATCCCATTTGGCAGAAAATTCAAAAAGGGTGAAAAAATCATTTTCCCTGGTAATATTTTTCGGTCTTGTTTCCGTGACATCAATGGAAGAAATTTCATATTCATAGGGATTGGTGCTGATGGTGAAATTTTCAAAAGCAAAACAATTCCCAAAATTCAGTTTTGATTGGGCGTTGGGATCCATGGGATCCCCGTCAAACATAACATCACAAATATCGACCCCATCAGCAGCCAAAGCGACATCATAACTGTCGGGGGCCGAGCACATGGAAAAAAGGTAGCCACCGCCGGCTACAAAATCACGAATTTTTTTCGCTACCGAAAGTTTCATCTGCGACACTTTCGTAAACCCCAGTTTTTGTGCAGTCTCTTCCTGTACAGCTACATCTGTTTGATACCATGGATAATTTTTATATGCTGCCCAAAACTTGCCATATTGTCCGGTAAAATCCTCATGGTGTAAATGCAACCAATCATAGAGCGGCAATACACCGGTTATAATCTCTTCATCATAGATAACATCATAAGGGATTTCAGCATAGGACAAAACAAGGGTGACTGCATCGTCCCATGGAAGCTTGTTTTTTGGAGAATAGACGGCAATTTTTGGTGCCTTATGCAGTTTAATTTGCTCCATGTTGACCTGTGGATTGGCGATCTCTTGGAAAATAGATGAGGCCTGAACATCTGCAATTACCTGAAAACTCACCCCCCTTATAATGCACTCTTCCTCCAGCTGTTTGGCATATTGAAAAATAAAACTTCCACCGCGGTAATTGAGAAGCCAGTCAACCTCAACCTCTTTCTTTAAAACCCAGTAGGCAATACCATAGGCTTTCAGATGGTTTTTCTGGGTTTCATCCATCGGAATTAGCAGGTAAGCCGCATGTACGGTATGAAGAAAGAAAAAAAGAAGTAAAAAAAGAAGAAGACCCGTTTTCTTAAAAGGGTGTTTCATGTTTGTCATCATCATCCATTTTCGACATCACGGTACGGGTACGCACGGAACCATCAAACGATGAATTTACGGGAATAGTGTTGGTGGATGAATATTCCATTTCCACATCTACAAATTTGGCATATTTGGAGATAAATCTCAGACGAACATCTTTGAGCGGGCCGTTTCGGTTCTTGGCAATATTGACTTCTGCAACCCCGGAGGTGGAATCACCTGATTCATCCACATCAATTTTATAATATTCGGGGCGATAAATAAATAACACCATATCGGCATCCTGTTCGATGGAACCTGATTCACGCAAGTCTGAAAGGATAGGTTTGGCCGCGGCAGAGCGTTTCTCGGGGGCACGGCTTAACTGCGATAAAGCAATTACAGGAATATTCAATTCCTTGGCAAGTGATTTAAGCGCCCTTGAAATACTGCTGATTTCCTGTTCACGGTTGCCACGTGCATCCTGGTTCCCCTGCATCAACTGGAGGTAATCGACAATGATCATTTGAACATCGTGATGGGCTTTTAGCCGGCGACATTTGGCACGCAGGTCAAAGATCGATAAGGCTGCCGTATCATCGATATATAACGGGGCATCGACCAGGGAAGATATGCGGGTATTCAATTGGGTCCATTCATGCTCTTCCATAATACCGCGTCGCAGTTTTTCCTGCGGAATTTCAGTTTCACTCGAAATCAAACGGGTAACCAACTGGATCGAGGACATTTCAAGAGAAAATACGGCAACCGGTTTTTTAAAATCAACAGCTGCATTGCGGGCCATGGTAAGTGCAAAAGCTGTTTTTCCCATCCCTGGCCGCGAAGCAACAATGATCAGATCCGATTTTTGCCAACCGGAGGTGACCCGGTCGAGTTCGGTAAAACCTGAACCGACACCACGCAATTGACCTTCATGCTGCCGTCCTGCCACGATCTCTTTGATTGCCTCCTTGATAATGGACTGCATATCCATGTAAGATTTTCCGATACTGCTTTCACTGATAGAAAACAACCCGTTTTCGGCCCGGTCAAGAAGGTCAAAAACATCCGTGGTATCTTCATACGCATCTTTTATGATACCTGAAGAAACCCGGATCAATTCCCGCTGTATGTATTTCTGAAGAATGATCCTAGAATGAAATTCGATATTGGCTGCCGAAGCTACCCGGTTTGTGAGCATCGTGATATAGTAAGGGCCTCCGACAATTTCGAGTTCACCTGTTTTACGCAACGCTTCAGTAACCGTAAGAATATCCACGGGTTCATTTTGAGCAAATAACCGTTGAATAGCTGAAAAGATCAACTGATGATTTTCCTTGTAAAAAACATCGGGCTTCAACACTTCAATCACTTCTGCCAACCGGTCATTTTCAAGCATCATAGCTCCAAGCACAGCTTCTTCAAGATCGGTAGCCTGTGGAGGTAGTTTCCCATGTTCAAAAACCGTTTCGTTCAACAGGGGTTTTCGGTTCCGTTTTCGTGCAGTCTGATCTTCCATGCTCCAAAAGTAGGGCTATTCCTTTTCCCTTATTCAATTTGTCCCGAGTTTTTTTATCAACAAAAGAAAACGGAATGCCGCAGATGTATTTAATTAAATTCTACTTTTACATAACACTTTCCGTCATGAAGTATCTTTTCGGATCTCTTATTTTATCTCTGTTAGTTGGACATATCTATGCCCAGAAGACCCTGATGGTTGAGAAGATCGGAACACTCAGGAAATATTATTACCACGTTGGCGATCCGATGAAACTTAAGGTATCAAAACAGGATACTTTGTTGCGCGGTAAGTTGTGGAGTTTAGGCGATTCAATGATCTACATTGCTGAACTACGCCCCTTCGAGGTTCACCTGAAGGATGTCGGATCGGTATATAAAAAGTTTGCATTTCCCAGGAGGTTGGGCAAAATGTTAATTTTCGGCTCAGCAGGGATTTTCGGGATTATCGTCGTCGATCACCTGATAAACAATGAACCTGTTTTTACCCCCGACCTTTTTATCATTGCAGGATCAACAATGGGCGCTGGCCTGATATCGCTGTCACTCTCCCAGAAGAGATGCAGGATTGGAAATACCTGGAAGTTGAAAATACTCAATATCCGGGTTTTTTAGACCCCTTCCTCAATAGCCAGCATTTTTTTTATGATCCGCGTCATCACCGGTTCTGCCACACTTGCAGCGTCGATCACATGTTTATGCGAAATCTCGACAATCTTTCCCGGAACTCCCAGATCAGAAATAATGGAAACGGCAAAACAATTTAATCCCATATGACGGGCAGCGATCACCTCCGGAACAGTAGACATCCCTACGGCATCAGCTCCGATTGTCCGGATATACCGGTACTCGGCTGGCGTTTCATATGTAGGCCCCGATACAGCAGCATAAACACCCTTGCGTAACCGGATTCCTTCCTGCTCAGCAATCTGGAGTGCTTTTTTAATCAGGCTTTTATCATACGCTTTACTCATGTCGGGGAAACGTGTACCGATGGAATCGTCATTTTTTCCAATCAGCGGATTATCCTTCATCAGGTTCAGATGATCCTCGATAACCATGATATCCCCTACTTCATAATCTGGATTTAATCCGCCACTGGCATTGGATAAAATGAGCAAACGGATCCCCAGGAATTTCATTACATAAACCGGAAAGGATAACTCCTTCATCGTATATCCCTCATAATAATGAAACCTGCCTTGCATCGCGACTATGTTCTTCCCACTCATCGTTCCGAATATCAGCTGCCCGTGATGACCGTCGACTGTCGAGACAGGAAAATTCGGGATAAGCTCATACGGAATGGTATGATGGACATCAATTTCGTGGATCAGGCCGCCAAGACCGGTACCCAGAATAATCCCTACTTCAGGTTTCTCCGTGATCCGGGATTTAAGAAATTCACTGGTTTCGTTTATTTTTTCCAACATAGTTTAATATCTCATTGTCAAATAGTTTTCTATCATTTCCATGAAAATCGATTTCAATCGGGACGTAAAATAACGGCAGTTTTTTGAATTTAGTGCAAATCTCCGGTATTTTTAACCGCATAATATCTTTCTCGGTTGTCACCATGATTTTTTTCTGTGTCGGCAGATCTTCGAATTTTCTTTTGATGATATCAATGTCTTTTTCAACATAGGAATGGTGGTCAGAAAATTTAAGGACGACAAGTTCACTGCATTTTCTCTCGAGGTGTTCGCGTAAGGGATAATCATTGGCAATTCCGGTAAAAAGCAATATCGCTGTCACTTTAAGCGGATATTGTGAATTTTCCGCATCCTGAAAAGGAACAGGCTCCCCATATTTTATAAAAGAAAAATAAATCCTTTGATGTGGTTCGGGACGTAAATCCTCGAGAATTCTTCTTTTCGTAATCGGCGAAAAAATTTTTGGTGTCTTGGTCACGATGATCATATCCGCACGGCGGGCTCCTGATCTGAATTCCCGTAAGGTTCCTGAAGGAAGGACGAAATCATCCGTATAGAGTCGGTGGTAATCCGTGAGAAGAATGGATAAACCGGCTTTGACATACCGATGTTGAAAGGCATCATCCAAAAGGATTACCTCCAATTCCGGATATTTTTGAAGTAAAAGTCCAATTCCCCGTCTCCTTTTTTCATCAACCGCCACCTTAATATTCTCGAATTTTTTCAAATATTGAAACGGTTCATCACCGATATACTTGACGTTCGAACGCTTTGAAGCAATAATAAAACCATCACTATCACGACCATATCCACGGCTAAGTGTTCCAATAAATGAACTTGGTTGTAACAGTCTGATCAGATATTCAACCATGGGTGTTTTACCCGTGCCACCATAAGAAAGATTGCCGACCGAAATGACCGGTTTTTCAAAGGATTCAGAATGAAGAATACCCAGGTCGAAAAAAAGATTGCGAACCTGCATGATCAGTCCATAAAGAAATGAAATAGGCGTCGAAATAACCTGAAGAAATTTTCCCATAGTCCAGGCACCTAAATTAATAAAAAAATAAAGAATGGATTACTGGACTAAAAATACGAATCCGTGTCGATCAATATTCTAAGGATGTGGAGGGAAAATCAGCTGAAAATCAAAGATTCCTTGATCACATATTTAATGTTTTTAATCAACTCCGCTATTCCGAAATCAAGTTTGCTTGTTTTTAACAGATAATCAGTGGCTCCAGCTTCAAGTAGCCTTGCAGCAAGGATGGGATCATCGGAAGAGGCAAAGAAAATAACATTTATAGAAGGAGCAATTTTTTTCACTTTTCTTAAAAAATCTAAACCTGTATAATCACCCAGATCATAATCAACGATTATAAAATCAGGGATGAGATTTTTTTGCAACCTATATATGCATTCATACCCCGATTGGAAAACGTGTACATTTGAAAACCTGTTCACGTTCAAGTGATATTTGATCAGACTGCGGTGAATGGAATTCTTATCGACAACGAATAAAACATCAGCCTTCATAATGATCGATTGAATAAAATTAACGATAGTTCAAATTTTAGAATTTTTAAAGTGCAAATGCCCCTTGTCGGATTAAACTTTTAAACAAGTTTATGAACATTTCCGAAAATTTTTCTTGACCTAATTCAGTACCTTTACCCCGTATAAACTAGGAACAATAAATTCTACTTTGTGCTTGTTTGTAAAGAAATAATATGGCGAAGATGAAAATAAAAGATGTTATTGAATACCTCGAATCGGTGGCTCCTCTTTCCTACCAGGAAGATTACGATAATGCAGGATTGATTACCGGTGACCCGGATTGGGAATTGAAACGCACACTGCTCTGCCTTGACCTGACAGAAGCAGTAATGGCTGAAGCCGTTATTAAGGGTTGTAACCTGATCATCTCTCATCATCCATTCATTTTCAAGGGAATAAAAAAACTTACACCAGGAACCCCGGAAACAAATATCCTCACCAAATCGATAACCACTCATACGGCCATTTATGCCATTCACACCAACCTTGATAATTCTTTGGAAGGTCTCAACGCCTTTGTTATGAAAGCTTTGGGCATTTCCGAATACCGGGTTCTAAGACCTTTTACAGGAAAACTATCCAAGTTGGTCACATTTTGCCCGGTCGACCATGCCGAAAACGTAAGGAATGCCCTGTTTCAGGCTGGTGCAGGTCATATCGGAAACTACGATCAATGCAGTTTTAACCTTCAGGGAACAGGTACCTTTCGGGCATATGGTAAGGCAAGCCCTTTTGTCGGAGAAAAGAACCGGATTCATCAGGAACCGGAAATCCGTATTGAAGTTATTTTTCAGAATTATCTTGAAAATGAAATCATTTCATCATTGCTTAAATCACATCCGTACGAGGAAGTAGCCTATGACCTGTACCCATTAGCCAATTCCTATACAAAAGCAGGAGCAGGACTGATTGGTGAATTGGCCCATCCGATGAAGGAATCCGGATTCCTGGACCTTGTTAAAGAAAGGTTGCAAATTCCCTATCTCCGGCACAGTAAACTCCGTGGATCACCTGTTCGGAAAGTTGCCTTATGTACCGGATCAGGGAGTTTTCTTATCCCTGACGCAAGTAAAGCAGGTGCCCATATTTTTTTGACGGGAGATTTAAAATATCACGATTTTTTTCTTTCATCCGATCAGCTGGTTCTCGCGGATATAGGTCATTATGAAAGTGAAAAGGGGGTAAAAGAATGGCTTTTTGCTGTGCTTATTGAAAAATTTCCTAATTTTGCATGCTTAATTTCAGAGATAGATACCAACCCGGTTTATTATTATTAATAAAGAGTTTATGGCAAAAACAACATCCAAACCCATTGCAACCTCCAAACCTTCAAAATTAGTCAAACCTGATGCGGAAAGCGAAACTACCGCAAAAAAGAAGAAGGTGGAGGCGGTTGAAGAGGTGAAAGAGGTTAAACCGACAGCCAAAGTTTCTTCTAAAACCAAAAATGAATCCCCTGATGAAAAAGTTGAAGTTTCCATTGAAAAAAAATTGATTGCGTTATATAGTTTGCAGCAACTCGATTCACAGGTTGATAAAATAAAAATAATCCGGGGTGAATTGCCTCTGGAAGTCCAGGACCTGGAGGATGAAATTGCGGGATTGGAAACCCGGGTTGATAATCAAATACAAGAGACAATGGGTATGGAAAAATCAATCACAGAAAAGAAAAATGCCATCAGGGATGCGTTGTCACTGATTAAAAAGTATGAAGATCAGCAGATGAACGTACGCAATAACCGTGAGTATGATTCTTTAACCAAGGAGATTGAATACCAGAACCTGGAAATACAACTTTCGGAAAAACGGATAAAGGAATATCAAGCTGGGCTTGAAGGAAAATCGGTGGAGATCGAACGTTATCAGAAATTATTGCAGGACCGGAAAAACGATTTGGACATTAAACGCAATGAACTCGATGATATCGTTGCCGAGACCGAGAAAGAAGAAAATGACCTGATCAAATCTTCGGAGGAAAATCGCAAATTTATCGAAGAACGGTTACTTACAGCCTATACCCGTATCCGCAAAAATGCTCGTAATGGCCTTGCCGTTGTGCAGATTGAACGTGATGCCTGCGGAGGATGTTTCAACAAAATCCCACCCCAGCATCAATTGGATATACGCATGCATAAAAAAATCATTGTTTGCGAATATTGTGGACGCATCTTGGTGGATGATGGGATCGTGAATGCCATTCATTGATGATCGGAAATTTTCACGGAAAAAATGCGCCCATTATCAGAACTATCCTGATAATGGGCGCATTTTTGCTTTTTATATCCTCCGCCCGGTCGCAATATTTCTTTAATGATCGTTGCAGGGAAGCGTACAGAAACATCTTTTCTCTCCAATTCCGGGAAGCGGAAAAAATTCTTGAGATTGAAAAAAAACAGGAACCGGCTAACTTGATTCCTGTCTCACTCGAAAATTACATCGATTTTCTGACCCTTTATATCGGAGAAGAAAAGTCTGTATTTAACAAACTGATTTCCAACAAATCAAAAAGAATCAGGCAACTGGAAAAGGGACAAAAAGACTCCCCGTATTACAATTATTGTCTTGCTGAAATATACCTCCAATGGGCTTTTGTCCGGTTGAAATTTGGTGATTATACCCTTGCTGCACTCGATATCCGCAAAGCATATAAATTATTTTCTGAAAACGATTCCAGGTTCCCGGGTTTTCTTCCCAATAAATCGGGATTGGGAATTATTCATATCATGATTGGCTTTATTCCCGACAACTATAAATGGATCAAAGACATTTTGGGAATGGATGGTTCCATTGACCAGGGGATGGATGAATTCCGTCAGGTTGTCGCTTATTCCGGACCGGATAAATCAATTATACTCCTGAAAATTGAGGCATCATTTTACCTTGCAATGATGTCAGCCAATCTCCAGCGAAACAAGCTGGATGCCAAAACTATGTTGAACGAGCTGGAAAAACAAGCCAGTGAAGAACAACTGCAGTTGAGTCCCCTGATCATTTACGTAGCTTCCAATATCCTTATAAAAAACGGATCTAATGATGAAGCTCTGGAAATTTTACAGTCCAGGTCTTCCTGTGAGAATAACTATCCTTTTTATTACCTTGATTATCTGGAAGGATTGGCCAGGTTGAATCGCCTTGATCTTAGTGCCGAAGGATTCATCCGGCGATTTGTTGGTAATTTTCGCGGACAGAATTATATCCGTTCCGCCATTCAGAAACTTGCCTGGATAGCATTACTCAATGGTGACACAATCGGATTCCACAACCGGATGAATCAGGTAAAAAATAATGGAGCTTCCCTGGTTGATGAAGATAAACAAGCTTTGTATGAGGCTATTTCCGGCGCTGTGCCGAGTGTGATCCTGTTGCGCAGCCGGTTGTTATTTGACGGAGGATATTATAATCTTGCGCTTAAAGAATTAATGGATAATTCAATAAAAAGTTACATTCACACCCGGCGCGATTTTATAGAATATACTTACAGGATGGGCAGGATTTACCATGAAATGGGTGTACACACTAAAGCAATCGAATATTATAAGCAGACAATTCAGAGGGGAAAGTTTGAACCTTATTACTTCAGTTGTGCCGCTGCCCTGCAGTTGGGATTGATATATGAGAATAAAGGGCTATACTCACAGGCCGACAGTGCGTTTCATGTATGTTTATCCATTGATACCCCACAATACAAAACCAGCCTTGGCCAAAAAGCCAAAGCTGGACTGAACAGGCTAAAAAGTAAGAAATCAGAATCTTAATCCAATGGTCGTATACACCGTGTTGGTGTACATAGAATTAAAGGACGGATTAACCATGGTTCGGTCATATAAATAATAGTCCTGATTCATTTTTGACCAAACATATGTTACGTCTGCGAAAAAATATTTTGCCCGGTATCCAAATCCGCCTGATACCTGAACCCGTTCACTGTTATTACTTCCTGTTGCATAAGGATTGCTGAAATAAGCAAATCCACCCCTCAACCTGAAATTCCCTAAACGCCATTCTGTCCCAAGGCGAATATTCCCCCACGATTTATAGGTTGATTTAATTTCATTATTTACATCGGTATAGCTATCCTGGGAGGAATTAAAACTTGCCTGAGAATAATTGACATATTCATAATCGGCGCTGACCAGTCCGTAAGCTCCTAAGATAAATGCCACACTTCCCATAGCTCGAAATGGGGTTGTCAATCGGTAGTCATAATTTCCTATCGGTGAATATACGACAGAATTCCATTGTGTCGTGGTGAAATTCGATTGCATACTGCTGAACCATTCATCATGCATGTTGGGGTACCAGGTCGGTGTATGGATGCTCGCTCCAATCCTAATCCAGGCGGCCGGCCTGTAAATCAATCCAAATTTGACATTGATACCTGTACCTTGTGTTTGAAGATTATACCTGTAATTCAGTGAGATAAAATTTGGGATGGTGTCCTTCGTCCTGAATTCCTGGTATGAGCTGGTTTCGTAATATTTGATGATTGGTACTCCCACAGTGAGGCCGAAATATAATTGATCATTATAATTTCCACCGAATGAAAGCTCAATTTCATTCATTGAACCGTATGTGTTTATTGTCTTGTTCTGGATAACTCCTCCGTATTTGGCATCACAAAAATATTTTCCGGAAAGGGAATCATATACAACAAGGTTTGCATCATAGGCAAGACCGATATCAAAGGGATATTTTTCCCTGATAAAATCAGGACGAGTCCCGTTTGCGTTTAATTCATTCACATAACTTTGCATCAGGGAATTCCGGGAATTAACACCGGTGATAAACAATTGATTGTTAAAGTCATTTTGCCGGTTGAATCCGAAACCCACATTGAACGATTTGAGTTTCCCCGTATTCCCTTTTGTATTGGGTTTAATATTAAAGACAAATCCGAAATCGCCCAAACCAAAATTCACACGGTCAGCAGATGCATTTGTTCCGTTGTAGCTGGAGGTTGAATTTGCAGTGAGGGGAGCAATCGTGAAAGTCATTTCAGATGCCTGATAGAGTCCTATACCGGCAGGGTTTGTAGCAAGTGTGGAAAAGTCGGCGCCCACTGCTCCGAAAGCGCCGCTTAAGCCATTGAAACGTGCAGTTCCACTATAATAAATCCTGGAAAACCGCAATGCATCTTCAGCAGTCTGCGCAATGATTAAATTCACTGAACAGCAGATAAGTATGAATATGATGATTTTTCTTTTCATAGATTATGAGTTTTGAAATTTTTACAGGAATCTGGTCTCTATTACCTGCGCCGTCCACCACCACTTCCGCTGCCGCCACCCGAAGGAGCACTTCCACCGCTACCACCTGAACGGGCAGGAGCTGAATAACTCCCACTGCTAATGCGCGAAGGTGCAGAATATGATCCGCTGCCACTCGATCGGGATGGGGAGCTAATGTTTGATCCCGAACGGGCAGGTGCAGAATAACTTGGTGAATAGGATCTGGAAGGAGCAGAATAGCTCCTGGTGTTGGTATTCGAAGGAGCAGTACGGTTCCTGTATCCGGCCGTTGGAGTGGTTGAATTACTCCTTGTGCCGACGGAAGAAGGTGCTGTGCGGGAGACTCCAGGATTCTGCGTTCTTGGACTTAGATACTCCTGACTGGATTTAGGTTGACGGTAAACCGGAGATGAATAGCTCTGGGTGGATCCTGAACGCTGCACGGAATTACCATTTTCAGGACGTGAATAGCGGGGAGCAGGCTGCTGGCGCCGGCTTTGAACTTGCGTTTGACCGTCTTTTCTCGAATAGGGGGCTTGTTGTGAGTTCCCGGAACGGGCAAAGTGATACTCTCGTTGATTTGAAGGAACACCAGGGGTTGCAGTTTGTCCGGTAACCCGGGTACCGGGTACAGACTGAGTACTCCTTGAATTTGGTGCAGTACCGGTAGTTCTTTGATTGAGATTTGCATTCACAGCAGAGTTCTGGGCTGAACCCCTATCATTCCTTAAACCGGTGCTTCCATCACTTGTTGTAAGGGTTTTCCTTGATCCGTAATAGGAGTTGGTTACATAATAAGGAGGGTAGCCTTCATTATACCAGGGATTATAGCAATAGCAACACCCATATGGATAATAATATGAATATGGATAATACCATGGGTTATACCATCCGGAATAGGGATAACCATATCCCCATCCCCAATCATATCCCCATCCATAAGAAGGATATCCCCATCCCATGCCAAAGGAATAAGATGGACCCCAGTAATTACCGAAACCGGAACCACCACCAAAATAAAGATTAACATTTGGATCACTATTCCCTAAACTGGCATCGCCGGCATACGATTTGTCATAATATCCTTTGGTTGTATCACTACTGTTAAACCGATTGATCCGTGAGGAATAGGAATAGTCGTTATAATCATCGGCAAAAGTGGAAGAACCGGATTTAACGCGAACTACACTATCGGGAGTGGTAATGACCTGGGCGCCGGAAACAGAGGATTGGGTATTATGGGGAGGGGCATATGAAGGGTTGGAAGATCTGGAATAAACATCATCGTTATCATACGAAGAGGCTAATTTCTGTGTCGTGCATGCACTGATGGCCAGGCTGAAAATCACGATACTCAGGATTGACTTTTTCATTGGATGGGAACTTTAAACAATGTGAATCTCTTTTGTCTCTATACGATCGGTGTAATTTTGTACTTTTTTTGTACTTTTGCTTTCGTTAGAACAGGATGAAAAATTAACAAATCTCATACCAAATTTAAAAAATGGCGAAAGATTTTTCGACCCGTGCAGAAAATTATTCACAATGGTACAACGATCTGGTTATCAAGGCAGATTTGGCAGAGAATTCTGCCGTACGGGGATGTATGGTGATAAAACCATATGGCTATGCCATTTGGGAGCACATTCAGGCCGTGTTGGATAAAAAATTCAAAGATACAGGGCATGTCAATGCCTATTTTCCCATTTTTATCCCAAAGTCATTTTTTAGCCGGGAAGCCAGTCATGTTGAAGGATTTGCAAAAGAATGCGCGGTCGTTACCCATTACCGGTTAAAGAATTCACCGGATGGTAAAGGCATTATTGTTGATGAGGATGCAAAGCTCGAAGAGGAGTTGATTGTGCGTCCTACATCGGAAACCATCATCTGGGATACCTATAAAAACTGGATCAAATCATACCGTGATCTTCCTGTTTTAATCAATCAATGGGCAAATGTTGTTCGCTGGGAGATGAGGACAAGGCTGTTTTTACGCACGACGGAATTTCTCTGGCAGGAAGGCCATACTGCTCATGCAACGAAGGAAGAAGCGATTACAGAAGCGGAAACCATGCTCAATGTATATGCCGATTTCGCTGAAAATTGGATGGCCATTCCAGTCATTAAGGGGACAAAATCCCCCTCCGAACGGTTTGCAGGGGCGATTGAAACGTATGCAATTGAAGCGCTGATGCAGGATGGGAAAGCTTTACAGGCGGGTACTTCCCATTTCCTCGGACAAAATTTTGCCAGAGCCTTTGATGTTAAATTTTTAAATAAGGAAAACAAACTTGATTTTGTTTGGGCCACTTCTTGGGGCGTTTCCACACGGCTCATGGGTGCATTGATCATGTCGCATTCCGATGATAACGGTTTGGTTCTTCCTCCAAAACTGGCCCCAATACAGGTTGTCATCGTTCCTGTTTTTAAAACGACAGAACAACTGGAACAGATCTCCCAAACTGTAACCCCAATTAAAAGAGCGCTGGAATCGAAAGGGATCAGCGTAAAATACGACGACAGAGATACCCAGAAACCCGGTTGGAAATTTGCTGAGTATGAGTTCAAAGGGGTACCGGTCCGACTGACGGTTGGCCCTCGCGATATTGAAAATGGAACGATAGAAATAGCCCGCCGTGATACCCTTGAAAAAGAGGTGTTGCAGATACAGGATATTGAAAATAAAGTTATTCACCTTCTCGACCAGATTCAACAGAACATGTACGACCGGGCTCTTTCATTCAGGGAGAACAATACTTACAGGGTTGATTCATGGGATGAATTCAAGAATGTTCTTGACGATAAAGGTGGATTCATCTCTGCCCATTGGGATGGGACCACCGAAACAGAAGAAAAAATCAAGGAAGAGACCAAAGCCACCATCCGGGTCATTCCGTTAAATAACCGATTGGAAGCAGGCAGATGTGTATACTCCGGGAAGCCATCCGATCAACGCGTAATCTTTGCCCGGTCCTATTGACCTGAATCGTACTGCCTTTATTTTCCAGGCAACGGTATAATCTGATCGGTTCCTGGAGGTGTTTTTACGATCAGCAAAGGGGCCGGATTTGTCATGTAGTAAATGTTTCCGATCGATCCAATGGTGGCGTGTAGTTGATGGATGGCCCTGACATAACAGTCGTTAGTTCCGTAATTTTTTATATAGGTATAACCCGTTTTTAGGTCCCGGCAATCAAACAAGCCATAATCTCCGGCATAAATGTTACTTTCATCGCATATGCCCTGAAGTTTGAAATCAACGGTCCCCATATGCTGGACAAATATCCCTTTCCGGCAGTTTATAAACAGGTTTATCGTTCCACATCCTCCCCAGGTATCAATCTGGATAGTATCGTTAACAATTAGATTTGTTGATTTTACATTTCCTGAAGAATTGTAATAAATATCAAGAATTGGTTTTGTGCTTGAAAATGAAACATAAACATTAACCGGATCTGTATAATTCCGGAGCCAGTTGCATGAATTTTCGTTATGGATGATCAACCGGCCTCCATTTACTACCGTGGTTATTCCCTTGATAATATTTTCGCCCGCCTCAACGGTTACATGGTTTACAGCTTCCTGTTTCAGGATAAGTGTAACGTTATCATTTAGATAAATACTGTCAAAATCTTCAACGACACGATCAACAGAGATGATCGTACCGGTATTGGTAAGGCAATTCTGACCTTTCTTGCAAGCGGGAACCGCAATTATTGCGAGGAGCATACAAACAACAAGAATTCTTCTGGTATTTTTCATATCAGTGAACCGTTTTTCTTCCGAATAATACCTCAAACCGGTATCCCATTCCCCAACCGATATATTCAGCCCGTCCCCAAACCACCTTAAGCATCACATTGGCAAAAAAATGTTTCGAAAAATTATATTGAACGCAAAGCTTCTGGTAGAGCGGCTTAACCGGATCCATGACGTGAAGATAATATCCAAAATTAAGAATAATTCCAAGTTTACCCATTGTAAGATTATAAGCAGCATTAATTCCCGGATTCAGAAATTTCCAGTTGTTTATTATTGTATCGGGGCTATTGTTTTCATCGATATAATTAAGTTCATATAATTTTCTTTGGGACGGATCATAGGAGAGGTCCAGACCGATTCCGAACTGGCTTTTTTTGGTGATGCGGACAAATGTATTTTCATATAGGTGATAGACAAGGTAATTTTCTCCAACAACCGCTTTCAGGTTTTTCCATCCAAGTGATAATCCGAAATGAAACTCAATGGATCGCTGCAATGTGGCTGCAAAAGGTTCTGTAGGAGCATAGAACCTGTCACTGATATTTTTGTTTTCCCCGAATGGGCGATATGCGATTCCGATGTTGACCAGGGGGGTGTTTAGCCCGTTGTTCGGTAGCTTCAGTGAACCGTTTGAAAAATGTTGAAGGCTGAAACCGGCAGTGACTGAAAAAGTTTTATTAAACCTGACCCGTGCTTCAAGCATCAGGTTTACAGCTGCATTCACATGCGAACCAATAGCTAAGTTCTTCTAGTTGTTTAGCCTGTCAAACCGTTTTGTTAAATATCCGACACCCAATGCAAAACGAAACCCCAACGTGAAATCGCGTGTCTTGAACAAAGGGAAATTGATCAAAGGCATCAGTGCAAAGGCCTGACCTAAACTGGGATTATAACCTAATCCCGAATAAAAGAA
>JALNZC010000061.1 GCA_023229525.1 Bacteroidales bacterium
CTATTTCACTACCTCGCTACCTCGCTACCTCGCTATTTCGCTACCTCGCTACCTCGCTATTTCGCTACCTCGCTACCTCGCTACCTCGCTATTTCGCTACCTCGCTACCTCGCTACCTCGCTACCTCGCTACCTCGCCATTTCGCCATTTCGCTACCTCGCTATTTCGCTACCTCGCTATTTCGCTATTTCGCTACCTCACTACCTCGCTACTTCATATCAGGGTAAATCATGAATGATGTGTATTATTACGGATGAGAAAAAATGAAAACATCTTCTTCATATTATGACGATCTGATTACAAGATATTTATCCGGAGAAGCCTCCGCCGGAGAAATTCATACCCTCGAACATTGGGTAAAAGCCGATCCGGCAAACCGTAAAGTTTTTGAAGAATATAGTAAAACATGGTCTACCCTCGGAAAATCAAGGATAGAGTATACGCTCAACCTCGACATGGAATGGAATATCATCCAATTAAAAATATCCACCAGCAAACATAAGGATTTACGATTTTTCCGTCCTTCGTCCTTCGTCCTTCGTCTTTTACGTGTCGCAGCGCTTCTCCTTCTTCTGGCCATTCCAACGTTTCTCCTGTTTCGTTATTTTTTACACCCCGTTGAAAAACAGTTTTCTGCCCAGAATGATGTAGTATCCTGTAAATTGCCTGATGGAACAGCTGTGACCCTGAACAAAGGTGCGACCCTAGTTTATCCGTCCCGTTTTAATGATTCTCCACGGCTCGTTACACTTAAAGGAGAAGCATGGTTTGAGGTATCGCCCGATAAAACCAAACCATTCATCATTTCAGCTGAAAATGTAAGAATCCGGGTCGTTGGAACCTCATTTTTGGTAAATACCATAACCAGCAACAATTCCAAGGAAATTATCCTTTCTTCAGGAAAAGTAAAAGTCTATTTTGAAGACCGTCCCGATAAAAACGCAGTGCTTTCCCCCGGTGAAAAAGTTGAATTGATCACCGATGGATATGCCATACACAAAAACATAAACACCGATGTGAACTATCTGTCATGGAAAACAAAGCACATGGTTTTCAATAATACCCCTCTTCCGGATGTTGTTACACTCCTGGTCAACGTATACCATACTTCCATTTTGATTTATGATGATTCCCTGAAAAATTGCCGGATTACAGCTACCTTTGACCATCAATCGCTGGAGTCTGTTCTGAATGTCCTCAAAGCCACCCTCGATTTACAGGTCCGGAATTCCGGATCCGGGATTCAAATATCGGGTCATGGGTGCCGGTAAATACTTCCTTATTGCGCTTCTTTTCTTTTTTTTTCAAGCTGAATCACAGCAACTGCAACAACGGATTATGCTTGATTTTCATGACAAACCCATTGCTGAAATCCTTCAGGAAATAACCCGACAGGCTGGAATCGAATTTTCCTACGATCCGCAACAAGTTCCGGTTGATAAGCTTATCACCGTTACTTTAATAAACCAACCGGTACAGGAAGTTCTTGAAAAAATTCTGGTAAGGAATGGCATTGATTATCTCCTTGTCGAAAAGCACATCGTTCTAAAACGGCAAGAACCCGGACACGATCAAAGCCACAGCATAAAGCCTTCTTTCCTGTCCCGTTTTACCATCAGCGGTTTTGTCAGGGATAAAGCTACCGGTGAAGCCTTGATCGGGGTAAATATTCGATCCGGAGGAACCCTGCTGGGTACCACAACGAACGGATATGGCTTTTTTTCCTTAACCCTCCCGTCATGTACTTGTAAAATCGTATTTTCTTATGTAGGCTATAAAGAACAAATAAAAGAAATCGATCTTGAAGAAAATACCCGGATCTCCATAGAAATGGAAGATGAATTACTTCCGATAAATGAAGTGGAAATTATTGCATCTGGTCCTGAATCCGAACTCCACCGGGATCAGATGAGTGACATCAGTTTTACCCAGAAAACGCTCACCTCCCTTCCTGGATTCGGAGGTAATCTGGATATTATCAGGGCGCTCCAGACGGTTCCGGGAATTCAGAGTTTTGGCGATGGATCGGCGCTTTATTATGTCCGGGGTGGAAACAGTGATCAGAATCTGTTGCTGATCGATGAAGTACCGGTGTACAATCCTTCCCATCTCTTCGGCTTTTTTTCAGCTTTCGCACCGGACGCGATAAACGAGGTACAGGTTTATAAGGGCGATTTTCCTGCAAAATACGGAGGACGGCTCTCCTCTGTCATCGACATCAAGGCAAAGGAAGGGAACATGAAAAAATTTGGATTTTCCGGTAACGTCGGACCCTATTCTTCCACGCTGACCCTGGAAGGGCCGATAATTAAAAACCGGGCATCATTTTTTATCTCCGGCAGGCTTTCGACCCTCAATTGGCTGACCCAATTTACCGCATTGCAAAAAACCTTCGATTTCCAATTTTTCGATATCAATGCCAAACTGAATTTCAGTCTCAACGATAATAACCGCTTTTTTTTCACATTCTATACCGGCCGGGACGACTTTAGCAGTTATGCTTCCATGGAAATCAATACATTCGGGATCAACTGGAATAACCTGGCCGGAACTTTTCGCTGGAACCATGTGTTCTCCGGCCGTCTTTTCTCCAATACCACACTTAATTACAGCCGGTATAATTATTCACTTAATTTGCCCCAGGAACAAAACGGGTATTGGAATTCATCGATTTCGAACCTCACCCTGAAATCGGATTTAACCTGGTATCTTAATCCGAAAAACACCATCCGGGCCGGATTGGAAGTCACAGGACATGAATCAAATCCGGGAAATGTTACCCAGAACGACAACAACAATCAAACAGACATACCCGTTGTATCTCACTATCACGCGATGGAATATGTTCTCTATATATCCAATGAGCAGAAATTCGGTAGAAAATTTTCTCTCCGGTATGGTGTCCGTCTTCCGTTGTGGCAGGATTACGGACCGGCGACCATATATTATTTTGATGCGAACTACCGGGTAATTGATACCATGAATTATGGAAATCTTGAAAGCTATACCCTTTATTTCAGTCCCGAACCACGACTGAATCTTCAGTACCGGATCGATACAAAATCATCAGTCAAAATGAGTTATTGTCGCACTACCCAATTCCTTCAACTCCTTTCCAACTCCACAAGCCCATTTAATTCGCTCGAAGTATGGGCGCCGGCAGGTCCCAATATTCCACCTCAGAAAGCAGACCAGGTTGCACTTGGATACTTCCGGGATCTTTTCAAATCAAAATGGACGGTTTCGGTTGAAGGATATTATAAATGGTTCCATGATCATCTCGATTACAGGGATCATGCCAATATGCTCTTCAATCCATTGATAGAAGGAGAATTGCGATTCGGTACAGCATGGTCTTACGGAATTGAACTGATGCTGCGGAAACCTACCGGGAAACTGACCGGCTGGATCGGGTATACATGGTCGCGTGCATTTGTTAATACTCCGGGGATAAACAACGATAAAAGCTATCCTGCAAACTATGACCGGCCAAATGACTTTTCCATAAATATAGCCTATGATACCCGGAAACACTGGTCATTCTATGCCAACTGGATATACATGACCGGTGCTGCCATAACAACTCCGGTTGGTTTCTATTATAATAACGGTTATTCCGTACCCCTTTATGGAGAAAAAAACAACGACCGCTTGCCCGATTATCACCGGCTGGACCTTTCGGTCAGATATGTATTCAACAAACCCGGGAATCGCTATCAGCATAGCCTAGCCGTAACCCTTTACAACGCTTATGGCAGGTTGAACCCATTCGCAGTGAGTTTTAACAAAATCATGAACGATAACGGTGATTTCGTTGTCCCTTCCAACCTCAGTGGGAACTATAATCTTGTCCCGACATCCATATCGGTCGCCGGAATTATTCCTTCCATTAACTATCAATTCAAATTCTGATGCGAAAGATTTTCTGGGTTATCGGTATTTTGTTGATTCTGTTCAGTTGCGTTAAAGAGACTTCATTTACGGCTCAAGGACCGGCGCCTTTAAAGGTATGCGTCGACGCCATTATTACCGATGAACCGGGATCCCAAACCGTGATCCTTACTTCTCCGGTAACTCAGCCGGATCAACCTCCCTCCCCTGTAACAGGCGCCTCGGTACTATTGAGTAATGAAGATTCAACATGGAACCTGCTTGAACAGCCTCTCTATTCCGGCAAATATAAAACACCTGCTTCATTCTATGCGCGATTGCAAAAACATTACACCCTGTTGATCGGGCTCAATGACAGGGTTTATACAGCCAAAGCAACCATGATCCCCGGAACGACCTTCCCCGAATTAAAGTATGTCAGGAACAATGACAATAACTCATATCATATCGACTGGGTTGCCAATGCCTTCAGTACCGAGAGCGCCGCCATGTGGGAACTCTTTATCGACTGGTCAAAAATCCCAGGTTACACCCAACTCGATTCTGCAGCTACCCATGCCCGGATGTTATTTTATACCTTGTCTACACTGGATGTGAGTGAAGTGTTTGCGCCTCAAATGGAAAAAATTTCATTCCCTTCGGGAACACTGATCACAGAACGACGCTATTCGATCACACCTGAACATGCTGCATTTATCCGCGAAATTTTGCTGGAAACCAACTGGGCGGGGGGTGTGTTCAATGAAGCTGCAGCTAACGTGACTACCAATTTGAGCGACGGAGCCTGCGGCTTTTTTGGTGTCTGCGCTGTAACTTCTCTTTCCGTAACTGTAACTCCTTGAATCCTTGCGAGTACATTCTCTTTTACATGTAACCGGATCAACGGACAAGAAATAAATCATAAAAAAATTCAGAAAAGCTATCAGGGTAAAGGAATTCCGGGGTGTATAATGATCAATAAATCCAATACTGAAAATATTCACCAAACTAAAATGACCATGAGAACTATGAAATTATTCCGGATGGGTGCGATGATCCTTGTCTTGACTGGACTTTTCCTCACCGGATGTAAAAAAGAAAAAAACAACGGTAATTCAGAAGATTCATCTTCGATGCAGCAACTCGCTATGGATGAAATTTCCGAACAAGCCGCATCCGATGAATCGATGAATGACGTGAGCAATCTGCTTTCGGGAGGTACCCTTAAATCTACTGATATTATACCCTGTGGTGCTACAGTTGATTCAACAAACATAATCAATGATACAATTACCATTTACATCACCTATAACGGGTATAACTGCAACGGGACCCGCTCACGTACCGGTCAGGTTGAAATCAGAAAACATGTGGGGATGCGATGGTTCCAGGCAGGCGCCACGGTAAACGTGAGACACATCAACTTTACGATCACACGTGTACTTACCGGGAAATCGATCACGCTGAACAGCAACAAGACCTTTCAGAACGTAAGCGGAGGAATTATTCCCTTATTGGGTCACGGAATTACCTCCATTGTACATCGGTTATGGGGAACGGAGACAGTGACCTTCCCCAACAGTACTTCAAGAAATTGGAATGTCGCCCGGCAGATAACATTCACCGGTACTCCGGGCCGGCTTCTGATAACCATCGATGGTTTCGGTTCTGCCGGTGAATACAATAACCTCGTGGTTTGGGGTGTTAACCGCAATGGTGAGAATTTTTACACCCAGATCATGCAATCGGTAGTCCACCGTCAGGTTTGCGACCTGGATCCGGTTTCCGGAATCAAACTCCATCAAATCCCTTCTGATTCTAAAAGCGCTACAATCACTTATGGATATGACAGAAACAATCAACCCATCACAGGCAATGAATGCCCGGCCAAATTCCGCGTCGATTGGCAGAAGAATGGCAATTCCGGTACGGTTTATTTGTGGTTACCCTAAGTAGATTACTTGTTTATCTTGTCTTATTCAGTTGAATAAAAGGGTCCCGTGAAGCGGAGGCCCTTTTTTGGTGAAGTTAGACAAAATGACCAATGGATTGAGTCCGGTTGAAAGGTTGTCCCGGGTATGACGGTTACAGTCAGGGTTTTCTTTACCGGATCACAGAAAGTTTCTTTGTTATCATTGCATGGGATGACTGGATTATCATCAGATACAGCCCTTGCGACAAGTCAGACAGGTCGATTTGGGTCTCTGTTATTCCTGTACTCACTGGTTGCATCAAAATTATCCTGCCCTGGTCATCAATTACCCGGAGTGTTGACCGCTCTATGACTGGCGTGCTGAAAACGATATGTGCCATGGAGATTACAGGGTTCGGGTAGACAATACAGTTTAATTGTTTTTGCTCCGGCAATTCGGGAACCGTGGTAAAAGAGCCACCCCCTGGCAGTCTATTCGTATTGAATGAATGCTTTACAATATCGATCATCTGCATTAATTTGGTTACGGATGCCAGGGTATCGGGACTGGTATAATCCCGTGCAAAAATATAAGCCAGGTCCAATTCTTTCATTTCACCGGGGAGGAATGTGAAGGGTCCTATCGAACCAAGACCCCGCCTGTCATAGGGCAGGTTGCCGGCAGTCACCTCGGTCCAGTTCTTCTGGCCGTTTGGGGGCTGGCAACCGGTACCCCAGTTCAGGGTGTCGGATTCTCCCGGAAACATGTACCTGCATTGAGGGCCGTAACCTCCAAAACCAAGGTGGCCGAGGCCACCATAGATCATATTTGTAGAATCCATCCATTGTGCGCGTAAATAATCGTAATAATCCTGGAAATTAACAGGATCATTCATGAAGGGAGGAGTCCCACCAAATTTACCAGAAACCCAAATGAAGTTATTCAATCCCATTCGCTCATTATCCGGTATCCCATCACCGAATCCTGTGCCATTGATACTCTCATTGCAAAGTTGGTGACCGCTTTCATCCAATCGTGGCCGGTCCGTCCCAGTCGGATCCATTTTTGGTCCTGCCAGGAAAGTAACAGATTGTGCCGGGGGATGGGCTCCATAGTCTGAGGATAGACCATTCCCGTCAATTGCTTTTCCATTATATCCGAAATAACTTCCACGATACACTTCGCACCCGATATAATCATCTATCCAAGAGCCAATATCAAGGTCAGTATATATTCCCAAATAGGTGTTACTATAAGTTTGTTGTGATCGGTTAAAAACCTTGTAGTTCATGAATAGCGTATTGTTAAACGCTGAATCGCCTGGCATATCCCAGGCATAAACCATCGCGTGGAATTCTGCCTTCATTGATCTTGTTCCCCCGGTTTCCAAATGTGGTCCCCGGTTTTCATTGAAAATGAAGTACAGGGCCTGGTCTCCGCGGATAAGCGGGTAATCGCCATCCATCGGATTGTAGATCCCATCCCGGTTCCGGTCGGAAAAAGGCGCAAGCTGAGCAGCCTGGCCAAGGTTAACATTTCCGTTTCCGGGCCATGTAAGAATGTCGTGGATGGGTTGATATCCTGCATCCTGCCAGTGAAGTTTGTGATATTCAATTTCCGTTTTCTTCAGGTTCCAGATGTAATTCCAGAGTGTATCCTGGTAAATGGAATAATTGGCCGAATCCATTACAGGACCGGCATAATAATCAGGTTTTGTACCAGGGTTAAACAGGCCTCCCTGCCGGTATCGTTCACCGGCTACATACAGGTTACTATCATGGTCTTGACCTCCGATCCATATCGAACCTGAAAAAATTGTCTTTTTCCCGCTTCCCTTGGGTACGATAAAGCCTTTCTCATTGTTAGGATCCGCGAAGAATAAAAAGAAATTCAGTCCGGAGGCATTGAAAACAGCATCAATATTGTTGATTGCCAGTGAATCATAGCTATGGTCATGGATCCTGAAAACGATCCTGGCGGTTGAGGACTGCATAAGTGTCACATCAACTAAGGTGTACGTTCCTTCCTCCTTCCCGTTGAACCCCCATTGCGGGGCAACATAAGTGAACCATCCATTATTTTTCCAGGTGGCGGTGACCAGGTTTCGAGAAAATGAAGTTCCATTTCTTACAAGGATGGAATCACCTGACGGGATCGTATCATTCCCAAGTAAATAAACGGTTTTTGGCACACCGGGAACAATGTCAATGGTGTCGTTAACAGCTTTCAGGGTTTGTCCGGCAATATTGCCGGCAAGAAAAAAAAGCAATAAACCAAAAAGAATTTTCATAGGATTGTAGTATTAAAGCATATGTTTCCTGATTACCGTCCAGCCGTCCCCACTGATTTTAATTATATAAATGCCTTTTGCCATTGACGAAAGATCAACTTGCAAATTTCTGGCATTACTTTTTACCTCCCTGATAACCAAACCGGTAATGGAATAAATTGCAATATTCTTTATTTCGGATTTGGATGAAAAACTGACCATGCCTTTGCCTGGTCCGGTAGTAATCCGGATATCCAAGGGGGCCTGGTGATCTTCTTCCCCGTCGCTTTTTCCAAGTTGCGAAACTGTAAATGTGAAGGTCGGAGCAACCGAAGAAAAAACATACACTGTGCTGTATCGCGCCAAATATCCCAGGTTCGGCTTTGATGCGCGAACCACGATGGTGTCATTGCCAATACCGTTTTGTTTATCCAGGCTGAACCAGTCGGGTAAATTCTCCTGTATCGACCAATCGACGTTTGATTGTAAAAATAAAGTATCAGTAAAATCCTGGGTTTGTTTTAAAACAGCAGTATCCGGAATGACCCTGTTGGTGAACAGGTCGCTCAAAGGTCGTTTCCAGATGCCGCTTCCACCGGTACCGGCAAACAGGTTCATCCCGGTTGCACCAGCCACGCCAAAACAGTTGATTGAACTGTCGGGAAGTCCGGCATTAACTGCTTCCCAGGTATCTCCATTGTCAAGCGAAAGGAGCACTTCGTTTTGATCGGTTCCGGTAAAAATTGCGCTTCCAAAAAAGGAAATTGTTTGTGACCGGATCGCTTTTCCGTCATGTAGCAATGGCACCCAATTGTTGCCCGGGATAGATAGGCGAAAAAGACCGGCAGGTGTGCCGGTAAAGAGTACTGACTCCCGACCTGCCAAGGTAGTAATCATCAAGTTTGGAAGCCCTGTATTCATACTTGACCATGTATTCCCATGATCGGTCGAAGAAAACACACCTGCAGCCTGGGTTCCAGCATAGATCCGTTCATCACAGTCTGTTATCGAAGTGATAACGGAGTCGGTTATACCTGCTGAAGCTGCCGTCCAGGTCATGCCTGAGTCAGCTGAAATAAAAACTCCCGAACCGGATGTGCCTGCAAAAAGTTCTGTTCCTGATACGCCTACAGATAAAATGTAAGGATTGGAAATCCCGTTGCTGGCCGGTAACCAGTTGATCCCTTGATTATCTGAGGCAAATAATCCGGCCCCTAAAGTGCCTGCAAACACCTTTTCTCCAATCCCGGCAATCGCCGATATGTACCGGTTGGAAATTCCGTTATTTCGTCCTACCCAGCTGTACCCGTTATCATCTGAAATGAAAAATCCTGCACCTGAGGTCCCTGTCATGATCCGTGTTCCCTTCACCATCATGACTTTTACGGAAGTGCCGATCAATCCGTCATTTGCTGACTGCCAGGTCACTCCAAGGTCATCTGACCGGAATATCCCGCCCCCATCGGAACCTGCAAATATCCGGTTCCCCGATACAGCAAGGGAGTTGATGAAAGGGTTAGTGAGATAGGAATTCACCGCAGTCCAGGAGATCCCATTGTCGGATGACCGCAATATACCTTGTCCGCCGGTACCGGCAAACAGATCGGATCCATTGAAAGTCAGCGCGTTCACCGGAGTTACGGCCGGCAATCCTGTGAATGATTCCTGCCAGCTATTTCCGTCATCAGTTGAAATAAACACCTTTCCACCTTCGGTTCCGGCTACGATTACAGAACTGTTTGAAGTAAGGGATAGAATGAAGGAGTCAGTAATTCCAATGTTTGCAGTTTGCCAGGTATTTCCGTTGTCTCCGGAGCGGAATATTCCTCCGCCATAGCAACCTGCAATGACCGATGATCCTGAAATGACCAGAGAATGGATGTTTTTACCGGCAATAATTCCTTCCTCCCTGATCCACTGTTCTCCTGAGTCTGTTGAAAAAAACAATCCCCCACCAGTTCCTGCAAATATGGTTGAAGAAATTTTTACCATTGCGTTGACTTCGAAATTTGTCAACCCGCTATTTGCCGGAGCCCAGTGATCACCGCTGTCAACTGATTTGAAAATGCCAGAACCATTCATCCCCGCCCACACAGTGGTTCCGGAGGCTAACATAGACATTACTTTGGTATTTGGAGGCCCGCCTTCTACCTTGATCCATGTTGTTCCGGATTCTGTTGAGATCCAGACACCGGTAGTTGATCCGGCATAGATCCTGTTGCCTTCGTTGCAGAGTGAAAGGATCCGGCCACCCTGCGGGCCGTTGGTTTGGGTCCATTGGGGAAAACTCTGGGAAGAGATCAGCAAAAACGCAATCAGGATGTTGATCCGACGCATGACGTTGAGGCTTAGTGCAGGCGTGCAATTCAAGGCATTTCACGGTCAATAATGTACAATATTTGTTAACAGTAATATGCTTTGATTTAGGACTATTTGCCTGCTTGTATTTAGCTTTTGTTGACTGCTGTATGTCCTTCTATCTCATTATTACCATCTTTTTAGTATCACTTTTCTGCCCATTAATTAAAAGGGAATAAAAGTATGTTCCGGGAGTAAGGTTTGTATTCACGAAGTCAACCATATAGGTTCCTTTGTCTTTTGTACCCTGGTCAATCATTTTGATTTCTTTGCCGGTAATGTCTGTAACGGAAATTGCAACTGAAACCATCTCATCAATCTTATACCATACTTGTGTGTTTTCACTGAAAGGGTTTGGAACATTGTGCAATAAACTACCATAAGCAAGGTTTGTAAGGTTGGTGCGTAATTTATAACTCATCATTTCACCTGGAAGCAATGATAGTAAGAAATCCTTGTGTTCAAAATATTTTTCTTTACTTTCAGGTTTAAACTGTTTTAGATCTCCAGTATAAGTTGATTTCAGCCCTTGATTTTCCATGAGAAAATACACGTAGCCTAAATCTATTATAGCGAAAACGCTGTCTTCGAGGCATGTGGGATTTATGATTTTGTTTTCGTACCAGCTAATCGCTTGTGGCCAGTTTTCAAGATTAACATCACATTTGTTAGCTAATATATCTCCTAATTTCACCAAAACAGTATCGGTTGTGATTGAATCATTGGTAAGATAATATTCTTTAAGTCCGGTATAATCCGATGCAACATATTCTTCAAGCCTTAGTAATTCTTTCATTGCAGCCTGAGCATAATCTGACTTTGGGTATTGCTGTATGAGAAGCTGAAAGAGGTTTTTAGCTGCAGTGTAATTGTCATTTTCAAACTGTTCGACTGCCGACAAATACATATCTTCTATCGGATCAGGTTCAATACCCCCACCGCCCGGACACCAGGTAGGGTACCATTTATAAACCCCGTTGGTAGTTTTTAAATCCTGATCAGGATTGAAGTGATTGCCCCAACAATTATACCTGACATCCAATTTAAGCAGTGGCGGTACATTTGGCCTGTCATGTAAAACCATTGGATCAGTCGGGTTGCCTAAATTGTCTTCATCAATAATTTCATTGAATCTGAAATACCAAGGGAAGCTAAATTGGGAAGCATAAACTTCATAACTTGTATTGTCCTTAATTTGTTGGGTTTGTGATTGATTTTGGGCTGACGCGTTGCCGAAAAGTGCAACATTACAACCATTCATTAGTCTAACTCCGTACTTGTTGTTGTGGATGTTATTACCGGCAATTGAACCAATGGTATTATAGGCCAAAATAGCTGCCATTGCAGAATTGTATATGTGGTTGCCAAAAATAGATTGATTGCCGGTATTCCCTTTGCCTGAATAATTGATTTGCATCCCATTATAATACCCTTGAATGGTATTATTTTCGATAAAATACTTTCCGTAATACCATAAATCAATACCCGCCATGGTATAATTGGTGCTGAAATTACAACCGCTTACCGTTGCAATGAGGTTGGGATCATTGGTTTGGTTTTCAAGATATAACCAGGTGCGGTCAAAATTAGAATTGGAAATTGTTACATAACCTCTGTGCGACCTTGCAATATAACAATCGTTAAATGTGCAATTATTCATGACAAGACTTGCTCCGTAATTGTAGAACCGGGTTTTGTTAAAGGTTGCTCCGGTGATAGTTGCTTGCATATTTTTGTTGTTCAAGTACAACCCATCGAAATAGCCGGAATTGCCGTTTCGGGCAAATGTTAAATTTTGACCTATTTGAATATTACCGTTTACCTGAATACTATTGTTGTGGTTACCAAGAAATTGAACATTATCCTGAATAACAAGGGTAGCTCCTGCATCAACAATGAGTTTTGCATTATTCAGCAAATAAATATCAGCATTGTTATTAAAAGTAAGCTGGTTTCCGGTGGTTACATGGATGTCTTTTGAAATACCTATCAAACCGCGATAATTGATATTCGTAGTTACATCAGTGTGCAAAAGCGTAGGATATTCCAAGGATGTATTTCCTCCGATATTACCAAGGTCAGAATATAATGGTTCTTCACCAGCATAACTCCCACCGACATCAATAGATTCATGTGTTTCTTCCCAAATGTAACTTTCAATAACTGATATGTAATTATCATTGTTTTGATCTGCTTCAGAATATGGTTGCCCGTTATAATTATTTACAAATGCAGGAGATTCACCAACGGCTGCTGAATAAGTGTGGAAATTAAACTCACCATGACGGTAATATTCACCATTGACTTGTTCCCATTCTTCAACAGAATTGCCACTAATATCAATATTATCGGCAGGTCGGGCGTATTCAATGGGTTGGCAGGCTGAATTAAAAACAGTATTCATTTCTTCAAGGTCATCATAAAATCCACCTGAGCGGCATTGTTGCATCCAAAAAACCTTTTTGTAAGCAGGTATTTGATCGGTCAGTGCAGCAAACTCATAATCCCACATATTGCCACCACGCAAACACAGATAAACAGGTCCTGTTTGTCCGGGTCCGGGTCCACCATGGTCAAATGTCCATACAAACAAAAAATCATCTTCTGTTACTTGCGGAAAACCGCCTGATCCATTGGCCAATCCTCCAAATACCTCCGTCACATTATTGATGGAGGCAGAAAAATCAGTAATGTGATCAAGTCCGTGTGTTGCTGCAGTATATCTACTCCACATATTAGGTTTGGTAAAATCCTGACCACCTGCAAAAAGCACAAACACATTTTCATTGGAATATCCTTTCTCATAAACAAGCATTTCCCACATCAGGTAAGTGTCGTACCAAAATTCTTCATAGCCATAAGCGCTTCTACCTTGTCCATGATTCCACTGATCTTCAAGGGGTATGCCTTGTGCGGCATAATCACCGGTAATAAGTACGGCATATTTCTCCTGTGCAAAAGTTGATGCCAAAAGGCTTACAAAAGCCATTACCACAATTAAAATACGAATTGTTTTCATTTTTGTTAATTTTGCGGCTGTTACCGGTGGCGGGGATCGGCTGCTTGTTGCCTTGTGATGCTTTTGGCAGCCCGATCTCTTTGTGCCGGTTTAATAGCCTGGTTAAAAAATTATTGAACTAATATTACCGAGCGTGTAAGAATGTTCCTGCCTGACTGCAAGCGTACGAGATAAAGGCCTGGTGTAACCTCCTTTCCGTTTTGGTCTTTACCGTCCCATATTATTTCATGCTTGTCTAATGATTTATTTTCGTTTATTAATGTATTTATTAGTTTGCCTTGGATTGTGTAAATTTTCAATTGAAAATCTTTATTAGATTTCATTTCAAAAACAATAGTTAATTTAATTGTAAATGGATTGGGGAAAAGCTTAAATTTATTAAATGAAGTAGTAATTTCAATATTATTTGTTATTATATCCATTTTTGAATAAAATATCTGCCCTTCGTCTGCCATAAGACTTTTTGAATAGAATAAAAATATTTTGTTGTTATATTTAACTGTTTTTAGGTTAAAAAATGCGTTTGGTGTTTCATCTATTATATAACCGTTCCAAAAGTTATCTAGAAAATAGTAAAATATTATTTTCTGACCATCATCAGATTTTTCAGTATCAAAAATATTTGGGTTATTATAGGTATCAATAATAATTTGTTGGTTTTTAGGGTCTTCAACAATTAGTTCAGGAGTAGTCCAAGATGTGCCGTTATTATATGCATAAAAAGTACCGTCATTGGGCGGAATACTATCATTTGTAAATTCCTGCCATAAAAGATGAGGTAAATAGCTTGTATCCAAATCAATATCGAAACCATACCATGAATAACGTTCTCCAAATTCAACAATTTCACTCCACAAATCATTTTCATAATTGTAATAAAAATATACAGGTTTTATATCATAAGCTGTTTGCCCTTCGTAATGATGGGCGCCAATCCAATGAAGGTTATTACTGGAATCTACAGTACAATTTATAAAAGCGAAATAATCATTGTTGTTATAGGGTATATAGTAATCGCTCCAAACTCCGTTTTGCAGATACCTGTAGAAAGTTGTACCGTTATTGATACTTCTGTACCAGAAACAATAAACCCTGTCATTGTTATCAATCACTAATTTATTGGCATGTGATTCGGGCATTCCTTCCGACACAACAATTGGATCACTCCAGCTAATTCCGTCAAATTTTTTATAATAAACCAAGGATTCAAGATAATTTCCTACATCATAGTCATAAGTGAGATACAAATTATTTTCCGAATCACAAACGATATGTGGGTCTGATACCCATTTCTCCGTATTTAATGAAATATCATCAGGTACTGACCATGTAAGTCCTTCATTGCTTGACTGTGAATAATATATTTTCCAAAAGTTCTCTACAATCTTATGTGCCCAAACACAATGAAAAGTGCCATTTTGGTCAACAGTCATATCTGGTTGGTTATTCAAACCCTCCATATTAGAAATATTTAGCGGTTTTGTCCAGTTTTGAGCTGCACAGTAAGGGGCGATAAAAAGGCAAAGGATAAAAATTTTTGTTTTCATTTTTCTACTTTTTAATTTTTGTTTTTTTCATCGAGTAACGCAGGCGGGTAACCCCACCCTTGTCCCCTAAAGTAGGGTCGAGCACTGGCGCACCAATCAATCCGATCGTGTTTCCAGCACCCGCCTCGTCAAACGCAGCGTGCGCATTTAACGCACTGCGCTTTCCTAATGATTTCAGATCAAGTTCATAGCCTATCATGTCGGGGCAAATTTCCTGGAGGATACTTTAAAGTCGCTAAATATGTTGTACGTAGCATATAACCCTTTTGTACTCCATTGCTTCCAACCGAAGCCCTGCTTTCCTTTGGCTCTCATAAGATGCCTTCGGATTTTCTTGGTCAACCAATCTTTCACATACCCAAAAGCTTTGCTTGTGTGTCCTATCCTAAAATATTGCACCCAACCTCGCAGGATGGGATTGATGAGATCTCTTACCCTTGTCAGTGGTTGTGATTCATGACGTTTAAACACATTTCTGATCTTATCCATCACCTTTACTCTGGCTTGCATCTTGGGTTGATAGTTTACTCTCCATTTACCGGTCTTCGTTTTTAGTCTCCTAAAGTCAAAGCCCATAAAACCAAAACTATCCCCTTTGACTAAATCCAGTTGCTTTGTCTTTTCTTCATTGATGTGTACCTGTAATTTATTCAGTTCTTCCCGCAACCGCCTGTTGATCCCAACCCATAGCCAGTCTCATTTATGATGTCCATCTACTAAGATCACTGCATCATCAGCAAAACGTGCATATTCAAGGTGCATGTATTTACCTTCGCGTGTTGTTTCGTTCGCCTTCTCAAGCATTTTATCTACTTCATTGAGATAGATATTGCTTAATAAGGGCGATATAACTCCACCTTGCGGTACCCCTTCTTTTCCTCCTGCCTTCAGCATTTGGTTAAGCAGTCGCATTATCTTGTCATCTGCTATCCGTTTTGCTACTTTGTCTAATAGAATGTGATGCTTTACCGTGTCAAAGTAAGCTCGCAGGTCTAAATCTATTATCCTTGTCTTTGCCTTTACCACGGCTTCGGCAACTCTTTCTATTGCCTGATGCGCTGTTCTTTTTGGCCGGTATCCATAAGAGCCTTCCTGAAAGTTTGATTCAAATACAGGTTCAATAATCAGTTTCACTGCTCCCTGCACTACCCGATCCCTGATCGTTGGCATACCCAGTTTACGGATTTTACCATTTGCTTTAGGTATTTCTTTGATCCGGTTTCGAGCTGGATGGTAAGAGCCATTGATTAGTTCTTGCTGTATGTTCTGTAAAAAGATTTCCACTCCTTTCTGCTCAATATCATCGAAAGTCATTCCATCTATCCCCGGTGCTCCATTGTTGCGTTTGACCATCCGATAGGCTTCTTCAAGTGTACTTTGTTTGCATACGTGTACATACAGACCCCAGAAGCAATGCGACTTATCAGCTTTCGCTTTGACGTATATCTTCCTTCTCAGTTCCTGCAATGTGATTGACGTTTTTATCATTGTCGTCTTTGCCTCTCCATTTTGTTAGAAGATTATCATTAGTAAGGAGACTTCGCTCTATTCCTATTAAAGAACTTCTTCGCTACTATTCTCCTATCCGACTCCCTCTCATCTTCGGTTCATTTCTCTCGACTTGCGGGATTATAGAACCTACCTTGTTCCGGCCCTTTCTTTCCGGGATGAGGAGCGTATCTCCAGTTGCGTTACATATCCCTGGTACCATGCTGTTGCTACCATCCCGCCAGCCGTGTCATTCCGTTTCAGTCAGTTTCGGAGTGACATACTGCCTTCGCTATACGGTTATTAGCTCTGCCTGCAGGATTTAATCACTTTCGAGACTAC
>JALNZC010000094.1 GCA_023229525.1 Bacteroidales bacterium
TTTGCAGAATAATTTGGAGCAAAGAAAAATCAATTGGAGCTTCACAAAGTATAAAGCTGATCGAAAAATGTCTAAATATTACGTTTCATAATTAAATTGTCGTTACACTAGCGGAAATATTTGAAATTTTTTCCTAAATATTTAGCGGTTTCACCCAATTGTTCTTCGATACGGATTAACTGGTTATATTTTGCAATCCGGTCGGTACGGCAGGCCGATCCGGTTTTAATAAGTCCGGTATTTAAAGCAACTGCCAGGTCGGAAATGGTTACATCTTCGGTTTCACCGGAGCGGTGGCTGATGACAGCAGTATAGCTGTTCCGGTAGGCCAGATTTACCGCATTGATCGTTTCACTTAAAGTTCCAATCTGATTGACTTTTATCAGGATTGAGTTGGCAACATTTTTTTTGATACCCTCAGTAAGACGTTCTACATTGGTCACAAACAGGTCGTCACCCACAAGTTGAATCTTGTTACCCATCTCTTTGGTCATCAGCTTCCATCCATCCCAATCATCTTCAGCCATTCCATCTTCGATAGAAATGATGGGGTATCGTTTTACCCAATCTTTCCAAAATGAGACCATTTCTGCTGGAGTCAGTTTTTCACCTGTTGATTTTTTCAGATGATATACATTTTCCTCTGCGATATAATAGTCGGATGAAGCGGGATCAAGGGCGATAAAGATATCCTTACCGGGTACATAACCGGCTACCTCAATAGCTTTCATGATCACCTTCAGCGCTTCTTCATTCGATTTTAAGTTTGGAGCAAAGCCACCTTCATCGCCAACATTTGTGGAATATTTTCCCTTCTTCAGCACCCCCTTCAAGTTATGGAATACTTCGGCTCCCATCCGGATAGCTTCACTGAAAGAGGTAGCTCCTACCGGCATGATCATAAATTCCTGGAAATCGATCGAATTATCGGCGTGGGAGCCACCATTAAGAATATTCATCATTGGAATGGGGAGGGTTTGGGCAGCGACACCACCAATGTAACGATACAATTCCTGGCCGGTTACCTGTGCCGCAGCATGCGCACTTGCGAGAGAAACACCAAGAATGGCATTGGCCCCGAGTTTCGATTTGTTGGGGGTTCCGTCAAGTTCGATCAATTTGTTATCGATCTCTATCTGGTCCGTAACGTACATTCCCTGGATTTCGTCAGCGATTACGTTATTGACATTATGTACAGCCTGAAGGACGCCCTTCCCCATATAAAATTTTTTATCTCCGTCGCGAAGTTCAACGGCTTCGTGAATTCCTGTAGAAGCTCCGGATGGGACGGCTGCACGTCCGATAATACCGGTATCGGTAATAACATCCACCTCGATGGTGGGATTGCCACGTGAGTCTAAAATCTGACGGGCATGGGTTGATAAGATTGTACTCATGGTTGTTTTATTGTTATAGTTTCCATAATGAAAAAAGGATCACATAATCCATTTACGTCATCCTTTTCTGAGATCAAATTGAAATAATTTTTAACAATTATTCTTCAGGTTTTTCTTCAACAGGGGTCGGAGCAACTTCTGGTTCCGGTTCTGTGCCTTTTACCGGAGACTCGGTTGCTTTTTTCTTGACACCGCCCCTTCTTCTCCGCGTAGCTTTGGCTTTTCCTTCATCCTTGGCTGTAAGCATTGTTTCATTGTAATCAACCAATTCAATAAGACACATCTCGGCATTATCGCCAAACCTGTTTCCTGTTTTCAATATACGGGTATAACCTCCCGGTCGTTCCATGATTTTTTTCGAAATTTCGCGGAACAGTTCAGTAACGGCTTCTTTATTCTGGAGATAGCCAAAAACCATGCGACGTGAATGGGTCGAATCCTCTTTCGATTTGGTAATCAGTGGCTCCACGAAAATCCTTAAGGCCTTGGCTTTGGCAACCGTGGTATGTATTCTTTTATGAATGATCAGAGAGGAAGCCATGTTTGACAGCATAGCCTTTCGGTGTGCACTCTTACGTCCTAAATGATTAATTTTCTTCTGGTGTCTCATTGCAATTAATCCTTATCTAATTTATATTTCGTCGTATTCATTCCAAATTCAAGACCCTTAGATTTAACGAGTTCCTCCAGTTCGGTCAGTGATTTCTTTCCGAAGTTACGAAATTTCAACAGGTCATTTTTGTTAAAGGCCACGAGGTCGCCCAAGGTCTCCACATCGGCGGCCTTCAGGCAATTCAGCGCCCTGACTGAAAGATCCATATCAACCAGTTTGGTCTTCAGCAACTGGCGTATATGTAAAGATGTCTCATCAAATTCCTCGGCGACAGTTTTTTCCGCCGAATCCAATGTAATTTTTTCATCCGAAAACAACATGAAGTGGTGAATGAGAATTTTAGCAGCTTCTTTCAGGGCATTTTTAGGATGGATAGAGCCATCAGTGATCACTTCCATGAGTAATTTTTCATAGTCAGTTTTTTGTTCCACCCGGTAATTTTCAATGGTGAAGGTGACGTTTTTAATTGGGGTGTGAACCGAATCAATGGCGATTCTTCCCAAGGACGAGCTAAGGGTTTTATTCTCTTCTGCCGGAATGTATCCACGTCCTTTGTCAATGGAAAGTTCTATCGTCAATTTCACCGTGGGTTCCATATGACAAACAACCACTTCAGGGTTAAGAACCTGGAAAACGGACAGGAATTTATTGATATCACCTGCTTTGAATTCCTTCTGTTGTGAAATGATAACAGTGACTTTTTCTGAGCTTTCACTATCAATCAGCCGTTTGAAGCGGATCTGTTTAAGATTCAGAATAAGTTCTGTAACATCTTCAATCACACCCTTAATGGTAGAAAATTCCTGTTCTACCCCTTCGATTTTTACCGATGTGATGGCAAAGCCTTCCAAGGAGGAAAGTAAAATCCTTCTCAGGGCGTTTCCAATAGTTACACCAAAACCAGGTTCTAATGGACGAAATTCGAAAAGGCCACGACTATCATCGGCTTCCACCATGATTACCTTATCAGGTTTCTGGAACGGTAATATTGCCATATAATATTTTTTAAGGTTTATTTAAGATCTCGTTGAGACGCATTGCAATGCGTCTCAACGAGAA
>JALNZC010000009.1 GCA_023229525.1 Bacteroidales bacterium
AGTGATCGGATTATTACCTATTGTTATTCTAAGTCTCCAGGATCTGGTTGGCTGGTCAGGTATGAAAGAACAACTGGCCCCGATTGTTACCGCCAAAGGATTTGCTGCAGATACCTGGACCACCACCTGGAAATATACCGGATCTTCCGGTGCAAACCCTTTGGGTGTTGAATGGTATGGAATTTTTGCAGGTCTGGGTTTTGTTCTTTCCTTTGGATATTGGTGTACCAACTTTTTGATCGTACAAAGGGCCATGTCCGCAAATTCTCCCACGGCTGCCCGGAATACCCCGCTGATCGGCGCACTCCCGAAAATGTTCATCCCGTTTCTTATCATTGTTCCGGGAATTGCGGCCCTTGTACTGCTTAATAAACAAGGATCCGGGTTTTCATTACCCGAAATTTCACCGGGACATTACAACTATGATTATACGATCATCGCCCTGTTGAAACAATATCTGCCTGCCGGCGTGCTGGGATTGGGAATAACAGCATTGCTGGCTTCTTTCATGTCGGGGATGGCCGGAAATGTATCTGCATTCAATACAGTTTGGACCTATGATATTTATCAGAGTTATATCCGGCCGGTTACAGGAAATAAAGAAACCGATGATAAACATTATCTTTTTGTCGGCCGGATGGCCACGATCTTCGGGGTGGTTGTGAGCATTGCTGCTGCTTACCTGGCAAGTCTTTTTGGCAATATTATGGACTTTCTGCAAACCATTTTTTCCATGATCAATGCTCCCTTGTTTGCAGTCATCTTCCTTGGGATGTTCTGGAAGCGGACTACGGGTCATGCTGCTTTCACCGGCTTGCTGGCCGGTTTCTTTATCGCATTGTTGCACCATGGTTTAACTTCTCCGCTGGGTGCGGCAACCCTTGTAAAAGGAGGATGGATTTGCCACCTCTACACCTATCCCGTGGAAATGGCTCAGAATTTCTGGACTGCCATTTTTGCTTGGACAACCGCAACAGTGGTTACTATAGTTGTTTCACTGGTAACAAAACAACAGAAATCAGAAGGAGATCTGAAAGGACTGGTCTATTCCCTGACCCCGAAATTCAAGGAAAAAAATGTGGCCTGGTACTTCCGGTCATCCACACTCGCAATCATTGTCCTGACCATCGCAACGATATTGACAATATTATTTTGGTAAATGACTGATAAACAGTAACCTTAAACTGAATTTAAAACATTTTCAAATCTTCAAATCTTCAAATTTTCAAATCTCCAAATCATCATGGGCATCGATATAAAATTTCCGATAGGTTTAATGTTCAGCATCATTGGGCTCCTGCTCACATTTTATGGATTGTTTACCAATGCAGACGTGGAGCTGTATACCCGGTCGCTTGGTATTAATATCAACATCTGGTCTGGGCTTGGAATGCTGAGCTTTGGACTCATTATGCTCTTCTTTGCTTTCCGGACACATAAATCCAAAAAACCATGATATGAACCCCATCCATCGGGCCTTTCTGAAGACCCCCATTGGCTTCCTGGAAATTACCGGTTCTGAAAAAGGTATCCAAAGCCTGTCCTTTCTCAATTTTCGTGTACGGATTCACCACGTACCTTCCAGTCTTAAATCCAGTATTGAACAATTGAAAGAATATTTTGCAGGATCGAGAAAAACGTTTGACCTGCCATTAGATCTGAAAGGGTCAGCATTTCAAATACAGGTTTGGTCTGAACTGCAAAAGATTCCTTACGGAGAAATTATTTCATATCTCGAACTGGCCCGGCGGATTGGCAATTTGAACGCGTTACGTGCCGTGGGTGGCGCCAACGGAAGAAATCCTGTCTCCATTATCATTCCGTGCCATCGTGTACTCGGACATGACGGAAAACTTGTCGGATATGGCGGTGGTCTCTGGCGTAAAAAATGGTTGCTCGAGCATGAACATGCCTTTGCCCAGCGTGACCTTTTTTATATGAAAGCGTAACGATCGACAAGAAGATTGACTTTTCTTCTGACCCTTTTCTGCCGTCTTTTTTAGTATTTTAGCCCAATTCTTAATTACTTCTTCAGCAGCCACGCATCTTTATAGGTCTTTTTAACTTCCTTTAAACGAGTCATGACGGATGTTTTATCAGCCGATTCAAAGACAGAAACCCTGATCTTCCCATCCTTATCAAGAACCTTGGCATCCGGATACCCTTCGGCCTGGAGTTTCGGCAAAAGGTTGGTTGCAGCCTCGTGTGATAAATTCGTTTTCACGATGATATAATAAGTGGCCGGACGATTTACCGCAGTATCCGCTTTTACAGTCAACTTACCCTTGAGAGTATCAGGTAAATGAATTGCCACGGATTTCTGAAGTGAATCAGTGACTTTTTTGGTTACGTGTCTGGTCTTTCCGGAAATCTTTGAGAGAGCAGGTCTAAGGCTGTCGGGGTTCTTGACAACAAGCTTTTTAACCTTCAAACCCGATTTATCGGGTTCACCTGCCGGAACAACCGGAAGATCGCCACAGACACCGACAGGTATATCGGGGTCGGCCACCTCTCCAAACCAGGCACATGCATAATTTTCATAAATGGCAATGCCGATAGCGCTCCATTGTTTTCCCAGCCACTTACCTGAATTGGTCAGAAAACTGTTGAAATAAGCTTCAGTTTTCCATACAGAGATGACAGTATCAATTACCACCGGGCTGTTTTCCCAGTACACTATTTCATAGGCTTTGGCAGGATAGCGGGTGAGTTCGCGGGGTTTATCCCAAACCGAACTGTTTTTATTCTCGTCCCGCGGATAGCAAAAAGGTTTCCATGGCCCTTGGTTCGACCAGGAATGAAAGTTACAAGGTCCCTGGTCGGGATGATGAAGTAACAAATCTTTGACATGGAGGGAGGCAACATAACATAGCGATCTGGACAGCGGAATAGGAGGCAGGTTGTATTGCTGACGGTAACCGTTTACCATACGGTACAGTTTCATTTCCGGCTCTTTGATACAAAAAGAGATCGGGACCGGACCTCCCTGCTTGACGAACTTTTGACCGTAAGCAGAACTCATGTTTCCCGGTGTAAATCCAAGACAGATAATAAAAATCAGGAAGTATAGTATCCCTTCGTACCTCATCGTTTTACGTTTATTGTCTTCTTCTGGTCGGGGTTGATGATCAATTTATTCTCCCGGTCCAGAACCCGGGCATAAAAACCATAGCCGCCAAAATTATTTTCAATTTTCAATAAAAGTTTATTCCACCCCGGTTTCATCTTCAATTCCATTTCTGCCTGATCAGGTTCAGCAGCCCGGGTTCCGGTATAACGGTAAACTTTGTTATCGTTAAAAAACACTTTTATACCATCATCGCTTCCTATGAAAAATGAGATTTTCCTGTTGTCTGGTGAATAGATATAGGTAACTACATAAGTGACTACCAACTCCGAGGGCTCAATTTTATCATTGAGGGAAAAATAACCGTTCACTGGAGTATTGTAAAATTTCCAGCGAATAGGTTTCCCGTCAATTCCGAAATATAACCTGGTAAGATCCACAACCGATTCAGGTAAGTAAACCGAATCAAGGCCCCGGCGATCCGTTTCGCTTTTCCGGGGATTTGGAAATGGACCCAGAATATACCACGCCGGAATAAAATCCCTTTTCGGTGTTACCCGAAGTCCATCAAGTCCAATGTTGAATCCTTTGGATGCCGGGTCTTTTCCCGTGATAACGAACTTTATGTCGATGGAATTCAGTCCGGTCACATGTTGTAACCCGGTTAAAATTGTTTTCCCGATAGGAAGTGTATTAAGTGAATACCCGTTGATCTCCCCGGTCTTCTGATTGTTAATAAAAATATCGGCATTCCCATAATCCGGTCCCAATGTATAATACAGGGTAATATCGTATTGGGCTTCCTTTAGCCCATTAATGGTCAGACCGAATGTAGATTTATCATGGGCTTCAATAAGTATCTGCCTGTTATCCCCCCATTCCGGACCAAATTCCGACATGTCCATTACCTTTGATTTCTGTCCGTTCAGCTGAAACTTAAGCTTTTCAGCCTCGATCAGTTTGGCAGGTTTCATAACCCTCAAAGGTGTTCTTTGCCCTGCAACAGGAAAAGGGGGAAAGGGTTTGTGCGGTTCCATCTGGTACCAGTAAACCGTGGAACTGTAATCTGCAATTTCCTGGTTCCCATGTCCATGTTCAATGGTAAATTTAATGCTCTTTTTAAAGGGAATCGGATCGGGAATGAGCAACCGGAAAGCAGCAATCTGCCCAGTCGTATCATTTTTATAGATCAATCCACTATAAGGTCCTGCAAATTCATTCCTGTTGAAATACCATCCTCCGGAAAAAAAATCTTCGGTCCCGGTCCCGTGAATCGACGGTTTTCTTTCTCCATCAACATATACCATTTCATCGCCTTCCAGATAACCAAAGCTACCATCATACGATTGTAGATTCATGTTGACCCCGACAATATGACCACGTCCCTCCGCATTCAGAACAACATAATTAGAATCATAATTTGTTCGTACATCCCGTTTCCATAAGGCATGAAAATATGCTACATCCGATTCAAGCGCGCCTTCGAATTTCTGGTAATCTATCTGATAATAAAAAGCATAGATCTCCTGGGGAGTATCATTCGAAATTTCAATACGTGCATGTCTTTCAAACGGCATCGGCAAATAACAAATATACCCACCACTCGTCATCCCCAGATATTGGGATATATAGGGCTGATATTTAAACCCGGAGCCGAAAAAATCGCCAAGTGGAACCTCTACGGATGGATTCTTTTCATGGTCCCAGTACATCCTGATCACAACATGACGCAGAAAAAAAGGATCCCGTGAATCTATTGTAAACCAAATACGGGAGATCATACCCGGTCCGTCCACATTGAATATGATGGCCTTCGCTCCCGGGGCAATGGTAATCCGGTCATTATTTCCACCCGTTGTATCATAGCTCGACACCTGGATCAGTTTGCTGCTTTTCAGATACGGTAATGCCGCTGGAGATAATAACCGCTGAATATCCGTAAGGTTACCTGTATTACAAGAAGAAAGCATCAACAACATAAAAAGAAATAAATATCCATTCCGTAACACAAGCTGTTTCATAAAAACTCAATTTTACCGTGCAAAGGTACTACTTCTGATATTCTTCAACCATGAGTTTTGCAATGATCGCATCCCATATATAATTCGGTGGACAGTTGAGGACTTCATTATCGGGACTATATGACTCCCAGTAATTATGATTTTTTGAAAGTTGGACAGTTACACAATTGACCATTTTATTGGCAAGTTGGGTCGCCAGATCACGATACCGGTAAGATTTAAGTCCTTTATAAACCATATAATCCCAGAGCATCCAAACCGATCCGTTCCATTTACAGCAATAATCCACATATGGACTGTACCATGGATCCTGTGCTGAAAGTGTAGGAATACCGTATCTCCGCCAGAATTTTGTCGTGTCTGTCAGGGTTTGAACCAAACGGGCTGCCCGGTCGGCAGGAGCTGCTTCTGCCCATAAGACCAGAAAACCGATGATCTCCTGACGCCTCAGATCACGGGTCATGAATTTAAAAGAATGATCATTTTTGTTTATTGAATAATAAAAGCCTGTAGAGTCATCCCACATACGTTCGTTTACCAGCTTCGATGTCTTTTCTGCCAGTGTAAGCCATTGTTTTGATTCCGGTTCATTCCCCAGTATCTTCGCCATTTTAGCGAGACTGCGTTCCTCCTTGATCACCATCAGGGTCAGATCAAGGCATTCCAGTTCATCCGAGATATCCTCTTTATCCACATCGAGATACCGCTCGGCCGAAACCTGGAAAACGGCGTTATACCAATCCCTGACATTCTCAATGATACCATAAGGCCCCCATTCAAAAGTGCCATCGTGATCGGTGTCCCGGTTCAGAATCAACCAATTCACATATTTACTTCCCGAAAGGTATGCGTCCTCAAGGAATTGCTTGTCCCGGCTTACCTCATAAACCTCCAGGTTGATCCAGCTGAAAAACGGAGCCGACGTGGTCGACATATTATTGTGAGGATAATCCTGTAACCCCCGTGGTCCGTGACGATAAGCGATCAATCCGTCTTCACGTTGTTGCTCCATGTAAACCCGTTGCGATCCTTCTGCCGATTTCGGATCCAAGTAGGCATATGCCATCATGCTGAGTGATTCATGCAGTACCTGGTGACCATGCCCCCAGCCCCAAAGAGGATTGCGGGAAAAAACATAAAAGTTGTATTTTGTCTTTCCCGACGGGGGGTACATGCAACCACGGACAAGATTAAAAGCGCTGAGATAAGCCAGCTTTTCTGCCTGTGTTTTAAAATTGATCCGGGGAATTTTTGAAAACAGGATAAGATCATCGTCATAATAGGTTTTCAGCATGAAATTCTTTACCGAATCGATCGCGTTGATCATTTTATCTGCATTCTCCTGTTGCGCCGTTACTCCCCGGAAATAACGGAAAGTAACCTTTTCTCCGGGATTAAGCCTTTTTTTCAACTGGAGCGCAATGAAATCAACATACCCTGATGACCTCATATTCAGGGAATCGATTCGCTTATCGGAATAAAAATCGGTCTTTATCACATTGTAAAAATCCTCCATATTGCCAGGATACCCTCCGTGTGAGGCAGTTTTACGGTTGCACCCGAAGTAATCACGTACATGGGTCGGATAACCATATTCCGTTTTAAGGCTGCTGGTCATCCGGTATGGGCTTTCATACCGTTTTGTCAGGTATCCATCCAGGTTGTCATCGTAACGTTCAATCTCAAGTGAATCATTTCCGGTCTCCAGAACCGGGTAAACAGCCATTTCGTGGGGGATGATGTCTGCATTTTTTACCTCCATTTCGACCATTGCCAGTGTGGAACTGTAAACAAAAAAGGTCTCCTTACATGAATTCCGCGAAATGGTTTGTATTCCATGATCGCCATATCAGGAAAAGAAAATCTGACTACCGGCTTTTCAAAGTATTCTCCTATAAGGGGGATCACCACCTGGTCGACTTTCCAGATGCAAAACATGTTCCCAGCATTATCACTTGAATAAGTTACCGGCCGGCAATCGGAATAGTAATCCATCTTATAGGCCTTATCACCATATAAGCGCGACCGTTCCATAGCGGCGGCATAAGTGGTATATAGCGGATCTCCGGCCTTTGCGCTGATGCGCAGGTAATCCTCTATGGGTTTGAAATCCTGGGCCGTAAGGATCAAAACTTGTAACGATGATAGCAATAGAAAAATTAGTCTTCTCATATCTCTGATAAGTGCAATAACATAGAAATTCACAACCTCAAAGTATCAATCATAAATCGTCCTTCGTCCCTCGTCCTTCGTCCTTCGTCTTTCGTCCTTCGTCCTTCGTCCTTCGATTAGTCCCACACAAATCTCCAATTGCCATCTTTCTGTTTTTTCCAGACTGTGTGAAATATTCCCTCGTTGCGGGTAACCTTCCCGGTCGAATCCGTCAACGTAAATACATAACGGCCATAGGTATATCCGAGGTCACCCGAAGCGGCCACGTCAATAAAATCGGCTGTCCATTGCAATGAAACATCCTGCGTCTCCCATTTTAGGTAATGTTTCCTGATTTCCTCCTTTCCTTTCACAAGACGATCGCGTACATTGATCACACCGCTGTCGGCCGCAAAATATGAAAAGGCATAAGCCAATCCTTTTTCAGCGGCAAGTCTTTCAAATTCTTTTTCGGCCCGAAATATTTCCGATTTTACCTTTTCGTGGTTTGATGAGCAGGAGACAAGTGTTGAAATGCTCACCATCACTGCGATAAATACTGCCGGTTTCATAATTCTTGAATTTTATTTTAGTTTACCTCCTCATACTCATACTCAAATGCTACAAATCTACCCTTTAGATCTGATCCGATCTGATAATTTGTATTCCGGTTTGACCTTTTTGTATTTCCCTGATCATAGATGCTGCAACTGAAGTATCGGAAACACCACGGTATTTTTTCAATCCTCCGATCATCAAAGGGCTCACTACCTCCATAATCCCGAGTGCGATTTTTTCACCGGCACGTGACTCATTCCGTTCACCCATAAGAAATGAGGGTTGCATAATGACCAGGCTGCTGAAAGGGATCTTTTTCAGATCTTGCTCCATTTCACCTTTGGTCCGGAGATAAAAGTTTGTAGAGAAGACATTTGCCCCGATAGAAGAGACAACGGCAAAACGACTCACTCCGGAGCGATGACTCGCTTCTGCGAACTGAACAACATAATCGTGGTCGATCCGGTATTGCCGTTTTTTGCTTCCGGCAGTCTTGATGGTCGTTCCCAGACAGCAATAGCCATCATCGGCATTCACTCCTTCAAGTACCGAGGGTAGCTGTTCGAAGTCGATGACACGCTGGATCAGCTTCTCATGTCTTATTTCCACTGGTCTGCGTACAACCGCAATGACCTTTTCATATGTGGGATGAGCAAGCAGTTGTTGAAGCAATTGTTTACCCACGAGTCCGGTAGCGCCGGAAATGATAGCAGTTTTCATAATGTTCATTAAATTTTGTAAAACCAATTCATCGAATATACAAATTTCCAGTAAATAACCTTGATCAGGGTGGAATATTTTTTCAAGGGAAATCCACTTAATTGATATGTTATTTCATCAGGTTTCAACATAACAAATCAGAAGGAATTTTCTGGGCGTAAGTGTAACAAGTGTAACAAGTGTAACAAAATATTACACATCGTTACGACGAGAATATACCCAGTACCAGATATTAAGGATGCTGAAGGTCGGCCTTTATTTTTGAGTGGCAATTTTTTCTTACTATCCAGATAATGATATGTCGATAACATTTCCTTGACATTTGATATTTCGTGTTCTATCTTTGTGTATTCGATAACGATATGAAAAACATTTCCGTTACCATAGCCATTTTGGTATTATTGTTATTTAGCACTTCTGTCGTATGCCAAAATTGGAAAAGGATATATTCTTATCCATATAGGAATTCCTGGGCTTTCTCTGTCACAGAAGCTTATGATAATGGTTATCTCTTATTGTCAAACTTTCTTAAAAACGGAGACAATTTGCATACTGGCTGGCTGATCAAAACAGATGTGAACGGCAACAAACTTTGGGAAAGATTTATAGGAGATTGGGAAGGATACGGATTGGTTTGTGAAAATTTTGTGGAAACCTCCGATAAAGGAATTAACCTTGCCGGGACTTGGACAAAAACCCCCTTTAGTAATAGTTATGATCCTCTTTTCCTAAAATTAGATGTATGCGGAAACCTGGAATGGTGCCGTTATTTCAAAACCGATGACCATGGGGATTTTGGAATTAATATCATGGAAGTCCCTGACGGATACATCGGATTGATGGCATATTATGGGTATGATTACGCTACCCAGCGTATTGCCTTAACCAAATTAGATCTGGCAGGAAATGTTGAATGGGTGCAAACCTACCATAGTGATTCAGCGTATAATGAGGAAGGCAGGAGTATTATGCTGCGGTCCGACGGCGATATTATGGTTACCGGGGAAGCCAGTGTGGTCAAACCCGGGTATGAATTCCAGCAACCCAGACCTTTGTTTATCATTACGGCCCCTGATGGGACGTTAAAAGATTTCGGGGTCCTTGATGATTCGGATACACTTGCATCAGCGACCTGGCAAACAAGAGAAAAACCGGACAGCATCTTTTATTCCACAGGATCTGTTTGCCTGCCCCCTGCCTATTTTCGCGTTTACCCCTATTTTCTAAAAACCAACGGGAACAATGAGATTATTGAATCCAGGCTTTTGGCAGATACAGCAAGTGTTGCAGATGGTATGACGCAGTATTTGAATTTTCTTTCAGATACGACATTGATCATGACCTATGGCGCTAATTTTATAGATCCATCTGCCGCAGAATGGGGGTTATATAAGCTGGACACATCTGGTAACAAGTTAAAAACCAGGATTCTTATGCAAGGGAGCATTTATAATGTCATCTCAGGACTTGCGACTACTCAGGATCATAAAATATTAGCTTGTGCTCCCGAAAGACAGGGAGATACCACACGTTCTGTATTGTTCAAACTTAATTCCGACCTGGAAGATGATAGTATTTATAGCATTCCATATGTGTATGATTGGGCCTGTGAAGGAGGAGTTGACACTGTTCTTACCATCGACCCTGAGTGCGGGGTATATGTGGATATTGACGAGTTGGAAAGGTTACCCGATATTCCGGAGATCAAAGTATTCCCAAACCCGGTTTCAGATGTCTTGACTGTATCGTTGCCTGAATACCTTGTCACCAGAAGTGCACAGCATAACATGCAAGCTTCGGTTTACATCAAAGATTATCAGAAGGATTCACGGTTAGATCTATACGATATCAATGGAGACTTGGTAGTTAGACAAACCCTCATACCCGGCCAACTTGAAGCCATATTTAATGCAAGTGTACTAAGCCCTGGGTTGTACTTGATACGTCTGGTTTATCAAAACCGACAGGTGTCGACAGAGAAGTTTGTGAAGGAATGAAGAGCATTTTTTATTTGTCATCATTGGTATTACAGGAAAATGAAGATTTTTTCATTTCTTGCCATTTGGTTGCTTTTCGTTTTTCATGGCCTGCGAACCCAGAATTTGTAAAAATTAAATTTTAACACATGAAACCAAACCTACGTTTAATTAAGATCATTGTGATCTTAATTGTCCTTTCGATGAGTATTTTTTCTCATGCTCAAAACCAAAAGACACATACGGAAAAGAAGAAATCGGATTTGACTCTCGTTTGTATCGGGGATAGCATTGAATTGCCAGGTACACCTTGCAACTCGATTGATTATTACTGGAAAAACAGTCTATACGAATCACTGCCTAATCCGAAAGAAATTGGACAAGCTTTTGGTTCCCGGATAGTTCAGGTTGCGTTTGATGCAGATGGACTACGCGCCGGAACATATAACGAATTGTCCTCAATCAACAGTAATGATCAGTCCAACCCAATGAAAGAGGTTCCTGTAACACTGGAAATCAAAAACTTTAATGACCTTCCATTCATCGAAGACTGGTCATCGGGTGGCTTTGAGTTTAATGATTGGTCATTTGATCCTGACCAAAGCAATTGGTCTGTAACCAATACCTATGGGAATCCTGCGCCATCCGCCATGTTCAATTGGGAACCGGCTTTAACCGATTACAACTATGCACTTGTCACTCCAACGTTAAATGCAACTGGCATCATAGATAATGTCACCCTGAAATTTGATCTGGAATTGAATAATTACTCAACCTTGAGCCTTGAATGTATGGCCGTCGAAGTATTTGACGGTTCAGCATGGCAAACGGTTCATGATTATACTAATCTTAACAGTGGCTTTCCGTTTATCAATGAGTCATTTAACCTTACCTCTATTGTTGCAGGACACACCTTCAATGTCCGTTTCCGCGCACACGGTGAACATTCATTCAGCATTAATTACTGGAATCTCGATAATATAATGATTTATCAGCAGGTGGTCGGTAACCTTATCGGCGCCATCACCAGATTATCCGATGGCTCCCCGGTTGAAGATGCTCTAATCACCATCAACAACAACTTAAGCGGAACCTATACTGCCACTTCTGGTGCCGATGGTCTTTATACCATCATTGGAGCAGAATCCGGCAATTATGTTTTTACACTTGAAAAAGATGGATTCAATGCGATTGAAGAAATGGTGACTATCATAGGTAATCAAACAGTTACCCGGAATTACGCTTTGACCGCCCCGGTCATAGGAGTTGAGCCTGATTCATTGACGGTGACCGTTGCAATTGGAGACACCACTACCCGTGAAGTGGTTGTTACCAATACAGGAAATGGACCATTGAATTGGAGCAGTTATATTCATCCGACCAGTCAAAAGTTTGCTGTTCCTGCCAGCGATGGTAAATTCCAACGTGGAACGGCTCCTGTTTCGATAGGACGCGCCTCCGGAGGAAATTCTATACCATCGAAATCATTGAATGGTTTCACTGGATCTCCTGGATATGCTTTTGAGATTAATCCGGGTGCAAACTTTTTCTCATTCAATACCGATGATCCTTCCACACAAAATGTGATCAGTCCGATCACGATTATGCCGTTCGGAGGTACCTTCGATGCAATCAACACTGATTTTATGTACATCATTGATAATAATGATTTTAAGCTCAAGAAGGTAGCGATAGCGACTGGCACGGTTGTAAATATAGGTTTATGCATTCCGGTCGACTGGTCTCAGATCTGGAGTGGTATCACTGTTGACAAACGGACGAATATCATGTATGGAATGTCAACCAATATGGATGAATCATATATTTATACTATTGATAAGGCAACAGGTTCTTCCGCGGTCATTGGGCCGACAGGTATTCCCTGTGCAATTGACGTTACCATTGACGGAACCGGACAAATGTACACCTTTGACATCACAATGGATGAAGCATACAAGGTTAACAAAATAACTGGGGAAGCCACTTTGTTTGGTTCTATCGGTTTCGATGCCAATTATTCCCAGGGAATGGGTTGGGACCCGGTAACCGATAACGTTTACCTTGCAGCCTATAATAATGTGACAGGAAGTGGTGAATTGCGGATACTGGACAGGGAAACCGGAAATACTACCCTCATTGGTGAGATGGGTGGTGAAATCGACGGATTGGCATTTCCGGGTAGCGGATTTGTAAAATGGGCGACCATCGAACCGGCTTATGGCGAAATTCCGGCCGGTGATACTGAAGTGGTGACGATAACATTCGATGGCGCCTATATACCCCCTCAAAAGGACCTTACTTTGACTGCCGATCTTGTCTTTAAAACCATTCCTGATATAGGTTCACCCGAAGTGGCTTTGTCGATGACCATTACCGGTTCATTTTTCGGAATTCTTGAAGGCACTGTGACTCATGGTGGAACTCCTGTTGAAGGTGTTACTGTAACAGCAACACGCAGTGAAAATCCCGCTTATACCTATTCCATGGTTACCGGCGCTAATGGAGTCTATACTTTTCCGGAAACCCTTTATGGAACCTATGATCTTATTGCAGTGAAGGCCGGCTTTAATCCATTTGCTTTGGCTGAACCTTTGATTGTTACAGGTGATCAGACAACCGTTTACAACATTGCAATAGTAGCCCCTATCATAGTGATCGATCCGTTGGAAATCAATGAGTGGGTACCTTTTGGCACAATTGTGACAAAGACCATCACTATCACCAACACCGGTGATGGTGTGCTGGATTGGGATGCAGTTACTGCCATTACCGGAAAACCGAAAGTTACTGTTCCCGAAAGCGATGGTAAATTTCCCTGCGGAACTGCTGCTATTTCGATCGGACGGGCACCAACTTATAATTCTATACCTTATAAATCAAAGATTGCCCCCAGTGGAACCACCGGATATGCTTTTGATATCAATCCCGGCTACACCTTCTTCTCGTTCGATACCGATGATCCTGCAACACACAATGTGATCAGTCCGATTGACTACACACCGTTTGGCGGAACATTCGAAGCAGTAAATACTTCTTTTATGTTTGTAATTGACTACAATACGAATTGGCTAAAGAAAGTTGAAATTGCTACAGGAAATGTTACTGATATTGGTTATTGCAACCCTTATGGTTACCAATCGTGGACGGGTATCACTGTCGACAAAACCACAAATATCATGTATGGTATTTCAACTGACTTGGTTGTTTCATTCATCTATTATATTGATATGGCAACCGGTGCGACTACGCTTATCGGACCCACGGATATTCCCGGAGCCATTGATCTGACCATTGACGGAACAGGGCAGATGTACAGTTTTGACATTGTAAACGACGAATCATATAGGATTGACAAGGAAACCGGAGTTTCAACCTTGCTTGGATCCATTGGCTATGATGCCAACTATGCCCAGGGTATGGGCTGGGATCCCATTTCGGATAATATCTTCCTGGCGGCTTACAACAACGCTACCGAAAGTGGTGAATTACGTATCCTCGACAGGGTAAATGGAAATTCGACCCTTGTCGGCAGTATGGGTGGTGAAATCGACGGGATTGCATTCCCGGGTGGCGGCACCCCTTCTTGGTTATCTATTGACAAAGAATCCGGGACCTTGCAAGCCGGCGGTTATGACACAATAACAGTAACACTCGATGGGACTATTCACCGCCAATAATTGATTATGGTCATGGAATCATTACTTTCAGATCCGATCCTGAAGTAGGTACTGTTATAATACCAGTTACCTTGTCGGGTCCCGATTGGTACGGTAAATTGGAAGGTTATGTGACTCACGTTGGCATAGGCGTTCAAAATGCAACAGTAACAGTTACCAGAGGTGGACCTTTTTCGTACACGGGAACTACAAATGCCAATGGTCATTATCTGATCGATGATATTGTGCCCGGCATATATGAGGTAAGTGTGGAAGCTCCCGGTTTCAACCCATATTACACAACGGGTGTGATAATTTCTCCTGAGTTAACAACAACGTTGAACATTTACCTCGTCGCTCCGGCAATAATCATTACACCAATGGAACTTGAAGTGAATCTGCCTCCCGGTCAGAATACTACACGCTGGTTGACTATTTCCAATACTCGTGATGGCCCGGTCGAAGTAAGGGGTTCCGCACATCAAAATAAAAAACAGGTTGTTTCAATTCCGGTAAGTAATGGCGAATTTCCCCATGGAACCGATGTTCCTTCCATTGGACGGGCATCAGTTAGCAAACCTTTCGGTAAAGGAGGATTCAATGATTTGAGAGGCAGCATAGGATATGCATTTGATATTAGTCCGGCCAACACGTTCTTTTTTTTCAATATTGAGGATCCAGGAACACAGACCGTCATCAGCTCAATCGATTATGCACCTTCCGGCGGTACATTCGACGCAACCCATTCCGATTTTATGTATATTATTGATTATAATACCAATATGTTAATGAAAGTTGAAGTTGCAACGGGCGCGACTATACCTGTTGGCACTTGTACCCCTTATGGAGATCAATCATGGACAGGGATCACTGTTGATAAAACCACAAATATCATGTATGGTATTTCAACGGACATGAGTGAATCTTACCTCTATATTATTGATATGGAAACCGGAACAGAAACCCTCATTGGTTGGCTGAGTATACCCGGCGCCATAGATATTACTGTTGACGGAAACGGTCGGATGTATAGCTTCGACATTATAAACGATGAAGCATTTGAGATCAACAAGGAAACATGTACGGTTACCCTGCTTGGATCCCTCGGCTATGATGCAAACTATGCCCAGGGCATGGGCTGGGATCCCATTTCGGATAATATTTACCTGGCGGCTTACAACAACGCTACCGGATGCAGTGAATTGCGTATCCTCGACAGGGTAACCGGAAATTCGACCCTCGTCGGCGGTATGGGCGATGAAATTGACGGGCTGGCATTCCCCGGAAGGGGCTGGTCATGGCTGTCAATCGGATCGAATCCTATCATGATTCAACCTGGGAGTTCAGTAGAAGTACCTGTACAAATTGACGCAACTGAGCTTACAGATGGGATTTATACTGGGTATCTCTTCTTTGTAAGTGATCCAAATATAGGGACTGTCTTTATTCCTATAACCTTGTTTGTCGGACCTTATTATGGACCGACCGTTGAAATTTTCCCCGTTTGGGGTTCAGGCCCAATTTCCATTCCTGTTTATGCCTATGAAATTAGCAACATGGGTTCCTTTCAATTCACCATTGGATATGACACAGCACATTTGACTTATACAGGCACGAACAACTGGTATCCAGGGATAGCAGATGTCACGGTTGGCAATCCATCGTCCGGGAAACTCACCTTTGTATGGGCTGCTTCTACAACAGTTATTACCATCCATTATGGTACCTTTTTTGAGCTTTATTTTAATTTGAGTTGTTCATGGGATGTCTCAAATATATTTTGGAGTGATAATCCCACACCACGAGAATTTGCCGATTGGGAAGGCAACATCTTCGTGCCATATTATATCGACGGGTATGCACTCTGGCACTCGGATGGTGTATCTGAAACCGAACGACACGTCATCAATGTTTACCCCAATCCGTCTTCCGATGTTGTAACTGTAAAAAGCGACTTTCCCATTCAGAACTTTGAAATGATGTCATACCTTGGTCAGACAGTTTATTCCGAATACAATCCCGGCGACAAGGAGGTACGACTTAATGTTTCTTCTCTACCTTCAGGTATTTACTTCTTGAAGATCAATACCGGTCAGGGTATCAGTACAACAAAAATGGCGGTTGAGCACTGATTATTAATTAAAAAACTGCAATAGTAGCAATCTCTTTCCATTAACCTCCTCTCATAACTACGAGTATGAGCTTAGCTATATCTTAGCTATAGGTAAACCATAAGATAGGTATAAGCTCGTAACCAGGTATAAAATAGGACATAATGGCAGTTCATTCAGGTTTCAAATTAACCGCATCCAGAAAAAACCTAACGGCAATTCCAGCCCAGAGATAAGTTTTATTCCATCCTGCCTGGTGATCGTCAGCGCTGTAAAATTCCCAGAAAACATGGTCTTTTTTCAAATGATAGATCATGTTATCTAAAACACGGTTAGCCAGGTCAGCTGCAACTTTATGGTAACCGTAATCCTTTAAACCCCTGTAAAGCAGGTACTCCCATTGCACCCAGACCGGACCATTCCAGTAACCGATCGGACAATAATAATCGCTTTTTGCGGTAAGTGAAGGAACACCATAAAGACGCCAGAATTCAGAGGTGTCCTGTATTTTTTCAACAAGTAATGCAGCTTTATTACGGTCGGCGATCCCGGCCCAGAGCGGTAAAAACCCAATGATCTCTTTGATCTTCAGATCTCCGGGTTGATGGAAAGTAAATGTCTGGTCCTTCTTGTTTACGTTATAATAAAATGAAGTTACCGGGTCCCAGAGTTTCTCATTGATCAATCTGGTTCGATGATCCGCATCTTGCACCCATTGCTTCGACTCTGCCTGGTTTCCCAGAATTTTCGCCATTTCCGCTAACGATTTCGCCTCCATAACCAACATCGAATTCACATCGAGTCCTTCAAAATTGGCGGCCCATCCGACCTTATCCCAAACTGCAACGCGCGCATCCCGAACCGATTCCAGTTCAGCATGAGCGCCCCATTCGCAAAGGCCATTCTGATTCGAATCACGGTTGGAGATATAATACTGATAGAACTTCTTCCCGGAATGATAAGCTTCTCTTAAAAATTTCCTGTCTCCTGTGATCTTATAAATTTCCAGATTTTCATAGTTGAACCAGGGTGCAGAACTGGTGGGTTTTCCATCGGTTTCAATAGTTTCGTCCAGATACGGTCCGGTGCGGTAATTAATATATCCATCTTTGTGCTGCCGCTCCATAAAAATCTGCTGCGAATTCATGGCCCCGACCGGATCCATATACGTATAAGCCATCATGGTCAAGCTTTCGTGAAAAACCTGTCCGCCATAACCCCAGCCCCACCGGGGCTCCCGCGAAAACACATAATAATTATACCCGCATTCTCCCTCCGGAGGCATCATGCACTGCCGCATAAGCGAAAACGCGCTCCAATACAACATCTCCTTGTCCCGATCCGTAAATTTCAGTCCCGGAATCCTCGAATACGCCTTTTCATCCTCCCTCACCAACTTCTCCAAATCAATTTTATCCAACATCCAGCATCCAGCATCCAATATCCGTTTTTCTTTATCCTGCATCCTGTATCCTGAATCTTGTATCCGTTTTTCTTTATCCAGTATCTTGTATCCTGAATCCTGCATCCTATTCCCAGCATCGCTAAGGCACACCAGAATTCTGAAGTCCGTCGCTTCCCCCGCTTGTAACCGGAACGTCCTCGATCCGACAATCCCATTGACAAAATGTACAGATCGTTTCTGTTCTATTATTGATTTTTTCAAGATGGATAAGAGATCCTTCCTACCGGGTTTATTTCGCTCTGCGGTCCTTAATGAAAATGTCAATACACTATCGAACCTGATATTCGATGTGTAGAAACCACTGTATTGCTCACAAACCGGGATATTGTGTTCTACCATCCAACCGTCGCGTTGTTTTTTTAACGGAAAGGTATAACCATCGGGAAAATCAACATGATCAACATGATCAATATTATCAATGCTGTCTGCTGATGGATAATAGAGGTAGGGGAGTGCCATGATGGTTTGCGGAAAATGACCTTCGTTAACCAATCGGTACTGCAAAATAGCAGTCTCGGAACTGTAAACCGTAAAAAACACTTCCGCCCTCAAATACGGAAAGGGGTAGTAATAATATTTCACCAGGTCGCTGTATGAAATTGTCACCACCGGTTCCCGGTAAAGCTCTCCAAGCCGGAACCGTGATTTTCCTGCCATTTGAAGTGCAATTCCGAGATTCGGACCTTCTCTTGAAATGAATTCCACACCGGATTCGGTATCAGTCCACTGAAATTGATAACCCTGGTCTGTTCTGTAATGGGAACGTCCGGGAGACGCTGCATAGGTCGTGAAAAGTGCATCATTTCTGCCTGCCTGAAGGTGGGAAAGATATTGTGTTCTTCCGGTATAATTAAGCTGCATTAAAAACAGAAATAAAACAATCTTGAAATAGTTCGATCTCTGCAATACGTCTTGTTTATTCTTAGTCATTCTGTAAAGCATAAACATTCCATGTTGAAAATATTATGTCCATAAGGGAAGGACCTTCCCATGAAATTCAACGCTTTTACCCATCACATCTAAAAGGGAAACGACGACCTTCAAAGGAATACGAAAATCTTCTGAAGAAGATTCAGGGGTAATATTGGTTCTACGGATCGGTACTTTTTTATTCATTGTCGTCTAGGGTTACCGTTTTGACTCCATACTTTAATTCGGATGGTTCGAAATCAACGACATACCGGTATATCCGGTTATTATGGTTAAGATATCGAGCATTTTTAGCATTTACCGGGCTTCCGGTTGAATATACTTCGAATATCCCGCTTGTGCCTGATTTACCTTCAACGTCGATGTTATAATGGTTTCCTGACAATTTTATCCCGAGGATCCGCAATCCTTCCGGACCATATCCTGGCCGGGGATCAGAAACCACGGGAATTACGGAGATACCTCCCTCTGTTTCGATATTTAAGCACGATGAATTTATGAGTTTGATCCTGACCAAAAGGGTCATCGAAGCTTCATCTTTAAAAGAAGTGTATGGAATTTCCCGGTCGTCTAGGGTTACTTTCGTAAACAGGGTTCCTGCCGGAAAAGAAGGCATAAACTCAATCATTACCTGTTTTTCTTGGTCCGGTGAAAAATCATAGATGTTGTTGCTACCAGTCCGCTTATAATTGAAACCTACCCTTTGTTCTCCAATGCGTATGTTTCTGACTGTAAGGGAATCCCAATTTGCCGGAAGATGGGGCGCCAGCGTGATTTTTTGTTCAGGGGCATTGATCTCCAGTCCGAGTAATCCTTCAATGGCGGGCTGCAATACCATGGTCTCCGACCAGCATTGGTGCGGACATACCCCCGAAGGCAGGTATTCGGCGCCATTCAGCACCTCCTCGACAAATCCCAGTCCCCACGATTTATATATATTGAGATTGTTCATGAGATGCGAATATCCCTGGATAAAATTACCGGAATTATATTCTGCAAGGGCAGTCCAACCTGTAAAAAGCGGCCAAACGCTTCCGTAATGATAACCGGTGGGCCTGAACATCGGGTTATCCTCGCGGATAATCCGTACTCCCCAGTCAGTAGTGAAAGCATTGGATGCATATTGCCTGAGACAAATCCTGGCCTTCTGCCGGTCGGTCATACGAAAATATAAAGGAACTGCCAGCAGAACTGTAGCATCGTGGCGGAATGAGCCATCTTTGTTCTTCCCATAAGAAAAAAACTGATGGTTATTGTCCCAGAAATCGGTATTGATGATTTTCTGCAGGTTACGCACCTCAAGCCGGTAACTTTCAGATTCATAATCTTTCATGAAAGCAGCCATGGTCGAAGCTTCTGTTAATGCGGCTCCCCAGATGCCGGCCATATAAAGTGTGGCATGAGAACCATAGAGTTCCCCGCCTTCTACCCAACCATGGCCTACATTGGTATTTTCGATCAGATGATCATGGTCGGTATCGGTGGAAAAGCAGAAATTGATCGCTTTTTTAATATTTGGCCATGTTTTGCGCAGAAATGCCGTATCGTTCGTATGTCTGAAATACTTTCCGGCAAGTACAATATATAAAGGGGTAGCATCCGCTGCATCATAGTGAATAAATCCTGATGTACTGACTTCATGGAATATTTTTCCAGAAAAATCCTGATACCTATTGAAGAACTCCAGTTGCGATCTGACTTTGGTGAAATCGCCATAATCGAGAAGGGCAAAACCACTCCATTCGGCATCGCGGCCGAAATACCAGCCATAACCAGGTCTTCCGTTAACTTTATGGCCACCGTTCCAACCCTTGCTTGTGGTCGAATACCCCGCTACCAATGCCTCTCCCATCCCCGGTGTATTTACAAAAAACCGGTCTGTTGCCAGTAAAGCCCAGCGATACCCGGTATTAAAATCTTGATCCGGAGAGGTGATGGTCAGGCTCTTGGATAGGAGTTCATCTGCATGATTTGTTGCATGGTCAAATATCAACTTGGGTTGATGAATTGCTTTTCTGTACTGACCATAAGTTATAGCATTCCCTTCGGAAGAAGCCGTGTAAATCACATCAAGGTTATCATTCATTTCAAGACCGTATTGCAGTAAACAAGCAACCTGAAACTTTTCTGTTGGAATACCATGAAAGGAGCTGTCGGTTTTCGACCAGTTAAAATCTTCATATTGACCCGAAAGATGTGTCAATGGCTCCTTTGTTCCGCCGATAATTACATTGAGGTCGCCCGATTTATCCTGTAAGGTAAAAGCGCCCATCTCTCCATCCCAGGAATGACAAATTGATCCTGTTACCCGTTCGGAATACGGCCACATCCATCGCAAATTCGATTTGAATTGAATAATGAGCGCTGCAGGATATACCCCACGGTACTCATAATGGATCACACCATTCGGATCCACTGGATCATTCACGATCGTCTCTTTAAGGTATGCCCTGGGAAATTTATATTCCCGGGAAAAACATGCCGGATCAACTGCGATTTCAGGCCGTTCATCACTCAGCCAGAAAATGGTGTCGCGATAACCGAATTTTATACCTACCTCATAATCCCTGAAAGCCATGAAAGGATGAGCCCACACCTCCTCAATCCCGCCTTTTTCAGTACCCATGGTTAACAAGCGCTCACCTGCAACATCCCAGAAATTAACTGAAGCAAAGCGGTTCCTGAGGGTCAGATCTCCTGAATGATCTTTCCATGACACCGAATAAGGGATCGCTGTATTCATGGGATTCGTTTCCAATCGTGGTGGATATTGATGGACAGTATTGGGCGAATAATCCCAATAAAATTTTCTTTGTTCATCAAATTTCCCGGACAGATATTCAATGCAATTCCGCGTAAATAAAACCAAATGTTCCCGGTTCAGGTTTGGCAGGGTAAAGTTCATATATCCGCCAACAGCAAGTACTTTTCCGCTACCCGGTGAATATTCAAATACCAGCTTTGAACCTTCCCGGAGAAATATGTAATCCCAGTCTACAGCAACAACCTTCCCGTTTCGCGGTACCTGATCCCCGAAAAAACCGGTGATGCGTGTCGTAAGGTCATAAACCGGCCGGTTAATATATGCTCCACCATTAAGTCCGTTAAAAATAGAATGTTGCCGGAAAGCATGGAAACCAAGTTTTCGGCCGTATCCATCATCAATACATGATTTTGTACTGTCTTTTAAGGGAAGTGATTCATATCCCAGGATATTCAGGTAGTGTGCTGCTTGCTGCGTCAGGAACAGATGGCCACCGTTTTCGACCCAGGCTTTAAGGTTAAGGATCAGCTTTTCACTGGTTTCATTCACTGAAAATGCCGTGGTATCCGGTCGATGAAACCACAGAATTGAAAAACGGTTAGGCCTTTTCAACTGTTTTTCCAATTCCCGGATGGTTATAAAAACAGGGACAACATCAGTCATGTTTTTTAAAATATCAAAAGCACTTTTTAATCCGGTATCCGCCTGGTCGTATGGGAGGAGACTTACAAACCCGACAATCGGTTTCTCTTGTTGATCCTTGATTGCAGGATTTGTTTTTGTCAACGAAACCGAATGCATCCGCATACTCTTGCCTTTAACGGATTGGGCACCTGCATTCGTCAGCGTTAGCAGGAAAATGGTAATCATGAAAAGTTTAATTCTTGGTAATGACAACCGACAGAACAACCTGCTTTTTTTGAAATAATGACTGAAAACCGGTGATTGAAGATTGAACAGGCCACCGAATTGACAATATTGGTTCATAGTAATCCGATTAACATTTTCAAGGATGGAATGACGGGGACTCCGGATTGCAGCAACCGTTCTTTGCTTTGATGTCCATTGGAGATGAGAATACAATCGATACTCAATTCCCTGGCAACTTCTGCATCGTGAAGTGTATCGCCAATAAACAATAATTTTTCAGTCGGTAATCCCAGGTCAATAACTAACTTCCTCCCTACGTCAATCTTTCCGTGGGCATAGTGATCATTCAGGCCATAAATCCGGTCAAAAAAAACGGAAACCCCCAACGATCTGGTTTCCGTAAGAAGTTCATTTTGTTCCCGGGCAGATAAAATAGACTGTGATAGTCCGTGAGTAGTCATATGGGTCAACGTTTCCAGTGCTTCAGGTTGCAAATGGGCTTCATCTTGCCGCCGGTTGTACCGTACGATGAATTCCATACCGATTTCATCAAAGGGCTCGCGGTAAAAATTAAAGCCAAGTTTCTTATAATAATCCCTTACCGGGAAATCAAAGAGTTCGCGGTATTCTTCTAAAGTTCTCAAAGGGAGGTTCCGCTCCTGTAACATGCCATTCATCACATCCACACAGAGCCAGGCATCATCGAGCAACGTCCCGTTCCAGTCCCATATTATATGTGCATACTTCGAAAGATCAATCATCATTAATCGTAGATTTGTACTGTTCAAAAATAGGGAAAAAATCATCGTTACCCATGAATTTTAACGCCCTTTACGCTTCTTTGAAGGACTTGGAAGATTGCACTTTTTGTCCGAGAAACTGTCACGCAAACCGTCTGGAAGGTAAAACAGGGTATTGCAAAAGCGACTCTTCCTTTAATATTTCGTCTATTTGTATTCACCGGGGCGAAGAACCACCCATCAGCGGTAAAACCGGAATTTGTAACGTTTTTTTTACCCATTGCAACCTGCAATGTATCTATTGTCAGAATCATCAGATCAGCGATAATCGAGTCAGTGGGACTTTTTTTCAGATGGAATTGGAAGAAGTGGTACGGCAGATCATCGCTATTCTTGATAAAGGGATCAACCGTGTAGGATTTGTTTCACCGTCCCATTTTATTCCGCAGATGCGGGTGATCATTGCCGCGGTTCAATCACTGGGGTACAGACCGAAATGGATTTATAACACCAATGGTTACGACAAAGCCGAAACCATCCGCTCGCTCGAAGGGATGATCGATGTTTACCTTCCTGATTTAAAATATTTGGACCCGGAATTATCAAAAGGATTTTCAGATGCTTCCGATTATCCTCTGGTTGCGGTTAAAGCGCTTAAGGAGATGTTCCGGCAAAAAGGATCTGCGTTGATTCTCGATGATGATGATCAGGTCGAATCGGGAATGATTATCCGCCACCTTGTATTGCCCGGAAACCTTGAAAACAGTAAAAAGGTTCTCCGGTTTATCGCTTTGGAATTGTCAGCCGATATCCATTTATCGCTCATGTCTCAATACTTTCCGACCCAAAAAATGGTTGCTCATCCGCAGTTGGGAAGAGGTATTACAGAATCGGAATATAATGAGGTCGTCGAGGAGATGGAACGACTTGGAATGTATAAGGGCTGGATCCAGGAATTTGAAAGCAGCAGCCATTACCAGCCTGATTTTGAAAGAATACATCCCTTTGAAAAGTAACCGGAATACCAAATTCATTCGTATACCGCTGGAGAAACGCTGTTTATCGGCCTATCCTTACTGGTTAAATAATTTTTTTGGTTCCAAATGATTATCTAAGTAATTTTGACCTTTTTAGAGCCACCTATCAAATCGATTAGCCAAAATCCTGATTTTATGCGAACCTATTTTGCAGTGATCATTGCCACTTTTTTTCTGGGTGGAAATTCTCTTTTTGGACAAACCACCGAAAAGAAATCCGATTCGGGATATATTTTCACTACAGTGAAAAAGCTTCCGGCAACCTCCGTAAAAAATCAATTTCGTTCCAGTACATGCTGGAGCTATTCCACCATTTCCTTTCTTGAATCCGAACTTCTGCGGATGGGTAAAGACACATTCGATCTTTCCGATATGTTCCCGGTTCACAAAGCTTATCCCGAAAAAGCAGCAATGTTTGTGCGATTCAACGGAAAACATAATTTCGGTCCAGGTGGTGCCGCCCACGATGTGATCAACATGATCCGTAAATATGGCATCACCCCCGAATCGGTCTATTCCGGACAGGTAATTGACGAAGTCAACCCGGTTCACGGTGAGATGGATGCGGTGTTAGAAGCCGATGTGGACGCCGTGATAAAAAACCCCAATAAAAAACTTACCCCGGTCTGGTTAGAGGGTTTCAACGGACTTTTAAATGCCTACCTGGGAGCCATTCCCGAAAAATTTACATACAAGGGCATGGAATATACCCCACAAACGTTTGCTGATGCCCTCGGTCTGAAATTAGATGATTATGTTGAAATTACTTCGTATACCCACCATCCCTTCTATTCGAAATTCATCATCGAGATTCCTGATAACTGGATCCTCGATGAAGTCTATAATGTAACCATGGATGACATGATTCACATCATCGATTATTCAATCATGAATGGCTATACTGTTGCATGGGGAGCCGATGTAAGTGAAAAGGGATTCTCATGGAAAAACGGAGTAGCCATCGTACCCGATAAAAATGCAACCGAAATTGCCGGTACCGATAAGGATCGTTGGTCTAAAATGAGCGATACTGAAAAAGATAAATTGCTGTATAAATTTGATAAGATCGTTCCTGAAAAGGAGATCACCCAGGAAATGCGACAAAAAGAATTCGATAATTATCAAACTACCGACGATCACGGATTACATATTACTGGTATAGCTAATGATCAACATGGCGATAAATATTATATTGTGAAAAACTCCTGGGGTACCGAAGGGAATCCTTACAATGGATATATCTATGTTTCAGAAGCTTATGTGAAGTTGAAAACCATGGACCTCATGGTGAACAAAAATGCCATACCTGAGGAAATCCGGAAAAAACTGGGACTGTAACATTTATTTTATTACAATCACCATTTGCGATTCCCACCTTTTTTAGCACTGTCGAGAAGTATTAAATATTCAGCTCTTGGAACATGTATTGCCCCAAACCGTTTTAAATGTTCCGTTTCAACCTGACAGTCTATGAATTTGAACCCTGACTCCTTGCAGTGTTCAACCAGGTGATGCAAGGCTATTTTTGAGGCATTGTTTTCTGTAAAAAACATACTTTCGCCGAAAAAGGCTGTACCTAAAGTTACGCCATATAACCCCCCAACCAGTTTGTCATCCTTAAAGGTTTCCACCGAATGTGCATATCCCAGGTCATAAAGCCTTTGATACGCTTCAATAAAAGCAGATGAAATCCAGGTTCCATCCTGACCGGGCCGTAATGCTTTGGAACAGGCTTCAATAACCTGATCAAAAACCGTATCAATCCTGACCTCAAACAGATGACTCCGGATGATCCTGTCCAGGGATTCAGAAACCTTAAATTTATCAGGAAACAAAACCATTCTGGGATCGGGAGAATACCAGAAAATGTCTTCATCCTCCATGAACCAGGGAAATATTCCTTGTGAATATGCCGTCATTAACCGTTTGACCGACAAATCACCGCCAATGGCAATCAAACCATCCGGTTCCGCCTCCTCAACCGGCGGAAAAACAGGCTCATCAGGTAAAATATAAATGGCCACTTGAGAATTTACGATTTACGATTTCATCCAGCATCCAGTATCCCGTATCCAGAATCGGTCGCGCAGCGACCCTTTTCCATGATCATATCAGAGAGTCCAAAGCCCTGACTATTTTTTGGCAAGCCAGATCGATTTCCTCGAAATTGATCGTTAGAGGAGGAGCAATACGGAATGTTGCTGGCTTGAACATGTACCAATCGATGATGATACCTTGTTCTAATGCTGCCTTGGTAAAAGCATTTCTTTTTTCGGGTTTTACCAGGTCGACACCCAATGCCAGACCAACCCTCCTGACTTCTGAAATGGAAGGATGTCCAACCAGTTTTTCTTGTATCTGAAGTCCCTTTTCCTCAGCAGTACCAATTAGCTGATCCGATAACAAAACTTCCAATCCCGCCAGGGCAGCGGCACAACTCACAGGGTGACCACCAAAAGTCGTGATATGACCCAATTCCGGATTAAAAGCCAGGGTATCCATCATCTTCCGGGGGGCAATAAACGCACCGAGGGGCATTCCTGCCCCCAATGCTTTGGCAATAACAAGAATATCAGGCACAAAATCGTAGTGTTCAAAACTGAATAATTTCCCGGTTCTTCCCATCCCCATCTGTACATCATCTACAATAATCAGAACACCATATTTAGTACAACGCTTTTTCAACTGATGGATGAAATATTCCTCCACAGGAATAATTCCGGCTTCTGCCTGGACCATTTCGATGACAACACAGGCAGTACGGGTAGATATCTTTTCAAGATGACAATAATTGTTATACTCCGCCAACCGGATGTCAGGAAGAAGAGGTCGAAAAACGTTTTTCAAGATTTCATTTCCCGTAATACTCAGGCTTCCGTGTGTACTCCCATGATACGAATCCAGGAAAGAAATGATTTCTGTGCGTCCTGTATACCGTTTGGCAAGTTTCAACGCTCCTTCAATGGCTTCACTGCCAGAATTAACAAAGTAGGTTGAATCCAGGGAATCGGGAAGCAATTCAGCGAGCCGCTTAGCCAAATGAACCTGGGGAGACTGAATAAACTCTCCATAAACGTTCACATGAAGGTATTGATCGATCTGCTTCCGGATGGCATCCAAAACCTTAGGATGCCGGTGTCCGATATTACTGACCGTAATCCCGGAAACCATATCGATATATTTTTTGCCATCCCTGTCAAATAAATAGATACCTTCGGCTTTCACAATATCAAGTGCCAGAGGGGTGAATGAAGGCAGCCCTAAATACCTGTAAAACAAATCGCGTTCTGTCATCGTAAAACCAATTTTAGGATCGCCAAAGATATAAAATCAAGCGGAATAACTACTTTTGTGAATATGATTACTGTGAAGAAATAGTCGATATGTATCACCGAATAACAGTCACACAATCACTCAGTCACACAATCACTCAGTCACTCAATCACTCAATCACTCAATCACTAAGACCTCATCCATGAAAAACAAAGTTGTAATCATCACAGGAGCCTCTTCGGGCATAGGTAAGGCGCTGGCAATTGAGTGTGCCCGTCGCGGTGCAAAATTGGTTCTGGCGTCCCGTTCCGGGAGATGTGATCCGGAACTGATTAAAAGTTCTCCTGATATCTTGAATATTATTACCGATGTCACCAGCGAATCCGGTTGTCGGGATCTGATAGAGAAAACCATCGAAAAATATGGTCGTATTGACGTGCTGATCAATAACGCAGGCATTTCCATGCGGGCTTTGTTCAACGATCTGGATTTGGATGTGATCAGGAAATTGATGGATACCAATTTTTGGGGAACAGTCTATTGCAGCAAATTTGCCCTTCCATACCTGCTCGAATCAAAAGGGTCTCTGGTCGGGGTTTCTTCCGTTGCCGGATATAAGGGTTTACCTGGCAGGACAGGTTATTCCGCATCAAAATTTGCCATACAGGGATTTCTGGAAGTAGTCCGTATCGAGAATTTAAAGAAAGGTCTGCATGTTTTAATTGCTTGCCCGGGATTTACCGCTTCAAACATTCGTAATGTAGCGCTCTCCGGTGATGGCACCCCACAAGGTGAAACCCCGCTGGATGAAAGTAAACTCATGCCTGCCGATGCCGTGGCCCGGCACATCATTACCGCTATCGAAAACCGAAAAGACCGGATCGTCCTCACCATGCAAGGTAAAATGACCGTCCTTTTAAACAAATTCTTCCCGAAATTAATGGATAAAATGGTTTATAACCACATGGCCAAAGAACCAAATTCACCTATTAAATAGATGGCAAGATGGCGAGCTGGTGAACTTATGAGTATATGGAAAAAAATCAATTAATCAACATCTAATTATTTCACCATCTCACCATCTCACCATCTCACCAGTTCACAACCTCACCACCTCTCTACCTGTTTCTCGGATGAAACTGAATGATCGCGCTTCGCAGATAATCACGGTCCAGATGGGTATAAATTTCAGTGGTGGTTATTGACTCATGGCCCAGCATCTCCTGCACTGCCCGCAAATCAGCGCCTCCCTCAACAAGATGTGTGGCGAAGGAATGCCGGAATGTATGTGGGCTAATCGTTTTTTTAATCCCGGCTTTCAAAGCAAGTCTCTTTACGATTGTAAAGATCATGACACGTGTTAACCCTGAACCGCGGCGGTTAAGGAATAGGAAATCTTCCTGTCCTTTTTTTATGGGAAGTTGGGTGCGAACCTGTGAAAGGTAATGGATAATGTCCGATTGGGCTGTACTTCCCACCGGAACCAATCGCTCTTTATTTCCTTTCCCTGTCACTTTGATAAAACCTTCATTAAAGAAAAGGTTGGAAATTTTTAGATTGGTCAGTTCGGATACACGTAAACCACATCCGTACAATGTTTCCAGGATGGTTTTGTTCCGTTCTCCTTCTGCACTGCTCAGGTCAATTTTTCCAATTAACTGGTCTATCTCACTTACACTTAGTGTAACAGGAAGTTTCCGGCCAATTTTTGGAGACTCAAGCATTCTTGTGGGATCCATCGGAACGATATTTTCCAGCATCAGGTAACGATAAAATGCTTTTATTCCCGAAATGACCCTCGCTTGGGTTCGGGCTGTCATCCCAAGTTCAGTGATCCATTGTAAAAAATGCTGAAGATGCCGGAGTTCCACCTTCTCCGGACCCAAAGTTAATCCCTGAAATTCCAGAAACTGGGTTATCTTTGCAACATCATGCAAATAAGCTTCTACCGAATTCCTTGATAAAGAAAGTTCAAGTTGGAGATGGGCTTTGAATCCGTTTAGATAGGGTTGCCAGGGATGCAAATTCTGATCATTAGAAAACACAAATTCATTGTCTTGGAAAACACGGCATTTTTCTAAAAATAATTCCTTTTATTCTGTTGAATGCAGTCATACCATGGAGGTCAGAAGTCAATATTTAAAAACTTGTTCCTTCACGGTATAAAAGTATGAAATAATTTTTGTTTTTTCGGTGAATTGGATTAATTTTGCAGTCCCGAAAAAATAAAGAAGTCACAAGATGGCAAAAAAGAGCAAAGATCAACGGATACAGGTGATCCTGGAATGCACAGAACAAAAAGCAAGCGGCCTTCCTGGCGTTTCGAGATATATTACGACGAAAAGCAAAAAGAACACCCCCGAAAGGATTGAACTGAAAAAGTATAACTCCATTTTAAAGAAAGTCACTGTTCACAAGGAAATTAAATAACTCACGATATGGCAAAAAAAGTAGTCGCTTCGTTTAAAGCTTCCGGAGGTAAAGATTTTACCAAAGTTATTCGCATGGTAAAATCACCAAAAACCGGCGCTTTTATTTTTAAAGAAAATATCGTTCCCAACGATTTGGTCAAAGACTTTCTTGCAAATAAAGAGAATTAACAAACTATCCATTCGTATCGAAAAGCTTTTTTCTACGGAAAAAAGCTTTTTTTATATATAGAAAGTTGAATTATGGGACTTTTTAATATCTTTTCACGGGAAAAAAAAGAACGTCTCAACCAGGGATTACAAAAAACGAAATCCACAATTTTTACACGGATTTCCAAAGCCATTGTTGGTAAATCCACGGTTGACGATGAAGTTCTTGATAACCTTGAAGAAATTCTGGTCACCTCGGATGTTGGAGTGGAAACAACCCTTCGGATTATTGACCGGATACAGCAACGGGTTTCAAGGGATAAATATTTGGGGACAAGTGAATTGAATGCCCTTCTGAAAGAAGAGATCGCTGATCTGCTCCAGGAAAATAATATCCGGGATTTAACGGATTTTTATATTCCTGAAAATAAAAAGCCTTATGTGATCATGGTGGTTGGGGTGAATGGTGTAGGAAAAACCACGACTATCGGAAAATTGGCCTATCAGTTCAGAAAATCAGGAAAATCCGTTTTATTGGGGGCAGCCGATACTTTTCGCGCAGCTGCAGTAGATCAACTGACGATCTGGGCCGAAAGGGTAGGGGTTCCACTTATTACTCAGGGAATGGGGGCAGATCCTGCATCAGTTGCATACGATACTGTGAAATCGGCCCAAACCAGAAATGTTGACGTAGTGATCATTGATACGGCTGGCCGTCTTCACAACAAAATCAACCTCATGAATGAACTTTCCAAAATCCGGAAAGTTATCCAGAAACTGATCCCCGACGCCCCCCATGAAGTTCTCCTGATTCTCGATGCATCAACCGGTCAAAATGCCTTTGAACAGGCCAAGCAATTTACTGTCGCTACTGAAGTCAACGCCCTCGCTCTGACTAAACTCGACGGTACAGCCAAAGGAGGTGTGGTAATCGGGATTTCCGACCAGTTTAAAATTCCTGTAAAATATATCGGAGTTGGGGAAGGGATCGAAGATCTTCAGGTATTCAATCGCTTTGAATTCGTCGATAGCCTTTTTAGCTGATTTTCAATAGGTGAAAACAAAATCCAGACCGCACAAAATCGGGTTGGTATCACTGGGTTGTGCGAAGAACTTAGTCGATACTGAAAGATTATTACGACAGCTGGAAGCCAACCGCTTTGAAATAATCTTTGATCCGGTTGATGGAAGTAAAATCGATACCGCTATTATAAATACCTGTGGTTTCATCAACGACGCGAAACAGGAATCAATCGACACCATACTGCAATTTGCAAGGGCCAAACAAAATAACCAGATCCGGTATCTCTTCGTAATGGGATGCATGTCCGAACGTTATAAAAACAAATTACAGGAAGAGATTCCCGAAGTCGATGCATTTTTCGGGGTCAACGAACTGCAAAATATTGTCCGTTATCTCGGTGGCAATTGGTACAAGGAATTGGTTGGTGAAAGAAAACTGACAACTCCATCCCATTGTTCCTATATTAAAATTGCGGAAGGATGTGACCGGAAATGCGCTTTTTGCGCTATCCCGATTATCCGTGGAAAACATATCAGTCGTCCTTTTGACGAAGTGATCACGGAAGCGAAAAATCTGGTGACTTCAGGCGTAAAAGAGATCAATGTCATCTCGCAGGATACCACGTACTACGGAGTTGACTCATATAAAAGACGCAGACTGCCCGAATTACTTTCAGCACTGGCACAAATCAGAGGATTGGAATGGATCCGCCTCCATTATACTTACCCTGATGGGTTTCCGCTTGAAGTACTTGAAGTGATCAAAAAATATCCGAATATTTGTAATTACCTCGACATCCCTTTACAACATATCAGCGATCATATTCTGAGATCAATGCATCGTGGAATTACCGGTGCTCAAACCCGCCGGTTGATCAAAACTATCCGGAAAACGATTCCCGGAGTGGCAATCCGTACTACCCTGATCGTTGGTTTTCCCGGTGAAACAAACAAGGATTTCTGTGATTTAAAGGAATTTGTCAAAGAATCCCGGTTCGATCGCATGGGTGTTTTCACCTATTCCCATGAAGAGGATACTGCCGCCTTTGAACTGAAAGATTCTGTCCCAGCAAGGATTAAACATCAACGATATGAAGAGCTCATGGTCATCCAGGAAGAAATCTCCCGGGAGCTGAATGCTGCAAAATTAGGTCAGATCGTAAAAGTAATCGTTGATAGGGAAGAAGATGAATTTTACATTGCACGTACAGGTTTCGACTCCCCGGAAGTTGATAATGAAGTTCTGATCCCACGGGGAATACCCGCACTTGAAACTGGATCATTTTATGATGTCAGGATAACAAAAACCGACAGTTTTGATTTATTTGCTGAATTGAAATAAATTTGTAATAAAAAAATAGCTATGAAACGAGTAACTTTTCTTTTAATTTTCATGATTTTCATTCTAACAGGGTACCTTTTTGCCCAGAAACCTTCAGAAACAATAATTTTATCTGATACTTTGAACCGGACTGATACCCAAGGAAATAAAATAGGATTCTGGGAGGAAAAACAGGGGGAATTCACATTAAAGGGAGAGTACCGGAACAATAAAAAGAATGGGAACTGGATCGGTTATTATCAAAATAACATGATTTCGGGGATCGATTATTACAACAACGGAATTAAAGATGGGATTTCTATTACTTTTGACCGTCGTGGAAAAATTTTACAGGTCGAGAATTACAAAACCGGCCTGTTGCACGGACAAACCTTCGCATTTAATCAAAGCGGCGACAATCCCGTTTCTGAAATTAATTATGCAATCGGAAAAAAGAATGGATTCTACCGGCTCTACTATGAGAATGGTAAAATACAAGAAGAGTCTTATTATAAGGAAGATAAGAAAGCAGGGACATCAAAATGGAATAATAAGAGTGGTCATCTGATTGCTGAATACAACTACAAAGACGGAAATTTTGATGGTATCCAAAAAACTTTTTACGAAAACGATACCCTGCAGTCAGTAAACTACTATCTTGACAATCAACTTACAGGAGATTTTAAGGAGTTCTATCGTGATGGGAAAGTTAAGGTATCAGGTAAGTATATTGCCGGTATCAAGGAAGGCATTTGGAATGAGTATGACGAATCAGGCAAACTTGTTAAGGTTTCCAAATATAAAAACGGGATAACCAAATAGTTTCTTTATAAACTCCGGCTAAACTCTTTAAAAAACCGGGCCCAGGAAATATCAGCTGATTTTTTTCCGAACCTCACAATCACAACCTTTTTTTCAGGACACACATAAATATATTGTCCTAGAATTCCTTTAGCGAAAAAATCACCCTCTTTTGTAACCCTCCAATGATAAGCATATGGGAATCCTTCCGAATCCCTGGAATCGGTTCGAATGGTTAATGATTCCGATACCCAGGAAGGGGGGATGATGGTATCCTTACCGGTTTTTCCATGATCAAGATACAACTGACCAAATTTGGCAAAATCAATTGCCCGTGCATTTATACAACAAAAGGCCTTTATCTGCCTGTCCGATCGGCTATCGATACTCCAGGAGGCCGGAAATTCGGCGCCCATGGGCTGCCAGATTTTTTCTTCGAAATATTCAGAAAGAGTCTTTCCTGTTACCCTTTCCAACGCCATGGCCAGAAGTTGTGTATTGGCACTCTGGTAATTGTAATATTTATCAGGATTGTCCTTAATTTTCAATGCTAACGTGTATTTTTTCAGATCCAATCCATAATAAAATTTAGCCATAGTCCCGAAAGGATTCCCATATCCTTCCACAAACGAGATACCCGAACGCATTTCCAATAAATGCTTTAAGGTTACATTTCGAAATCGGGGATCTTTCAATTCCGGTAAAAAATCTGTAATGGGTTGATCTACTGATCTGATCTTACCTTCAGCAATGGCAATCCCGACCAAAGCCGATACAAACGATTTAGCTACTGAAAAAGCAGGATAAATTGATTCCCTGGTAAAACCATCGAAATATTTTTCATAAATCATAGAATCATTTCGAATGACAAGAAAAGCAACAGTCTTGTGATGTTCTAAAAACTGTTCAAAATCCTGGGTATTATAATCTTTTGCAGAAAAAATAACCTGTTTTACCGGTGAGGTGGGTACGTTGAATGCCTTTGGTTTCGCGGATGATGAAATGGGATTTGCCGGAAATTTCTTATAATCATTGATATCTGCATAGTTCCACCAAACATATCGGACTACATGACACGAGGAGCCCGCTAAAAGATAAAAACAAAGAAGGTTTACTAATAGTGAAATTGCTCGTTTTGTGTTCATTATGATGAATTCGCCTAAAAATTCATTGAGACAAAATTAATAATATGCTCAGGAATCAACCGATTTATTTTATACATTTGTCATTCACTTTAATGAAGATTAATAATTTTCATTTGATTTGAAAAAACTATCCGTAATCGCTTTACTTCTGGCTAATACTACGAGTTTCGGCCAATTTGCTCCACCTGCAGGTCAACCCGGGTCCGCAGCTATTAATAAAGATAGCTCCGTGATCATATCATGGGCCCTAACATGTAATGTCACAAGAGGTTATATCAACATTGCCGATACTTTTTTAACCTACAATGGATCCAATAAAGCTTCCTACGGAAAACCTGAGAATGCCATTGGACCAGCGGATGACCTTGTTGTAAGTCTTGGTGACCGGGGAGAAGCCACATTAACTTTTAATCCACCCATCATCAATGGCCCGGGTCCGGACTTTGCGGTTTTCGAAAATGCTTTCAGTAGCGGATTCCTTGAACTTGCATTCGTGGAAGTCAGTTCCGATGGCCAGCATTTTGTACGGTTCCCGTCAGTCTCGTTAACAGAAACGGCCGACCAGGTTGGCACCTTCGATACCCTGGATACAAGAAAAATTCATAATCTGGCTGGAAAATATAAGACTACATTCGGAACTCCTTTTGATTTACAGGATATATTGGATAGCGCTGGTATCGATATCAATAATATAACGCATATCCGGATTGTTGATGTCGTGGGTTCGATCCAATCTCCATTTATTTCCTACGATGCCATGGGTCATCCTGTCAATGATCCCTGGCCAACACCCTTTGATACTGGTGGCTTTGATCTCGACGCTATTGGTGTTATTCACAACTATTCTCAAGGTATTGATGATCGGAAAAATATTACGAATATCCAACTTTATCCAAATCCGGTTACAAAGAAAGTTAAGTTCTTTTCCAACGATCCCACAGAATGCATGGTGATAATAACAAACACCGGCGGCTATCAGATCTATCAGGAAAAATTTATCCACCAAACCACCCTGGACCTCTCTTCTTTTCCTTCAGGAATATTTTTCTCCCGTTTTTCCTGGAAAGATGGTACAACCATTACAAAAAAAATTGTCAAAGAATAACGACCTCCTGAAGTAATTCAGAGAATTTGACTGATCCTAGAAAATATCTTAAATCCACTCTTTTTGTTGGTTTGCTGTTAAGCTTGTTTTTGCCGGTCGCTGCGCAGAATTTTAAAGACACATTACGGTTGCCTGTATTTGAAGTAAAATCAGGTTTTATCAGTGATAATCAGGGATTCAAAAAAGAAAGATTGGATTCCAGTATACTCATCCATCATATTGATGCCGATCTATCAAAAATTCTGATTCAAAATTCTACGATTTTCATAAAATCCTATGGAAACGGTACCCTCTCAACACCCTCCTTCCGTGGAACTACAGCCCAACATACTCAGGTTGAATGGAATGGTATTAACCTCAACTCTCCCATGCTCGGACAAATTGATCTTTCTCAGATTCCTGTTTCCCAGTTTGATGAAATCGAAATCTTATATGGTGCGGCAGGGATATCAAGGACCAGTGGAGCCTTCGGGGGCGTAATCAACATGGCAACGAACCCCAACTGGGATCAACGCTTAAAAGCTACGTTTGCACAGACCATCGGGAGTTTTAACACATATACAACCAATTTAAATTTTATTGCAGGAAACCCATCCTTTCAATCGCAAACAAAAGCAAATTATTCATCATCTCTTAACGACTTCACTTATTTCAACGATTACCTCGGAACCAATGTCAAACAACAAAATTCAAGCTATTCATCTGCCGGGATAACCCAGGAGTTGTTCTGGAAAATCAAAGATAAACACCTCATTTCTGGCCATATCTGGTACAACTTCAATAACAACAATCTTCCCCCAACAACAACGGAATATGATCAAAATCACATTGAAAAACAAAAAGATGAGGCTCTTAGAGCTGTACTCGAATATAAATTTGTAGACCGCAAATTCAATGTTATGATCAGGTCCTGCCTGGTTGATCAATATATGAATTACCAACTCGACAGCAACCTGAATACCACACACCGATATTATTCCTGGATAAATCGGATCCGTTGTTCATTTAATGGAATCCGTAATCTCACTATCAAACCTGGACTTGATTTTACCCGCGATTGGGTTAATTCTGATTCATATGATGGGGTTAAAACACGGAATACCACAAGTTTCTATGCGGAGATTAGTCACAACTTCAAAAATACGATCAAAACTTCTCTGATCGTTCGTGAAGACTTAATCAACGAGAAATTCCTACCAATAATTCCGGCTCTGGGTTTGGAATACGCTCCATTCAAAAAAATAAACTGGAATCTTACTTTTAACCTCGCACGCAACTACCGTTATCCCACCCTGAACGACCAATTCTGGATCCTCTCCGGTAATCCTGATCTTAAACCGGAGACCAATTATACCATCGAAATCGGGAGTAATTATCATCGGTTGTCCGCAAATGGTAAATTTTTTATCGAGGCAAATATTTCCGGATACTATATGTGGATTTACGATATGATAACCTGGCTTCCGGTAGAAGGAAGTAATCTCTGGAAACCGGAAAACATCGATGAAGTTCTTGCAAGAGGACTGGAAATTGGATTAAATCTGAAATTGGAGGTGATGGGATTTTATCTGGCGATGACAAATAATTATGCTTTTTGTAAATCTACATATGAGAAAGCCAACTCAGAATATGATAAAAAAATAGGGAAGCAATTGATCTACGTACCGATGCATAATTTGAACAGTACTTTGTCATTGGAACGATGGAAATTTTTTCTCAGTTATAATTTCTGTTTTGTCAGCGACCGCTTTACAGGAAAAGATAATCTCTCCATCATGCCTGCTTATTGTCTTTCCAATATTCTTTTCGGTAAAAATATCTCAATGAAAGATTTTCTTTTATCTTTACAAATCGAAATAAACAACGTGTTTAATCTCGATTATCAATCTATTGCTAATCGCCCTATGGCAGGATTGAATTACGCTTTTACACTTAAATTCTCATATAGCACTCCTCGGAAAAGATGAGAAAATTATTTGCATATACACTTTTTTTACTTTCCTTGATTTTATGTTTTCCTTCGTGTAGTAAACAATCCATACGTGAAACATCAGTCGATTCGGACCCTTCTGACACTTCACTGCTCCCAACAACGTATCAACACGGAATATTCGTCATTAATGAAGGAAACTTTAACTGGGGCAATGCCTCTGTCACATTCATTGATTACTCCGCCAATAAGACGGTTCAGAAAATCTATCAAAAGGCGAATGCGCGGAATCTTGGCGACGTCGCAGAATCAATGAAGATCTTCGGAGCGCTTGGATATATTGTTGTAAATAACTCAAACCGGATTGAGATTGTTGATTTCAAATCTTTTAAATCGCTTAAAACCATTACAGGATTGCATTCGCCCCGTCATATTGAATTCGTAGATTCAAATAAGGCATACGTCACAAGTTTACAAAGAGGAATTTCCATCCTCGATCTTCATTCAAATGAAATTACAGGAACAATCGCTGTCCATGGCTGGACCGAGAACCTTGTCCGTTTCAATCACTATATGTTTGTTGCAGCTATTGGTGAATTTAACAAAACCAGTTCGAGAAGAAAAGCACAAATACTTGTTATAGATACCCGGACTGATCAGATCATCGATAGTATTCCGACAGGAAAGGAACCTATCGGTCTGGCAATTGATAATAAAGAGAAGATTTGGGCTTTATGTTCAGGTGGTTACGATTATTTTGAAATACCGTCAATTATAAAAATCAACCCTGAACTGAGGAAAGTCGAGGAAGTATTTAAATTTCCAACAACACAGAGAGTTCCGAGCCGGCTTTCCATTAATACTTTAGGCGATACACTTTATTTTCTCAATGGGGGTATTTTTCAAATGCCCATTCATTCCAAAGGGGTGCCGGCATTTCCTCTTGTTAACCCAAACGGCCGGTTATTTTATGGGCTTACCATTCATCCGGTTACCGGTAACATTTTTGTTAGTGATGCTCTCGACTATGTCCAGAATGGTGTAGTTTATCAATACAGCCCTTCCGGTACCTTAATCAGCCAATATACTGTCGGGAGAATTCCCGGATCATTTTGTTTTACTCCTGATGATCTGCATTAAGGTTCCGTAATGCCGGTTTCCTGGATTATTATACGAAACTCGCTCAAAATCATAGCCGTGGCGCCCCAAATAATATTATCATCAATAAAAAAGGAAGGGACTTTAAGCGATAAGCCATGACGGAGTTTTATTTTTTTTTTCTGTATATTGGATTTATTCAACAAATCTGAAATACGGATTTCAATAATTGCAGCAACTTCCTTGGGATCAGCTTTGAATTGAGGACGAAATGGCATGTAACCAACCACAGGTGTTACAAGAAAATTACTTGGTGGTATATATAATTCAGTAAGTTGACCCAGTATCTGGACCAGGATCGGATCAATTCCGATTTCTTCGTTTGCTTCACGCAATGCGGTATATATCAAGCTTTTATCATCATCCTCATATTTACCTCCTGGGAAGCTTATTTGCCCTGAATGAATACCAATATAATCAGGTCGTCTCATTAATACAAGGCCAATCTCGGTGTTCATAGGATATAGCAGTATAAGTACACTGCTTTGAACGGCATTATCGGGCTGAATAAAATTTATCAATCCTTGGATTCTGGCCATTGAAGCCATTTTAAGTTGGGCACTCCGACCTGGTAATTGTTTCGTGAGACGCGCTTCAAGGGCGTTAATAAAAAAGTTGAAATCCATTTTTAGCAGGAATTTTCAAGCCAAAGATAAAGTTTTGAATGAAAATATTTTCTTAATTTTGAATTGAATTTCAATAAAATGGTCAAACAAAAAGAGGAATCGTCTTTACTGAATAAAAATGACATTATTAGTCAGCGAGAGCTTATACTTTTTAACGATGATGTCAATACCTTTGATTTTGTGATTCAATGCCTTATTGAAATATGCAACCATGATCGGGAACAAGCCGAACAATGTGCGCTCGTTACACATTTCAAAGGTAAATGTAACGTTAAAACAGCTGGGTTTTATGAATTGAAACCGCTTCTCGATGAGATGAGATTAAGAGGATTAACTGTTTCAATTGAGTAATTAACCGTTATTCACTCTCTTTTCACAATTACTTTTTCCATTTTTTTTATTAATTGACTGACAGATTCATACAGAATATGAGTTATTAACAATTTGTTAATAACTGCTGTGTGAAAATTGTTCATATTTGGATGCGAAAAAATTTGCTTTCGCTATATGAACAAGTCTATATTTGACTCCTCAAGCGAGCGATAAAAGGTCCGCAAATGAAAACGGAAGGCGAAAGCAGTTTTCGCAAGGAAACAGCACTCCCGACCAGCCAGGAAAAAGCAGAAACCGCAAGGTTCTCGCCGATGATAGGCAAGTTTCAAGAGCAGGGTTCTTCGACAGTGCACCTGAAAGGGAGGCAGCATCAAGGAACCGGGAAGAAAGGGAAGGGGAGACCCTAAACAAGTAAACCAACCACAATAACAGTAGCTTGAACGCTCCAGGCGGTTACGGCCGCAAGGATGTCGGGATGGGAACCACTTCGGCCAGAGGAGGTTCCCATCACTGCTTTATAGCCTTGATGTAATCTTCAGGATTTTGACCAACTGCTTGTGAAATCAATGATATGAGCTCCTATGAACAGACTCTTAAAGAATAAATGGGAAAAGAGCCTTTCGTTTAGTTGGGTATTCGGGAAATATTTCTTTATACCATGAATGATGATGCAATGCCCGTGGCATCAGATTTACCAGGGTCCAAATCGCAAAAGCAAGGGCTGGCAAACTCCACGTTAATAAAGCAAATCCAGACCACTCTAGAATCTCACCAAAATGATTGGGACATGAAACAAACCTGAAAAATCCTTTTTGGGGGATGACATAGCCAGTTTCATCCGGTTTCCGTAAATGGATAAGAATATTATCAGCTTCCAAGTTAATAAACATCCCAAAAAAGAAAATTATTATCCCTCCAATAAATCTAGGATCAACAAAAAAAGATAACGGGTATGTTGTTTCTGTAGCCATCGTCCCCAGATAATAGCCGTTTATAAAGCCATTCATGAAATTAAAACCAATAGCCATGCAAACAATAGCCACTGGCATCTTTTTCCCTTTGGTTCTTAAACGGAATGGAAATATAAGGGTTCTGTTTACGTAATGCAATAACCAAAGAGAGAAAAATATCCATGTCACAGTAGGATGAAGACCCGATCCGAAAAGATAAAAACCGGTGAAAAATAGCAATGCGGGTAATTCCATGATGATCCAGCCTGTTCTGTTATCGATCATGGCTCCCCATTTTTTACTGGCATGACGTCCATAAGGAGCGACAATCCGGATAACAATTGGGAAAATAAAGATTGCTATGGCAATCCAGGTATATACTATTAAGTAAAATGTAGATTCTTTCATCCAAACACGATTAAATAATATTTCCGCTCTCCTTTAACCAATCTATCATATCTCTGATCGTATCAGAAAGGGGTCTGGGATTGAAATCCAGCTCCTTACATGCCTTGGCATTACTGATCATCCGGCTACCTTCTGTGATTATTGTCAGTGATTCATTAGTATACAGAGGCTCAGTCCTACTCATTTTACTATATATTGAAATAAAAGGTAGTCCAAATCTGGCCAACCATAAAGGCAGTATAGTACCTACAATTTTTCTTCCTGAATATTCCTGAATTAGGGTGGAGAACTCCTTTAAACTATGCCATTGACCGGATAACAGATATTTTTCACCTGTTCGGCCTTTATCCATAGCGGTTATAGCTGCTGAGACCACATCACGGACATCTACCCAATCATACCCACCTGGAACCAGGGAAGGAATTTTATGATTATATAAATCAATGATAGCTTTTCCTGTTAATGATGGTTGGGGATCAACAGGGCCAATTATTGCTGTTGGACTTAAAATCACGGCATCGAGTCCATTCTTTACCGCCTCTATCACTGCACGTTCCCCAGTGGCTTTCGAACGGTCATAGGCAAATCCTCCCTGGCTGACAAGGGGCCGGGACTCATCAAGCGACTTGTCTTTGGGTTGCTGCTGAAATGCATGTATGGAACTGAAATGAATAAACCGTTTCACTCCGCATTCGAGAGCAAGATTTAAAATGTTGTGCGTTCCTTCAGTATTGATACGTGTAACCATACCATCAGGGTCACCGGTAATTGAAATCCTTGCCGCGAGATGGAAAACAACATCCACATTCTCTAATAATAGTTTAATCGATTGATAATCTAAGATGTCACCTTTGAACAGATTCACCGGGATTTCCTTGATTCCCCGGGAATTTCGGTGGAAGAGAGCGTTTACCTGATGACCAAACCCGAGCAGGGATTTACAGAGATTTATACCAACATGCCCATTGGCACCGGTTACAGCAATTCTCATCCTTAATAGATAGGTAATTTGGCAAAATTAGGAATATTTCATGAGTCAGTATCTATCCTTTGCAAATCAATCACATGAAATATCAAAGACGCTTATAATGGATACCACAATTTAACACTTGTATTTTAATAAAATAAATTCTATTTTTACAACTATATATTTTAAATCCTAACATTATGAAAGTATTTGTAAAAATTCTATACTGGCTATTGGGAATCATAGCAGTATTAATTATCGTGGCATACCTGTTGCCAAAAAATTATAAAGTTGAACGAAGCATTTATATAAATGCTGATAAAAATCTGATTTACAATCTAACATCAAATTTTCAAAAATGGACTGTATGGGTTCCATGGACCAAAGAGATGGATTCTACTGCAGTATTTGAGATTACCGGCAAAGATGGTCAAGTGGGTACTACATGGAAATGGAATGGGAAAAAGATGGGGGAAGGAACGATGACTGCAACTGAATTTATTTCAGGCCAAATGGTTGCCTATGATTTGTCCTTTGCACAGGGGAAATATAAATCCAAAGGAAAAATTTTAATTGAACAGGGCGATTCCTGTAAAGTCAGTTGGTTGGACGAGGGTGACTTGGGTTATAATCCACTGAATCGTTACATGGGTTTATTTATGGGAAAGATGATGGGACCAGATTTTGAGAAAGGATTGGCTAAATTGAAAAAAGTTGCAGAAGAAAGGAAATCTTGGCCAAAAATTGAAGAAATAGTTATTCCCGCACAGGTAGTTCTGGTAATTCGGGATTCTGCTGGCCCAAAAACATATGGAAAGGTATTGGGAACTGCTTTTGGGGAAATTATAAACTTTATTCGCACACAAAAACTAAAACAAACTGGAGCGCCATTTGCCATTTATTTTCGTTGGGATTCGGTTACGATGTTCTCGGTAATGGATATTGGCATCCCGGTTGAAAAGGCAGATAAAGGCAAAGGAAGAATTCAAGTGAAAAACATCATGGAACAAAACGGGGTCAAAGCTGTATATTTTGGACCTTATTCAAAAACAGCTGAAACATATTTTGCCTTAATGCAATATTGTAAAGAAAGCAACAAGATCGAAGCGGGTGGTCCATGGGAAATTTATATTACTGATCCGATGACTGAGAAAGACACTATGAAGTGGGAAACGGATATTATTTTTCCTGTGAAATAATCAATAACTTCCAAAAGATAAATAGGGTCTGCTGATTTTATCTAGAAGCCTTATTATTCAATGATTTTAGCTATCTTTACATGGTAAATACTGCAAAGAAATATGGCAAAAGCACAAAAAACCCGTGCATCTAAACATCCGTACATCAGTTCAAATCAACTAACCCTGGTCGGATTTGAGAGTCCATTTTCACAATTCTTGGATCCAAACAACCGGTGGGTTGTTCTGGCGCAGAAGATTCCCTGGGATGTTTTGGTAAGCACCTATGAACATAGCATGCAAAACAGCAGCATGGGAGCAGAGGGGATCAACCCAAGGGTTGCGATCGGAGCGATGATCCTGAAGCACATTTGTAATACCAGTGATAGGGAAACCGTGATGCTGATTCAGGAGAACATGTACATGCAGTACTTCATTGGGTACAGCAGTTTCACTACAGAACAGCCGTTTGATCCCTCTTTATTTGTAGAATTCCGTAAGCGATTGGGCATCGAACAGATCAATTCCATCAATGAGAAAATACTTGGATTATCTCCCAGCAACCCAAAACCGCCATCTGACATTTCCAGCGACACAAACGATCCGGATAACACTATATCTGAAGCTGGCCCTCCAATGCCTGAACAAGTAACCACAGAGATTGTCCCGACACATAAAGGCAGGCTGATCACTGACGCCACCGCATGCCCGCAAGATATTGCTTATCCCACTGACCTGAACCTTCTGAATGACGCCCGTGAGAAATCGGAAGAGTTGATTGATAAATTGTATGATGCAGAACTCCACTGTACCAAACCAAGAACATACCGTGAGGTTGCCCGGAAAAATTATCTGAAAACGGCCCAGTTGAAAATCAAGTCAAAGAAGCAAATTCACAAAGCGGTCAGGCAGCAACTGGGGTATTTGAAAAGGAACATAAGAAACATCAACCGGTTGTTGGATCAATACAACAAGTTCCCTTTAAAGTGGAAGGACCACAGATATCTTCTGGTGATCACAACGTTCTATGAGCAACAGCGCCAAATGTTCAGAGAGGGCAGCCATAAGATTGAACACCGGATTGTGAGCATTCATCAGCCCCATGTCCGGCCAATTGTACGAGGGAAAACAAATGCTTATGTTGAATTTGGTGCAAAGATCAATGTGTCCATCATGAATGGGTTTGCGTTTCTGGATGATCTTTCCTGGGAGGCGTTCAACGAAGGGACCCGGTTGATGTCAACCGTAGAAAAATACAAACAGCGGTTCGGTTATTATCCTGAGGAAGTTTTGGCTGATAAGATATATTGTAACCGGTCCAACAGGGCAGCGTTGAAGTTGCTTGGAATAAAGCTTAGGGCCAAGCCCCTTGGAAGGCCAAAGGCAGTGGATGTGGAACACGTAAGACCGGGCGAAAGAAATCCAATCGAGGGCAAGTTTGGACAAGCCAAGACCGCCTACGGATTAAACCGGATCAAGGCAAGACTGGCACCAACAAGCGAATCATGGATTGCCACAATTATCCTGGTTCTCAACCTGGTTAAATTAACCGGGTTGGGAGTCTATTGCCAAATTTTATCGGTGATAACTTTTTCAGCAGAATGGTTGGTGGAATTCTCCCCACTAAAACTATCCCAGGTATTTTTCGTGGAAAATTTCGATTTGAAAACCAGTTGACTTTATCAGCAGACCCTAAATATCTTTTATCTGCAAACCGGTGATTCCGGCCAATCGGTGAATACAATCCCGATCGTATTTGTGTGAGTTCTCGGTATGGATGGTCTCACCTTTCTTTAAAAAGATGCTGTTGTTCAGGTATGGACTGGTGACTTCAATATCTGCAAGGGCCCTGAGGTGCATTTCAATCCTTGCATGTGCAACATTATAAAACGAATAGTGGTCGAATTGGTCAGGATTTAAATTGGTTTTAGCGTGATGATTTACAACACGCAATATGTTTTTATTAAAAGCAGCCGTTGTCCCTTGTTCATCATTATAGGCTTTTTCTAAAATCCGGATATCCTTCACCATGTCAAATCCGATCAACAATTGGTCACCCGGATTCATCCGGGATCTTAAATTCAGCAGGAAAGATGTTTCCTCTTTTCCGGTAAGATTTCCCAATGTGCTGCCAAAAAAACAGATCAGCTTGTTTCCATTACCAGGAATGACGTTGAAATGCTTCATAAAATCGGAAAGGATGCCATGGATCCTGATCCCGGGATACTTCTTTGAAAGCATTCTGGCAGAATTTAAAATGGTTGTTTTGCATACATCAACAGGGAGGTAGACCAGCCGTTCAATATGATTACCGGGCATGGCTTCCAGAAGGATGGAAATTTTCGAACAATCACCGCTGCCAAGTTCAACAATATTTTTAACTGACAGACCATTCACAATCCGCGGGGCTGCTGCCTTCAATATAGATTTTTCGGTTCGTGTGGGATAATATTCCGGTAACCTTGTGATCGCTTCAAAGAGCGCCGAACCATTATCGTCATAAAAAAAACGGCTCGATATATATTTTTGGGGAGATGAAAGACCTTTTAAAATTTCAGATACAACTTCTTTCTCGCCTTCATGAATCAGGAAATCAGTGATTTCAACAGGAGTGTCGGTTCTGGTCAGCGATTCGGGATCATTCATTTTATATCCTGGTATTTGGTAATGTTCAGGAATCCCGGTTTCAACAGGGTTATCCGGGTCGCTGCTCCATTCGAACCAGCCTCCGTCGTAAACCGATACCCGTGGCCACCCCATCAGCCATGCATTGAACCAGGCTTCGCTTCCACGCCATCCGGTACCGCAATAAAAAGCCAGATGTTTATCGGGTGTAATCCCGCTTTTTATCCAGTTTTCCGCTATTTCATGGTATTCACGGCTGGTCTGATCAACATTCCTGTAATTCTCCATGTGATATGCATCTGAACCGCAGTCGGCAAAGATTGCTCCGGGGATCCTGCCTTTTTTCTCAATATAGTTATACCCGCTTACTTCGCCTGTGAATTCCGGCCAGCTCCGTACGCATACCAGTTTCGATCCCGGTGAGGCAATGATTTTTTTAGCTTCAGGCGTATCTACTGCTAATTCGGGATGAACCGGGATGATTGCCCCGAATTCAGGAACCGGAATTTTTGGCTCATCATGGTAAGAAATTTCAAAACCGGCATCCTACCACGACTGAAACCCACCATTGAGCACCCTGACATCTTTCACCCCCGCATACATCATAACAAAGGCGCAGCGGACTGCTCCTATATCGCCTGCAGCGCTGCCGGGAAACGGGTCCTTGATATCCGGCGACATATACTTGCCATACATTACCACAGTTGTGTCTGCGGTAATTCCATGTGCCTCCAATGCTTCTTTAAGTTCCTGGGGGCTCCTCCTGTTCCATGTTTCCGGCGCCTCAATGGCCATGGTATCCATGTCGATCGCCCCGGGGATATGGCCGCTCAGGTAGGCCTCCCGGTTGCGGTAATGGGCATGGACAACCACATATTTACCATTGATGTAATGGGGCGGCCGTCCTCCTGAAATAAGCAGGTTTACCCATTGTGCCGGAACCAGTTTCTCAAAGCGTTCCAGCTTTCCCACAGGAAGTTCAGGATACTCCGACCATTCCTTTGCAAACCGGTTGTAAACAGAAACATGGTCATATCCCGATCTTAAAAAACGTTCGGCCGCTTTGACTGAATCTGTCTCGTTGTAACCATAGACAATGATCTGATGTTCCGGGAAAATATGTTTATGCCGGACGATCTCTATCCAGTCGATATATTTCGTCCATTTAACAGGCAAACTCCTGGAATGCTTGATGTGCCCTCCACGGGGCTCATTCTGCAACTGCCAGCCATTATAAGCATCCACAGGCCTCACGTCAATGATCCGGATTTCCTGCTTTCCGATCAGTTGCATGAGTTCACCTGTTGTCACTTCATTTAAAACATGGACCATTCCGGAAATCTGATTTGAACGGATTAAAGGTAAAAATTCCAATGGGTATGACACGCAACTTTATGAGAAACTTAAAGGTGTCACAAATCACGATTTTTTGATCCTTAAAGAAATATGAACAAAAAAAGGCTGCACCCCGTAATCACCACCAGGAAAGTCATTCCAAACGGTAAAGCAGTATGTATCAATGCTGTAAGATGGATACCCCTGCAGGCCAGGGCCAATCAATTCTTCCCATTCCTATTGGGACAAACCTTACGACATGCGTTGCATGTGTATATATCCCATCCCCGCGGATGCTGTATGAATGAAAACTCCCTGCAAAGCTTTTGTTTTACGGTTACCCCATCCAAGGCCTTAACAGGACAAGCGTCGAGACAGAGTTTGCAACTGGGTGGACAAATAAAATCAGTCACCAAGGGATCCGGTTCAATTTCCTTATCAATCAGGACAGCGCCGATATAAACCATATTACCGTAATGACGATTGATGAGAAGGGTATTTTTACCCAGAATTCCCAGTCCGGCGTAAAAAGCTGCGTGCCGGAGGGAGATGATGCCCATGGCATGTTTATTCACCGGATCCCATTGCAGGTATGGGATATCGGTAACAACCGGAACCACATGTATGTTCAAATCTTCGAGTTCGGAACATAGATTTAATCCGATCTGGTCCAACGTGGAGTAAAGCAGATCTGCGGTATGTGAATAAGGAATTGGATTTTCTGCCATGATCACTTCCGACGGCATTTTCTTGATGAAGACGACAACCGATTTACATTTGGAATAAACATCTGTTGGATGGAAACCTGCCGGAGCAGAAGTGAACCTGTCAATACTGGCTATTCCGCAGTTGTCGGCTCCGAGACCGAATACAATTGATTTTATTTCGTCAGATGAGATCATTGGGTGGGTGTATATGCTCCTTTTTCCGGATTTTGGATATTCAAAGATAGGAAACATGTCATTTCTTCAGTTTCTCTTTCGAAATTTCTTTCACCAAATCTTTTTCTATCGCGTCGGTGGTCAATAATCCCTGCTTCTTTTCAGGATAAAACGAGGATGGGAGTATCTGGATGTTCAGTGTAAGTAACAAATGATCCATGATAATCAAGAGAAGGGTACTGACAAATGGAAGGGGAATAAGCATAACCGGAACAAAAACACCAGTACCCTTTAAAAGGTCAATGACTAATCGTTTGAACTGTTTTTTCTCTTCTTTTGTTATCTTCTCTTTTCTGATATACCGGGTGAGAATGACAAAAACTTCTTTGGTTTCAATGGCTTCTCCTTTAATCCCGGTCGAATATCTTGAAGCCTCTCCCATAAATCCTTTGGCATATCTGGCAATTTCATTTTTGACCTTAGGAATGGTGAAAATTCGAAGGAAATAATTGATTATTCGTTTTCGGATGGATCTCATAGAAAAGTGGGAGGATTTATTGGACTTGCACCCCTTATGATCGAATCTTTAAATTTTGGAATGAATAATATTTTGTTTCTAAAGGTATGAAAATTAACAAATATATCCAAGTAGCCGCAGTTCATGCGTATTTTTAACCTTATACGACTTACCATCACAGATCAGATATACCGTGTCGGCAAATAAACGTATCTAATAAACATATGGGATAAGTTTCTTTGTTCTTTTCTGATAATCAATGTATTCTTCTTTAAAATGATTCATTAAGGTTTTTTCCTCAATGTTGATTCTATATAAAAAGACACAAAGCACGGGTATAAAAATGACGAATAAACTTATCCAGTTCCCTAAAGTTAACCCTAGGCCTAAAAAAGTCAATAAACTTCCTGAATAGGAAGGATGCCTGACTTTTTTGAAGATCCCATCCGTTTTTAACTTGTGGTCATGATGGATTGCAACATTGGCATTAAAAAGTGATTTAAGAGAAAAAACAGTAATGAGCCGGATAGATATTGCAATGATCATTAAGGAGATCCCCGAAAAGAATTTGACCTCACTGAACCTCGGGAAAGAAAATGCAATATAAAGTCCAAAGGCGATGGATAAAAGAATGACAATCCAAATTAAACTTAATGAATTCTTATCATGGGATTTCGCTTCGGATCTCTTTGATCGGGTGAGCAGATTGATCAATATTTCAGAGAGCAACCAAAGAGAACTTACTGTGATCATTACAATGGAATAGTTGTTCATTTTATCTTGTTTTGATAATTGAAAAGCTCGTAAACCTACTCAAATATAATTCATTTTGCTCAAATCGCAAAAACCGGAGCATCTCGTCCTTCGTCTTTCGTCCCTCGTCCCTCGTCCTTCGTCTATTTTATCTCCTCCATATTCCCAATAATCTTCGACAGCGCTTCACTGAGCTTCGCTTCGGGTGTGATGGTATTAAAATCGCCCCAGAACGCATCATTATTGGGGTAAGGCTGATCTGAAAATACAACACCGGGCTTCAGTATTTCCTGTTTCGGAAATTTTTGAACGCCGGCAGTATCGATATTACAGGTAGCGAGTTCCAGGAACGTATAAAAATTATCGGATGAGAGGTGATTCCTTAAACGTGTTCTTAACTGTATATCACACCGCACATGCTGGAGGTAATACCTGCCATTGAATGGCATATAGCTGAGGGAATAAGTTATCTTTTCGAGTTTCACTTTCAGTCTGCTGCTTTTCTTCAACACCAGGTCTTCGGCTGCAATGTCGAGGTAAGCAGGATTTATTTCGAAATCAGCGCCAAGTAATGCAAAACCCTCTTTCTCAATGAACACGGTTCCGGTATACAATGCTTCGTTCAGACCGGACTTTTGCACAAAAGTGATCGCGTAGGCATCCTTGGCATTATACGAAACCAGGTCAGAATACTTATACGTGTATTCGACAGGCGGGATTTGATCAAGGAACCCCGGGATAAATTTAACAATATCAAGCTGCAGGGCCGATTGAACACCGGCTTTAAGTTTCAGCAACACAGTGTCACGGGGATTGGCATCCTGGACTTTTCTCGACTTCAGCAATTTCACCTGATCGGGATGCTCACCGGCAGTATAGGGTGATTTATAAATCTTAAAAACCGCCTCTGAATAGCTGATATATTTATTATTTTTCCGCACACCTTCACGATAAAAAGTAGTAAGATAAGCAGGATGAAGAGCGTAGTTTACCTTTCGCAGTTCCATGGCTTTCTCAATTATTAAATCCGGATCGATATACCGGATGATCACTTCCTGGATGGAAATAACCCTGCGGTCAAGGTAGAAATCAACCTGTTGCTCGTTAAGCAGGCGAACCGGGATAGTTTGACTCATATATCCCAGATGCGATACAACCAGGGAGGTTCCGATCAGTGAGGCCGGAATTTTGAGTGTAAAAAAACCATCGCTATTGGTAATGGTCCCGATGTTTTCCTCAACGATCCCGATAGTGGCAAAGGGTATCGCTGTTTTATTTTCCTTGTCATAAATGTGTCCTCTGATGATCCCGTTTTTGATCGTATCCTTTGCCGGAATATCCGGCTGTATCTTACTTACAGGATATGCGTCTTGTTTCGATTTAAAGATCAGGATATGCTTCCCAAGTACTTTGTATTCCAATGAGGGATCTGAAAGTAAGTTATCAAGTATTAAATGCAACGGCTGATTCTCAGCATGCAGCTTCACCCTTTTGTCGCTTTCAATGGTTTCGCTTTCATAAATAAAAAGGCAGTCCGCTTTTTGCGATATCAGGTTCAATGCTTCGTAAAGCGTAGTATTTTGTTTAGGGATGCTGATGGTTCTTTCAAGCAGCGGCACCTGTCCGAAAGCTGTATTTACCTGAAACAGTGAAAGGAATACATATAAAACACAAACAGAATTAAGGTAAAGCCAGAGGCTATGTTTGCACGACTTAATTCTGCTTTGCGCCTTTCTTGATCTCAGATAATACAACAGACCCATTAATCGTTTGGCTTTTGAGATTCAGGGCCACACAAATGAGTTCAGTCATTGTTCCGGCAGTTTCGCTTTGGAAAGTAACTGTCAGCTTATGTTTCCCGATCTCATTATCAGCCAACACAAAGTTAGTGTTGAAATTCCGATTCAGCACAGTAATAATATTCTGAAGTTTTTCATCCTTAAAATGCATACGCTGTTTATACCATGCAGTGGCTTCATTTGCCGTATACTTTGACTTGACCAGGCTGTTATTTACGGTTGATATTTTTTCACCTGCGATAACCATTTCGCTGTGTACAGGATTCTTCTTCAAAGTAACTTTTACTTTTCCCCGGTCAACAAAGAGTTCGAAGCCATCGACATTTTTTGTTTTCACATTAAATGCCGTTCCCAGTACCTGTATCAGCGCTTCGTCAGTTTCGATAATAAAAGGTTTATCGGAATTGGGCATAATATCGAAAAAAGCCTCCCCTTTCAGTTCAACATTGCGCGATGCGGATTTAAATTCCTCCGGAAAAGAGAACAACGAATTCTGTGCGAGATAAATGACCGAGCCATCGGTAAGGGTTTTAATAAGGGTATTTGCTTCATTGACAGTATTAAGTCTAACCATAGTAACCGCCGGTTTCCGGCTTACATTCATATAAACACCTGCAGCTATACCAAGCAGGATCAATACTACAGCAGCAATCTTTAAAAGATTGCCCACCGGCTTGTTTTTTGTAGCATCTCGCTGTTCGGGGATCAACTGCTCCTCCCGAAGGCGGACATACAATTTATCCCAGGATTCGCGGGTATGAATTGGTCTTTTATTCTTAACTTCTTCCATGGCTGTCTTTCTCTTTTTTGTTATTTCACTTTTCGCTACCTCGCTATTTCGCTACCTCGCTACCTCACTACCTCGCTATTTCGCTACCTCGCTACCTCGCTACCTCACTATTTCGCTACTTTAATCTTTTTTATAACCCAATCAATTGCTTACCCCTGCTCCATCTCCAATGTAATCCCTTAAGGATTTCCTGAATATCTGCAGTGCTTTCCCCATTTCCGCTTCAACGGTTTTCACCGAAATGGATAAGATCTCGGCAATTTCGCGATATTTCTTTCCTTCGAACCTGTTCATCTGGAAAATAAGGGAGCAGCGTTCCGGCATTTGCTCCAGGGTTGCGTTTATTGCTTTGCCCAGGTCATTCAGATCAACATCCGTTTGCAAATGTGCCGGCATCATATCCTGGAATTCTCTGAAAACATTTTCCGCATAGTTTTTCCGGATGGCAAGGTGTTCGAGATAATGAAATGCATTGTTACGGATGGAGCGATACAGGTATGCGTTCAAAGAAAACTTCAGCGTGAAGGTTTCCCTGTTTTTCCAAAAAAGATAGAAAAACTCCTGAACCAGATCTTCTGCGGTATCCATATCATTCAGAATTTTATCCGCATGATGGCACAAAGGCTCATAGAACTTCATAAAAAGCCGTTCAAATTCCCTGATGTCACCAGCCTGAATTTTCTTCTGTATGGACAAATCATTTAAGTTCATAGGGATTTGAAGCGTTTATGGGCCCTGGATCTCATCTTTACTGTTTCATGCTTTTCGAAAGCTTTTTAATGGCATTTTCGATAGAATTGTCCGGTTCAATGATATTATTCTCACCCCAGAAATCAACATCAGTAAACGCCTGAACTTTATCGGTAAAAACCATGTTCGACCTGAAAATTTCAGGATTCCCAAATTTAACGATATTATCCGCTCGCCTGTCGGTAATGGCTAACTCCGATACCACGGTATAGTAATTTTTAAATAGTCGTCTCTTCCAGTCGCAACGGAATTTCAGTTCGACGCGCACATAGTCGAGATAGTATTTACCGTTTTGTTCTTTATAGGTCACGAGGTAGCCGGTCGAAGTGGGCATAAAGATCAATCCCATTGGTTTTTTCTGAACAAAAAAGCCCGATGCTTTGTCTTCATCACTGAGGTCGAGGCTGAATTCAGCCCGGGTAATTGCCATGTTATCCTGCTCGATGTATAGCTTTCCAAAATAAAGGGGTTGTTCTTTTATCATATTGGGTGAAAAATTAATCACCCAGTTCAACTTATTATCAATATTGACTACCGACCCGAATTCGAATTGGTAGTTATCAAGATTATCCAAAGCGATGCTCAGACCGGTATTTTTAACAATGTCAAGCAGCATCGAGACTTGCGGACCACCCTGAAGCTGAACCATAAGGGTATCGGCTTTTTTCACATTGGAGGCCTTACGGCCTTTGAAAATTTTCACCTTGTCATTCTGGAAACTTAAATAAGGAGCATTGTAAATATTGACCACCGCTTCGGAAACTGAAAGATAAGCCCGGCGGTGCCTGATGGACTCCCGATAGAAGCCGGTCATCATGTTGGGCACCTGGCTGTAATTCTTTTTAATGTTCTCGAGAGCCACTTCCACAATCTCGCGTGGATCTTTAAACACTACGGATATCTCCTGCAAATTGATAGGCCGGATCTCCAGAAGGTATGTTTTTTCTTTTTCAACTCCTTCGCTGATCATAAACCTTGTAGTTGCATACCCCAGGTGCGATACTTCAAAGTATTCGGCATTGAGCGATGTATTCACTTTTAAAGTGAAATCCCCGTCAGCATTTGATACGGTTCCGATTCCCGTGTTGGGAATGGTAATTGAGGCATAACTGATTTTTTCACCGGTTTTGGCATCCTTCAATGTTCCAGTAACGGTAACAAATATGCTTTGCGCTGAAGTTGCACCACATGCAGCAAAAAGCAGGAATAACATACCTGACCGGATCAGGTTTTGATAGAATGTTTTCATGGCTAATGGTTCTTTAGGTTCAGGATTTCGATTGGTTATATCTGTAAGATACTTCAGAATGAAAATACCCTATGGGATTTGTGTTTTTATTTTCCTGTACTTTGCAATAAAATATTCTGACCATGAAAAAAATCATTTTTGCAATCTCAGCGATTATTATTGCAACGGCAGCATACCCCCAGCAGCCAAAGACCCCGGGGATCATGAAGGAAGGAAAACCTGGTTATTTCCAGAATACGATCATGAAGGATGTCCGGGCAGTTGATGAAGGGACTGGACCCGCTAAAAAAGAAAAACGATTCCAGGCCGACCTTAGCGGGATGAGTTTTCCGAACAAAGTCAGCTTATATCAGAAAGAATGGCATCTTCCACCTGTATCCCAAGGAAATACCAACACCTGCTGGTGCTTTTCAACCACATCCTTTTTTGAATCGGAAGTACACCGGCTGACAGGCCAGGATGTCAAGCTTTCCGAAATGTATACGGTTTACTGGGAATATGTGGAACGGGCCAAAAGGTTTGTTTCGGAACGCGGGAATTCAGCCTTTTCCGAAGGTTCTGAGGCCAATGCCGTGATCCGTGAGTTTAAAAAATACGGGATAGTCCCGAAAGAGGTATACACAGGAATGGAACCCGGCCGTAAATTCTACACCCATGAAAAAATGTTCAAAGAACTCAGCCAGTACATGGAGAATGTAAAGAACACGAATGGTTGGGATGAATCCCAGGTTGTTTCCACGGTGAAGAGCATTATGAACCATTACATGGGCGTTCCCCCCGAATCATTTGAATGGAAAGGGACACGGTATACGCCCAAAGAATTTCTTTCGGAATACCTGAAGCTGCAAATGGATGATTATATTGACATTCTTTCCTATCTCCAGCAACCTTTCTGGCAAAAAGTGGAATACGAAGTGCCGGATAACTGGTGGCATAGCAAGGAGTATTACAACGTACCCCTGGAGGATTATATGAATGCCCTTAAAAATGCCATCAAAAATCGCTATACCGTGGCGATCGGGGGCGATGTATCCGAAGCAGGATTCAGCCGTGAGGCACAGGTGGCCCTGATCCCGACTTTTGACATTGCCGTCGCCGACATCGATGACAACGCAAGGCAATTCAGGTTCTCGAACAACACCACAACCGATGACCACGGGATGCACCTGGTAGGCTGGTACGAAAAAGACGGGACCGACTGGTACCTGATCAAGGATTCGGGATCGGGTTCAAGGAATAACGATGAGGCATCGCCGGAATTCGGGTATTATTTCTTCCGCGGAGATTACATAAAGCTGAAGATGATGGATTTTTTAGTGCACAAAGATGCAGTGAAGGAGCTGATCGGGAAATTCGGGAAATAGCGGGAATTGGACCGGCAAAGGTAAGAGGGTAGGCATAGACGTACCGAAGCTGGATTTCTGTACAAATACCTGTTGCGAAGTGAGAACTGATCTTCAAAAAGGCAAGTGACTTCTTTGAATTTATGGCGTTTGTTGGTTTCGCTGTCGTCGCCGAAATGAATCAAAAAATTAATTTAATTTGGCAGACAGAATTCTTAAGGTTCTGCAAAATTTAATCAGAAACCAATCCAAATGGCTTTAAAAATATCAGAAAGGTCCTATCTTCTTGAGATTGCTAAAATAACCGGAATTGTATTATGGTACCTATTAACCTCTGTAAGTTGGATAGTAACACCCAAGGAGAATATAACCGTAAGTCAGATATTATTGATCAGGCTTTCCCAAGCCCTGGCCGGTTATATCATTATAAGTTTGTGTTATAAGCTTTTCAACATCCTGGATAAAAAGTCAATATTATCGAAAAGATCGTTTATTTTCATCCTGTTCCCGCTTTGTTGCATTGTTTCGTTTTTCTGGAATATTTTAAGCGATACCATAGGATGGCTTTTCAAATTCAACGATCTGGATCTATTCAGTAACTTTTTCTTTATAAGTACTTTTTTTTACCTGATCCCTGCTTTGGCATTTACAGTATTATACTATGCGATAAATCATTGGCTTAAGTTCAAAATTCAAAGTGAAAAAGCATTAATAGCAACCAACCTGGCGAATGAAGCCCAATTACAAATGCTCAGGTATCAGATAAATCCGCATTTCCTGTTCAATGCTTTAAATACCATTCGTCTGAAGGTTGAGGAAGATAAAGATGTAGCCCGCAAAATGATCACGGAGCTGGCCAATTTTTTCCGCTTTTCCTTATCTCAGAAGGAGAATGTGGTTTCTTTTGAAAATGAGATTAAAGCAATTAAAAATTACCTTGAAATTCAAAAAATACGCTTCGAAGAGAAACTGCAGGTCATTTATGATATTGACGAAAAAGTGAACGAAGCTGAATTACCCTTCTATATTGTGCTGCCGCTTATTGAAAACGCCATTAAATATGGCTTACAGACCAGCAGTATGCCATTAATCATAAAAATAATCGCGAAGCTCAACAGCCATTTAACGATCTGCGTTCAAAATACCGGTAAATTAATCTCGATTGCGGATAGTGCAGAAAGCACAAAAACCGGCCTTATGAATATCAGAAAAAGACTTGAACTTTGTTACCCCGGTAATTTTTCATTCGAAATATCTGAGAAAGACTCCTGGGTGACAGCAGAAATTATTATCAAAGATTTATCAAATTGTTCCTTCTGACGACCTGAATGAAACAAGTACATGCCATTATTGTTGATGATGAACGACCGGCGCGCAAAGAATTAATGTTTTTATTGAAAGCCTTTCCGGAAATCGAAGTCATAGGGGAATCTGATAACATTAATGGAGCGGTTGATCTCATACAAAACCGTAAACCGGATGTTGTGTTTTTAGATATCCAGCTTGCAGGAGAAAATGGTTTTGAGTTGCTGGAGAAAGTGAGTGATGATTTTAAACTGATCTTTGTCACTGCTTACGATGAATATGCCATCAGGGCCTTTGAAGTAAATGCCACTGATTACCTGCTGAAACCCGTTGATCCGGAAAGACTTGAAATTTCGATAAAAAGAATTACAGGCAAACCCGTTAATTCTCAACCCAAAAGGAAATCATTTGAATATAGTGACCTGATATATGTAAAACTGAGCAATAATTTTTCCAGGTTCATAAAACTGAATTCTGTAATTGCTTTTATTTCCCTCGGAAATTATACGAAAATTCTTGCCGGTGACGGCAAAACCTATATTGTTCTGAAAACATTGAAGCAATGGGAAGAAGAATTACCCCAAAAACATTTTTTAAGGATCCATCGCTGTTCAGTCATCAACCTTGAATATATCCAAAAGATTGAAAAATACTCACGCAGCTGCCACAGGGTCCATATGTTGAATTTACATGATCCTATAGAAGTAAGCAGGAGTTGTGCGTCAAAACTAAAATCCATCCATGAGATAAAATAATTCAGATTACCTCCCGGTAATACTGCTCATCAGTTTTTTCAACCGTCCATCACAATTTTCTATTTACCCCGGATCGCTTTTCATTATTTTGAAGTCTGAACATTCAAACATGAAGAACTCCTTTTTTCAATTCTTTTCCTGGTATTATTAAGCAACGGTTTCATACAATCAATACCACCGGACAGTTTGTATCCGGGTCAAACCCCGCCGGGAGATTCTGCCATTGTTTTTGCTCCGGGAACCATATCTCTTCCGGACCGGAGAGAAACAAAAATAGTTTTTTCCCCGGATGGTTTGTTGATGATGATTTAATTGTCAATAAGATTTGTACACGATAGAACCAGATATTTATTCAAAACAGATGAAAAAAATAATTTGTATCCACTCATTTATCCTGCTAAACTCGATTCTGGGTCTTTCATTATCATTAAAAACACAGGCCCAGGATTTTCAAATCAACTTTGCCGGATCAGGTGCAAGTTCAACCGTTGATTCAGTAAAAGTGGAAAATCTTACACAATGTAAATCTATTTCCATCGGGGGATCCGATATTTTGCATCTCATAGCAAATGTCGGAATAAAGGATATAATTACTCCTGATGCAAAATTTCTGCAGGTCTTTCCGAATCCAACCAATAGTGATTGTTTGTTGCAATTCGAAACGTATGAAAAAAATGAAGTCACGATTTCACTTTACGGTTTAAATGGTAAAATAATTTTCAGGAATAAGGAAGTATTACCTCGGGATTATCATTCATATTTACTCAGCGGGATCAGCAGCGGAACATTTTTTATTAAAGTTGAAACAGACAAATATTCTTATGTTGAGAAATTAATCTGCAATAACAGGTCTTCCTCCTTAACTGAAATTAAAATAACAGAAACCACCCCTGTTTCCGGTAATAACAATTCAAATTATGATTTAAAAAAGCCGGTCAGGTTAAAAAATGATCATTCAATAATTGAAATGCAATTTACGACCGGAGATATGTTAAAATTCACTGGAATATCAGGACTCTATCGTACCGTTCATATGCTTGTTCCCACTCAAAGTCAGACTCTTGATTTCATTTTCACCGGATGTGTCGATGCCGACAACAACAGCTATCCGGTAATACAAATAGGAACACAATTATGGATGGCCGAAAACCTGAAAACGACCAGATACCGCAACGGTGATATCATCCCGGATATCATCAGTAATGCTGCATGGGCCAATCTCCTTACAGGTGCTTACTGCTGGTATAACAATGATTCGTCAGCAAATGCCCCTGTTTACGGCGCTTTATATAACTGGTATGCCATAAACGACAGCCGTAACATAGCTCCTGCCGGCTGGCATGTAGCATCGGATTCTGAATGGACAATATTATCTGACTGGCTCGGAGGTTCAGATTTTGCAGGTGGTAAGTTAAAAGATAAATGTTCGACACTATGGAATGATCCGAATACAGGAGCCACCAACGAAACCGGGTATACGGCGCTGCCTGGCGGTTACCGATTCCTTAACGGGACGTTTGATGAAAACAGGAACTGGGCTGTCTGGTGGTGTTCAACAAGCAGTTCTTCCTATGAAGCTCCAACCCGGGCGGCATTTAAGGATGGCGAAGACCTGGGGAGGGACCTCAGTAATAAAAAAGACGGATTTGCGATCAGATGCATCAAAGATTAATATGCACCTCCTCCACTTTACTCCCCGCTAAAAATCACCCTCACCCTCCCCTCAAACACAAAATACGCTTTCACCGATTGAGGGGTGATTTGAATCTTTTCGGGCTCCAGTTTTTCAATCGAGCCATTGATCCTGAAATTCTCGACCGAGCGGTTCTCGCGCAGGGTGGCGGCGACCGATTCCCGGGCCGAACGCAACTGTTCACCTACCGGGAAAACCAGTTTGGTACGCAGCTTCTGCACCAGTCCCGAATGGAAGAGCCAGGAGGCCGTCTTCACGGCCACATTCTTAGTAGAGACTGAGAAATCAAGGTTATCCAGCTCTATCGTCAGCGAATCCTTATTGAACACAGGAACCCCCGCCAGGTAGATCGAGCCTTTCACCGTCCCTTCCACCGGAAGCTCAACGATCAGGTTATCCCCCTGCCCATAGATCGTGATATCTTTGACGATCACCTTGTAATTCTTAAAAGCCATGGTATAACCACGCATAGTCGTTCGCGCGAGCGAATTGATATAAGATAAAGGAATATCGAGGGAGATGTTGATATTAAACTGCCCGGGGAGGGCCGAAGTAATCCTGAGCGGAGGAAGCTCAGGGTTCACGGTATATGCCGGTTCCCGCCCCCAATACAGCTCGACCAGCGCCTTAAGCCCGAGCGAAGAGAGCATGTTCCCGTCTTTCCCCTGTATCGGCACGGAACTCAACTGGGCGGGGCTCAGTTTAAGCCAGAGCGAATCTCCCGGCGAGACCAGGAAAGGTTTCTGCAGCGCGATCCAGGCGTCACCCACGATCTTCCGCAGATCCACAGCCGATTTCACCGACTTATCGATCCCTTTGGCAATAAAACCCAAGCTGCCTTTCAGCAGGACGTCAGATATCACCGGCAAAGGCAGCTGGAATCCGGCAAGGGTAACAGTCGGGGTGCTAATCCATTCATATCCGTCGGGGAGGGTCAGGGTCGAAAGGCTCCAGTCCCGGTTGATGTTCAGCTTCGTTTTGAACTTCAGCACGACCTCGGCATTCGCATCCGTGATGTCATAAAGGTCCAGACCAAAGATTCCCATATTGGTCCTTTTCTTCAGATAGATCTTCAAAGGCACGCGGTACGTCAGGAAATCATTTTCGAAACCCACATCGATGCTGTCCATCCTCGAAGCAAACAGCATCAGGTTATCCCTGTCGTTATCCTCAAAACTGGTATCGGCATAAAGCTGGCCCGTAAGCCTGCGGTTGACCAGTTTCTTCAGCTGCACTTTATTCACTTCCAGGGGAATATTGATGTTCGAATACTGCGGATGATATTCCGGTGCATCGTAACGTTCGGCTGGCTTCTCAACCCGGATCGTCCTGCAACCGCCCCCGGCAAGCAGAACCAGCAGCACCGGCAAGACCCATTTCCACGAAATTCTTTTCAATTTCAATTTCTTCCAGCGCAGTTTAGCAAACATAACACACTGATCTGCCGCCAGTTTAAAAGAAATGCAGGCAGGGTTTCATAACCTTCAGATCAACGCCGAAAATTACAAAAAACGATCCTTCCTCATACAAATAAATAAATCCTGAATGATTGACTGCGTATGAGGGAGTGGCAGCACCCCAACCCTACCCAGTTTTGCTACCTTGTTTGCAAATTTGGCAGGCTTTTTCCAGAGATCTTTCCTTCGACTTTCTTCCGTCATTCGTTCGTCTTTCATTCGTTCATCCTCTATGCTCCATTTTGGAATCAATTGGTATGAACCCCAGGGCAAGCCCTGGACCCGAATTCCGCCCCAATGGGCGGGGAATTAAACCCTTAAGCGATTAAATAATGCTCGATATCATTACAAGTGGTATGTCAGGTATTCCGAAATACCAACCCTGCTCAAAATTTGTTACCGGTTGAATTTCCACCGCTCCCCCATCCGCAGTCAATAAAAAGGAGCATTACAGGGAAGGGCGCTTTAAGCCGTTTATTGTATGGGCTTTCCTACCGAAATATTTAGCCTCACCAGGTTGATTGCGTAATCGATCCGGTCTTTCAGCAGGCTTACGCGGCTTTCCTCCAGGGCTGTCTCAGCATCAAGAAGGTCGAGGTTGGTAATGGCCCCGCTTTTGAAACTCACGACCGCCAGGTTCAGAGCTTCTTCGGCTTGCTTTACCTGCAGGCTGCCCTGGTCGATCTTCTTCAGTGAAGCCTGGAGGCTTACCTGGTTCTGGAAGACTTCAGTAGAGACGTTACGGGTGGTTTCTTCCAGGTCTTGTTTCGTCATGCTTATCTCCGAGCTGGCTATCTTCATGTTGTTTGTGTGGCGGGTGGCTTCGAAAACAGGTACTTTCAAACCAACGCCTCCTGCCCAGTTTATCTGGAACTTGTTGAGGTCAGGGAAGTAGCCGTTCTTGAATCCCCCGTCAATAAAAGCACCTATGGAAGGGTTGTACTGAACTTTTACCGATTTCAGGTTCAGTTCGGCATGTTCCTGCCTCAGCCTTGCCATCACGAGTTCATAGCGGTGTTCCAGGGCGTATGTGATGAGGGAATCTGGTCTGATGCCGGGTTCTGTGGCAAGGAAACTACTCCTTACCTTTAACTGACCTGAGACAGGCCAGCCAAGCAGTGAATTCAGGATGGCTGTCTGGGTTTGCCTGGATGTCTCGATGTCGACCTTTTGGTTCTCTGCATTGGAAAGCCTTACCTGGGTCGAAAGGACTTCGTACTGGGTCGATGACCCTGTTTCGGCCTTCTTTGTCACGAACGCCAGGTGTTTCTTCAGGGTGGCTATCTGTGTTTCCTTGATCTTGATAGCTTCCTGGAGGTAGATCAAGCTGTAGTATGATACGGAGGTTACCAGGGTGAGTTTCTGGCGGATGAGTTCCACATTCTTTTCCGACAGTTTTTTTGTGGACTCCTGCAGGCGGATGTTCCTCGCGGTCTTCTCAAAATCGTACAGGGTCTCGTAAACGCTCACTCCGGTATTGTAGTTGTTGTTGGGTGCAAAGTTGAAGTCGCCCAGGCCCGGGAAACTCACACTGGGAACGGGGTCGATGCGGGTATAACCGGCATCGGCTTCCACGACCGGGTAATAGCCTGAACGGGCTAGCCCAATGGCCGCTCCGGCTGCATTGATGGTTTCCTGTGCTTTGACTACTGTAGGATAGGACTGGAGCACGGTTTGCAGTATCTGCGGAAGGCTGAGTGAGTCATTGCCGGGTAACTGGGGATCGGTTTTGATCCCCTGTGCGGATGTCATCCGTAGTGAACCTGTAATTAAGAGAGTAGTGATAAGGCAAATTCTGAATTTCATGATCTTTTCTTTTTTAAACGTAAGAAAAACAGCGGTACCGAACTCAGGAGCGTGATCCCGGCGGCAAGCATGAAGTCGTCGCATACAGCTTGTATGAACGCCTGTTTGCTTACATTCGACATCAGCAGGATCTGCCCCTGACGCGTCGCCATGGAGCCGATACTGCCGGCCGTCCTTACCAGGAAATCGCCGAGGTGAGCCGCGGTTGCCCTGAATACCGGGGAGTTCGGGTTGAGACCTTCCCCGTACAGCTGTGAGTGGTATATGTTTCTTGTGGTCAGCATGGTCGAGAGAAGAGCAACCCCGAAACTTCCGCCTACCTGTCGGATTACATTGATGATGCCCGAGGCCTGGCCCATCTTTACAATCGGAACATCCAGTGTAGCGACGGCGGTAAGCGGACTGAACATGAGGCCCATGGCTACTCCACGCATGTACATGGCGGTCATGATATAGCTCTGCTCGGTAAACAGCGACAGGAAGCCGTTCAGGTAAAAACTAAGGGCCAGCAGGAGTGCTCCTGCGATAATGGGAAGCCTGAGATTGATCTTGTTGGAGAAGATCCCGGCCAAAGGAGCTGTGATCCCCTGTATGATCCCGACGGGAAGAAAGATCGCTCCTGCCTGTATGGCCGTGTAACCGAGGCCGTTCTGCAGGTAGATAGGCAACAGAAAGGTACTCCCGAACATCCCGATCCCGAAAATAAAGATCACCAGGTTGCTCACAGCGAAGTTGAAGTTTTTGAACAGGCTCAGGTCGATGAGAGGTTCCTTCACCATCAGCTCGGTTGTGATGAATACGGCAAAGGCGATGATTGAGATCCCGAAACATGCCAGTACCACCGGAGAATGCCATCCCGCTGAATTGGTCATCGCAGTGCCTTCGGTGAGTCCGTAAAGCAATACCGGTAAAAAGATGCTCACCGAGATGAAACCCACGGCATCGAACGAACGGATATTCGGATTGCGATATTCTTTCTGAATGATGGCGGTGGCCAGCAAACCTGCTATTCCTATGGGAACGTTCACGTCGAAAATAAGGGGCCAGCTAAAGTTGTCGATCAGGTATCCGCCTATGAGCGGCCCGAAGGAAACCGAGGCAGCCGAAGCGATTGACCAGAAACCCAATGCCACCGCCCGTTGTTCCCTGGGGAATTCCCGGGTGATGATCCCCATGCCCACAGGCATCAGCGCCCCGGCGCCTAATCCCTGGATCACCCGCGAGAAGATCAGGATGTCTTCGGTGGATGAATATCCGCAGAGAAAGGAACCGAAAGTGAAGAAAGCCAGTCCCAGGAAATAGATCCTTTTATAGCCGAAACGGTCGGCCATCCAAGCCGAAGTCGGCAGCATTACGGCCAGGGCCAGCATGTATGCCGTGATGACCCATTCGATCTTATCGAGCCCCACGCCGAAGGATGCCATGATCTTCGGAAGACCTACATTGACGATGGTCGCGTCAAGTACCGCCATGAAGGTCCCAATCATGATGTTTGCCAGCAGCCACCATTTGTAGCTGGGGCTGGCGGTATCGAAGGTGGCGTTCTGCGCCTTGATGAAATCGATGAAATGCCTGTGGGGTTTTAACAATGACATCTTACCTGCGGATCTTTACAACGACCGACATGCCTGAGACAAGGCGTTTTGTAATTGTGCTGTCCCTGCTGTCGGAACTTTTAATGGATATCTTGATCGGGATGCGCTGGGTTACCTTGGTGAAGTTCCCCGAAGCGTTGTTTGGAGGGATAAGCGAGAACTGGCCTGCGGTATTTGTCGAAATGTTATATATGTTCCCGCTGAATTTCACTCCCGGGAACGCGTCTATTGTGAATTCGGCCTGCTGCCCCTCATGCATCCCCCCTACCTTTGTCTCTTCGAAAAAAGCCAGTACCCACTTCAGGGAATCGCGTGTGATGGTGAATACCGACTGCCCCGGCTGAAGGACGTCACCGGGCAGCAACCAGCGTTTTGCTATCCTGCCTGCCGAAGGTGCGTAAACGCGGGTGTTGCTGAGCTGGGTTTCGATGGTCCCGATCTGGGCAACTGCTGTGCGTATGCTCACTTCGGCGCTCTCAACCTGGGTTTTCCCCACTGCAAGCTGGGCTTGGGATGCATCAAGCTGGGCCTGGGCCGCTTCAAAGGCTTTTTTCAGGTGGTCGTACTGTTCTTCGGAGATCACCTTGCCCTCATACTGCACCGTAGCCCTGTCCATATCCTCCCTGGCACGGGCCAGGCCGATCTCCTGGACTTTCGCATTTTTCTGGTCCAACTCCTGTTTGGCTTGGGCCTGGTGAAGAGCGGCGATGCTCTGGTCCTTCACGGCTGAAGCCTGAATCTTCTGAGAAACGAGATCGCTGCTGTCGAGCACTACCAGGAGCTGCCCTGCACTGACGGTATCGCCTTCATCGGCAAAGACATTCGTTATCCTACCCGGGATCTTCGAGCTTACTGCCACCCTGTCGGTGTCTATATAAGCGTCGTCGGTGGAATAATATTTCGAGAATTCGCGGTAATAATAGAATGCGACTGCGAGAACAGCCAGGATGACAAGCGTAAGCGCCGTGTAGGCCCTGAGCTTTCTTAAATGCTTTGATGGAGTTTTAGTATCAGACATAATATGAAAATTGAATTGTCATTTTATAAGACTTTTAACGAACAACTGGAGGAACTGCCTTTGCTTCCCGGCAATAGCTTCGAAATCTTCCGCCGAGATCTCGGGGAAGGGCTTGTTCTGAGCAGTTACCATCCTAAGTCCGTGCAGGACCTCCAGGAAAAGAAGCGCAGTCCCTTCCTCGTCACTGCAACTAAACTGTCCCGTTTCCCTGCCTTTCCTGAGAATACCTGTGATAAGCCCTGCCTCCTCCCTCCTGAGGCGGGTCTTCAGGTCCCTGAATTGGGTGTTGAACTGGCTGATGTTTGAGATGCGCAAACGGGTGAGGTTTACGAAGGTCCTGAAGAAATCATGTCTCAGGCTTACATACTCCTGAAGCATATGGTCGGTACGCTTCAACCTTTGGGTCATTTTTCTCACCAATGAGAAGAACTCTTCCATCTCACTCTCCACCACTGCCGAAAACAGGCTCTCTTTATCGGGAAAATAATAATAAAGAGTCGCTTTGGATATCCTGAGATCAGCCGCGATCTCCTGCATGGTCGTCTTCTCGAACCCGTATGTGCCTATTCTTTTGCGGGCCGCTTCGAGAATGGTCTCAAGCTTCGCCCTGTTCTCCCCGTCGTGAATAATAGCCACCATAAGATACAGTATTGACTGTTTGACTATTTAATTTAACGGGTCAAAGATAAAAAATATTTTCAGTCCGGAAAAAATGTTTTTCCGGTCAATGTCCGGCACCATTCAGGATGCTGGTAATTCCCGTATAACGGGTGTATGACAGCTAACCGCCGCTCCCTCATCCGCAGTCAAAAAAATAAAATTGGCTCAGGATTGTGTTCAAAAAAATTTTATCAGCATCATTTTTTGATGTATGTGAGATATAAGATTATTCGATATATTAGGTGATTGATTCCTGACGGGATTTTAATCAGAATACCTCTGACTTATTCCTGAAGATGAGTAAAAACCAAAAATCAGGATATGGAAAAACTTATCTCCTGCTACGGACTGAATTGCGCTTCCTGCGATGCCAGGATCGCTGCGATATCATTAAGCCGGTACTGCAGTTTGCCCGGATGCGGTGGAAAACCTGAAGCCGGTGAGCTGATCTTCTCCGGGCATCAGACGGGGAGACGGAAAACAGCGCAGCCGGCCCTGAAAAACGGACCCGGCCGAGCTGCGTATTAAAAAGATAAGGATCTATTTCTTTTCCGGCACTCCTTTCCTTCCTCCGGTGGGCGGACTTGCATTCACCCCGCCTTGGGGGATATGCTCGAGCCAGCAGTAGCCGTTTGTAAGCTGCTGTCCTTTGTAAGTTCCGCTGCAGGTTCCCCAATGTTCATACAGGGGCGGATCCCATCCCCACATATCAAAATTTACCACGAGGTCGCCTTCGGGTGTGGTTGCTTTGATCGTGAATGATTTGTTGGCTTCTATTGGGGTGACTCCAAAATCGGATGGGATGATGTATTGCCCGTTGATAAACAGTCCTGCATCCTTGTATTTCCCGGTCATCACAAAGATCCCTTCGGCCTGGTCGGTGGTGAAGGGAACCCACCATTCGTTCCCGTATTTCAAGAGCGCTGTCCGGTAATCGGCTCCCTTGGCGCCCCCGCAGAACAGGTTCTCCTGCTCTCCAAAACCGCTGGCCTTTACTTTTTTGCCATTGATGATGATCTCTGCTTCGGCTTTCCCGGTTTCTTCAAAGCCGGTATTGGGAGAATTGGGGAGGATGAGGGCATAGTCGACATTCTTGTTATACCAGAAAGAATAACCGTTGTTCATCTCCGATTTGAGTTCGAGGTCTTTGTCTTTGTATCTCAGGATGATCTTCCCTTCGGCCAGGATGTAAACCAGGGATTGCCCGTTCTCTTCCACAGTCCAGATGATCTTATCCTTTTCGCTCTTCAACTTGGGCAGGGTGTTGAATTTCACTTTCATGATCTTCTGCGGATCGGTACTGCAGCTGTATGCAAACACGGTGGGGGGAACAAGCTTGCCGGTGCCGTGATGGTTGATATAAACATAGGCCATGTAAAGGTTGCCGTCGTCGCCTTTGCCGACGAAATTGTACCAGTAGTTCCAGCGGGGTACTCCGTGGACTTCCATCAACTTAAGGTCCTCAATTTTAGCTTTGTGGATCTTCCCAAGGTCTTTCGGGTCTTTCAGGGGCGTGGAAGCCGGGTAATCGGGAACATCCACGGGGCTGTACTGTTTGAGAAGTGTATCGGCCAACGTTAACATTTCGGAGGCTTTTTTCAGGTCGCCAGCATCCAGGGCGGTCTTTGCCCCGGCCAGAAGGGTGTCGGCTTCGGCTGCTTTGAGCAGTATGCCTTTTGCATAGATATCATACCACTGGGTCTTCGAGATCTCCAGCTTCGCCTGGAGTTCGGTGATCTTTGCAGCGGCTTGTTCTTTGGTCATTTTGGGCTGATGGCTGCAGCCAGCAATGATTGCCATCCCGAAGGCTCCGAGGAAACACAGCAAATAAAGTTTTCTTTTCATGATTAATGGATTTAATGAATCTTTGATATTGATGATGTTTTTATTTTTCTTCAGGAAGAGATTGATTGGTCGTTTATTGTTTGCCGGGGTTCTCAAACGGATAGATCACTTTCCAGTCCTTCTTCATATCCACCACGATCCATCCAAGTTTTGCAGCTTCCTCCATTCCGTCTTTTAATTGCCCTATGTCGGAATGATTATCATATGCCCATTCGCGTACCGCATCGGTATGATGGATGAGAAGTCCCAGACTTTTCCCTTTCCCCGTTGTGGTGTATTGCAGCATCTGTAAATCTCCGTCGGAATTACCGAAAGCGGCTATAGGTCTTTCCCCAATGAAATAACCGATCGCGGCCGGTTTTTCCGGTCCGTTGCAGATCATGTTCACCTCAGGGCCACGGTTTAATATCCCTTTACCATTCCTGAACTCAAAGGTGGTTTTCAGGGTACTGCCTACTACCTGTTCGGGTGGGATTCCGAATGCTTTCTCCGACCACAGCCTGATAAACTCGCAATGTGTCGCCGTCACAATATACACCTTGAATTCATTGGCATTAAGATACCTGATCAATTCGAGCATCGGCTGGTAAACAAGCTCTATGAAAGGACGCTTGAATCTCGGGTGGATGCTTGTTGTTAAAAACCTGTCAACTTCGGTTCTGAATGCTTCATCGCTTTTTCGAGAGCCGGAAGCAGAATCGGTCAAAAGTTTTCCGAACGGATCTGAACTATCCAGATAATCAATGGCCTTTTTCACGGAAGCCTGATCGCTTATGCTGAAATGCATTGCTGACAATTCATTCAGACTGACCGCCTCGAAGAGAAACTGAAAATAGATCGGCTGTTCCGACATCAGAGTGCCGTCATTGTCAAAAACCGCGATCCTTTCCGCAGGATCAACATAAGATGGATCCCCTTTTGTCGTAACAGAACTTACAAAGTCAAGGATCGCTTTTTTTGCGACGCCTTTATTCCATGAAGGGAGCGGATCTGAACCGGCAAATATCAGGTTGAAAACCGGCAACAGGAAGATAATAATGAATGATACTTTGAGGTAACTTTTCATAGCGCTCCTGTTTCTACAGGGGATCAACAATCTGCGGTGAATCCTGAACGGCTTTTATTCCATCGGGTGCACCTTTGAATACATGCTCGAACCAGGCGCCACCGTTGGTCAGGACCTGACCGTCGAATGTCCCGTCCATCACGGCCACCCGTTCCGTGTATACCGGGTCGTGCAACATGATCCTGAAATTCAGGACCAGTTCGCCATACTCTTTTGTCTTTGCCTTCAGGGTAAGGGTCTGGTTCGCAATGCCGGGTATCAGCCGGTACTCTGTTGGGATGATGTACTTACCTTTGTACCACAGGGCCCCGTCGCGGAATTTCCCGTAGCTGATGAATATGCCATCCAGCAGGTCGGAATGGAAGGGGATATACCATTCGTTTCCGTACCTGGTCATATTGGTCCGGTATTCATCATATTTCTTGCCCGGGGCTCCGCTGATCATGCAGACTTCCGTTACGCCACCGGCTGTCTTGTTAAAGGTTGCGGTCTTCCCGTCCATCGTGACAGTACCCCAGGCCGGCCCGGGCTGCTCGAAACCAGACAGGACGATATCGGGGTACATCATTGCAGCTCCCTGGTTCTGGTTGTACCAGTATGAGAAAGAGGGCGTAGTGGTCACGTCAAAGCTGATGGCAGGCGCTTTTCCATTAACCGCCGGGAAGATCCCGATGGAATGACAGGTTGTCCCCCCTCCTTTGGGATCATCCGTGATCACGGTCTTAAAGCTTTTCCCGTTGTCTTCCACAAGGTATTCCACACTGTGTTCGGTTTGGGTGACTTTTGTTTCCCCTTTCAGCAGGTATACATAGTGTTTGGATGGATCTTTCGTGGTGATCACCTCGACAACCACCGGCTTGATGATGTATCCGCGGGCATGGTAATTGTAAAAAGTGGTGATCAGGTAATATTCCCCGTCGTCACAGTATCCCCAAATAGAGGGCCCCACATCGTTCATCTTCACCCCGTAGCGATCGAGCACGAGGTAATCTTTGGCTTTTGCTTTGTAAACCTTTGAAGCATCCTGTTTTTCCATGGGTTTGGCGGTCTCGTATGGGAACAGTGAATCGCTTTTCACGTGCACATCCAGGAGGGAGTCGGCCTGGTTCATCAGGACATAGGCCTTGTCAAATGAGTTACCGTTGACCTCCGCCAGGGCAAGATCAAGCTTCTTGCCGGCTTCAACCACATTTGCAGGAGGGATTTCGCCGTCCATGAGGTGGTCATACCAGTAATAAAACGCCACCTTGTATTTGTTCAGTCCGGTTTCGTATCGGTCCATGGCAATGGCAGCCATGGTTTTCGTGACGTTGGGATCGGTTGCTTCCGCTTTGTTTTCAGCGGGTTTTTGGGCGCATCGGGTAAAGAGTATGGCAATGAGACCCACGAAGAGCAGTAGTGTCAACTTTTTCATATTTCCAGGTTTTTAGTGAACATTATTTTTCAGGACCAATTTTATCAGAACCTAATAGTGGTGGCGGGTAGGCTGCCTTCAGCCTGGCCATTACATCGGAAGCCTTTACCAATCCCTTACCCATGGCATCGATGGTGGCTACGCCATCCATCCCTCCGATGGGAGTCTTTTCCAGGCAGCTATAACCGTTGGTCAGGGGAATCCCGTTGAAGGTTCCGGTGACTGTACATCCGCATTCATAATAAAACAGCTCCATGGTTTGCACCTGAACGGTCATATCCAGGTCCCCTACTGATGTTCTGGCAAAAACTTTAAAAGATTTATTGGCAACCAGGGGAGTGATGGTTACTTCGGTTGGTACAATGTACTTCCCCTGATATTGAATTGCAAAATCACGCGAAGCGCCGATGATACACATCTGTCCGTCGATCTGATCGGTGTGGAAAGGCATCCACCATTCGTTACCATAAGTTGTCATCTGCTTCCTGTAACCGATCGTATTGGTTGTCAGTTCCGGGTTCGGACCATTGAACAAGTTCTCCGATTCTCCCATGGCATGTTTAAAGGTGGCGGTTTTCCCACCGATGGTGATTGTGCCTTCCGCTTCCCCGATCTCTTCTATTCCCGAGAATGAAGTTCCCGGATAGAGTACATTGTCCGGTAAATTCTGGTTATACCAGTAGGTCATGTTCGCCTGCATCAGCACATTGAAATATACATCTACACCGTCCAGATCCTTTCCGGCGCCTTCAATCCAGACCACCGTCTTCCCTTTGATCTTGGAGACGGAGTAAAGCTGATAATTGCCGTTATCTTCAGCGTAGAACACCATGGAACTGTCGGTTTCCAGCATGATTACAGGTTTCTTTTTGATAATTACCATGTGCAAATTCTCAAACTCATCGCTTTTCATGATCTCAAAAGCAACAGGCTCGATCACTCCGCCCGTCCCATGATAATTGATCAGGGGCATGATCTCATACACATTGCCATCGCTGCCCTTGCCTACAAATCCAATAGCGATATCGCCTTTTAATAATCCGTAGTAATCCCTTGCCTTATAATCGTCGATGGTCGAATTCCTGATCTTTGACAGGTTAGGGTTCCTGATCGTATTTGAGGCATTGTAAAGCGGTAATACATTTTTGTCGTAAACCTTAAGGAGTTCATTTGCCTGGTCCAGCAATTTTTCTGCATCGGCCGGTTTTCCCTGGTCTGTCAGCGCTTTTGCCTGATCGATCAGTTTGCCGGCCTCACCGGCTTTTACCATGACCCCTTTTTCATAAAGATCGTACCACTGATAACGGGCGATGTCAAAAAGGTTTTTCACCATGGCAAATTTGTCTTTTATCCCGGAAGGATCAGTTTTTTGATCCGGCTGTGGTTTTGCCCCCACCGGTACTAATAACAGTTGCAGGAACAGGCAACACGGCAGTACTATACTAAAAACAGCTTTTTTCATTTTGAATGGGTTTTATTGTTTTTCGATTAAGATGATATCATGACTTCTCCCCGCATCTAAGGGCAGGAAATATTCCGCTTGTTTTACAATATCTTTCTGCTGTATCCGGTCGATGTTCAGGGTATAGAATTTTCCCGGATCCAGGCTGCTGACTTTTATCGTTGTATTCCCAACCCCTTCTTTGGCGAGGGTTGAAACGATGAGGGCTTTTTTATTCCTGTCGTAGACCGCCCGTTTCAGTATCAACTTGCTCAGATCGATCCCGCTGATGGCCGGTTCTGTAAAATGCCTATCGTCAAAGGGCTTGTTCACCATGGTGTTGAGTCCATTTGCAGGCATTGCACGGGCAATGGCAATGAGCCTGTCGGCCAAGTCGGAATGTGAAGGAAAGGACTTCATATTGGTTGCATCGCCTTGTCCTTCTATCTGGGTTGAACGGCAGCAGGAGGGAAGGCTTTTTTGTTTATCTGCGGATGAGGGAGCAGGTGTGGCAGGAGGCGCTGCCGGTTTGGTGTTTCCTCCGGCTTCTGCTGATGCAGCCGGCTTCTTATCCCCATCGGCTGCCGCGAGGTTCACCGTAGGTACGTTATCCATGAATGGATAATGGTAAGTGCCATCTGTCCACACGGGGGAGTATATGCTGTCGACGGTTTTCAGCAGGCCCTTTCGCATGTCTTCATCTCCTACCTCGGCTGCCAGCGTTGAAAAGAAGGCATAATAGCAATCGGGGGCGACCACATCTTTGGCCATCGTGACGGTACCGTTTGCATTGATCCTGGCGTGTTTCTTCTTAAGATATGGATACAGACTATTGATCAGTTCCGGATTCCATGCATGTGTGAATGTACCAATCCATCCGTCGTTGCCTCCCGAGTTGAAGTCGACTCCCTTTTTCACCATCTGGGCCATCGCGGCATCCATTTTATTACCGTACTTCGGATTTGATCCTGAAAATGCCCATCCCTGCTTGATCAGGTAAAATGAAGCCAGGTCTTTGGTCTTCGGGTCGATGAGGGTTTTCTCCGCCCAGGGATCGAAAACGGTATGCGCAGCCTCATAATACCGGGTTCCGTGCAATTTATCATACAGCATCCAGCTGATCATGGGATGGGTGTTGCAGGCCCAGAAGATGGCGTTGCGCTCGCATTCTATGCCTGGCACAGGGTTGCGCATCATCTGCATCAGCATTACTTCCTGCAGGCTCCTGTTGTCGTAAACAAATTGTTCTTTATCGTCGAACTTAAAGATGATGGATCCGGGTTTGTCCCATTTCATATCCTGGTACAACATCTGATAGAGGTTGATCATCATTCCAAGGTGCCCCGAATACATGATGTTTCCGAGGGATACCGGGTCGTCGTTACGGGGATAAGGCCTGTCCATGTTGGGTTCGAACTTTGTGATCCCCTGGCTTTCGTGCGACCAGTACCCCCACACTTCCTTCCTCAGCATCCTTTGTATAAGATTATCGAATGCCGGTTGTATGGCCTCTCTCCATGCAGAAAATTTATGGTATTGTTCAAGGACCAGGAAATAGGAAGAAAAGGCTACCGTATAACGGCATGCGCTCACCCCCTGCTCGTCCACCGAACGGTAGTTTGTGAAGTCGGCCGGGTCCTGGTTCGCAAGCTTCAGGTTCCAGAGCAACTGTCCCCATTCCTTTGCATCGGCGGCAGGGTAAGTTTTAAGATCTACAGTTTGTGCCGAATTGATTTCCGGCATCAGGATCAGAGCTCCGAAAAGACATAGTAGAATAAAGATCTTTTTCATTTGATTAGGTTATGTTTTAGGTTACATTTCCGATTTGACAATGAACGGACAGTTGATCTGGATCACCAACTGGTATGTTTTTGAAGCCCCCTCGGTACACCATACAGTTCCATTGTAACCTATGATGATGGAACCATGTTTCCAGGTCGGAAATGAAAGAGAACCACAGGCTTTCAACGAATTCTGATCGTGCCCTGTATTATCGCCAACAATCACCCTTCCGCCACCACTGTATATAAATCCCAGATCAAACCAGAAATGAGGCCCTAATAGCTTTCCAAGAACATCCTGGCTGTAATGGAACTCAAACCCATAAATCGGTTTCTGTGACAGGGTATATTGCCCGAGGTAATCCGTGTTTTTTGACGACAGCTTGACGCTGGCATACATGTCGATCCAGTTTTTGCCTTTCATGGTAGTAATAGCATAGTTCAGGACAAACTTGTAGGTGTACCGGTTTGCCCCGATATTGGTTGTTTTTCCGACATTGTAATTGCCAAAGGGGAAACTCATCACATAGTGGGCGCTCATGTAATTGGTGGGGATGTGTTCATCATATTGGTTTTTTCGCAAAGAAGGAGCACCGAAAATATTACAATCGAATGTCAGCGAAGGGTCCCCGAACCCGTGTTGACGGTAGGTGATGGTGTCGAACTCTTCATTGTAACTCAGCATGTTTGTATATGGGATCACTATCCCGGGACCACCCGTTCGGCCGAAAATATTCATCACCCTGGTGTAGGAAAGGCTGCCGGTCGTGGTGATGCTCCGGTTCTTGTCGGCAGGGATCGATTGTTCGGCCCATGAATTTGAAATACTGTTGTAATAGTGGACCTGGAAATAATTGTCGTTACAGGGAACATTCACATAAATCCGGCCATATTGAGCAAGTGCATCATAATAAAATGCAAACAACATCAAAAACAGCAGAAAAATCTTCTTCATAACATTATCTTTAGCAAAAACATGGAGCGTGGTCATTGTCTGAAAAATTTAATCAATTTATCGATCCCCAGGAACAAAGGGAACAACATGGTGAAACAGGCTACCAGGAACACGCCCGAAGGAGCCGGAACGCTGTACAGGATAAATTCCAGGAAATAAAACACAAGAGGGATGGCTGCAATACAGGGAGTAACAGGTCCCATTGGCCTGGCCTGGAACCGCCGCTCCATCAGTCCGTATATGAAGAATGCAGGAGTCATTACCACAAGATAACCCAGGTAATTCGAATAAGGTATCCCATAATATCCCACAAAAGCATTCTTAGTCCAGACCCATTCCGACATTTTCGTCGAATCCAGGGGATCGACAGCCATATCAATACCGGCGATAAGGATACTCGCAATAAAGGAAGTAAATAATAAAGTCTTCAACCGGGATCCGGAATCGAGGAAAGTTCCCTGTGCGATCAGGTTCGACAGGTAGAAAACAGGGAAAATATACACCCAGAAATAATTCAGCCCAATCAGTATTGGAACTACGTCGAGCTTATATCCCATCTCATCGGAATAGTAATAATGGCCGTACGGAAAACCGGTATGAACGCTTGTTTCCTCGGCGATCCAGCAATATATAACACTGAAAAGGATCAGGAAAATCGCGCTTTTATATCCTCGTGTGTATACGAAATAGCAAAAGGCGAACAGAACAGGCGCAATCAGTTTCCCATAAGAACCTCCCGGGATAGCGGGAAGCTGGAGCACGCGTCCCAGAAAGGTATGGACGATCATGTAAAGAAATACGGCCAGAAAGAAAAGGGAAAGGCCTAACAGCCATTTTCCGTTCTGTGATTGTGTATCGGGGTTTCCCTGATTTAGCATTGAATTTTTCATAACCTTTGATTTTTACTGATATTATTTCGGAAACAGCAGGCTGATCGCTGCTTTGACATACATTTCGGTTGCATTGGAAGGCCTGATCACGTTAAAGTAATAACCCAGGTTGGCGCTCATCAACTGTTTGCCGATGTGAAAGGCCTTGATACCGGCCAGTCCCACGGGCACGGTCCATATCTGCGCCGACGGCAGGTCCCAGTTGGCATAGATCTCCGGGGCATACGAAAGGGCCCAGCCGTGTTTGAAATTGTAATTCGCGAAAGCATTGATGTAAAGCTGGTTGACATCGGGCATGGAGCCGTCGCCTGCAAAGGACCAGCGCTGGTTGACCAGGGCTCCCATTACCCAGTGCTTCAACATGAACAATCCCACACCGATGGGACCGGCAGTCCATTTGCCCGAGCACAACTCATAGGGTGCGCCTGTGGGGAAAGAGACCATTGGACCGATACCCCAGATAAATTTTTTGGCTTTGGACGGTGCAAAATAGAATTGCAGCTGGATGTCGCTCAGCCCCGATCTATTCACGGGTGAGGGCATGAATACCACAGGTATGATTGACCTGACGATAAGGTTCAGCCCTTTGCTTAGTTTTATGGGAATCACCGGTTTAAGCTCCAGGGTGGACGAGAAATTTTTCTCAGGGCCCCAGTTGATGTTGCCGTAATATCCCAAAGGCAGCTGGATCATCGATTCAACCGGGTTCTGGGTCTTTTTGGCCAGCTCGGTCATGTCGACCTTAGGCTTTTCATCCTGGGCAAACCCTGTGGTACCTGCCAGCAGGAATGACACAAGTAATAATAAGATGTTTCGGTTCATAAGGATTGATTTTTATTGATTATGCAAGTATTTATTGATCAACGCCATCAGTTCCCTTTTCCTGACCGGTATTTGCAGTAATTCATCGCAACCGTACAGGGAGGCAAGTTTCAGGGATTCAAAGGAAATGTAAGCCGCAAGAAGAAAAACAGGTGTGACGCTTCTCCGGCTCTTCAGCTGCCTCAGTACCTCAAACCCGTTACTGCCTCCCAGCTCTATAGTTATGATCACCAGCGAAATTTCGGGGTGCTCGTTGAATTTGCTAAGGACTTCTTCGCCCGATCCGGCTGTAAGTATGGTATACTCACCGCTACTGAACATCGGGAAGAGATCATCGCGGAATTCAGACTGACTAAAACCCAGAAGTACTGTAAAGGCTGAAGCGGGATTTGTATCCATTTAAATTTGATGAAAGCCAAATGTACTTTATCTGCCTCCCTGAAGTCAAATTTTCAAAGGGGAAAAACCTTGTGACTTCCTTATAAGGTTAAACTAAAAGACTGTATTTCTGATACTTAGAACGCCGGACTGTTCAGACAGGTCCGTGCCGGAGCCTTAAATAATCTCTGTATAAGACTGATTTACAGACGATAAAAAATCAAACTTAATAAATATCAAGGTTTGATAATCAGATGGTTATTAAATAATTGCCCAGACTATCGGCATTTTCCAGTTCCAGTTTTTTCCTGATATGGTGGCGGGTCGTTTCAACGGTTGAGATGCTGAGGTTAAGCAGCCGGGCGATGTCTTTTGATGAAAGGTTAAGCCTGACCATAGCGCAGATATGCAATTGGGTTTTGGTGAGGGAGGGATTCAGGGCGAGGAGTTTTTCAAAAAAGGAGGGATGAAGTTGTTGAAATGTAAGCTCGAATTCCGATAATGGATCTCTTGAAGCTTCTCTTGTGATATCATCCAGAGATTGGATGAACTCTTCCTGGTCCTTTTTCCTCTGGAATCTAAGGTTAAAAGGGAACAGCTTCTCATGAACTGAGCGGTTGACGGTAGTAAGATCGGTGCGGATGAGTGACTGGAAAACCAGCTCCTGTTCTTTGAGTTTAGACTGATACTCAAGATCACTGATCCTGGTTTCCTGCAGGCTTGCCTCCAATTTTGCCTTCTCCAGTTCCAGTTCTTTATTGCGTTTTTCCTGTTCTTCCCTGAATGCTTTTTCCTCGGCCAGTAATTTGAGCTGTTTCAGATGTTTATACCGGTAAATGAGCATCAGCACGATAAAAACAAAAGCGAGGGCTGAAAGTACCAGGATGCCCGCCATGAAAATAAGCCTGGAGTGCTGGTATTGCAAATTTTTCTTCAACAAAATGTTCTCCGATTCTTTGCGCTCTGTGTCGAATCTTGTCTTGAGCAAGGCGATCTCCTTTTGTTTGTCCAGGGAAAGAAGGCTGTCAGAAAGCTCTCTGGATTTTAAAGCCGTTGCATAAGCCACTTTATAGTTCCCTGTTTTTGCCAGCAGATCCTGCTTTCTTTCAAGCAATAAAGGCAGGTCTGAGATAAAGCCGCGTTTTTTCGCCAGCGTAATGGCGCTGTCGGAATACTTAAGACCATCGTGGGTCTTTCCTTCTTCGTCGGTGATCGCAGCCAGGGTGTGAAGAGCGTATACCTCCCCGTCGGAGATCCCTTTTCGCCTGCAAAGGGCAAGCACCTCCTCCATTGCCTGCCGGGCTTCCCTGTATTTCTTCTGGTTCTTCAGTACCAGCCCGGTATTATACCTGACCCTCACCAGGGTGTTCGAATCATGGAGACCGGTCAGTATTTCCTGGGCCTGCCGGTAACATATCAGGGCCGAATCAAGCAAATCCAGCTTCCTGTATGTAATTCCAAGGTTCTGGAGTCCCATCGCATACTCGCGCAGAAGATTATGGTTTTTTCTTATTTCAAGGGCCTGGCGGATGTACCTGATCGCTTCCCTGTTATCGCTGGTGAAGGTCAGCGTAAGCCCGATATTTTCGAGCGCAAGAGCCTGGTTCTCGAAATTTTTTGATTCGGCTGCCAGTTTTGAGGCCTCGGTAAAGATCCTGACGGCCTCCGGATAATTGCCTTCACTCTGTCTTATCGATCCAAGACCCAGGATAAAATTATTCTGTTCCTTTTTCTTTCCGGTCTTTCTTGCAATTGCAAGACCCTGTTCATAACATTCTGCGGCTTTCTTGTTATCCCCTAAGTCGATATTGAGATTGCCTTCAGTCTCCAAAGCTTTCATGAGCAGGGAGCTGTCGCCTGCGGATAAGGCCATCGAACCGGCTTTACGGATCAACACTGCAGCAGTATCATATTTTGATCTACCAGAGCATATCCTTGATTCTCCCAACAGGGCCCCGAACTGCTGAGACAGGCTGGCGGTACTGCTGTCGCGCAGAATTGAAAGGTAGAGTGAATCGGCTTTGGCAGGATCGCAGTGGCTTAAAGAATCGGCCAGGTGAAGGATAGATCCGTCCTTTGACGATACCATCTCCCTTCCGGAATGACTGCAGGAGGATATGAAGAACAGGAAAGAAATCCATACCCATGCATGAACAAATGATCTCATAAGTTCAACAAATGTAAACCAATTAATCGTAAATAGTTTAATATCCGGGGTTCTTACATATAAAACAGAATCAAATAAGATTTGATGTATCACTTTCCGGAATTTACCGGTAAAGCAAGCAGTACCGGGAACCACTTGACTTTCAGGATAAAAATTAGTATATTCGGGAAAAAATCAATCTGCTTCTTTTTATTCTGAAGCGAAAGCATTTACAGGTTAATATCATCAGGTCATGAAAAAAATCTCTTTACGGTTTACATGGCATCAGGAGATATTTCCGGTCGTCCTTGTACTGATGCTCTCCTCTTCCTCACCTTCAGGAATCTTTGCACAAGCCCCGTTTACCATCCCCTCTCACAGTGACAGCGAACCCGGTGGTGTGATCGGATCGCCCCTAAGCGCGAACAACCAGGAATACCTGGTAACCAGGGATCCCAAAACAGGGGATATCCCTCTTGAAAAATTGTGGAAAGCACGGGAATATGCGCAGAGCCTGCGTAACGGTGATGCGACTTCTTCCTCCGATATCGTCTGGGAAGAACGGGGACCTTCCAATGTGGGCGGACGTACACGAACGCTCATGTTCGATCCGAATGATGCGACACACAAGAAAGTATGGGCCGGATCGGTCAGCGGGGGATTATGGTTCACGAACGATATTACGGCCGATCCCCCGACGTGGCATAAGGTCGACGACTTCTGGGAGCGGTTACCGGTAGGATGTATGGCCTATGATCCCACCAACACGAATATTTTTTATGTGGGTACGGGGGAAGGATGGATTGACAGCCGTACCCTGCGCGGCGCAGGGATCATGAAGTCGGAAGACGGCGGAAACACCTGGGATACACTCACCGGCACCTTTTTCACAGACGATTTCCGGCATGTTCAGGACATTGTAGTCCACCCCGTGACCGGGTATGTTTATGCAGCCACCAGAGGGAAGAATCCCGCAAATAACGGGGGGATCCTCCGCTCCACCGATAAAGGCGCCCACTGGACCATGGTACTGAATCGTTCCACGGCGCCAACGGCTTCCCGTTCGAATATCGGCGCCGACCTCGAGATCGGCACCGACAACAAAATCTATGCTACCATGGGCATCTGGGAAACCGGAGGGATCTACCGATCCACGACCGGGAACCCGGGAAACTGGACCAATATCGAAACCGGGATCGATATCATGGCCACCCGCCGGATCGAACTGGCCGTCTCGGCATCCTCTCCCAACGTCCTTTACTGCGTAGCACAAGACACGACAGGCAAGGAAGACATCCAGGGGATCTACAAATCGACCAACAGCGGGGGCTCCTGGACCGCCGTTTCCATTCCCATGCGGAATGCAACAACCTCTTTTGCCACCGGTCAGGCAAGCTATGACCTGATCCTTGCTGTGCATCCCACCAATCCGGACCTGGTTTATGCCGGGGGTGTTAAAATGTTCCGTTCAACCAACAGCGGAACTTCCTGGGAACAGATTAACGAAATCCATGATGATCATCACATGATCATTTCCCGGCCGGGATACGCCGGTGAAATGGTTTTCGGAAATGACGGGGGTGTGTTCCGCACCGCTGATTGTACCGCCAATCCACCTGTGGTTCTCAATAAAAATAACGGGTATAACGTGACCCAGTTCTATACCGTGGCTTATCATCCGAACACTTCCTTCGAATATTTTCTTGGCGGCACACAGGACAATGGTACCCCAAGGTTTGAATCGCCGGGGATCAATATTACCACCGAAGCCAACAACGGGGATGGGGCCTACTGTCATATATCCCAGGAAAATCCAAGATACCAGATCACCGCCAGGCAATGGAACACTTATTACAGAAGTACCGACTACGGCGCAACCTTCGAGAAGATCGCCAAAGGAAAGGTGAACTACTGGCTGATCCCGCCTGCTGTTTACGACGACGCCGGCGACGTTCTTTATTCATGCTACAATGCGGATTCACTTATGCGCGTCCGGAATTTCATGGGCAGTTATATCGTTGACTATCTCGATACGCTAAACATGGGTGATTATATTTCAGCCATCCTAATGCATCCCTATGTACCCAATATGGTTGTCATCGGAACCTATGCCGGGCGTATCTTTAAATTAGAAAATGCAAACAGTGAGGGCGACTGGAATTTATTCGAAATGAACACGGCAGGACTCCCTGGCGGATCGATCAGCGCCATTGAGTATGGTTCCTCCTCAAGCCAGTGCCTGGTTGTTTTTTCCAACTATGGAATTCAATCCGTCTGGGAAACCACCGATGGTGGAACCACCTGGAAAAACAAGGAAGGTAACCTGCCGGATATGCCGGTCAGGTCGGCAATTTACAATCCCTATGATTACAAACAAGTTCTTTTGGGAACCGAGGTTGGCGTCTGGACCACCGAAGACATCACTGTGTCAGATCCGGTATGGGTTCCGTGCAACGGAGGCCTGGCCAATGTCAGGGTTAACCAGCTGGCATTGCGAAAATCGGATATGAAGATCTATGCCGCAACCTTTGGCCGGGGTATTTTTACCTCTTCCTCCCTGAATGCCATTCCTTTCCAGAAGCTTACCGCCAGTGATGCGACCGATTCCCTTCGACTGGGTATCAGTGTGGATCTTTTCGGGAACTATGCCATCGCAGGGGCCGTTGGATTCAACCACTACCAGGGCGCTGCTTACATATTCAAATTCAATGGCAACGAATGGGTCCAGACTGCAAAGCTTACCGCAACCCAGGGCGCTGAAGGGGAGAATTTCGGGGTCCGGGTTGCCTTGTATGGCGATGTAGCAGTGGTGGGCGCCGTTTATGACGATGACAATGGCTACAATGCAGGTGCAGCCTATGTTTTTAAAAGGTCCGGTGAGACCTGGACCCAACAGACCAAACTGATGGCCAGCGATGGAACTTCCGGCGATCGTTTCGGGGCCGGTATTGAGATCCAGGGAGATTATATTGCTATCGGGGCCGCAGGCCACGATCCCGACGGCCAGGTCTATATTTTTAAATGGAATGGGAGCAACTGGGCCCAGACCTGCAAAATTCCCGCAGATCCTGCCAGTTTGGGGACCTTCGGCATTTCACTCGCCATGGTTCAGGATACCCTTGCCATCGGCGACGATGGGGTTGGCAATGACGATGGCTGCTTTAACATCTATGTCCGTTCGGGAGAAGACTGGATCTTCAACCAGAAATTCTCAGGCGGTTTTGGCTCCGAAGCCAGCCTGGGTGTGGATGTTGCCCTCGAACAGGGAACCTATGTGGGAGGCGCTCCGAATTATGATAACAGCGCTTCTGAAAATTCAGGCGGTGTCTTCATTTATAAAAGAAATTCCGGTGGCTGGACGTTTTACGCACCCGTGTTTCCCCCGGACAGCTGGAATCTTTACGGGACGGGATCAGACGTAGGAATATACGGGGATTATATCATTGCAGGCTCCCCGCACGACTGGAGCAACTGCCTGGAAGGCGGCACCGCTTCAATTTACAAACGCACCGATGGCCACTGGAATTTCCTTATGAAGCTGTACCCTGAAGATACCGATTTGTACGACTGGTTCGGGTCCGATGTAGCATTGAATTCGCAATATGCCATGGTAGGTGCTTATGGAGATGACAATGAACATGGGAACATGGCGGGAGCGGTTTATTTTTACCTTAATTATGCCGGTGGACAGATCCAGCCGGATCTTTCCGTTGTACCAAAGAAAAGGGATGTCAGGAGTTCCGCGTCAACCGCTGAATTCAACGTTTATAACCTAGGCAGCGGGACTATGCAGTGGACCGCCACGGCCAATGATCCCTGGCTGACCATCACCAGCGGAAGCAGTGGGATTGACGACGGGATGATCCGTGTTTCATTCGCCGGCAATGATTATTGCCAGCGCGTTGGTACCATAACGGTGGAGGCAGGAGGTGCCCTGCATAGTCCGCAGCTTCTCGAAATCTCACAACTGGCGACCGGTGCCCAGGAGGAGAAAAAAATCGTGCCTGCCGATCTTACGACCCTCGATTATTTTGGTACTTCTGTCGCCGTTGACGGCACGGTGGCCATTATCGGGGATTATGGCGATGATGATAAGGCACCCGATGCCGGGGTTGCATATATCTACGAATTCGATGGAGCACAATGGACGAGGAAGGCAAAACTTACGGCAGGGGATGCGGCGGCAGGAGATTTTTTCGGATGGGACGTCTCTCTGTCCGGAAGTATCGCACTGGTGGGCGCTTACAATAAGAACGGGGGAAAGGGGGCGGTCTATGTTTTTGTGAAGCCTGCCACCGGATGGCAGGATATGAGTCAAACCGCCAGGCTGACCGCCAGCGATGGCACAGGCGGGGATAACTTCGGGAAAAGTGTCTCCATCTCAGGCGACTATGTGGTGATCGCTTCACCAGGGCATTCCCAGGGGAGAGGTGCTGTGTATTTCTTCGATTGCCCTTTCACTGGATGGCAGGATATGACCGAAACGGTTCAACTGGTTGGACATGATGCTGCCGCCGGGGACAATTTTGCCTCCGATGTCGCCATTTCCTGCGAATATGCAGTGACCGGTTCTTCCAATGATGACGGAAAAGGATCTGTCTACCTCTTCCATCGCGCCTGGGTGTGGAGTGAAATGGCAAAGTTCACTGCATCCGACAGGGAGTCTGGAGACGGATTTGGATGTTCCGTCGATATCTGGGGGGATAAGGTCATCGCAGGGGCTTACCATGATGATTCAGACAAGGGATCGGCCTATGTTTTTCTCCGCCCCGCAACCGGATGGCATAATATGACGGAAACCTGCAAGCTGGTTGCCAATGACCGTGCCAACAACGATCAATTTGGTTATGCTGTGGGAATTCATGAACATAATGCGCTTGTCGGAGCCAGGTATGACGATGATAAGGGAAGTGCTTCGGGTTCAGCTTATGGGTTCATTGTCAACGATACCACTTCCTGGCTGGAAGAGAAGATCGTTGCAACCGACGGAATGGCCAACGATCATTTCGGGCAAGCCGTCGATCTGAGCTACCAATATTCCATCATCGGTGCGCCGGGGTGTGATGACATGGGAAGCAGCTCAGGAGCATCCTATATATACTGCAACAGCTGCGATACAGCGTGCACCCCGGAGATGACCCTGGATCCCGGCGGAACTATAGACATACCCGAGACCCCGGGAACCCATACCGTTAATATCTCCAATAACGGCAATTGTACCATGAACTGGCGGAGTGTTACTACTGCCTCCTGGCTGACCATTGTCAGCGATACATCGGGTAGCAATACGGGAAGTATCAATCTACAATATACCGCGAATCCCGGAAACGCCCGCACGGCAATTTTAACCGTCTCTTCCAATGATGCTTTCAATGCTCCGCTGACAGTCACTTACCAGCAAGCTCACGGCCCGGATATCATCATTGATTCCGATTCCGTCAGTTCAGGAGAAGTTTGCTGGTTCGCTTCAAATTCGGTGACCATACCGCAAGCCGGAGGTCATTATGTCATCGATGGTCCGGCCACAGTGAACATTGTCGCCGGTCAAAGGGTATTCGTGGAACCCGGATTTCAGTCCAACAGCGGCAGTAACACCTATATCTATATCAGCGAAACTCCGTGTCCATCAACGTCAGCTCCCCTGGAACCGGGAGATAAAAAACCTTTCGATTCTGCCCGGCAAAATTTGGTTCAGGAAAATTTTCTGGTTCCGGCCTTCACACTTTACCCCAACCCGGCCAGCGAACAGATCAATCTGGTGTTTCACCCTTCCACCCATGGATCCGTGGTTTCGGTGGAAATATATAATGTCATGGGTGACCTGATCCGGTATGAGCAAACCACTCTTACATACCCTGTAAAAATTCAGGTAAAAGATATTCCGCCAGGGATCTATCTGATCCGTGCAAAAACCGATACCCAACCCTGGAATGCAAGGAAAGTTATTATACAGTAAATTGATAATTGACAAAGGATGTATTTTTAAAACTTTCCTTGCAATAGAGGTTAATCTATTTCTTACGGACACAATATTACAGCATCTGAATGGTTTGATATCAGGATTTAGGCAGGACTTTACCTTTTATTTGCAAGGTCACCGGTTGATCACCGGTATTTAGCCTGACAGTGACTGATTTAATGAAGTTCCCCACGACAGCTGCATTATAGGTCACTGAGATGGTAGTAGATTTTCCCGGCAGAGTAGGTTCTTTCGAATAAGTAAGGTTAGTGCAGCCACAGGATGCCGTTGCAGATGCAATAATCAAGGGTTCCTTCCCATCGTTGGTCAGGACAAATGAAGCAGTTCCAGGGATACCCTGGGTCAAATCAGCAAATTCAAACTGAGTCTTGTCAAATCTGGCGACAGGTCCATTTACTTTAATCAGACTTTCCGGTTTGGGCATTGTTTCCCTTTTTGCACTTTGTGCAAAAGAATTCATACTGGCAATAAATAGCGCGACGGCTAAAATTAAGACATTTTTTTTCATAGAATGAGTTTTTAAAGTTTCGTTTGCAAAGATCAATCAGGAACTGCCAAACAGGTGTTAACAGGTAGTAAACGTTTGTAAACAACATGTAAAAGTTTGTGAATGATTTGTAAAAACAGATCAGGACAATTAAATTTTCGTACTTTTATTTAGGAATTACTTAAATAATTGGCAGGGTATAAATCCTTAGATTGTAATTATGCGCGGGCAACAGGTTCGTTTTGTGGTTTTACTGGGAGCGATCTCGATCATTGGGATACTTTCTGCGCAATCCTACTTTTTATTCAAAGCCTGGAATATTAAGGAAAAACAATTGATCCAAACCCTGTTCATCGCGCTTAAGACGGTTGCTGAAAAAATATCACGTCTTAACCAAACGACTTTACCTTATGGAAATCCGGTCAGGCAAATAACCTCCAATTATTTCGTCGTCGATGTGAATTGCGTGATTGATGCCAATGTTCTTGAATACTACCTTAAAAGTGAATTCGAAAAACTGAATATCAGAACTGATTATGAGTATGCAATATACGATTGTCATACCGACCGCATGGTTTACGGAGATTATGTCTCTATTACAGGTTCCGGTGAAAAAACCCGTTTAGGGAATAACCTGCCTAAGTATCATGAATACCTCTATTATTTCGGTATCCGTTTCCCCGGTCTTCGCAGCACTCTTGCATGGGATATGACTCTTCTTTTCTTTTTTTCTGCCATTCTGGTGATTTCGGTGGTTTTTTTCGTTTATGCCATCTTTGTCATTCTTCAGCAAAAGCGACTTTCGGAATTGCAGCGCGATTTTATCAATAACATGACTCATGAATTCAAGACCCCCATTTCAACGATCAATATTTCTGCCGATGTAATTACTCAGCCTGAAATTTTGCAGGATCCGAAGCGGCTTTTTAAATATGGTGCTTTTATCCGGCAGGAAAATCAGCGACTTAATTTGCTGGTCGAAAAAGTGCTCCAGATTGCCCGGATAGAAAAGGGAGGAGTGCAATTAAAGATGGAAAGGATTGATCTGAATTCACTGATAGGGACGATCGCTGATAACTTTCAGACCAACCTGCGGCCTGGCGCAAAGATGGAGATTTCGTTAAACCCGGAGGTCGGACAAATTTCTGCAGATATTCTTCACCTGACAAACATTTTCCATAACCTTACCGACAATGCACTGAAATATGCAGGGGAAGATCCGCAGATCCGGATTGAAACAAGAAGAATCCGGGATCATGTTCAGATTCTTTTTTCCGACAACGGTCCAGGAATTGAACCCAGGTACCACAAAAGGATCTTCCAAAAATTTTTCCGGATTCCTTCAGGAAATATCCACGATGTAAAAGGGTTCGGCCTTGGGTTGTACTATGTGAAGATCATCTGCAGAGCACATAAATGGAATATACGGATCGACAGCAAATCCGATACAGGATCGACCTTTATCATAGAAATCCCTGCTAAATGATTATTCTCCCGATGGAAAAAAGAGCCAGTATACTCTATGTTGAAGATGATACGACATTATTATATGTTACGAGGGATAACCTTGAATTGAAAGGCTATTCAATCGATTCCTGTGAAGATGGAGCAGTCGCTCTTAACTGGATTAATACACGGTCGTATGACCTGTGTATCCTTGATGTCATGCTACCAAAGATAGATGGTTTCACATTGGCAGGGAAAATAAGAGAGAAAAATTCTGATATCCCGATCCTTTTCCTGACTGCAAGGTCGACTAAGGAAGACCGGATTCATGGGCTTCAACTGGGTGCAGACGATTATATCACAAAGCCTTTCAGCATTGAGGAGCTGGTTCTGAAAATAGAAGTATTTCTTAGGAGAAGCAAAATCATTTCAGCAGAAGAGAAACAATCATCAGTGTTCAACTTGGGACGGTATGCCTTTGATTCGGGTAACCAGCAATTGGTCGATGGGAAAAAACATCAGCAACTGACATACCGGGAAAGCGAGTTGCTGAAATTTCTTTCTGTTCATGCCGGTCAGATAGTCAAACGCGAGGAAATCCTGATGACGGTCTGGGGAAATGATCACTATTTTTCAAGCAGAAGTCTGGATGTGTTCATTTCAAGATTACGAAAACTTTTAAAGCTGGATCCTTCCGTACGGATTGATAACATCCATAATGTCGGTTACCGTTTGACAATAGATAAATAATTTAGGTCATTAATGTTTCTAAATGAAAAAAGGAGAAAAGCTATGTCTGAAATATCAAAGATCAACATCAAATCCGGACCCAGGGAAGGTATGAAGTCATCACGGATCGTGAAAAGCTATTTCAACATCGTCGTTATGACGTTGATGATTGTTGTTGTTGCACTGCTGTGTGGTTGCAGCAAAAGCAAATCTGAGCCACCGCCCGTGACGGGTGAAACCCTTCGTTTCGTTTTCCTGGCCGACAGCCGGGGTGACTCGCTTGACCATCCGGTGAACACCGAGGTGTTGAACACCATCATCAGCCAGATCGGCGCGTTGTCACCCAAGCCCTCCTTTGTAATATTCGGAGGCGACATGTCCTATAGGGGCTATATCGGGTCCTCATACACGTTCCAGGCATTTAAAGACCTGTTCGCACCCCTCGGCAGTGGAATACCCTTATACACGGCCGTCGGCAATCATGAGTTGTATCACGAGCACTCTGCTTATGGTTTCCTGCTCGTCAACCAGCAGGCTTTCCAGAATGCGTTTCCGGAGAACCCCACCAACGGGCCGGCCGGCTACGAGCACCTGACCTATTCCTTCACCTCTCCGGGCGGCAGCTCCTTTTTCGCAGTATTGGATCCCTATTACCTGACCCAGGACACCACCAAACCCGCTACACTGGGAGGCCATATCGATTCCACCCAGATGGCATGGCTAAAAGCACAGGTGGCACTGTCCAAGGCAACACACAAATTCCTTTTCATCCATACACCCTATTACTATATCTCAGACGACCCTGAAGAACCATCCTCTGCCGACACCTCCTATACAAAACTCTGGGCTTTCCTTGACGCAAACAAGTTCGACTTTTACGCTTGCGGACATTCGCATCTCTTTTCCCGCAGGACCATTGACGGCGGCGTCACCCCTACTCCGCAGACCGTACCGGCGACTCCCGCATGGCAGAACAATGTTGTTCAGCTTCTCAATGGTACCTGCGGCGCCGGACCTTCCACCGGAGCCATCGACCCAGCCATCAAAACCGCCTGGAACGTGCACAATGACGCCAAAACCTATTACTTCAGCGTGGTGGACATCTCTGGCAGTACCGTAACGGTAAACAGTTACAGTGGCTACACGGGAGCCTACAGCGTATTCGATACATTCACCATTAATAAGTAGGACATACTATAACGCCGATCAGTTCGACAGGAGGAGGTCGATGCGGTCGGGTTTCACCCATTTGATCCGGGTTACCGGGATGCGGTAGGTACGGTACACGGTGTCGGCTTTGCATTTCCCCTTAACAAACAGGGTGTCGTGCTGCTTCCAGACCTCCACCTCCAGCCGGTCGCGGCTCAGCAAAACCGGGGCGGAGATCCGTTCGAGATAAAGTACGGTATCGGCTGCAATACCCTGGATGGGGATGGTGTCTTTTAAAACCAGGGTATCGGTTTTAACCAGTTCGGGATGTTTCATCAGCAACCGCTGAACCCGGGAGGAGGGAGAACAGGAATAGAAGAGGGCGATGGTGCTGATCAGGAAAAATTTGAGTATGCGTTTCATGGTGATGGTTTTGAAGTGAAAAAGCAGGATTTAATCAAGCGTCAGGATCGCTTGGTGTCGGAGCCGATATCGGTGCGGTTCAGTTCAAAGTCCTTCCGGTTATCGGCTTTATGTACGATCATATCCTGCTTGAGGCTGGTCAGGTCAACATTGATCTCAGCAATCCGTATCTCAAGATGTATCCAGATGGATACCAGTCCAACGAAGAAGCTTGCCACGCTGATCAATTGCCGTCCGGTTTAGCGTTCATTAAGGATTCGTTAAGGATTCATTGAGCATTCATCGGAGTATAAGCACTCTCCGATCTGAAATTTGTCTACACCCATAATGATGAAAATCACCCGGGTTGGATCGATGAGATCATACGGGATGGATTGATGAAGATCTTTGTGCGGGATAATTTGGAATTATCCGGCATCGGAGCATATAAGGACAAACCATACATCTGAACTTAACACATGCCCCTCCACTTGCCGTTGATGGTCGGGGCTGTTTTGTTGACAAACAGCAGAAGGCTTCATGGGTGATCTTTTTTGAATGGGAACCCTATCCATTGTAATAATTACATTTCAATCGGTTGTCTCCTAATGTTTAAAGTTAGTAAATAATTCATTTTGAAAAGGATTGATGATTAAAATGAACTATTCAGGAATTAAACATTCAAGACTCTTTGATTTATAAAATAAATCACTTTTTTGTTGACATTTCGATATTTTTTCGTATTTTTACAACGATTTTGTCGTTTTTATATAAGATGAATAATATTGCTATTTTATGGGAAGTGTTGATGAGGTCAGGTTGTTCCTGGAACAGCTTAATACGAAATTTATCCTTCTCGGAGATCCTGTATCTTTTGAGAATCGAGAAAAGAATCATGAAGCATTAGCGGAATTAGATATTCGGCCAACAGACAGAGAGAAGTATATAAGGAATCTCAAAGTTGAAGATTATTATTCTGGACCAAATCCTGATGATTGTAATCCTGACGGACCACCGTATTTTGAATTTGGCTTAAATATCAAAGGAAACGAAGTATACATCAAATTAACTTTGGGCTATCCAAATAAAAGAATAAACTGTATATCATTTCACATTGCAGAAAGACCGATCACCTACCCATTTAAAAAATGAAGCAAAGCCATTCATTTTAAACTGTAAAACTGTAAAAAAAATCGCACCCAAGCCATGAATCAAAAAATCGAATGCACTTATTGTGATGGTTATGCAACTATTGTAAAAAACCCGAAAACATTATCTTACAGGAAAGAATCATTCAAAGTCATTGAACATTTTTATAAATGTCAAAAATGTCAAAAAGAATTCACAACCACAGAAGTTGATGAATTGACATTTATTCAATTGCATAATCAGTATAGAGAAAAGTATAAAATTCCATTTATTGATGAAATCATTGAGATTCGATCAAAATATGAACTCTCCGCTGTCAAGATGAGTGAGGTATTAGGACTTGGAGTTAATGGTTATGGTAATTTCGAAAAAAGGGAAATACCGGGCCCGGCACTTGGAAATTTAATAAGTACTGCAGCAAATCCAGAAGTTTTTTTGACATTTGTTGAAAAGGTAAAGCATTTATTCACTGATAAAGCATATGAAAAAGTTAAGCAGAAAATTGTGAGTTTAATCCATGATGAAGAAGATTCGGGAAGGTCACCCTTCAATTGGTTTATGGAACCCAACCATTTTACCGGGTATGTGAAACCAAATCTCGATAAAACAGTCTATCTTTTATCTCTTTTAATATCAAAGTGTAAATCTGATTTTAATGATAGATTAAAACTTAACAAACTATTATTTTATACTGATTTTTATAATTATAGTCAAGTTGGTCAGTCAGTTACTGGATTGACATATAGAGCAATTCCATATGGGCCCGCCCCGACCTATTATGATAATATTTTATCATATTTAAATAGTACTAATATCATTTCGACGAAATGGGGAAAAGATAGCAACGGATCTGGTCACGAATATTTTGAAGTTGAAGGAGAAATAGAGGATCAGATTTTCTCTCCCAAAGAATTAACTTCTATTAATATAATTATTAACAATTTCAAAGAAATGACTTCTTGGGAATTGGTTGAATTAAGCCATAAAGAAAGAGCCTGGAAAGAATTGGAAGTTAGTCATGATATTATTAGTTATCAGGATTATGCATTTGACCTTATTGGGGTTAAAAATTGATTAAGGATGCTCATTGTCCAAAAGGCTATCCTGAATTTCATATATTGACAACTTTCCTGTAATCCCTCCAAAACTCATCCACAATCAACTGCCTGATCACCGGGTTCTCAAATTTCTTGTAAAAATCAACGCGGTGCTTGTCCTTCGCAACGAGGATAAACAAAGGACTGCAAGCCTCTTCCCTTCTTCCCTGCTCTTTTCGGTACAGGAATCAAAGGGTCTTGAGTATGAGAATACCATCCTCTGCAATGTCATCTCCGATAATGCTGCCGAATTCAACGAGATCTGCGAAGGCATGAGTTCTGAGGCTATTCATGGAACGGAACCAGTATATTCAAGGGGCAGGGACAAAACCGATAAATCGCTCGATGCTTATAAGTTTTATATCAACTCCCTGTATGTGGCTATTACCAGAGCCGTTAGGAACGTTTATATCGTAGAAAAAACCAGGGGACATAAACTCATCAGCCTGCTTGGGATCTCCGAGGAAGTGAGAGACAGAGTCATTAAGGAGGATGTTTCTCGGTGGATGACTGGAAGAGGGGAGCCCGGCGGCTTGAAATGATGGGCAAGGCCGAACAGGCCGAAGCCATCCGGAAGAATATACTGATTACGGTCAAACGATTTTCCCGAAAACGTGCTCCCGGCTTACCGGAAGAAGCGTGAATACTGGCTGGCCCTGTTAGCCAAACACGAGATCGGAAACAACAATCCCAATAATAAAAAGCTGTTCAGCCGGGTGCAGAGGGGGGGGTATGTTCTGAACACCACCACGCTGATCCGTTTCGCTGATACCTGGCTCCCCGTTCATCAGATTATTAACAGCCAGGGCGATGCTACGATCCGTCATTGCCTAGATGCGGTGGAAATTGTCACAAAAAAGCAAATTCAAACCCAACGGAAGACCACACTTCACCACCTGGCTGCCATCAATCCCACTGAAAGCGGTAAACAATTGGGAAAGGTTTGCCAAACAAATTGGGATTTCCCGGACTGAGATTGAAGTAATGAGAGGAGCTTTCAGGGCTAAGATCTGAACTGACCTCACTCAGTCGGCAGTCAGCAGTTTCGGCCAAAACGGATTGACATGGGTGATTCTCCCTCCCTTTGAACCTTTTCCTGATTGGGGTGTATTGCTGTTATAATAAATCACTAAAATATCCTAATCGTCATGAAAAAACAAATCTTATCAGCCCTCATGCTCATTGCGACGATCTTTGTTGCAGGAAGCTTGTCGGCCCAGCAACCCGAAAAGGTCTACTCCATTGTAAAGGAGGTACAGTCGTTCGAATGGTACCAGGCGCAGGCAAAGGCCTGGAAGACGGTTCTTGACAATGATCCGAAAAACGGTCCCGGCTGGATCTATTACTATACCGCCAACCGCATGGCCCGCCTCACCGACCGGAGTCGCTGGGAGGCGGGCCGGGGTGAATATTTCAAAAACCTCTCTGATATCGTCGACATGGCCGGGAAGACGATGCCGGGCACCTACGAATCGATTTATATCAAACTATACAACAACTCCATCGACTATCCGGATTACGAAAAGGACCTTCTCAGGGCATACGAACTGAGTAGAGGACGGGCCGAAATCCTCGACGAGATTGTGCTTTATTATGAGGTGAAAAGGAACGGCGAAAAGCGCAGCGAGTTCAGCAAACAATGGTTCCGGAGCAACGACATCCCAGCTGGAATCCTGAACTACAACTACAATGTATTGCAAACCCTGGACGATGACGCCATCATCCTCACCGGCGGCGACAATGACACATATCCATTATGGGTGTTGCAGGATGCGCTTGGGTTGAAGCCCGGTGTGGCGGTGCTCAACATTTCCCTGCTTACCAAGGAGGATTACCGCAAAAAGATCTTCGGAGAGCTGCAGATCCCCGAAATTCAGTTCAACGCTGAGAATTATAAGGACCAGGATTCCCTCTCTGCCCTTCGGAAGGTCATCCTTGCACAGGTCTTTGCAAAGGCGAAACGCCCGGTTTATCTTGCCCTCACCACCGATACCCGGTATTATCTCGATGCAGATATTCAGAAAGATTTATACCTTACGGGGCTGGCCATGCGTTATCAGAAAAAGGAGTTTGACAATCTTGGTGTGATCCGCCGCCATTTCGAAAACGACTACCTGCTTGACTACCTGAAGGTGAACTTTGCGGCTGATCCTTCAGCTGCCGTGGTGGCCCAGATGAACACCGGCTACCTGCCCTCCCTGGTCAAGTTGTGCAGCCACTACGGGTTGTCGGGGGAGAGTGAAAAGCTGGCGAAAGTGAGGCAGCTGATTGCTGCGATTTCCGGCAAAGCCGGTTATGAGAAAGTGATGAAAGAATACAATAACTGCGAATAACCGGGCAGATGAGCCGTTTCCTTAACAGGTACCAGCAGCAAAGCGATGAGGAGCTGATGCTTCGCCTCCGGAAAAAGGAGCGCGAAGCATTCTCTGTGCTTTACGACCGCTATGCCGGGGAGATGGTGAATTTCTTTTATCGCAGGCTGGGGCAGGATGAAGCCAAAGCCCAGGATTTTCTCCATGATCTTTTTCTCAAGTTGCTCAATAACCCCGAAAAATATACACCGGGCAGGACCTTCAGACCCTGGCTCTATTCCATTGCCGTGAACATGTGCAAGAATGAATACCGGAGCTTCAAGGTGCGGGAGGATTACCGGCTTTCCGGTTTTCCGGATATATCCGGCAGATTTGAAGGGTCAGAAAAAATGGATATGAAACTATTTGAAAAGGAACTCACAGCAAAACTCAGCCTGCTTGATGAAACCCACCGGGAGGTTTTCCTGCTTCGTTTTCAGGAGGAGCTCTCCATAACCGAAATCGCCGAACTGATGGGCTGTCCCGAAGGAACTGTCAAATCAAGGCTGTTCTACACCCTGAAAGCCCTCTCGGTACAACTGAAAGTGTTTAACCCGCTGATCAATTAAGTCATGGAAGAGAATATTTTTGATGCCCTGCCCGGTTTCGACCGCATGCTTGAGCAGAAAACTTTTGAAGAATTGTCAAGCCAGGAGAGAGACCAGGTTTTACAATTCATTACGGAAGAAGATTACACCCTCTTCAGGGAATCTGTCATGGTTGCGCAGCAAAGAAGAAGCAGCGGAGACCCCCAAATCACTCCCGATCCCTCGGTAAAAAACAGACTGATGCAAACATTCAGGTCCGTCGGAATGTCCCCGTCCGCCACCGTCTCCGGAATCCTTTCACGCTTCTTCAACTACCACATTCCGCTTTACCAGGCCGGCCTTGCAACTTCGGTTCTCCTTTTCTTTGTGTTTTATCTTTTCCTGCAGAACTATCGGACGCCCGGCCAGGTGGCCGTTGCCGATACTGTATATGTTGATAAGCCGGTTCTGCTGAAAGATACAATTTGGCTTGAAAAGCCGCAAGTAAAAAACCCCGGGCGGGTGAAAACAGACCATCGTCATCCCGAATTCATGAAGACCCCGGCCGTTCAGTCAGTGCCTGAAAATCAACTATACACCAGCCAGATGCAGGATGCCATGAACAGGATGTCGGTTATTTCGGGGTTGGATAAGGACAAATCGGTTACCCACGATGCAAGCCTGATGAAGCTGGTGGCAGTGGGAATGCCATTGCAATGACCTGTTCATAAATGTCTGCGGATGAGTGTCCACGAAGTAAATGGCAAAGGAGGATTCACTGGAGTTATGTAATATTTTTCCCTGGGATTCGTCTTTGGTATATCAGTATACGTTAAGTGTACAATGAATACTAAAAATCCAAAGACACGCTGAAATATTATGAAGCATTTACTATTTATCCTGATTTTGTCCTGCGGACATGTGAGTTTATTCTCCCGGGTACCATCAACAAACGATTGGCACATCAGTCCTTGTTTGAAAAACGAGGTTGACAGCTTTCTTACGACCCCCAAATAATAGCCTCACTGATATTTCTGAACAGTCCATCCGGAATACATGATTATAATCTGTAAAAGAAAATGCAGGTCATAAATATAGCAAACATCGAATTTGAGAAATAACACCAATATCCAATTCTATTTAAACCATCACTGATCCAATCCGGTACAAATATTTAAAATATAACTTATGGCACTTAAATTAAGACTGGTATTTGTCCTTATGATCCTTCTGACAGGACCTTCACTATGTGCACAACAAGTATTTCAGGTGATAAAGGCAAACTCAAAAATCGTCGATATTAAAGATGGTACAATCTTTAAAAAAGGGAACTGGACAATTGTCCCGGAAGCAAAGCCTGATGTGTATAAAACATCAAGCGAAAGAGTTACATTTTATACCGACCTGGATTCAATTTCATTTAAAGTAAAACCCAAACATGAATATAATTTCATTATCCTGCTTAATGGGAAAGACTCTGCTTTTACGCAAATTAAATATGAGAAGGCGATCAATCTATCAAGCAATCTGGACATTTTAAAAAAGGCATCCAGATATAATTTCGATGACAAGAGAGAAATAACAAAATTCACTTACAAACCGGCCAGTGATACCGGCTTAATGAAAATAAGGAATGATTTTAAGCTGGATTCGATCGTAGGTACGGGTAATGAGGTTTCTCAAATATTGAATTTGCTTCACTGGGTGCATAATACATTTCCACATGACGGTACAAAGGATGCTCCAAAATATACCACTATCCATAATCTGATGAATATCTGCATAAGCGATCACAAGACCTTGGATTGCGGCACACTGGCCACATTACTCAATAATTGTTATCTGGCGCTTGGATTTAAATCCCGACGGGTAGTTTGCTTGCCGAAAGATTCAACTGATTTTGATTGTCATTCAATAAATACGGTCTATTCAAATACCCTGAACAAATGGTTGTGGATCGACCCGACAAATGACGCATATGTAATGAATGAGAAAGGGGAACTGTTAAGTATAGCAGAAGTAAGAAAGAGATTGATTGAAAGCAAACCATTAATATTGAATCCAGAAGCAAACTGGAACCATCGGATGTCGATAACAAAAGAAGGATATCTTTACAGTTATATGGCAAAGAACCTCTATGCTATTCTGTGTTTTGTAACCGGCGGTGGAGAGAGTCAAAGTAACTTGCTGTTGCCTGTCGAATATAAAGGAATTATCCCCAGAGTAAAAATGAGTAAGCCAAAATGCACTAACAACCCGGATGTATTTTGGGTGAAACCTGATTAACAAAGTAGGCCTTTCAATCATCATTTTTCAATCGTTTATCATGGGTCAAAAACCAATCATATAACTCCTGTTTCGGATATACCAGCCAATCCATCCAATGACCTGCAACGGGATCTGCCGTGAATTTCAAGTCCATATTTCTCCCCACCAATCTGTTAATCATCCATTCAGTATCCTCAAATTGCACCACTTTATCTATTTTGCCATGAAAAGCCCAGACCGGGACATCAATTAGTTTATCAGTATTTTGCGTTATATAATCAATATGACGCGTAAATCCACTTATAGGAGCAATAGCTGCAAATTTCTCCGGATATTTTATCGCCAGATACCATGTTCCTTCCCCTCCTAAACTCACTCCTGTCAGATAAACCTTATTTGTATCCACCCTGTATTTTGTTGTTACCTCTCTGTAAAAATTTTCAAACCAGTTATCGGTAGACCATCTTCGGTGAACCGGACATTGAGGTGCAACAATAATAAAGGGGAATTCCCGCCCCCTCCAGATCTGGTCAGGGATTCCACAACAATAAAGTTTAATTGAATCTGTGCCTCTGCTTGAACCTCCATGCAAATAAATTATCAATGGCCATTTTTTTATTGTGTCGGCATTATATTCTTTGGGGGTATAAGAAATGTAATGGTAATTTGTATTTATTGGATTTTGATTTAATCCATGACTGAAAGTCAATTCGCTTTCAACCGTACCCGAAGTATCCCAATAGGTTGTATTCCCATGTTCCTGCCCGTTTAAATAAGTTTGGACCGACTCTCTTTGTCCATTCACATACCAGTATTCATGAAGGCCATGGCTTAATCCGTGCAAATAATTTGTTTTGCTCCTGATCCGGTCGTTTTCATACCACACTTTAAATTCTCCTTCCCTGGGATTTGACCAATAATTACACATCATGCTTTCTTCTTTAATACTCTTATCAAAAGAACGATAGGTTCCTTCCATCTGGATCTGAGCATTCGGATAGTAATCCCTTACATGATATAAACCAGCGGTAGAATCGAATTGAATAATTCGCTTGTAAATTATCGTATCATGTTTAGAAACCGGCATTTGCAAATAAAATGTATCAGCTTTCTGAGCATAGGAATACACCGTGAACAGGAACATGAGTATGAATGCCGGTAGTTTGCTGTTTTGGGTCTTCATTTAAATGTTGCTAATCATTGATGTGGATGCTCACATTTGTACCCTTGTGCCTTATTATCTAAACCACTATAACAACGTTTCCTTTTTTATGACCTTCTTCAACATATTCATGGGCAAAAGGTAATTCTTCCATTGAATATTGCCTGTCAATTATGGTTTTTAAGTATCCTGCTTCAATAAGTGATTTAGCTGTGCTTAATCCATCCGATTTATTTAACGACATGGCAAAAATCACTTTCCTTTTTTTACAGAATCTTGTCAATAAAGATAAAACAAGCATGTTAAACGTCATCAATGTTACAACATATTTTCCTCCGGTTTTTTCATTGCGGGGCTTTTATGCTGAATCCTGCACAAATGAAATAAGAATAATTGGCAAAGTCGACCTGTTACAGGTTAAAGGACCATTTTCAGATAAAGACTGGATGAGCCTGAACCAGCGGCGGAGAAAAGGCGCCCGCGGTTGCGGATCTCCTCCCTGCCCCCCACTTCGTCATCATTGACAAGAGATTGCTATTTGTTGAAAGCAACCCTGAGACCGGCAAACCATGGCAGGAGGTTAAAACCTCGCTTCAAAAATGAAATATAGTTGGTCAGGTTCAAACGGCATCAGGTGGTCAGCAATTCCGGTTTTTACAGTGTTTTCTTATTTAAAAATATACTGGCCCGGTTTGCTGCATTTTGCCTGATATTGTAATAGTAAAAAGGATAATCAAAGCTGTGGTAAACCCCTTTGGGGAACCCGCTGAGTGAGTCAATAATGGCTATTTTGGCTTCATCGGCTGAGGTGCAGACCAATACGCCCTTTGTTGTATCAACCCGGGCATCAGCGTATTGCGGTATTTTCCCCCATACCCCGTTGTTATCCGGAAAGAGTGACCCAAGGCCTTGTGTCGTTTCTGCCAGGGTCTCATCCCTGGTCCATGTGATCGGATTGATCACAAGTCCAACTTCACCATAAATTACAGGATTCACACCCGTAAAATCAGCTGCTTCGGTATTATATGAAATGATCACACCGGTGTCGTCGGGGCCGGTGGCAAATTTCAGATGGGGATTCGACTGGAGGAAGGCTTTTGAAACCGGACCGCCGATGACATAGGCTGCGATCATCCTGGCATAAACCTTTGGATTGGCTTTCAGGTATCCCGACAGGAGATTGCAAACGATATTGGCTCCCTGTGAATGTCCGGCCAGTATAAACGGGCGTCCCTGGTTGAAGTGCCTGATATAGTAATCGAAGGCCGCTGTTGCATCCGATGTGGGAATGCCTGCGATAACATTCAAACGGTTCACAGGCGATGAGTTATTCTGGCGGTAGTAAGGCGAAAAAACATTGGCGGACGTGTCAAAAGCCGTGGCCTGCCGGTTAAAAGCCTGTACCGCCCCTGCCATCATGAGGGAATCGTCAATCGCGCAAATCATGGGTACTGAATTATCCTTTGTCCAGGAAGTCGTCGGGTACAGGTAAAAGACATCTGTTTTGTAAATGGTCGCCGGCAACGACAGCCAATGCGTGGCTTGGGAATAATCAACCGATGTTGAAACGGTGTACAAATTGTCACTTTTCTTGCAACCACCGATACTAATTCCAATAGCTACCAACAGGATTACCGGGTAAATCAAGGTTCTGATATCTCTTTTCATGTTAGCTGTTTTTTTGATGAACAACGTTCCCTTTACAATATGAAAGATAAATCGTCTCTCTTTTCAAATACAAACAAACTTATGAAAAGTTTGAACAGAAAGTTCAAATGATATTTTTAATTTACCCCCGAAATGCATCTACCGTTCCAGCATTCCCACTTTTTCGCGGAGAATCTCAAGGGTGAGCCGGATCGTTTTCAGGTGGGTCCTGAACGAAAGAATAGCTAGGCGCAGGGTAACCTTTCCATCGAGAATGGTAGAGGAAATGAACACCCTTCCGTCTTTCATCACTTCTTCGGCCAGCCTTTTATTGAAGTCATCGGCCTTGCCGGTTTTCGGGATCCAGCGGTAGGTCACCACCGACAATTCAGGTTCGCATGTGGTTTCGAAGCCCAGCTTTTTAATTTCGCGGTAGAAATATTTCGCAAGCAAAAGTTTTTCTTCAAGGGCTGCGATGAAAGGCTTTGTCCCGAGAAGCTTCAACGGCAGCCAGAACCTCAGTCCCCTGAAATGCTTGGTAAGTTCCGGCGAAAGATCCGACGGGGAGATCTCCTCATTCTCTCCTTGGGCGTCCTGCAGATAGGCAGCCAGGTAATAATGTGAATTTCTCAGGCTGTTCATGTCTTTCACAATGACCGCGCCCAGTCCGTACGGAAGGAACAGTCCTTTGTGCGGATCTATGCAAACGGAATCGGCTTTTTCTATGCCGCCCAGTTTTATGTTCCCTTCTGCAGTCATGATGAAGAAGCCCCCGTAAGCGGCATCCACATGAAACCACAAACCGTTCGCCCGGGCAATATCCCCAATCCTTTCGAGGGGATCCACAGCGCCAACGTCGGTAGTTCCGGCCGAAGCCACGACAAGAAAAGGATTAAGCCCATTTTCTTTATCACTGCGGATGGCAGATTCCAGTTCGCCGGCATCGATCCTGTATGCGGAATCCAGCGGGACATACCTCAGGATACATTCTTTAAGGCCGGCAATGCGGATAGCCTTCTGAACCGAGTGATGCGTCTGTTGCGAAAGATAGATCACCGATTTCCGGATGTTGTCCGGCTCTATCCCTTTCGCATCCCTGGCAGTCACCACAGCGATGAGGTTTGCGATGCTGCCGCCCGACGTCAGGTTACCTGCTGCAGTTTCGGGAAAACCCAGGATTCCGGCGAGCCAGTCAATCATCATGTTTTCCATACGCACGGCTCCGGGCGAGCCGAAAAACAAAGCCGCCAGCCTGTTCGTCACATCGGCCAGGTAATCCCCCAGGGCTGAGTAATATATTCCTCCCCCCGGGATGAAACCCAGGTAACCTCCCGATGCGGGATTCAGTCCGTGAGAATCCACGTTACACTTCAACAGATCCAGAACCTGGTCTATGGTAAGCGGTTCCTCCGAAACCGGGGAATCAAGAAGCCTTATCCCTTTCTCCTCAGTGTAGTCGTAGGCCTTTAATGTTTCTATACGGTTTAAAAAGTCCTCGCCGTATGCAATGACTTTGTCCCGGGTTTTCTTTCGTTTGCCAGCCGCGGGTTCAAGTGCCCGCGCGGCCTTTTCGAGCTGCTGTAGTTTTCGTATCATAATATCTTTACCACTGAAAACAATTCACTTGCAAATTGAAAATCCAATCTGCAATTTGTCCATATTTATTTAACTTGAGAAATATCAGCGGAATCATTTTACTGCCGTTTTAAAGTCCAGGTAATAAGATCTGTCGAGGGGGTAATTGTTCTCACCCCTGAAGAACCTCGAAGGGATGCAAAGTGAATAGGTGCATCCGGGTTTCAGGGCTACAGGAAAGGACCATTGTGTATGGGTTTCCCGGTTCCATGTTGATTTCTTCCCTTTGGCGAATTCAGGGAAATACTCCTTCCCCTTCTTACCGTATGCCAGTCCTTTATAAGCTGTAGACATCGGCTTGTCGAAAGTAGCAGTGATCTCAGGGGTATCGGGATCCACTTTTTTCGAATTGCTTATAATGCTTATGGATATGATCTTCGGGCATGAGGCTTTAAAATCAACTTCAAGCTGCCTGGCCGACAAACTGTTCACAAGGCCGACAATCCGGGGCATGAAATCCTGGAGCGCAGGATATTTTTTACGGTCATTCTCATAGGCCGAAAGCAGGTTCACCAACCTGTCGATCCACAGGAAGCCGTTGGCCATCTCCTCAGTGATCCCGTTTTTTAAAGAATTTTCATCAGCCCCGTTCCTCTGGGAATACCTTATCACGCAAGCCCTCACAAGGATCTCGTAATCCATGGTCCGTGCCTGGGCATATGCCTGCGATTCCATGTTACTCTTAACTGTCCTGAATATCTTCTCCGAAGCATTCTTCATGGCAGGATAGCTGGCATCGATGAGGGGATTGCAAAAGGAGTGGTTGTACTCGTGGACCACGGTGGAAACCACGTTTGCCTGGTATGAAGGAGCGCCGGCCAAATCCGCCATACAGCTGCCCATGACAGCATAGAGTTCTTCCCGGCCGCCGCTTAGTTTCACCTTGATCCCGTAATTCCCTCCCCCGTTGGGTATGCTAAGGATCAGGTGAAAGTTGCCTTTTGGACTGATCCCGTAAAATTTCTCAAACCAGCCGAAATCGACCTTATCGAGGTATGCCGAAAATCTTTCTTCCGCAGTTTGATATAAAGCCCTGTGGGAGGTATAGAAATCTTTGAATTTAGTGGCAGCATAGAACTGGTTCAGAAGCCCTGTAAACTGTAATACATTCTCCTGTCCCCATCGTTTGTCTATACTTTGAGGCAGGATCCCGGCGCGCAGCCTTACCGAGTCGGTGATCTCGATATTTACCGCCAGTGACATGACTGCATCAAAGTTCACCCCCCTGGTCTTCCCCATCTTCACTGCAAACTTCACGGCTGCATGTTCCTTATAAGGCTTAAAAAATGTATCCATTTCCTCTGCATAGGAAGGGATATTGTTGTTCACATATTCAGGTGCGCCCGCCAGCCTGAAAACTATGCTCAACAGTTCAGTGCGTTCCTCGACCCGGGGAGTGACCTTTAATTCCCCGGAGAAGGCGGAAATAAAGGCGAAGCTCAATGCAACAGACAGTACGTGTGTTTTCATCATAAGGATTCTTTGATAAAGATAGTAAAATTTATCCCCGGGCAGGTGCTTCTGCGGGGAGTTTCCCCGGCAAGAACAATCAAATGTAAAAATAATCAGGTTTCAGAAAGTTCCGGGATCACAAACTGAATTATGCTCGCTGATCAAAATCGTTCCAAGGTCGGATTTTCTTATTTTTGGATATGACTACTGATGACCACCACTGCCGGAGCAGGCCTTTGCAGCTGCTGATCCTGTTGATCGTGATCGTTGCCGGACTGGCTTACCGGACATCTCATCCTGGAATTTTCATTTTCATGGTATGATATACTGGCATATGCCGTTGGGATTTTGGCAGGAATAATCCTGGAGTACCTGATTACAGCCAACATCTCTAAGCCAGGTATAAACGGAAATTAAGAAGACAAGACACTTCCCATCATTTTGCCGGCTTCGGCAAAATGATGATTCTTAGTTTGACCAAATTATTATACAAGCCTTGGAGTGTACTGAGGCACATCGATCCCGAGATTGTACTCAAAAATATAACTCTTGCGCAAACCCAGTCTCTGGTTCGTCTTCTTAAGATTAAATTTCAGAGGGTCGTATGAACGGCCTGCCCAGGTTTTATATTCTTTAAACTGAGGATGAAGGGGATCAGCAATGACTTTTTTGAATTCCTCAAATCCTCCGACGCCTCCGACATCTTCGGGTGGAGCTGAATTTTCGCCGTCAAGGCAAACGGGTTTCCGGTAATTCCTTTCCTTGTCCCAAAGGATGGATTCCAGTTTGATTGTCATCTGCCAATAATCACCAGGATCATATTGATAGTTGATGGTCTGTCCTTCCTCTTTTAAAAGGTTGCATATCCTTATGGTCTTGACATCGATCACATCCTCTTCTTCCCATAATCTAGGATCCCCGAAGTCAACACCACCTTTAATGAACAGGTACAGATGGTAATTTCTCCAATTTGTGAACATCAGCTGAATGTAATTATGCAGTTCAAACAGGGTCGTCGAACTATCGGTCAGCAGCCTTCTCCAGATTAGCGGTTTGATTTCATCCATCGAAATGTGAAGGGTGAATAATCTGCGTAGTATATCTTGTCTCATGGTTCGAAGATAGGAAAAATTGGTAAGAAGCTTTCATGATTAATGCATTAACTTTCCTCTGTTAATAAAAGAAGGTCAATTTTTCAATTGTTTAATGTTTTTACATATCTTATTTCAAGGAGTGAATTTTGGTAAAAAGCAACACGGACACGAAGCTGATGCCCTGCTTCCTCGTTTTGCCCCCGGGAAGCTGATTGTAATCGTCCGTTTGTGAAAAAGACAACTTGAATAACTATTTTTGATTAACAGTATATGTTAACTATTTTTATTATATCTTTGCATGAATATTACTTTTAGTAACAGAAAGCTTGAAAAGCTGGCAAATAACCCTACCGGTTGATCTTTGAACCTCACGAATACCCTGTTCCTGAGGATGAAAACGGCAGGTATGTCTGGTTTGAGATAAAGGGTGTTGAAATTATGGAAATAATTGATTATCATTAATATTTTACAGATGGTCAAGCAAAATCAATTCGTTCCACAGGTTGTTTTTCATCCGGGTGAAACTCTTGATGAAAAACTGAAAGAAATGGGTATGGGTCCTAAGGAATTTGCTTTCCGTGCTGGTAAACCCGAAAAAACCATCACTGCAATTCTCAAAGCGGAGAGTTCGATAACGGCCGATATGGCTGTGCAATTTGAAAGCGTAACGAAAATTCCAGCTCATTTCTGGCTGAATGCCCAGAGGGTATATGATGAATTCATTGCACGGGAAAAGCGGATGAAGGTCATTGAATCGGCCGTTGAATGGGCCAATGAATTCCCCGTATCGCAAATGAACAGGTTAGGATGGCTCGAAAAATCACCTACAAAACAAGGGATGGCTGCTCAGTTGCTTTCATTCTTTGGCGTTGCAACTCCCAGTGCCTGGGAGAATTATTATTACAACCAGCAATTGAAAGTGGCATTTCGCATTTCGTTGAAGCATACACGGGAGCCATTCGCAATTTCAGCATGGTTACGGAAAGGAGAACTTTCGGCCCAACAGATTTCTGCAACACCTTATTCGGAAAAGGGATTCAGGGAATCGCTTCCGGCTATAAAATCTTTTATGGCAGCACATCCGGATGATTTTTTTGAAAAACTTCAGAATATTTGTCTGACAACAGGTGTCAAAGTAATTTACACCCCATTCCTCAGTAAGGCTCCGATTAACGGTGCAACTCGTTGGATTAATGATTCGCCAGTCATCCAGGTCACCGGAAGAGGTAAGCGCAATGATAAATTCTGGTTTTCATTTTTTCATGAATCCGGTCATATCTTGTTACATGGCAAGAAAGACATTTTCCTGGAACAAATAGATTATCAGGATAAGGATGAAGAGAAAGAGAGGAACGCTGATGAATTTGCGGTTAAATGGACATTTTCAAAGGAAGAGGAAGCGGCATTTAACGAAAAAATCCCCTTCACTGAACAGGAGTTGATTGAGTATGCACAAAAAATAAATACACATCCGGCCATGATCATCGGCAGGTTGCAATTTCAGAAGAAAATACCCTATTCCTTTGGCCAGAGGTTTTTTGTACCGATTGATTTAAGCGAGACCTGAGAATGCACTTTTCCTGTAATCCCTCCAAAACTCTTCTACTATCAGATCCCTTATCACCGGGTTCTCGAATTTTTGGTAGAAATCTACCCGGTCATTTACATAGGATAAAAAGATAGACCCGATGACCTCTTCGAACTTCCGCCGCTTGTTCGTTTCACTATTATCCCCGGTCATAACCGATCGTAAATCCTCATCCCCCCGAACCTTTGTACGAACGTTGCTGAGATCCAACCGATGCTCCTCAGTCAACTCTGCCCCGTAAATCTCGTTTAGCTTGCGTACGATCTCGGATAGGAAGTCGAGTGGCTCTTCGGTCGCCCCACCCCCTCCCATCGCCGTCATGGGCTCTAATACGCCGGAAACGTCTTCCAGGCCCAGGCGGTATTCCCCGATTTTCTGAATTCGTAACGACGATAGCTCCACCGAACCGGTGAGATCAATAATTGCAGAATCTCCCTTGGGCAGCTTCTTGTTGACGTATTTAAGGAAGATAAACAGCTTCTCCAGCTCGATGTCTTCGAAGGTGATGATCTGGCTGATGTATCCGTACAAACGTACGTAGGACTGGATCAATGACTTGAATTCGTTCTTCTGCTCGGGATCGCTGATTTCGTTCCATTTCTCCACCACGCGGTTCAGGACGGGCTGCAGCATCTCGTCTGATTCACGTTCGTTGTAAAATAGCCGGCAAAACTCATCGACCATGTATTTTGTGAAGAGGTTGAAGCCTCTGATCTTCGTCTCCAGGTCATAGAGCTTGTTCGGGTCGGTTTCGCCGGCCAACTCGGTCGAAGTATAAAACGGCTGGAACGCTTCAATTACATCGGCAGTTTCGTTAGCGAAATCGAGCACAAAGGTCTCGGTTTTGCCTGAGCAGGTGCGGTTGAGCCGGGAAAGCGTCTGCACACACTGTACCCCCGAAAGTTTCTTATCGACGAACATCGCCTGCAGCAGGGGTTCATCGAAACCTGTCTGGAATTTATTGCTCACAATCAGGATACGGTAGCGCGGGTCCTTCAACCCATCAGCAATCGAAACCATATTCTGCAACCCATTCTCCCTGTTCAAAATCGACTCGGTGACCTCTCGTCCACCAAACCTGTCAATGACTGAAATAGGTTGACCAAAATTAGGGTAAAAAAGTCAATCTATGAAAGCAGAGAAAAAAATTAAACGACAGAATCGGATTTTTAGTGAAGAGATCAGGAAGCAGGTAGTAAGAGATA
>JALNZC010000062.1 GCA_023229525.1 Bacteroidales bacterium
GTCCCGTTAATGATTCGGGATCCTCCCGTTTTTAATTGATTCAGATCGCAGCCGGCGGCCAACGATCCGTTCAACCACGCTGCCGATTTCCAGTACCTTGTCGACATCTAATTGGGTATTGATGCCCATTTCGTCCATCATCACCACCATATCCTCCGTAGAGATAAGTCCGACCAGATTCGGGTCCTTATAATAATAACTTCCGGTGCCGACCACAGGTACACCACTGACAAAGTTGGCCGGCTGCCCGCCGATACCGCCCATTGTTGATTCGAAGTTGACCATCCCGGCTTGCAGGGCGGCAAGTACATTGGCCAGACCCCAACCGCGTGTTGTATGAAAATGGACGATCTGCTTTTCGACCCTTACCCCGCCATCGAGCAACATGGAGTAATAACGATATACCCTGTCGGGGGAGGCCGACCCGTCATGGTCGGCATGTTCCACATCGTTAACCCCGATGTCAAACCACCTTTTGGTAAATTCAATGGCCGTCTCCAATTTCGTCGGTCCTTCAATAGGGCAACCCCATATAGTGCTTACCGTTCCATTTACCTTTAATCCTACTTCTTTGGCCAGGGGAATATATTTTTCGGCCATTTTCCAATAATCTTTAAGACTTAGTCCTGAATTCTTCCGGTGATGCGATTCGCTGGTCGAAACCATCAGCAAAATCCTATCTGGACCCCAACCCTCTTTCCTGGCCTGAATGGCCCGCACGATCGCCTTTTCCCGGATGGTTATTGCCGTCAACGAAACCTTGTCGATCAATGAAGTCAACAATTTACTTCCACGAATCCGTTTCAATACTTCGTCGGCATCTTTGAATTGAGGCATGCCTGCCGGATTCCCGAGATTCGTCACTTCTATGTGCCGGAATCCCGCCAAGATCAACTGCTCTGCAAGCCATACCTTCGCATCCGTAGGGATAAACGACTCTTCGTGCTGAAATCCATCCCTTACCGTAATGTCTCCAATGGTAACTTTTTTAGGATAATTCATCTTCAAATTTTCAAATTTTCTCATCTTCAAATTTTCAAATCTTCAAATTCAACAAGCGCTGTACTACTCTCCACCCGGTCATTTTCCATTACATTGATAATTCTTACTACCGCATCGCGGGGCGAAACAATACGGTTCTCCATTTTCATCGCTTCGATGATCAAAAGTGTTTGCCCCTTTTTCACAGATTCACCGTTTGTCACATTTATTTTAATCACCTTTCCCGGCATTGGAGAAGTCACGTGGTTACTGATGGTACCGATATGATCCATCGCGGCAGGTACCGATTCAGAAAGAAAATCAAAACGTTTTAATTGGAAAAGATGTCCAAGGATGCTGACAAAGGCTTGATTATCCTTGTCGCAGGAAATCCAGGCAGTGTAATTGTGCTTATCCAAAATAAATCCAATCTGATGACCTGAACCCGGAAGTAGGGTGACTTCATAACGTTTTCCACTGATAATGAATGAGTAGTGATTATCATTATATCCCGGAATATGAACGGAAAACGATTCTTCTTCAAATTGAAGCCGGATGTTCATCAGATCACGCCAATAACCGATTTGTTTCCAGATATCAGGATTTCTGCCGGTGTGTTTGTCTTTCGCATTATTCCGGGAAACCGAAAACAACAAATAGCCAATGATGGGTAAATAAAATGGAACCTGTTTCCTGGCAATTTCGATGGAGGTGATCAGCGCTTCACTATGTGTATCACAAAAGCGTGTCGTGATCGCGTTCGACATGAAAGCCGCACTTTGCAGCAGTTCCGATAAATAAGAAATATTTGTCTTGATGCCATGAATGATATACTCCCGGAGGGATTCAAGCATGAGTTGGCGTGCCTGGTTCCGGTCCTTTCCCCAAACTACCAGTTTGCTGATCATCGGATCGAACGAACTGTTCATCCCGGTTTTTGCGGAGATACCCGTGTCGATACGGATCCCGGGGATCCCGGGTTCCCGGTAAAAGGTCATATTCCCGGGAGAAGGCTGAAAATTGTTGGCCGGGTCCTCAGCATAGATCCTGCATTCAATGGCGTGTCCGTGCTGGACAATTTTTTCCTGTTTCAACCGGAGTTTGTTTCCTGCAGCGATATGGATCTGTTCTTCCACGATATCGATACCCGTTACCATCTCTGTAACCGGATGTTCTACCTGGATGCGGGTATTCATCTCTAGAAAATAAAAATTGAGGTTCCTGTCCACAAGGAATTCAATCGTTCCGGCATTGTTGTAACCTATGGCTTTACCGATAGCCACGGCTGCTTCCCCCATTTTTTTTCTCACCTCTGCAGTCAGGGTAGCGGATGGCGATTCTTCGATGATCTTCTGATACCGGCGTTGAATGGAGCATTCGCGTTCGAAGAGATGCACCACATTTCCATAATTATCGCCGAGGATCTGAATTTCAATATGCCGGGGTTCTTCAATGAATTTCTCAATGTATACCGTCGCATCTCCGAAATAAGCTTTGGCTTGCCGGGCCGTCGATTCGATAGCTTCAGCAAGTTCCCGTTCGTCGTAAACTACCCGCATTCCTTTTCCTCCCCCTCCGGCAGCTGCTTTCAATAATACCGGAAACCCAATGAGATGCGCGTTCTTTACCAGTTCTTCTTTCGTTCCGGTCACCCCTTCGGTAATCGGGATGTGGGTCTGCTTCACAAATTCACGTGCTGCAATCTTGTTGCCCATTATCCGCATTGCCCTGCTATCGGGCCCGATAAAGCAGATACCGGCCTCGGTACATGCGTCGACAAAGAGTGGGTTTTCAGCCAGAAATCCATACCCCGGGTGAATGGCATCGCATCCACTCTTTCTAGCTATATCAATGATACCGGGAATATTCAGATAAGTATCGCTCAGCTCGGCCTCACCGATACACCAGGCTTCGTCAGCCTCTGTCACATGCAGTGAATCGGCATCGATCTGCGAATAGATCGCCACAGTTTTTATTTCCATCTTCCGGGCAGTACGGATAACCCTCACCGCGATCTCACCCCGGTTTGCAATAAGTATTTTATGGATTACTTTCATTTTATCCAGTCCGGTTTTCGTTTTTCAAGAAATGCATTCATCCCTTCCTGTCCTTCCCTCGAAGAACGGATTTCGGCAATCATCCTGGCCGTGTATTCGTAAGCCTCAGCCAGAGTAAGTTTATTGGCTACGTCGTGGATCAGGGTTTTACAATGGCTCATGGCCTCAGGTCCGCTACTTCTAAGCAAGGTGATCACAGCCTGAAGGGTTGGTTCAAGTTGTTCAGCGGACACCGATTTATTCACTAACCGGAAATGTTCTGCTTCCTTCCCTTTGATCCTCCTTCCAGTGAGCATGAGCTCCCTTGCTCCGGATTCACCTACCCGTTTAATGAGGTAGGGCGAAATGCATGCCGGTACAATTCCGATCTTTACTTCACTGAGGGAAAATGTTGCATCGTCCGTGCAATAAGCGATGTCGCAGGCTGAAAAAAGTCCGTTGGCGCCACCCAGTGCCACACCATGTATAACTGCAAGGGTTGGCCGGCTACAAGTGTAGATAGTATAGAAACATTTTGAGAGGAGAAGACTTTCCTGGTAGTTCTGCTCAAAACTGTTTTGAGAAACGGCTTTCATCCAATTCAAGTCGGCTCCGGCACAAAACGATTTACCACGTCCGCGAAGAATGATACAAAATGTTGAAGGATCAAGGGTTTCAAAACAATCGATAAGTTCTCTGAGCATCGTTATATCGAAAGCGTTATGGACTTCCGGCCGGTTTAGCCAGATGGTGAAAACCCCTTTTTCTAATGTGGTTTCAATCGTTTTGTATTCGGTCATATACTTATAAATCAAAGTTATAAATCAAAGTTATTAATCAAAATTATTAATCAAAATTATTAATCAAAAATTCTTTACATCCGGAAAATCCCGTATTGTGTTTTTTCATATTTCTTATTTTGTGAAATGGCAATTGCCAGTCCAAGTATTTTACGGGTATCCACCGGATCTATGATGCCGTCGTCCCATAACCGTGATGTACTGTAATAGGCAGATCCCTCATCCTCGTATTTTTTAAGGATGGTTTGCAGCATTTTTTCCCTTTCTTCAGGAGAAAGTTTTTTCCCGGCTGCTTTTAACTGATCTTCCTTCACTGTGATCAAAACGTTGGCCGCTTGCTCTCCGCCCATCACCGAAATTTTCGAACTGGGGTACATAAAAAGGAAGCGGGGTTCATAAGCCCTTCCGGCCATAGCGTAATTTCCTGCGCCAAATGAACCACCGAAGATCACCGTAAACTTTGGCACACCGGCATTGGCAACTGCATGGACGAATTTCGCTCCGTCACGGGCAATGCCTCCGCGCTCAAACTGCTTTCCGACGATGAAACCGGTAATATTCTGCAAAAAAAGGATCGGAATGTTCCGAGAAGTGCAAAGTTCCACAAAATGCGCTCCTTTCAGCGCAGTTTCGCCAAAAAGTACTCCGTTATTTGCAATAATTCCTAACGGGTAACCCATGATCCGGGCAAAACCGGTGGTAAGGGTAGGAGCGTAACGTTCCTTGAATTCATGGAAAAGACTGCCATCGACAATACGGGCAATGATCTCCCGTGAGTCGACTTGTTTCTTCAGGTCGATCGGAAGAATGCCGTAAAGTTCCGCCGGATCATAAAATGGCTCTTCGATGGGATGGATCTCCAGCTCCTGGTATTGATGACGTCTGATCGATTCAAAGATATTGCGGCAGATCTGTATGGCGTGAACATCATTTTCGGCCAAGTGATCGGCTACTCCTGATATCATGGTATGTACCTCGGCGCCACCCAGTTCTTCCGCAGTAACTTCTTCACCTGTCGCAGCTTTCACGAGGGGAGGTCCACCGATAAATATGGTTCCCTGGTTCCGCACAATGATGGTCTCATCGCTCATAGCCGGTACATAAGCGCCTCCTGCCGTACATGATCCCATCACAACAGCAATCTGCGGTATGCTCATTCCCGATAATCGTGCCTGGTTAAAGAATAACCGTCCGAAATCATACTTGTCGGGGAAAACATTGGCTTGCTCCGGCAAAAATACACCGCCCGAATCGACCATATAAACACAGGGTAGCCGGTTTTCCATTGCTATCTCCTGTGCGCGAATGTGTTTCCGGATAGTCTGTTTTACATAGGTACCGCCTTTTACAGTGGCGTCATTGGCTATGATCATCACTTCTTTTCCGTGGATCACTCCGATCCCTGTTATGATTCCCGCCGAAGGGAAGCCATTGTCATACATTCCGTAAGCGGCTAGCGAAGACAATTCAATGAAAGGGGTGTTGCGATCAACCAACAGATCGATACGCTCGCGGGCAAGCAGTTTCCCCCGTTCTTTGTGACGGGAAACAGACTGCTCCGGTCCACCTTTTTTAATAGTGGCAAGGATCTCTTTGTATTGTTCCAGGAGCTCCATATACCTGGACTTGTTACGCTCGAATTCCGTACCATTAATATCGATTTTGCTTTCTATCCGAAACATCTTTTGTGTCGTTAAAACTACAAATGTAAATATCTAAAATCTTTGATCAAGCGGGCCGACTAAATTAAGAATAATTCTAAATTGAACAAACAAATGAAGAAATATCTCTGCTATCTTTGCGTTGATTTATCCTGAACATTGAGACCAGATGAAATCAGGCAGGGTTAGATGAGACAGGAGTAATTTTTGGAATGTCCCTTGTGATTATTGGGAGTGAATTGGTTACGGATATTTATGAGAATTGAATTATACCATAGTGAACACAATTACGGAAAACGTTTCTGATGAATTCACGGTGGAGAACCTGCTCGATTACGATGAACTGAGAAAGGAAAAAACCATTCTCCGGAAAGCGTTTTCGATGATGCTGAATCATTCAGACCCCATACCTGGTAACAGTTATGCCCAGATGGTCCTCGACACGGCCCGCATCATTCTTGAGGATCTGAATCTGGGAACGGAATCGGTGAAGTGCCTGATGTTAAAAAACCTGGCCGATAATGGGATGCTTTCACCGGGAACCATCGAAACCGAATTCGGGAAACCGGTCCGGGAACTGATCGAAGGGATTCATAAAATCGAACGTGTCGATACTAAAAATTATAACACAAACCGGGAAAATTTTATCGGTCTTTTACTGACCTTGTCACCCGATATCCGTGTTTTACTGATACGACTGGGAATGCGGCTTTACGACATGCGCCACCTGAACGATTATCCTACGGAAAAACAATGTCTGATCGTTGGCGAGACCACAGCCCTTTATATTCCGATTGCCCACCGCCTCGGACTTTACCGTATCAAGAATGAACTGGAAGATCGCATAATGCGTTTTAACGATCCCCGTACGTATGAAATGATCAAGCGGAAACTTGCCGAGAGCCGTGCTGACCGGGATCACTATACGACCGACTTCATCAAACCGATCGAACAACGCTTATTGGAAAATGGATTCGATTGTGAATTGAAATCCAGGATCAAATCGATCCCTTCCATATTCCGGAAAATGAGGACCCAGAAAGTCGAATTCGAACGGGTATACGACCTGTTCGCCATCCGGGTCATTTTGAATAAAACCATCGAAAATGATGCAGCCGATTGCTGGAAAATTTATTCACTTGTCACTGATATTTATACCCCCAACCCCCGCCGCCTGCGCGACTGGATCTCCTTTCCGAAACCGACCGGATATGAATCGCTTCACACCACCGTTATCGGCCCACAGGGTCGTTGGGTTGAAGTCCAGATCCGGACCCGGCGTATGGATGAAATCGCCGAAAAAGGATTTGCCGCCCACTGGAAATATAAAACCCAGGGGAAGGCAGGGATAAAAACAGATATGTATGCCGCGATCAGGGAATTGCTCGAAAATTCCTCCCACTCATCCCTTGATAAATCGATCAGTCACGAAAAAAAAGCGCTCTATTCCGATGAAATTTTCATCTTCACTCCGAAAGGTGACTTGAAAAAACTGAAAGTGGGCTATTCAGTGCTCGATTTTGCCTATGAAATACATACCGGGATCGGTTCGACCTGTACCGGCGCATTGGTGAATGACAAAATGGTCCCCTTGCGCTACATCCTTCAAAACGGGGATACCGTCAAAATTCTTACGTCCAAAACCCAAAAGCCCAATCCGGGCTGGCTTGAGATTGCCAAAAGCCCGCGGAATATCGCCCGTATCAAGCATGCCCTGAAGATGGAATCCTATAAAGATTCCGACTGGGGGAAAGAGATCATCAAAAACAAAGTACTCCAACTGGGATTTGAATTTACCGATCCCATTATCAATAAACTGGCTGCCTTTTTCGGTTGTGAAACTATCCTGGAACTCTATCAGCGTTTTGGCGAAGGGAAAGCCGATCCCCTTAAGATTAAAAAAGCGTTGCTGGAGCCCGGTCCGGAAGTACAGCCTATTGTCCCTCCGAAGGAGGAGACCTTTCCCGAGACCGTTTCCAGCATCATGGCCGGTAAAGGAGATTATGTGATCATCGATCCGAAGATCAGATCGTTACACTATCAGTTCGCCAAGTGTTGTGGCCCGGCTCCCGGGAATGCCATATTTGCATTTGTCAGTGTCACACAGGGAATAAAGATCCATAGAACAACTTGTCCCAATGCTCACCAGCTTGTTACACGCTATCCTTATCGGGTACTTGAAGCACGCTGGAAAACGCTTGAAAAAGATGATAAAAAAACCAAATAAGGTGATTGTTTAAACCCACATGGATGACAAATTGGTAATAGAAGTAAAAAATGTTTTTAAATCATTCAAAGCTGTCCAGGCCGTTCGGGGTATAGACCTACGTATTCCCGCAGGTCAGTTTGCCGCCATACTGGGCCCCAACGGAGCAGGAAAGACCACCCTCGTGGAGATGATCGAAGGAATTCAGGAACCCGATAGGGGCGAGATCTTTATCATGGGAAAGACATGGAAAGGGGATGAAACTTATCTGCGGAATATCATCGGGCTTTCTTTGCAGGAGACCCATTTTATCGACAAACTCAGTGTATGGGAAACCCTTCGCCTCTTTGCCAGCTTTTTTGGCATTGGAAAAGAGCGGTGCGAAGAGGTATTATATATCATCGCTCTTGAGGAAAAAAGGAAAGCATGGGTCGGAAATCTTTCGGGTGGTCAGCGCCAACGGTTGGCCCTTGGAATTTCATTACTGAACAAGCCGAAAATATTATTGCTTGACGAACCTACTACCGGCCTTGATCCCAATGCCCGCCGGGAAATTTGGACCATCCTGCGTAAACTGAAAGAACAATTGCACACCTCGCTGATCCTTACAACCCATTACATGGAAGAGGCTGAGCAACTCTGTGATTACATCGTGATCATGGATCACGGGAAAATTCTGAAAGAAGGGACCCTCACCATGTTATTGGGTGATATGAACGATGTGCCTGTACAACCGGTACGCACCCGGAAAATCACCCTCGACGATCTTTTTATCTCATTAACCGGGCGCCATCTCGATGATTGAACGCATTACAAATAACCAGCTTTATCATCTGGTCATGGCCAACATAAGGGAACTGATGCGTGAACCGGGGGTTCTTTTCTGGGGAATCGTATTCCCTATCCTTATGTCGCTTGGATTAGGAATTGCCTTCACCAAGAAAAAAGATATAATTACCACTGTCGCCGTAATTGGCAGGAATCACCTTGTTAAATCCCCGGATGACAGCGCTTCCATTATCCGTAATTTTCTTCAGATCAACAAAGCCGGGACACAAATCAGCAAAAACGGTGGGTATTCCAAAACCCTCACCATACGAAATGACAAAATGGGAAATACTATGTTCATATTCCAGGCGATGGATTGGAAACATGCCATGGTATTGCTTAAACGGGGCAATCTCAACCTCATCCTGGATGAAAAAAACGGAGCGGTCCAGTACCATTTTGACCCCAATAATCCCGATGCCCAATTGGCTTACCTGAAGCTGACTAAATTGTTCAGTACCACCGGACGGATAGCTACCGCATCTGATACCGAAATCGCCCCGCTTACTGTAAGCGGAACCCGGTATATCGATTTCCTGGTTCCCGGACTGATCGCCATGGGGGTGATGATGTCGAGCATGTGGGGAATAAGCTATGCGATTATCGAGCGGCGTTCGAAAAAACTTCTTCGCCGCATGGTAGCTACACCGATGAAGCATTCCAATTTTCTCATCGCGTTGATCACGGTCCGTGTCCTGATGAATTTTGTGGAAGCAGGATTGCTTTTCCTATTCGCCTTCCTGGCCTTCGATATTACCATCCAGGGAAATGTTCCCGCGTTGTTGACCCTTTTTATCGCAGGGAATTTTGCCTTTGCCGGCATTTCCATTTTTATCTCTTCAAATACCGCGAAAACCGAGATCGGAAACGGATTGATCAATGCCTTCAGCATGCCGATGATGGTCCTATCCGGAATATTTTTCAGCTATCATAATTTTCCTGTATGGAGCATTCCGGTTATTCAGCAATTCCCGCTTACCCTGATGGCCGATGGAATGCGAAGTATTTTCATCGAAGGCGCCGGTTTTTCAGAGGCCTCTGTCCCTATCATAGTTCTTTCATCAATCGGGTTGGTTTTCTTTGTTGCAGGCATGAAGATTTTCAGGTGGCATTGACAGTGCTGAAGTTGGATGCAACCCGGGAACAACCCGAGAGCAACCCGGGAGCAACCCGGGAGCAACTTAATTCTTATTTAAAGTTATTCTGATGGTCAGATGCGGTAAATTTGAAAAAATCTTATCTGGGACTGAAAAAGAACTTTTGCCACATCTTTATTAAATCCTTATATCCTTAGAGAGATCCTTTCAAAATCCTTATAGATTCGGTTGCATCTTTGTGTCGTTTAAAAACGATTTTATATGAATGCAATAATCTTATTGGTGGCTACTAAAACCATTGGCATGAATCCTTCCGCCGGATACGTTACCGGAGCGGTGATAGCGCTGTTTATCCTTGGATATCTTCTTTTTTCACTTGTTAAACCCGATAAATTTTAATTGCAGGGACCTTTTTAACAATCTTCTAAAACAAGAATAAGATGACATTTCAGGATATATTTCAGATTGCATTATTCTTTCTGTTGTTGATAGGCTTAACACCAGTTTTAGGTAATTACATGTACAAAGTATTTTCGGGGGAAAAACATATAATGTTGTCTGTTTTAGGTTGGCTCGAAAAGCTTACTTACAAATTTACAGGTGTGGATTCCGAAGAAGAATCCAACTGGAAGTCGTACACCTTCGGTTTGCTCATGTTTAATTTCATAGGATTTGTTTTTGTGTTCCTGATTCAGCTCATTCAGTCCCATTTACCATTAAATCCGGCGAACCTTCCAAATGTATCGTGGCATTCGGCTTTCAATACTTCAGTGAGTTTCATGACCAACACCAATTGGCAAGGATATGCAGGGGAAACCACACTCAGTTACTTTGTGCAGATGATCGGGCTTACCGTACAGAATTTTGTCAGCGCTGCAACCGGAATAGCTGTTTTATTGGCGCTCATAAGAGGGATTTCACGGAAAACCACCGATAAGCTTGGTAATTTCTGGACAGACCTTACACGGTCAACCTTGTATGTTCTTATACCTCTTTCGATATTGTTGGCCATTGTGTTGGTCGGTCAGGGCGTTGTACAGAACTTCAAAACATATGATACGGTTCATACTTTACAGGGGGCTCAGCAGATAATCCCAATGGGACCGGCAGCTTCGCAGATTGCCATAAAGCAGTTGGGAACAAACGGCGGTGGTTTTTTCAACTCCAATAGCGCACACCCGTTCGAGAACCCAACCCCTTTTACCAATTTTCTCGAAATGCTGGCAATATTACTTATCCCGGCTTCATTAACATATACGTATGGCAAAATGGTCGGTTCAACCCGACACGGTTGGACCATTTTTACCGTAATGATGATCTTATTTTGTGCCGGATTGAGTATTTCCCTGTATGCTGAATATTCAGCAAATCCTGTTTTTGGACACCTGCACCTGATGGAAGGCAAGGAAACACGTTTCGGGATTGCAAATAGTGTTCTGTGGTCAACATCAACCACAGCTGCATCCAACGGATCGGTGAATGCCATGCACGACAGCCTTTCACCAATTTCAGGCATGATTGCAATAATAAACCTTATGGTGGGTGAGGTCATTTTCGGCGGTGTTGGTGCCGGATTATACGGTATGGTCATATTTATAATCCTTACCGTTTTTATTGCCGGGCTTATGGTTGGACGAACACCGGAATACCTGGGTAAAAAAATCCAGGCGTTCGAAGTGCAAATGGCCATAATTGCGGTTCTGGCTCCGAATTTTGTAATACTTCTGTTCTCGGCATGGGCTTCCGTAAGTAATGCAGGATTAGCGGGTCTTAACAATGCCGGCCCGCATGGCCTTACCGAAATTCTTTATGCCTTTAGTTCGGCAGCCGGAAACAACGGCAGCGCATTTGCCGGTTTAAACGCAAATACCCTGTTTTACAATTTATCCCTTGGCATTGGGATGCTCGTCGGCCGGTTTGGCGTGATTTTACCGGTAATGGCAATAGCCGGAAGTATGGCCGGAAAGAAAATCACACCCCTGTCCGCGGGTACTTTCCGAACCGACAATTCACTTTTTATCATCTTATTGATCGGAGTTATCCTTATTGTCGGTGGCTTAACACATTTTCCCGCTTTATCTCTTGGGCCAATAATTGAGCATTTACTGATGAATAATGGAATAACCTTTTAATTCCCGGATAAAATGGGCACGAAACAAAAAATCATCCTTTTCAATAAAAATATAGTTTTGCAGGCTGCAAAGGATAGCATCATCAAATTAAATCCTGCATTGCTCATCAGAAACCCTGTTATTTTTATTGTGGCTTTAGGGTCGGTTCTTACGACTATCATAGTATTTGCAGGAATATTCAAAGGTAATTTCTCCTCTTTTAATCTTCAAATAGCGATCTGGCTCTGGTTTACCGTGTTGTTTGCCAATTTTGCCGAAGCCATTGCCGAAGGCAGGGGAAAAGCCCAGGCCGATAGTCTGCGTAAAAACCGTACCCAAACCAAAGCCAGGAAACTTGTGGGCAAAGAAGAAGTGTCGGTTTTTGCAACAGAGCTTAAAAAAGGAGATATAGTTATTTGCGAAAGCGGAAATGTAATCCCTTCGGATGGAGAAGTTATTGAAGGTATTGCCAGTGTTGACGAATCGGCCATCACCGGAGAATCCGCCCCGGTTATCCGGGAAAGCGGAGGCGACCGATCGGCTGTTACCGGTGGGACAAAAGTGATCAGCGACCAGATACTTGTCCGCATAACAACCGAGCCGGGCAGTACGTTCATTGACCGGATGATTACCCTGGTTGAAGGTGCAAAGCGGAAGAAAACACCCAATGAAATTGCCCTCTCCATACTTCTTTCGGGTTTAACCATTATTTTTCTTCTGGCAGTAGTAACGCTTCCGGCATTCTTCGGATACAGCCTTGCAGCTTCAGGATTACCCTTATCGCAAAACCTGACCATTCCCATCCTGATTGCTTTGTTGGTTTGTCTTATTCCTACAACCATCGGTGGTTTGTTGAGCGCTATTGGCATAAGTGGAATGGACAGGCTTATTCAGCGTAATGTGATCGCCACCAGCGGTCGGGCAATTGAGGCTGCCGGAGATGTTGATGTACTCTTGCTGGATAAAACCGGAACAATCACCTTGGGCAACCGCATGGCCACGGATTTTATCCCTGCAGAAGGAGTAACGGTTGAGGAACTTGCAGATGCCGCCCAACTTTCCTCCTTATCGGACGAAACTCCCGAAGGGCGATCAATAGTTATACTTGCCAAAGAAAAATTCAATATCCGGGGACGGAAAGTTCATCATCTCCAGGCCTCTTTTATTCCGTTCTCTGCGCAGTCCAGGATGAGTGGAGTGGATATAAAAACAATTAATGGCAAACTTCACCAGGTACGTAAAGGCTCATCGGAAGCCATCCGGACATTTGTGCAAAATAACAACGGCTTTTACCCTCAGAAAATTATGGACATTGTTTCGGAACTGGCGCGACAAGGGGCAACACCGCTGGTTGTTGCTGAAAACAACAGGATTCTTGGGGTCATTCATCTTAAAGACATTGTAAAGGGAGGGATTAAGCAGCGTTTTGCGGAATTACGGAAAATGGGGATTAAAACGGTGATGATCACCGGTGATAATCCACTAACTGCTGCCGCTATTGCAGCCGAAGCAGGTGTTGACGATTTTATGGCCGAGGCAACACCTGAAGATAAATTACGGCGTATCCGTGAAGAACAGGCAAAAGGCCACCTGGTGGGTATGATTGGTGACGGCACTAACGATGCCCCTGCACTTGCGCAAGCCGATATTGGCATTGCCATGAATTCAGGTACTCAGGCAGCCCGTGAGGCAGGCAACATGGTTGACCTCGACAGTAACCCTACCAAGCTGATCGAGGTGGTGGAAGTCGGCAAACAATTGCTTATGACCCGTGGTTCACTTACCACTTTCAGTATTGCCAACGATGTGGCCAAATACTTTGCCATTATCCCGGCCATTGCCATTTCGCTCTATTCCGGCAGAAACGGCATTGGACCTCTTTCCGCGTTGAATATTATGAACCTGGGATCGCCACAAAGCGCGATCCTGAGTGCAGTGATTTTTAATGCCATTATCATCATTTTATTGGTCCCGTTAGCTTTGAAAGGCGTTCGCTATAAACCAGTTTCTGCCAATGCTGCCTTAACCCGTAACCTGCTCATTTTTGGCTTGGGAGGTATTATTGCCCCCTTCATCGGTATCAAACTTATCGATCTTCTGATTAACCTGTAATTCAGTAAAAAAAGTGAAAACACTCATTATATCATTAAAAATATTCTTGTTTTTTACCATTTTAACAGGAATCATCTATCCGCTTCTTATTACCGGAATTGCACAAGTTATATTTCCTGCAAAAGCAAATGGCAGTTTGATAGTTATAAATAGCAGAATAATTGGAAGTGAACTTATTGGTCAGCAATTCGATAGCAACATTTATTTTTCTTCACGTCCATCTGCAATTACATATAATCCCTTGCCTTCAGGTGGTTCGAACTATGGTTTGACGAATGCGAAACTGAAAAATCTGGTTATTGAACGTAAAAAACAGTTTATTGCCTTCAATAAATTAGACAACCTTACCGACATCCCTTCCGAAATGCTTTTTGCGTCGGCAAGCGGACTGGATCCGCACATTTCCCCCAAAGCAGCCTTATTACAGGTAGAGCGGATTGTCAAGACCCGGAATTTCAATGATATTCAAAAACAAAAACTAATACAATGTATAAAAGACCTCAAGGAAACCCCTCAGTTTTTATGTTTTGGAGAAGAGAGGGTTAACGTATTATTGCTAAATTTGAGGTTAGATGAAATAAAGTAATTTGAAGATGAGGCGATTTGAAGATTTGAAAATGGATTAATTTTCAAATTTTCAAATTAAGTTACATAAAATGAGCAGTTTAGATGATTACCGGCCTGATCCTGATGAACTTTTAGCTTCTCTTATTAGTGAAGAAGAAAAAAGCAAACGTGGCAAACTGAAGATTTTTTTCGGTATGTGTGCGGGTGTCGGCAAAACATATACAATGCTGCAAACAGCCCAGGCTGAAAAATTGAAAGGCAGCGATATAATTATTGGGTATGTCGAAACACATAGCCGTAAAGAAACTTCCGTTTTAGCAGAGGGTATTGAACTGATTCCACGTAAGACTTACGGATACAAATCCACTACCGTTCATGAGATGGACCTGGATGCCATTATATCGCGGAAACCGCACATTGTACTGGTTGATGAACTGGCCCATACCAATGCTCCCGGAAGCCGTCATAATAAAAGATATCAGGATGTCCAGGAAATTCTCGAAAACGGCATCAGTGTTTATACAACGTTAAATGTTCAGCATCTCGAAAGCCGTTCAGAAACTGTTGCACAGATTACCGGAATAATTGTTCGTGAAACCGTACCCGATGAAATTTTTGAAGTCGCTGATGAAGTAGAATTGGTTGATCTGACCCCGGAAGAATTACTGCAAAGACTATCTGAAGGCAAAGTGTATACTCCGGAAAGATCAAAGGAAGCCATAGGAAATTTCTTCCGCAAAGGGAATATTACCGCATTGCGTGAAATGGCGTTGCGTATTGTTGCCGACCGCGTCGACAGTCAGCTTCATGATTATATGCAGCATAAACGCATTCGCGGACCCTGGAAATCGGGCATGCATCTTTTGGTTGCAGTTGGACCAAGCCCCTATTCGGGTAAATTATTACGTTGGGCAAAAACCCTTTCGTATTCCATGGGAGCAAGCATACAGGCTATTTACGTGGAAACAATTCATAAACTCACGCAAAAGGAACGGGAGCAACTTGATAGAAATATCAACCTTACAAAACAATTGGGCATAAAATTCCGGATTGTCACCAGTTATGACATTGTTAAAGCCATTGTCGATTTCGCCCAAAAAGAAAACATCACACATATTATTGTCGGTAAACCCCGTGTCCGCAACATTTTTTCCATATTCAGGCTTGGCCATTTCGTGAGAAGGCTGATTAAATATAGTGGCAATATCGATGTCTACATTCTTGGTTCTGATACACAGGCAAAGGACCGTTATCGGGATAGGGTTTCTTTACCTTCTTTTACATCAAATATTCCTCAATATCTGGTCATTTCATTACTTGTTATCTTTACATCCCTTGCATGTTATCTGATTAAGGAATACATAGGATACCAGGTTATTTCGTTTATCCTGTTATTTCTGGTTTCCATACTTGCCATCTTTTATGGAAGAGGTCCGATCCTGCTTGCTTCAACTTTATGTGCCCTGATCTGGGATTATTTTTTTATACCCCCACAATTTACCCTGCATATCGACAGAGCAGAAGACATGCTGATGCTCATGATGTTTTTTATTATTGCCTTGCTTAATGGGATTCTGACATCAAGGGTTCGTGAACAGGAAAAAAAAATAAGGATCC
>JALNZC010000063.1 GCA_023229525.1 Bacteroidales bacterium
ACCAGCATCCAACATACAGCATCCAGCATCCAGCATACAGCATCCAGCATCCAGTATCCAACATCCAGCATCCAGCATCCAGCATCCAACATCCAACATCCAGCATCCACCATCCACCATCCAGCATCCAGCAACCAGCATCCAGCATCCAGCAACCAACATCCAGCATCCAGCATCCAGCATCCTGTATCCTGCATCCTGCTACTTCTTTTCCTGTCATTCACTTCAATAACCTCCTCGGCTGTGGAAAACACACAGATGACGGCGCCTTCCATCGTCCCAAGACCCACTCAGTTGAAATTAAAAACAGGTAATTTTACCCTTGATAAAAAAACCCAACTGGTGATTGCCGCTGGCGATCAGGAGGCCATCCGGATAGTAAAATTCTTTGCCGATCAATTGCGTTTTGCAGGAGGCCCTGACCTCACGGTCAGCAGCATGACCAACATTGATAAAAAGCAACTTTCCATCTTATTCACGCTTGATAAAGGGAAAAAAGACATTCCGCCGGAAGGTTATATATTAAAGGTAACCCAAAAACAAATCCATATCCGTGCTTCAAGCGGCGCCGGGCTGTTTTATGGGGTTCAGACCCTGCTCCAGCTTTTCCCGGATGAAATTTGCCACCCCGATACATTGATCACTGGGAAATCCTGGACAATTCCCTGTGTCGAGATCATGGATCATCCCCGCTTTTCTTACCGCGGTATGCATCTTGATGTGTCGCGACATTTTTTCCCGACCCCATTTATCAAGCGATATATCGACCTGATCGCCATGTATAAAATGAATACTTTTCATTGGCACCTTACAGACGACAATGGCTGGCGTATTGAAATCAAAAAATATCCCAGACTAACGGAAACATCGGCCTGGCGGGTGAATCATGAAGATCTTCCCTGGAATGAACGTCCGTCTCAACAGCCGGGGGAAAAGGCTACTTATGGCGGCTATTATACACAAGATGAAATCCGTGAGATTGTAAAATATGCGGCTGACCGGTATATCACGATTATACCGGAAATTGAAATGCCAGCTCATTCCGTTGAAGTATTGTCTGCATATCCTCAATTTTCATGTACCGGAGGTCCCTTTACGGTTCCACCTGGAAGTTACTGGCCTAACGTTGATATTTTTTGTGCCGGGAACGATTCTGTTTTTACCTTTCTCCGGGATGTATTTACCGAAGTGATGGCGCTTTTCCCCTCGAAGTACATCCACATCGGTGGTGACGAAGCGGATAAAACCAACTGGAAAAAATGTCCGAGATGTCAGGAACGAATAAAAACGGAAGGGTTGAAAGATGAAAATGAACTTCAAAGTTATTTTATCAAACGGATCGAAAAAATCATTGTTTCCAGTGGCCGTAAAATGATTGGCTGGGATGAGATCCTGGAAGGTGGCCTTGCACCGGAAGCCACGGTAATGTCCTGGAGGGGTATAGAAGGAGGAATTGTAGCTGCCCGGCTGGGCCATGATGCCATTATGACTCCCGGATCGCATTGTTATTTCGATCACTACCAGGCCGATCCGCAATTTGAGCCCAAAGCTATCGGCGGATTTACAACACTGAAAAAAGTCTATTCGTACGAACCTGTCCCTGGGGAATTGACGATCGATGAAACCAAACATATACTTGGCGCCCAAGGCAACTTATGGACCGAATTTATTCCCACTCCTTCTCAAGCCGAATACATGGCGCTTCCGCGGATGATCGCTCTCGCGGAAGTGATATGGTCACCGAAAAAATTACGTGACTGGAACGATTTCCAGCGCAGAATGACCAGTCAATTCAAGCGGCTTGACTTTATGAAGATTAACTTTAGCAAAGGATCTTTTCGTGCAGAGGTTAAAACCAAATTTGATAAAAAGAGCAATGTACTCAGGGTAACTATCGGGTCTGAACAATCAGACGTACCCATTCATTATACCACTAACGGCAACGATGTCACTGCCTCTTCTCCCCTCTATACCGGACCATTTGAAATAAAAAAGAACGGTATCATCCGGGCAGGGCTCATTGTGGAGGGGAAACTGAAAGAGAAAACGGTGGATTTGCCTTTACTCTTTCACCTGGCCATTGGGAAACATGTGAAGTATTTCACCCATTATTCCAACCGGTATCCGGCTGCAGGTCCCGAGACACTGAATGACGGATTGCGCGGTTCCATAGACCACAGAGATGGGTTATGGCAAGGATTCCTGGGAAATGATCTGGATGTAATTCTCGACCTGGGCAAAGTGATGCCGGTGAATACGATTCAGATGAATTTTCTGCAAAATCAGCGGAATTGGATTTTCCTGCCGGTAGTTGTAGAGTACTCTTTATCTTCCGATGGTAAAAAGTATCACTCCTTCAACGAGGTTCCTAATACGATTTCTCCGAAAGAAGAGCAAGTCTTTTTACAACCCTTCAATTTTCAATTCATGGCTAATACCAAAGCAAGGTATGTGAGGGTAAGAGCAAAAAATCTGGGAAAATGTCCATCCTGGCACAAAGGTTCTGGGCAGGATTGCTGGATGTTTACAGATGAGATTGTGGTGTTTTAATTACACCGTCATAATATCCTTTTCTTTGGTTTCAAAGATCTTGTCGATTCTGGCAATAAAATCGTCGGTAATTTTTTGAATATCAATTTCCAGCTTGTCTACCTCATCTTCAGGAATTCCGTCTTTTTTCATTTTCCTGGCGGTTTCGTTCGAATTACGGCGGATATTACGAATAGTGATCCTTGCATTTTCAGTTTCGGATTTTGCTTTTTTAACCAGATCGCGCCTGCGTTCTTCGGTAAGGGGCGGGACCTGTATACGAAGGATCTCACCTTCATTCTTGGGATTGAATCCCAGGTTCGCCGCCTGAATAGCTTTATCAATGAGCCCGAGTACGCTCTTGTCCCAGGGTTGAACAATGATCTGACGCCCGTCAGGAGTGCTGATATTGGCCGTCTGGTCGAGGGGAGTCATTATCCCGTAATAATCGATTTTCACCCCATCAAGCATCTGGGCGCTGGCTTTCCCGGCCCTCACCTTCTGCAACTCCTTTTCAAGATGCTGAACGGCAAGGCTCATGCTCTCTTTTGTTTCCTCTAGCGTGAATTCTATATCTTCATGCATTTTCCGGTGCTTTTTCTATGATTTCTGTGTCGATGCAAAGTCAAAAGTAAAAAGTCAGAAGTCAAAATTACAACTCAAAAGGCAGAATTCAAAATTTAAATGAGGAAGGAGGTAGGATGCAGGCTCGCTGCGCTCGCGATAAAAGGTCGCTACGCTCCCGATACAGGATACAGGGTGCAGGTTCGCTGCGTTCACGATAAAAGGTCGCTTCACTCCCGATGCTGGATGCTGGATACTGGATAAATGTTCGCTACGCTCACGATTCAGGATGCAGGATGCAGGATAAAAAATATTTTCACTGGAATTCAGTCGCGATATGATATTTAATCGATCTCCTATCACCTATTTTCTTTCAGTCTGCCACGACAGTTCCGATTTTTTCTCCGGCAATCAACCGTTTCAGATTACCTTTTTGATTCATGTTGAAGACAATGATCGGGATCCGGTTTTCCTTACATAGGGTAAAGGCGGTAAGATCCATAATTTTCAATCCTTTCTGATAGGCTTCATCAAATGTCAGGGTGTTGTATTTCACGGCTGACGAATCTTTTTCCGGATCCGCTGAATAAACACCGTCGACACGGGTACCTTTCAGGATCGCGTCGGCCCGGATTTCAACCGCACGTAAAGCCGATGCGCTGTCGGTGGTAAAATAAGGATTTCCGGTTCCCCCGGCAATAATCACGACATGTCCAAGCTCCAGATGATGAACCGCTTTCCGTCTACTCATCGCTTCGCAAATCGGATCGATAGCCAGTCCTGAAAGAAGTATTGCGGTCACTCCCAGCTTTTCAAGCGCTGCCTGGATGGCCATACTGTTGATAACCGTGGCCAACATACCCATATAATCACCCTGGACGCGATCCATGCCATCGGTTACTCCCTGTAACCCCCGAAAAATGTTACCCCCTCCAATCACAATGGCAACCTGAACCTGTTGATCCACTACAGATTTAATTTCGGCAGCATACCCGGCCAGGCGCTCTGTATCAATACCATAGCCTTGATCACCTTCCAACGCCTCGCCGGAAAGCTTGAGAAGAATACGTTTAAATTTCATCATAGAAAATTTTTGCAATCAAAACTTATATCAAAATCAAAAGTCAGAAGTTAAAAGTCAAAAGTAAAGTCAAAAATTAAAACACAAAGTTCAAAACTTCTAACTTCGAATATAGTAAAATTGGACATCGAAATTTGTTCTCCCTTCCTCTTTCGTCCCTCGTCTTTCGTCCTTCCTCTTTCGTCTTTCGTCCTTCGTCCTTCGTCCTTCATCCTTCGTCCCTCGTCAATTACTTCCCACCCCATGACAATTCTTGTATTTCTTCCCGCTTCCACAGGGACAGGGATCGTTACGTCCGACCTTTTTTTCGACTTTGACTGGCTGCGGCCTGGATTTTTCCTGGGTATTGGAGTGAGCCTGGGAAAGGAGATCGGATCGTTCTTCGCGCATCCGGGTACGATCCATCCGGCGCGGGGCCTGTGCCTCCCTCACGTTTTCAGCCTGTATCGGAACATCGGCCTTGATCAGAAACGAAGTAATTTCCTTATTGGTACGCTGAACCATCGACTTGAACAGCTCGAAAGATTCAAATTTATAAATAAGCAGTGGATCTTTCTGTTCATAAGCGGCATTCTGCACCGATTGTTTCAGATCGTCCATCTCCCGGAGATGTTCTTTCCAGGCATTGTCGATCATACCGAGAACGATCCCCTTTTCAATTGAGAGGATCACCTCTTTCCCCCGGTCTTCATATGCTTTCCGAAGATTTGCCACGGCCTGCATGGTTTTTAATCCGTCAGTCACGGGAATGGCGATATTTTCGTATCGGGTATCGTTCTCAAACACATTTCGGATCACCGGGAATGTTTTCATCGCAATCTGTTCACATTTTGACTTATACCGCTTGTAAATATAATCGTAAAGCTTATTCCCCAGATCTCCGCTACTGAGTGAACCAAAATCAGACTCGGTGAAAGGTGAATCGGAGGCAAATTCTTTGATCAGATCGAATTTGAATGCGGTAAAATCCCGGCTTTCGGCAGCATCAAGCACGATGGTTTCACAAACGTCATAAATCATATTAGATATGTCAACGGCAAGGCGGTCGCCAAACAAAGCGTGGTGCCTCTTTTTGTAAATTGCCTCCCGTTGTATGTTCATCACATCGTCGTATTCGAGCAGCCTTTTCCGGATACCGAAGTTGTTTTCCTCCACTTTTTTCTGTGCCCGTTCGATCGATTTGGTGATCATAGAATGCTGGATCACCTCTCCATCCTTGATCCCCATACGGTCCATGATCTTGGCAATACGTTCGGAGCCAAACATACGCATCAGGTCATCTTCGAGTGAAACAAAAAACTGGGAGCTTCCCGGGTCGCCCTGACGACCTGAACGACCGCGTAACTGCCTATCTACACGTCGTGATTCGTGGCGTTCGGTACCGATAATGGCCAATCCTCCGGCCGGTTTCACTCCAAGTCCCAGCTTGATATCGGTACCACGGCCGGCCATATTGGTGGCAATCGTTACCGTCCCGGAGCGACCGGCTTCGGCAACGATTTCCGCTTCTCTCGCGTGCAGTTTGGCATTCAATACATTATGGGCAATATTTTTACGCTTGAGCATACGGCTCAGCAATTCGGAAGTTTCCACCGATGTGGTTCCCACCAGCACCGGCCGGCCCTTTTCGATCAATTTTTCAATTTCTTCGATTACGGCATTGAATTTCTCGCGCTTGGTCTTGTAAACGAGATCTTCACGGTCGTCGCGAACGACCTTTCTATTGGTCGGAATGACCACCACATCCAGTTTATAGATATCCCAGAATTCACCCGCTTCGGTTTCTGCAGTACCAGTCATACCGGCTAACTTCTTATACATCCTGAAGTAGTTCTGCAAGGTAATGGTGGCATAGGTTTGAGTCGCCGCCTCGATTTTTACATTTTCTTTGGCTTCAATGGCCTGGTGTAATCCGTCGCTGTAACGTCTTCCCTCGAGGATACGTCCGGTTTGTTCATCGACAATTTTCACCTTATTATCCATCACTACATATTCTACATCCTTTTCAAATAATGCGTAGGCTTTGAGAAGTTGGTTTACGGTGTGGACGCGTTCGGATTTGATAGCGTAATCACGCATCAGCGCATCTTTTTTCTCTATTTTTTCCATATCCGACAGTTTCTGTCGTTCCAGATCGGCGATAACCGATCCTATGTCTGGAAGAATGTAAAAGGTAGGGTCTTCGTATGATTCGGTAAGCAGGTCGATCCCTTTATCCCGCAATTCAATGGTGTTGTTCTTTTCATCGATCACAAAATAAAGTTCATCGTCGATGATATGCATATTCTTGGCTTGTTCGGCGAGATAAAAATTCTCGGTTTTTTGCATCAAGGCTCTAATACCCGGTTCACTGAGGAATTTGATCAGCGCCTTGTTTTTCGGCAAACCATGAAAAGCCCGGAACACTTGCTCACCAGCTTTCCGGAAATTTTCTTCATTCTTCGAATCATCGGCGAGCGACTTGGCTTCAGCCAGCAGTTTGGTGACTAGATTTCTTTGGGCATTATACAGCTTGGTTACATTTGGTTTAAGGTCATCGAAAAGTTGGTTTTCGCCTCTCGGTGTTGGACCGGATATGATAAGTGGGGTACGTGCGTCGTCGATCAAAACCGAGTCTACTTCATCAACTATGGCATAATTATGGGGTCGTTGTACAAGTTCTTCCGGATTACTGGTCATGTTATCACGCAGGTAATCAAAACCGAATTCGTTGTTTGTTCCATAGGTGATATCGGCCAGATAAGCATCGCGACGGGGCTGGGAATTGGGCTCATGACGGTCAATACAATCTACTTTGAGTCCGTGGAATTCGAAAAGGGTTCCCATCCATTCCGAGTCGCGTTTGGCCAGGTAATCATTGACAGTTACAATATGAACTCCTTTTCCTGGCAAAGCATTGAGGTACATAGGTAAGGTTGCAACCAGTGTTTTGCCTTCACCGGTAGCCATTTCAGCGATTTTACCTTCGTGGAGCACCACACCCCCAATGAGCTGACAATCATAATGGACCATGTCCCATCTTATCATGTTTCCACCAGCCATCCAACTGCTTTTATAGCGGGCTGTGTCGCCCTCGATTTCCACACTGGCCTTTTTGGCTGCCAGGTCTCGATCCATCTGGGTAGCGCTAACCTCAACATATTCATTTTCAAAAAAGCGCCGGGCCGTGTCTTTCATCACCGCAAAGGCCTCCGGGAGTATTTCGAGCAGTATTTCCTGGGTCAGTTCATAGCTTTCCTTTTCAAAACGGTCAAGAACGATATAAAGTTTCTCCTTTTCATCGATCTCAATATCATCAGAATTGAGTTGTTCCTTTAAATCCTCAATCTCCTTTTCCTTACCGGCGATATACTCTCTGATCCTTCTTTTGAAATCAAGTGTCCGTTCGCGCAGTTCATCGTTCGACAATGTTTTGATTGTCTCATAAACTTCCAAGGCTTTATTGACCAATGGGTCGATGGTTCTGATATCCCGTTGTGATTTATTCCCCAGAATTTTCTTAAAAATATCTATCATGGTTATGTTTATTCTTTTAAAAGTTGTTGAATTTCTGCTTCCAGGTCCCTACCTGGGGAACCGGCCGGATACTTAAATATTTTTCCCGCACGGTCAATCAGGACAAAAAGAGGGTAGGACCGTACTTCATAATTGACAAGCGTTTCCATGTTGTCCCCGATGCTCGCGAAATCCCAGGTGTAATCTTTTTTCAGATTGATAAACAGAATCATTTTAGTAAAATATTTATCAGCTGAAACACACAGAAAATGAAGTTTGTCTTTGTATTTTTCATGCAGGGGCACCATAAAATCCAGTTCGGTCAGGCATTCCTTGCAATAGGTAGTCCAGAAACAGAGTACCACCGGCTTACCACGTAAACTTCGTAATGAAAGTTCTTTTTCGTCACGGTTCATTAAAGTAAATCCGGGTGCCTCGCTGCCGGGTTTCAGCCGGGTAAGAAGTTTCACCAGATTTGCGGCAATTACCTGGTTGTCGGGATAAATGGAATTATTCTGCAAAGCTTTGATCACCTGGAGAACATCTTCCTGGTCATATCCGCTCATAGGATACCATTCCATTAATCCTTTCAGAAGAACCAGTTCGCGAAGCTGATCATTCTTCAAGATCGTATCTGTCGCCAAAGTTTTCAGCATGATTTTTTCCGGATCAGGGTTTTTGAAAAACGGTTGGAAATCAATTTTATGCAGACTTGCAGAGGTAACGGTTATATATTTCGAAAAATAGTTGTTAAAAAAATCCATGTATTCTGGATTTTCATACAGTATGGGTTTACCAATCAGGTATTTACGGGCTAATTGCGCTGCATTGTAATACAGTGATGCTTGTTCGAGGGAAGCCAATTTATAGGTGGTATAATTGATGAAAAATGGATTATCAAACTGGCTGAATTCCCGGTTAAGTATGGTGCGCAAGCTGTCAGTCCTGTTTTTTTGCCGGTCGCGGTAAAGGGAATTGAAATTATCCAGCAGGAATGTATTGTAGAGGTTGTTAAATTTGTCGATCATGCCATTCAGCTCCTTGGATCCCGATGTGGTTATTGCTATCTCAAGATTTTGTGACTGGATAAAAGGATCATTTTCCGAAGTATCGTCATAATTCATTGCTCCAATCCGCAAGGTATATTTTTCACCCGGTTCCAGAAAAATCTCCGCAGCATGAAAATTGATGGAAATAGTTGCATCGGTTGTTTTCTCCAGCTTTAATGAAGCTGAGAAATTTCCGGCGTCATCCACATCAAGAGTAGCCAGTAGCTTTTCAACAGACGTAAGTCCATCCCCAGGTGTAGTGATCCGGACCTGTTTTCCTTCGGCGCCGGGTGCAGTACCGGTGATCATTGTTGGCTGGGCAAATAAAATACCTGAATATAGTATACCAGCAAATAAGAAGAGAAAATAGTTCACGGAAATATGCACATTCATCCAGTTGAACCTGCAAAGGTAAGAAAAATGGCACTAAACAAGTTCGTGGTTCCGAAAACAGGTTTCAAGAGATAACAGATTTTTCGTATCTTAGCTTTCTTTTATTGCTATAATTATGACCTCAGAAAGCCAAAGTCTATCAATTATTAAAAGTGTTTCCAACCAAATTTTCCCTGGCTGTAAAGTGATCTTGTTTGGGTCCAGGGCACGCAAGGATCATCAACACTTCAGCGATTTTGATATTTTGCTCATCGTTGATCAAAATCTTACTCCTATTGAAAAAATTCCATTTCGAAATAAAATAAGAAAGGAACTATTACAATACCGGATATTGTCTGACATTCTGATTCAAAGCAGTGAAGAAGTTGAAATTAAACGCCAATTGACCGGCCATATTATAAAAACTATTATTTATGAAGGAATTGTAATATGAAGGATATTGACACGGAATATTTGAAACAATGGTTAATAAAGACTAATGAAGATATTGCCGTGATTGTCGAATTATCTTCAGAACATCCTGAGAGTTATTGTTCGCAATCTCTTTTCATTCACAGCAAGCGGTTGAAAAGTTTTTAAAGACCTTTCTTGTTTATCATAAAACAGAATTTGGACGCACCCATGATGTCGATTTTTTATTGTCAGAATGCATGCATATTGACACATCAGGATTTGAGGAAATAAAATTGAAAAACATTTCGGATTATGCAGTTACAGTGAGGTATCCTGATGACTTTTTAATTCCGTCAGTGCAGGAGGCATTAGATCACAAAGAAATTGCTTTGCAGGTTAAGAGAATTGTTGAAGGAAAACTGAATTCCTAATTCCTCACCCCTAATCCTCCGCTACCCCTTCCGGTACAAACTGCTTTACATCACCCCCGTTACGGATTATATCCCTCACGATGGAGGAACTTAGCGAAGCGTATTCAGGTGCACAGAGCAGGAAAATCGTTTCAATGCCGGGAACCATCAGCTTATTCATTTGACCGATACTGCGTTCGAATTCAAAATCGGCGGCGGTGCGCAACCCGCGCAGGATAAATGTGATGTTGTTCCTTTTGCAGAAATCAACCGTCAATCCCGAATAGGTGTCAATTTCGATTTTCGGTTGGTTTGCGAAAATTTCCCGAAGCCATTCTACCCTTTTCTCCAGTGGGAAAAATGACTTTTTTTCTCCATTCCCTCCTATGGCCACTATCACTTTGTCGAATAGCGGAAGCGCCCGCCGGATAATGGATTCATGCCCCCGTGTCACCGGGTCAAAGGAGCCGGGGAATACGGCAATTCTATCCATGGGATAATTATTAGAACATGTAAAGGTAAAAAAAGGGGGCGAATATTATAAAATGCTTTATTGGAAATGCAAATACAGTTATGATTTGCTTTATTCGAAAAACAAATAAAGTTCGAGGAGATTATTCAAACGTCAGTGATAACTGGAAAATTTTTGAATTCAATTTATCAATGGAATCAGTATAGATGTTGCCTTCCCGTTTCAGGACATCCATCAATCCATACATCATCTTTAATTCCACACCGAATTTGAACCATTCATTGTAAAAATCAAATCCGACGCCACCTTCGAGATAAAAATCATTCTGGTTGAACTTGACAATCTTTTCATTTTGGTTTTTCTGTTCTCGCTTCTTTGCATTCGAAGCCAGGTCGAGCGTATATTGGGCACCTACCATAACATAAGGGCGGAAATTATTGTAACGCATAGCTTTACACCTGACCTCCAAAGGAAAATTAATATATGTTGAAGTGACTTTCTTTGGAAAAACTACGGTATCCCTAATAGGTATAGTCGCCCCGGGAGGTAAATCTGATGTTTCAATGGTGTAATTCAAAGTACGATCTCCAAAAGAAAGGGATGGAATAAACCGCAGATCAAGAAGATCTCCCATCCGCATATTGGCCAATATACTGACTACAAAACCAGGAACCGGTGTGGATGTTATCGAAAAAACCCTGGCAGATGTAATGTATGTTCCCAAATCAGGAATATAGGTTGGATCAAACACCTTCGTACTGAGATCGGCAATGGGTCTCAATGACACAAAGCTCTGATTTACACCAAGGACAAAACCAAAATGAAATTTCGTTTCATCATAATGGGGCATATTCAACACTACCTTACGCTGACTCCTGGCAGAAAAGGGAAGAATGATGATAAAGATGATCAGCATCAGGACGACGCGACGTTCAGCTTTCAATGAAAGGCGATGGTTATAATGAAAGGATATAACGCAGATTTACAGATTTTATTTTTCGGCCATATAGATCGATGCGATTCCGGCACTCAGACTGTGTAACCGCTCATTTTTCAAACCAATTCCAGATAGAATAACAAGAAAATCTTTCCCCGAGGGAAAGGCTGCAACTGATTCCGGTAAATACCTGTATGCTTGTGAATTACCGGAGATCAGCCTTCCAATGACCGGGATTAAATAACGCGAATAAAAAGTATAGAGTTGTTTCATGGGAAATGAAGAGGGATGCGAAAACTCCAGTATCAGGATCAAACCGCCCGGGCGAAGTACGCGCTTCATTTCAATAAGTCCATGTTCCAGATTTTCAAAGTTGCGTACACCGAAAGCAACCGTAATTGCATCAAACGAATTGTCGGTGAAAGGCAACGATTCGGCATCGGCACATTGAAGATTGATCATCGTATCCAGCCTTTTTTCCGCCAGCTTTTTCCGGCCGATTTCCAGCATCTTTTCAGAGATGTCAATTCCGGTGATTTCAATGGGTCCGGCCGCTGCGATGGCGATGGCCAGGTCGCCGGTACCTGTGGCAACATCAAGAACGGAAGCTGGTCTGCATTTACCGAGTAGGCGCACCAGCTTTTTACGCCAGAGAAAATCTATTCCAAATGAAAGAAAATGGTTGAGAAAATCATATTTCGGCGAAATGTCATCGAACATTTCACGCAACTTTTCTTTTTTAGAAGCGTCAGACATTTTAATCAAGTCAAAAGTTAAAAGTCAAAAGTCAATAAAAACTCAAAGCTCAAAATTCAAAGTTCAAAACTACAATTCAAAATTCAAACCAGTAAAATATTTTTGATAATCAGAACACTCACTCATTTACTCATTCACTCATTCACTCAATCCTTCTTACCTTCAATCCTTCAATCCCTCATTCCTTCATTCCTTCATTCCTTCATTCCTTCATTCCTTCCAACAAAAAAGGGATCACCTTAAGTAAAGATAATCCCTCTTCCATATCATGGCCGGTTTTAAGCTCCGAGTTGCAGCCTTTTAAATCCGGTAACGGTTTGTTCCTTATCATTGTCAGCAATATACTGGCGAACAGTTTTTTTAGAATCTTTCACAAAATCCTGGTTCAGCAGGGTCATCTCTTTAAAGAATTTCTGGAGCTTGCCCTGGGCAATTTTTTCCAGCATCTCCTCCGGTTTCCCTTCCTGACGGGCCTGGTCTTTACCGATTTCCAGTTCACGGTCAATTACTTCCTGTGATACATTTTCCTTATCTACTGCAACCGGACTCATGGCTGCAATCTGCATGGCCAGTTCGTGACCAATTTCGTGAACGTTTTTCCCGTCAGATTTACTCATCCCTACGATAGTTGCCAGTCTGTTTCCGAAATGGTTATAGGCGAAAGTAACCGGCGCTTTGATCACTTCAAAATGGGAAATCTGGATTTTTTCTCCTGTTTTGCCGAGCAATTCATCAAGTTTTTCCGTAACAGTGATGGTTCCGATCTTCATCGGCATCAGCTCGGCCACACTGTGCACGCGATTAGTCAAACCAAGATCAAGAAGGTCATTCGAGAATTTTATAAAATCCTCGGTCTTCCCGACAAAATCGGTCTCACAATTTACCATGACTACCGCGGCAAAGGTTTTATCGTCGGTCGTTTTGGCAACAACATAGCCCTGGTTAGCATCACGGTCGGCACGTTTACCGGCAATTTTTTGTCCCTTTTTACGCAGGTTATCAATGGCTTTTTCAAAATCGCCTTCCGTTTCCTGCAGGGCCTTCTTGCAATCCATCATCCCTGCACCGGTCATCTGGCGTAGTTTATTTACATCTGAGGCAGTTATGTTCATATAAATATTATTGAGTGATTGAGCGATTGAGTGATTGAGTGATTGAGCGATTGAGCGATTGAGCGATTGAGCGATTGAGTGATTCAGGTTCAAAGATGGTGGTTTAACCGTTTCATCTTCAAATTTTCAAATCATCAAATTTTCAAATAATGATAATTCGTTACTATTTTTTATTACTTCTTCCTGCGGGTTTACTGATGCGTTTACGGGCCGGTTTTGCTTTTTCCTCGGCCACAGGTTCCAATCCTTTCATTTTGGCGACCTTGGTGTCGACGAAATCTTTCTTTACTATCTTGATACCATCTTCATCAACTTCCTCTTCCTCAATATCTTCCAAGACTTTTGATTTTACCTTGAAATCGAGTTCCTCGCCTTCGCCGCGTTCGTCGTCGGCTGCTTTTTTATCGCGATCGAGCTTACGTTCGACCAGACCTTCTTCCATGGCCCGGATCATCGTATCGACGATCAGGGAGATGGATTTGGATGCATCGTCGTTGGCAGGAATGGGAAAGTCGACGGTTCTCGGGTCGGAATTGGTATCGACAATGGCGAAGGTCGGAATATTTAATTTCCTGGCTTCCGCAAGGGCGATATGCTCTTTCAGGATGTCGACAATAAAAATGGCTGCCGGTAACCGGTTGAGATCAGCGATAGAGCCCAGGTTCTTCTCGAGTTTAGCACGTTCACGGGTAAGTGTAAGACGTTCCTTTTTCGAGAGGTTGGTATAAGACGGACTGGCCATCAGTTTGTCGATGGATATCATCTTCCGTACTGCCTTGCGGATGGTGGCAAAGTTAGTGAGCATACCGCCTGGCCACCGCTCCGTAACATAGGGCATATTAATCCGCCTGACGTGTTCTGACACAATCTCTTTGGCTTGTTTCTTGGTCGCTACGAAGAGTACCTTTTTCCCTGATTTGGCAATTTGTTTCAAGGCAGATGCTGCTTCGTCGATCTTTGCCATGGTTTTATAAAGGTCGATGATGTGGATCCCGTTACGCTCCATGAAAATATAGGGGGCCATGGCTGGATTCCATTTTCTGCGCAGGTGTCCGAAATGAACGCCGGCGTCCAACAATAAATCAAAATTAGTTCTTGACATATATTTTTTCTAAGAATTCGAAAATATTAACGTTTACTGAACTGGAATCTCTTCCGTGCCTTTTTCTGGCCGAATTTTTTACGTTCCACCATACGTGGGTCGCGCATCATAAGTCCTTTGGCTTTCAAGGCAGGGCGATGTTCTTCGTTGATTTCACAAAGCGCCCTTGAAATGGCCAATGCCAGCGCTTCGGCCTGTCCGCGTATACCTCCGCCATCGAGGTTTACCTTCACATCGAATTTGCCTTGGTTATTGGTAACTTCAAAAGGTTCAGTGACCTTGAACTGAAGGATGGGGGTGGGGAAATAATTCTTAAAGTCACGACCATTCACGGTTATCACACCGGAACCGTCTTTAAGATAAATTCTTGCAACGGCAGTTTTCCTTCTGCCGAGGGTGTTGATCATTTCCATATTACTTGATTGAGGTTAATTTCAAAGGTTTAGGTTGCTGTGCCTGATGAGGATGTTCGGTGCCTGCATACACATAAAGGTTGCGGAAAAGTTCCCGGCCCAGACGGTTTTTGGGGAGCATACCCCTGACGGCCTTTTCAACTACGGCTGTTGGCTTTTTGGCGAGGAGTTTGTCGGGTGTCACCTCTTTTTGGCCACCTGGATAACCAGAATGGCTGAGGTAAATTTTATCTTCCATCTTTTTGCCTGTAAGTTTAATCTTTTCGGCATTGATGATGACTACATTGTCGCCGCAATCAACATGGGGTGTGTAGTTGGTTTTAGCCTTGCCCCGCAGCAAAATGGCCACCTTTGAAGCCAAACGGCCCAGAACCTGGTCTTCGGCATCAATAAGCACCCACTCCTTGGTCACGGTGGCTGCGTTGGCGCTTATGGTTTTGTAACTTAACGTATTCATGCTTTCTCCTGATTATGATATAAAATAAGACCTTTTTCTTCCAAAAAGGAGTGCAAAGATAAAAGTATAATTCCTAATCACCAAGCTAATCTATAAAGAATTTAATAAAAAAATCGATTATGCTTTATTCTGTTACATTTTTTTGTAATTTTATGGCTTAGTTTGGGTGCAGGCTCGCTGCGCTCGCGATGGAGGGTCGCTGCGCTCCCGATGCTGGATGCTGGATACTGGATGCTGGATGCTGGATACTGGATGCTGGATACTGGATACAAGATACAGGATACAAGATACAGGATGAAGGATGAAGGATGAAGGATACAAGATTGATGATGACTGAAATAGGTTGACTTTTTTCAATAACTATTAAACTCTTTTGTTGTTTGTTGACTTTTTTCTTTTTTGGTACTTTTTTCTTTTTTGTCAATAACATCAGAATTTGTT
>JALNZC010000064.1 GCA_023229525.1 Bacteroidales bacterium
TCGCAAACCGGGTTAGCATCCGGTGCAATTGATACACTCACCGGTAGGAACGGGTTAACCGTCATTGTTATCGGTGCCGATGTGGCCGGATTACCTGTCGGACAAACCGCATTGGATGTGAGAACAACTGTAACCACATCATTGTTAAACGGCACAAAGGCATATGTATCACCACCTGTACCAACATCAATTCCATTTACTTTCCATTGGTAAACTGGCAATGTCCCTCCGTTGGTCGGTGTTGCCGTAAAAGTTACTAAGGTGCTTTCGCATACAGGATTCACATCCGCCACAATCGATACACTCACAGGTAATAAAGGGTTAACGGTTACTGTCCCGGTACCCGTCCCAACATTCGAGCAAAGATTTGCATCCGTTACATTTGTTATTGTATATATCGAATTTACCGTTGGACTTACACTTATGGTATTAGGACTTGAGGGGATGGTCACTGTATGCGGGGTTGTTCCATCTGTATATGTGACCACCCAAGGTGCAGCGCCAGTTAGTGCGACATTCAAATCAACTGGTTCACCGGCACAAGTAATAACTGTACCGCTTAGTACAGCCGTCGGCAAATAATTTCCACTGATGGAATTATCTTCAAAAATATTAATGACAATATCATTCCCCAGGGGATCTACAACTTCACAAAATGGCCAGGCGTCGTCAGCTGATCTTCTTAAATGTATCGGACCATCTGCCGAAGGGATTTTGTGATAAATAAAACCAAGTTCAACAACTTTTGTGTTGTCAAAATCAGTCCCAACCCAACCGGATTTAATTATCTGAACTACAGTCGTATTTGGCATACCTGGGTAATGATAATTCAGCGCTGTAACTTCAAAACCAGGGTATACGAAAGGAATCGTATCGGGTGCAGGGGTGAGAACATTATGATCGTAATCAATTACAAAACTCATCCCTTTTACGTTATTTGCTGTCAGATAAATTGGGACAACTACCGTTGCTCCGTCACAAAGTCCAATCAGATCAGGTTGAAGTGATATTTTCGAAGTTGCATCTGGGATTTTCGTTTTTATTTGTGCGAATGCAAACGAACTGACAAGACTTATGAATAAGATCAGCAGAATTTTTCCAAAAAGAAAATTTATTTTTTTCATGTGTCGATTTTTAATTTGCCCGAAATTATGTTAAAACTACTATTTACTCTCGTCTTGAATTTATCAGACCTGTTGTTAATTAGGGTTGACGTCGCCTGTATAAAGTCCTTTAAAATTTTGGATTACAGGGGCATTTACGACTGTAAACGATGGATGTTCAAAAGTCATATTCCCGGCTGTATAATTCGGATTATTCGGACCTGGTTCAAAACCAGCATATCTTCTTTGTAAAACAATAATGTCACCACCGTTAATAAATGCGTTCATGAAAACATTGGCCGCTTTTTGCCTCAAATTCCATAGCGGCAAAGTTGGAATTGTACTGGGTAAACCGGCAACATATCTTTGGAGATTAATTATATCTGATAACCCGGCATGAACCCAGGGTACATCTCTATCACCATCTAACCAATACGTCCCATTGGCAACGAACATCTCAAAATATCCGTTTGCATCAGTAGTTGTTGAAGCAGCGATAACGGGTAAAGGTGTTGTGTTGGGATATGGATCAACTCCCTGTTTCAGATAAACGGTTATCCCGCCTAAGGGTGTATTTGGAATATTATCATAGGTTAATATTCCACTCACTTTATAAACCAGATTCACTCCTCCGTTATGGAAGATTGTCGGAATAATAGAAGGTGTTGGAAAAGCGTTATTCGCAATTTCGCAACCATTATCAAAGTTAACCGGGGCCTGACCCCCTCCACTGACATGGAAATTAAGGTTGCAGAAAGGGGTAGTGTTTATTCCTGTCCATGGGGTAGGGCTTATCCAGACAATATGAATTATATTCCCGGTAACGTTAACATTTGCCGATCCATCGGCAGGAAAATCTGTAACCTGGATATATGATAGCTTGCTGAAATCAAAAGCAATATTCAAGGTGATAGCGCCGACATCCGGCGGCATATCGGTAAAATAAACCGGCACTGCAACATCTGCCCCGGTAGGACTGATTGGTATGCCGATATAGGCATTGGAACTTCCTCCGGGTGTAACGATTCCATTCATATAACCAACCTGGATTGCATCACCGGTAGTGGTAGTAAACAAACAACCGGCCCCAAAGTCAAGATGGGCGTCACCAACACCATTATATTTAAATTTAAGTTTTAAGAATTCACCGTCAATAAGTCCTGGGGCCGCATTGGTCCAGACAATTGAAACATAGGAACCATTGGCATTTACAATTGCCCCGTGAGGATTAGAAGATGCATTGATGAAAGATAATTTCGGGGAATCATAGGGGATGGTTAAAGTTATCGCTCCTGCTTTATTAACCAGAGCATCAAAATCACTCAGCGTCAAAGGAATTTCATAGTCCGTTCCTTGTAAAGCGCCGGCAATAGAACCAAGGGAAGCATGGGCTACCGGCGTACCAGGTTCAACCATCCCATTATAATAACTTACCGGTATATTGGCAGGTGGATCTGTCGCAGTAGAAATAATACACCCAGGATAAAATTCCAGATTCGTTGCAGTGTTACCGGTATAAACAAAAGTCAATAGGATTAAATTGGAGTTGGGCGTTGCAGCCAACCAGTTAATATTACCCCCACCGGTTCTAGTCCAGGTAAGGGTTACTACGCCCCCGCTTGCATTCCCAATAACACCCGCTAAGGTATCCAATCCAACAGCGCTGACAAAATCCAATTTTGTAACATCATAATGTATCTTCTGGGTGATGGCGCCGGCTTTCACCAGAAAATCTTCAAATCGCAACTGGACAGTTACAGGGCCTCCTGTGACTGCGGTGCCGCCAACCAATGTCGCCTTTGTCGTAACGGTCAAATCCTGGCTTACACTACCGTTGGTATATGCAACAGGGAGGATTGTAAAATCACCATGTGCAACTTGGCATTGTGTCGGATAAAAATTTAACGGACTTGTCCCGGGACCTGTGTAAATAAAATTAATATCGAATAATTTACCGCTGAATGAAGGGAATGTTGAATTGGCTGTCCAGGTAATAAACAGCCTTGCTCCGGATTGGTGAAATTCTAAAAATCCGGATGACAATCCTGCATCTCTGTTAATAATTCCGGTACAATTCAAAATTTCCGTATTCAGGTCGATGGCGAATTGAATAGCACCAATACTGTTGAAATTAGTCACCATTAAAGGAACGAGAACTGGTTCTCCGGGGCTCGCTGTGGTTGCAGGATCGGTAGCAAGTGATGCGGTGGCCTGACCAAATGTCACTGACCCAAAAATCAGTAACAAAAGCATCATAAGTGTAAATTTCTTTTTCATAATTGCTTGGTATAAAGTTATTTACTATTTGATATTTACGTTAGGGTTATATGTTGATTTATTTGATTGCGCTCATTTGTTTTTAGTCATTTTGAGAATTGCGGAATAATCTTTACCCGCCGTATTATGAAATTCCAACCTGCAAAAATATAAACCGGAAGGAAATTCCATGGCATTAAAAAACAATTCATGTTTGCCCTTGCTCTGAAAATTACTAACCAGATCAGAAATAGTTTGACCAAATCCGTTAACTACAGTTGCATGGACATTCCCCTCTTCGGATAATAAATAATCAATAGAAGTTACACTTTCGAAGGGATTTGGTTGATTTATCAGGTATGAAAATATCTTTCTCCCTTCATCCCCGATAGATGATATCGAATCAACCGTAAGCTTTACCGATGACGTAAAGGTTGAACATGAACCTTCTCCCAGGATACATCGGTATAAATTATCATTAAAGGATACCGGAACCCCTCTGACGGTTAATTCTTGACCGTGAGTACCATTATATATTCCATCATCCTGTAAAAAAGTCCAGGTAACACCATTATCCTTGCTTTCACTCCAATGGAAGAGTGTTGTATTGGGGGACGCAACCTGGAACACTGCGTTCAACCCCACCTTTACGATCTCATTTTGCGGCTGACTCTCGATGATGGGTTCACCGTCGTTCACATGTCCGCTGGAATAGGAAATAGTAAGTACCTGCAAACTGGTATCGGCAATTTCACATCCCGGATTGAACGATACATCATTATTTCCGTTAATATAATGGTATGTTATATCAAAAAATTTGGTCTGCGGGAAGTTTGCACCGACCACATTACTCCATGTTATGACTAATTGAGGAGGTGAGGAAATCCAGCGTGCAGTAAGACCCTCAAGTTGAGAGTCAACATTTTGTAAAGAGGAATAAATTAAACGGGTGGAATCAAAACTTATAAATAATGTAATAGCCCCGATATTGAATAATCCGGTGGCAGTAACAGGTAACAACACATCCTGTCCTGCACAAACATACGCATTACCCAAGATAAGGCCGGGTGTTTGTGCAGGCAGGTTAGCACTGGGGAAGAACAGGATGATGAATACAGGGTAAATTCTGTTCATTAAGTCAGTAGCTGAATGTGTTGGATTTGTTTTTTTAATGATAAGAAAGAAGATAAGAAGACAGTAGGAATTTACTGTCCTCTTATCTTCATCTGAGTTTACTTCTGGTAGATCAGTTTATTGACCTTCGAATAGTTATCGGTAGTTCCGTTAACCTCTATCTTATACAGGTAAACGCCCTGTGATAAGCTGAGGTCGGCCGGGTTAACGATAACAGTATGGGTACCGCTTGCCTGCATGGAATTGACCAGGGTGCCGACCGTCTTACCAAACATATCGGTAATGACCAGGCGGACCTGACCGGCTTCAGGTAAGGTATAAACGATACTCGTTGTGTTCTGGAACGGGTTCGGATAGTTCACTATGGAGAAGGTCTTGCCTGCAGTAATTACGCTGGCCATTTTCAGGTTAAAGTTATCGTATACAACGGCATTGGAATTGGCAAATTCACTTCTTTCGCCAACAGAGAACAATGGAGTTGCTTCAGATAACATTTCTTTAGCCTTCACTGTGAGTGAAAGGATGGGTTCACCGTTACCAACACTGATTCCTTTGGTATCGGCCCATGCCAGAACCAGTTTTCCGTTTTCGATTTTGTATTGTAACCCATCGAGGTTAGTGTTGACCTTTTCAACATCGAAAAGTTTCTGGTCATAGTTCAGATACAGCGTCATGGCGCCCAGGTCAGCCGTAGCATTGCTGCGGATATCATAGGTGAATGATTCACCCACGGAAACTGACACAACACCATCTTCAACTGCGCTCATCGAAGGAGCAGCTTTAAATCCCGTCGGGATAAATGAACCATTTACGTCACCGTAGCAAAGTCCATGGAATGTGGTTCCAAAGTCTTTTACAGGGTTCAATGCATCCATTGTAAATGTGGCAGGAACAAATGCCCAGTCGCCGGCAGGATATTCATCAATACTTTCGATTACGCGTAATTTAATAAAGAGAGCATCCAACGCTGAAATCGTCAGGCTTCCGTTCACATCGGCAGCAAGTGTTTTAACCGGAGTAGTTAACGGACCCGGAATACTCATCTGCACGATCAGAGCATCTGTAGCATTATTACCGCCCCAAATTCCATAACCATAATAATCTGAGTAACCCTCGGAAACAAAATTGTCAGCAGTTAAAAGGTAATTCCCATAAGGAATTCCGACAAAGGCAAAATATCCCGGTTCACCGTTTGATAAGAAATTCGGACCGGAAACAGCCTCTCCAACAATGGAATAGTCGACAGCATTCCTCAAGGTGAGACGTACATTATTTACACCTGTATTGTAATCGTTCTCATAAGTTACATAACCAAATACATTGGCGTTATCGGGAAGAATAAATACGTCCATACATGCGGAACCATGGTTACAAGTTATGAATTCGGGAATACTTTCATACACGCAAACCTGACCTGTGCATCCTAAGCATGGTGAATTCCAAATTACCTGGATGGTATCGGTGCCCTGACCTGAATAAATGGTGCCGTTTAATACAGTCCAGTTAAACAAGTGGCCCGGATCGCCGGGAAGTGCGTAATAAGTTAAAGTATCACCATTGTTAACCGTTATTGGGCCAACAATTAATGGGGCCGGTGGTGCGTGTAAGATCACAGGTAACGTATAACTGGTAACACAATTACCTCTAGAAACGGTCACAGTTACTGAGCCACTGGTACAAGCTCCCCAACAAATATTAATTGACGATTCAAAGTAATCGATGGTCGTATAAGTACCCGAAACGGACCATTCAATGATATCGCCGGGTAAGAAACCGTGAGCAGTATAGGTTGCGCAATTATACTGGCAAAGTTCCATCGGTCCTTCAACCCATGGATTCGGGGCATCGGTGACCAAAATCCGAACAGAATCGGTGAATGCTTGTGTAGTACAAACCGAAGTGCCTAAAGTGGAAACAGTGGTTCTTTTATAATAAGTGGTTTGAATTAAAACGCCTGGGCAATATGTTTCTCCGGTCTCTCCCGGGATTGCACTACCCCAGTTAATTCCATCGAGGCTGCTATACCATAAATAGGTGATGACGCCCGATCCGGTTCCCGGAGTACCTGGTCCAATACAATCCGGTTCATAACCCGAGCAGATAGTTTGGCTCTCGGCAATTGAACCTACTGTTGGTACAATCTGTACTGTTATTGTAAGAGGATCGGTAGGTATTGAAGCACATGTATCAAGCCCGACTATCGAGATTGTGGTACGGCGATAATCGGTTGTCTCAATCAATGCAGGCGGTGCAAAATCTTTTAATATTGCTCCCGGAATTTCAGTCCATGCAGGTGTCGAAGCGCTCATGTACTCCCACATATATGTAATGAAAGCGCCTGGTCCTGTTAATATTTCGGTTCCGATGATCGGGTCAGGTGTTGCACCATAACAGATCGTCTGAGCTGCTGCAATAGATCCTGCTTCAATTACAGGTTGAACAATAATTGTAACCGGAACAGTCGGTTGTGAATAACATGCCTTTGTGCCAACGGTTGAAACCGTGATGCGGTGATACATGGTAGTTTCAGTCAGTACGGTGGATCCGAAAGCATATCCTTCCAATGATGATTCAGGGACTGCAGGGACCCAGTTGATACCGTCGGTACTGCTTTCCCATAAATAAGTTGGAGTGGGGTCATCGCCGGTTCCTGCAACAATTGATGTCAGGTCAGCCGGGGTTGTACCATTGCAGATGGTCTGATTTGCAGCTATTTCACCTGCTGACGGAACAGATTGTACAGTAATTTCAACAGGAATTGTTGGCACTAACGATTTACAGTTGCCGGAAAATGTCCAGCGACGATATTTCGTGGTCACAGTTAACGCACCGGGAGAATAATCTTCCCCTATTGCACCAATAATTTCGGTCCAGTTAAGAAATGGAGAAATACTCCATTCCCAGCTGTATGATGTTCCTTCAGTTGAACCATCTAATGTAGCCGGGGTTTCACCATAGCAAATTGTTTGTGATTCTTCAATTTCACCGGCTGATGGTGGGGATTCAACTGTAATGGTTACGGGAGTTGTAGGATCTGAGTAACATGTATCCACGCCAACAACGGCAACAGTGGTACGGCGATAAAGGGTTGTTTCAGTAAGGGCGGCGGCAAATGGATAACCTGTTCCGGTTTGTAACGGATCCACGGTCCAATCCGTCGATGGTGGAACATTTTTTTCCCAGATATAGGAAATAATAGCACCCGGACTGGTCACGGTAGATCCCGTCAGATTTGCAGGGGTAGTATTGTAACAAATGGTCTGGGACGTCTCAATAGTACCGGATGAAATGACGGGTTGCACAATAATTGTCACAATATTAGTTGGAAATTCTGATTGGCATGGAATTAAACCGATAGTAGAAACAGTAAAACGACGATACATGGTCGTTTGGGTCAATTCGGTAACGCCAAAATCAAAGCCTGCCCCTGTTTGTGCAGGAACTGCAGGGCCCCAGTTAATACCGTCTGTGCTGCTTTCCCAGGCATAGGTGATAGTGCCATCACCGGTTCCATCTAATAATGATGTCAGGGGTGCAGGTACAGTGCCGTTGCAGATGGTTTGGTTCTGAGCTATTTCACCGGCGGTCGGGATGGACTGAACGGTGATTTCAAGAGGATCAGTAGCTGCAGAAGTACAGTTGGTCACAGAAAAACGATGATATCTTGTCGTTTGAGTCAATCCTGTGGTGAAAGAGAGATTTTGACCTATTTCTCCGACAATTGGCGTCCAGATTGTAAAGGGAGAAACAGTTGATTCCCATATGTATGAAGTACCTTCAGGTGAACCGTTCAATGTTGCAGGAATAGCGCCATAGCAAATGGTTTGGGCTGGTTCAATTGTACCGGCCAATGGCGGCGCTTGAACCGTAATAGTTACTACATTAGAATACTCAGCGGGTATGGTTAAACAATAGTCAAGCCAAGCCCTAACCCGGTAATAAGTAGTAACAGGTAAAGGAGTAGAAATCACAAGGTCAGGAACCAGGAAAAGTGGAGGAAGTCCGACAGCCATAGAACCGATGTCTGACCAATTAGAAAGATCTGTACTTTCCTCCCATTGATAATTAATCCAGGCAAAAGACTTAGGGGCACCAAAACGTTCACATTGCAGAGGATCGGGCGGAATCGTATTTGGGCAAATCGTCTGGTCACCAATAGCATGACCCGCAGGGTTCAGACTATCAATAAAAACTACAGTCGTATGACCATTCTGTGTATACCATGTTACCAGGTCAGGAGGAATGTGATACCTCACTGTCAAAAAATAAGTTCCTGCCCTATAATGCTGATTACCTATTAAAATAACAGGATTTTTTTCTGTGGATGTGTAGTCGGGATCATTATTATTGATCCATGAATATTCAGCACTGTTGGCTTCGCATTTATCAACAACACCTCCGGCACAGGATAATTCAATGTTTTGTTGATTCTTACAAACAGGAGAGTTGCTTGTTTGCGACTGGGTTGTATACCCAAAAGCAAGCAAAAGGATTATCAAAGCCAATGGCTTTAATATCTCAATCAGCTTCAATTTTTTGTAGATTGTTTTCATAATTTTTATGTTTGTTAATAATACCAGTTTAATTTGACATTTGTTAATGTTCATTTAATTTGGAGGAATATATATAGGGTTTGATGACTATGGTGGAGGTTCAAGTTTCAGGTATATTTTTCGACAGTTCATTTTTTTCGTGGTTTTTCTTAGTTACGAAAATAGTGTACAATTCTCAATACTATCTACCTTATATAAGATAATTTATGAGATTTGGAGTTATCCCTAAATAATTTGACCACTTTCCCGTATTATTGTTGCTTTCTTTTATGAATTTATTTGTTTATTTAAAATCCAAAATTGAGTTCATTTATCCCGTGAAGTATTATTTTCTTCCGGAAATAAGTTACATATTCACATATTTACGGGTTGGTTCAGACAATCAACTTCAGTAATTTTATTCACATTTATTTGTTATTCAATAAGATAAATTGTACAACATAAATTTTCAAACAGACGCTGCGTCGTTGAAAAAATTATGCATACTTTTACCATTGTTCAATTCAAGAATTCCGCAAATGTAAAGTATTTTCCCTTATCTAAAAATATTATCATTGTTTTGTACGCACAACTGAAAAAAAGGTTACTAAAAAGATTAAGAGATGAATCCTCCCAATATACACATTAAAGTGATCATTGCCGAAGACCAGTCGATTATTCTGCATTCCCTGGTCATTCTTGTTAAAACTTTTAAAAACATTGAAGTCATTGGAACAGCCGCTAATGGCAAGGAATTGCTGAAACTTCTGGAAGAATCCAGACCCGATGTTATCCTGACCGACATTCAAATGCCACATCTGGATGGCATTGAAGCAACCCGGATTATCAATGAAAAAATGCCCTGGATAAAAGTCATTGCACTATCCATGTACGATCACCCTGTTTATATTAAAAAATTACTTAAGAACGGAGCCAGGGGTTTTGTCTCTAAAAACGCATCGGAAAATGAACTTGAAAAGGCAATCAGTACGGTTTACAATGGTGACTTGTACTTCTCTGAAGGTATTTCGAAAACATTGCTAAGGGAAGTGTCGGACCAATCCGTTTTAAATGACAATTTTAATTATAATTCCCTTACATCCCGTGAAATCCAGATCATAGAGTTGCTTGCAGATGGTTTTTATACCAGGGAAATTGCTGAAAAACTATTCGTCAGCAATAAAACAGTGGAACGTCATAAGACGAACATACTGAAAAAGCTGAATTTGCGCAATACAGCCCAACTGGTGAAAACGGCGTTACAAAAAGGCATCATTATAAAATAAATTGATTCCCTCATGATGAACATTGTTTCTGATAATACCACTGCATCGGTTTTAATACCGGAGTTTTTCATTTGGGTTGAATTGTCTTGAAAGGGGATTCACTTTTACATCAAGCCCCCTGGTAGTCTTCAGTTCATCTGCTTTTTGTTTTGCCGACATCAATTGCGGGTTGATCTGGAAAGCCCGGTTATAATAATAGGAAGCGACATCAAACCGTTGTTGCCATTCATAAATTATACCCAGGTGACGATAAGCATCGGCCAATGTCGGGGCGAACTCAATGGCTTTGTTAAAAAAGTAAATCGTGGAATCCACATACCGCGATTCAGGTTTGTATGTTAGTTTTACCTCATATCCATAAGCATACCGAAACATGGCATCGCCAAAGGAAGGATGAATTATCAGCGCTTTTTTTATGGCAGACATTCCACTGGTGATCAATGCATCCTTCACTTTTACATCTTTCTCCCCTGCGGCTTTGATGATCAGGTCAGAACCGTAGTGTAACTGATTCTGCGCGCTGTTTTCACCTGTTTTGACATCTGTCGTAAAAAGGGTAAGACTGTCGACCCATGCCGTGTTTCGTTTCAGGGTGATTGCAGAGAACGGAATGCAAATCAGCAAGACAATCAGGACAATCAAAGGATTGGCTATAACCCACCGGAAGGATAAAAGCCGGTCAGGTTTGAAAGCGTTTGCGAAAATCTTTTCCAGCAGAATGATTACAATCATACAAATACCTAGTGAGGGAGCAAATAAATTCCGCTCTGCAAAAATCCCTCCGCGAAGCAAGATAAAAGCCATCATAGGAACCATGGTAATGAGGAAAAATCCAAGTCCAATGCCCATTGCTGTTCTTTTCCTGACCTGGGATACGGTATAAATCAAAATAGCGAAAAAAAAGATTACTCCTGATATAGCCCAAATATTATCCCATCCTATCGCAGGTATCTGGTTGAAAGAATAATCATATCTTAATGGATATGGCCAGATTAACATTTTCAGGGTGAATAAAAACAGGAGGAAGGCCGTTGAAAACTTAACTGCTTCGTCCCGGTAAGGATAATTGATAATATCATCCGGGATAATAGCGGGTACGGAACCAAGGGCAAGACGACGCTGAATAAAAAATAAAAAAACCACCAGAAGAAATGGAAAAACCTTCATGGAAATATCCGATAGTTTTCTCTTCCCGGAATAAAACAGAACGAGAGGAAGTAAAACAATCCCGGTCAAAGCGCTCTCCTTTGACAACAAAGCAAGGTAAAAAAACAACAAACTGAATATCTGATCCTTCGTTTTTTTGTGATCGGCATATTTCAATGTAAAAAATAACATAAGCATAATATTGAAAAAACTGAGCAATTCATCCCTTCCCTTAAGGTTGTCGATAACTTCGGTATGAATGGGATGGGCAGCAAATAGTAGCGTGATGAGTAAAGGAAAAATCAGATTCATCGTAGAAAATACACGGGTCAATACCAGGAACAGTAAAAACACGGCAAGTGTAAAAAAGGCCACATTAAAGAAATGGCTGACATGGGGTGAGGCGCCAAAAAACTGATACTCGATGGCAAAAGTTACAAGTGATAAAGGACGGTAATAACCTAATTTCATATTTGAAAAATACCAGAAATCAACAGTCATCAGTTTTGGGATGCCCGCAAATCCTTCATGGACAAACCGGTTGATGGTAATAGCGCTATAATCGTCAAGTACATAACCGTTCCTGAAACTGTTGCTATAAATGACAAATGCAAAACAGGCGATGATCAATCCCGTATATAAGTGCGTCGAAGTATACCGGAAAGCAATTTCTCTTGCCGGCTGTTTTTTACCGGTTGTCTTTTGCAGTTTTACAACGTTTTTGCTCGACATGTCGATTATAATATTTATAATATTTGGTTTCATCTTACCCACCCGCTGCCCCTCCCTACCAGTAGGGAGGGGTTGGGGTGGGTATACCTGCAAAATTAAAAAATATCAAGGATTAACAATCCATATTGATATAAGGCAAAAAAAACTGTACCTTTGAAACCTAAAAGTTCACCGAAATCAACACAAGATCAGAACTGATAAAAAAAGAAATGGTTTTGCCATTTTTTGTTGTTAATTCATTCATAAATAAATTTTTATGAGAAAAAATTTATTGAATTACAAGAGAGAAAAAAGTATTTTTTTTCCCATTTTTTTATCCGGTTTTTTTATCCTTACCACAAACCTGTCGGTAATCCGGGCTGAAAATGTCATTTCGGCCGGTACAACGTTAAAGGTATTACCGGGAACGACAATGGTTTCGGTCGGAAGTATGGTGATTAAAAGCGGGGCGACCCTTGCTAACGCCGGGACACTGATACTCAAAAACAATCTGGTCAATGAAAATTCCACAGCCAATTCCCTGGGGTCCGGCCTTGTTGAGTTGTCAGGAACAACCAATCAGGTCATCACCGGCTCCAACACTATCCAAAACTTCACGGTGAACAACACTTCAGGAATATCCAATAACGGTGAGAACCTGATCAACGGTACGATGACACTCACAACCGGGAAAGTTACACTGGGCAACCACAACTTGCTCCTTGGGTCTTCAGCCCTTTTTGCCGGTGTTCCTTCGGCCGCAGCAATGATCATTGTGACCGGCGCCGGAGAGTTGCGAAAGGAATTTCCATCAGGTTATACCGGCACTTTTAATTTCCCTGTAGGAGATACCACAGGAACGGATCAGTATTCACCCGTCACCCTTGTTTTCATCTCGGGGACATTCAACTCCGGCAATTACGTGGGCATTACCCTGGCCAACGAAAGATACCCCGATCCCGACATCACGGGTAATTACATCAATCGTTACTGGACGATAAGTTCGTCGGGTATCACCAATTATACCTGTAACGCTACTTTTCAGTATCTTCCGGCCGATATTACGGGGCAGGAAAACCTGATCTCCTGTACTAAGGTCAATCCATTGCCATGGGTAACCTACGCACTCACCAACACTACCACACATATGCTTTCAGCCAGCGGTATAGGGTCTTTCAGCTCTTTTACCGGAGTGAAAAGCACCACCCCTCCTGCCAACCAGGAACTGGTGAACATCACCATTCCATCGGGTATTTCGAATTGTTACAGCGCTACCCAGGTACTCACGGTGGCAGGTAACGGGAATACCTTCATTGTTGAAAATAATGGTAGCGTGACCCTGGTAGCGGGAAACATGATTTCGATCTTACCGGGTGCCCGTGTCTTTTCGGGTGGTTACCTATACGGGTACATTACCACAAACGGCAATTACTGCGGTACGACTCAGAATCCGCTGGTCATTAACCCGGTTAATGAAGATAAGGAAGTAGCAACCATGATTGAAGATGTTACTCCTTCTTTCTTTAAAATCTATCCGAATCCGACGACGGATTTCATCACTCTTGAATTTACTCAACCCATTACACCTTCCGGAGCAAGGGTGGCCATCTATAATATGAATGGAAAATCAATCCTTCAGGAGACCATCAGCGGTGAAACCAAACATCAGTTCTCCCTGGCATCACAACCGGTGGGTATTTACCTGATCCAGGTACGGTCGGATGACCGGACAGAAATTGCGAAAATCATAAAAAATTAAAATGAATACTAATTATATCAGTCATCTGATATCCTGTATCCTGTATCCTGCATCATGATGTACGATTTGAAAAATGTTTTTGACCAAATAATTACAAATAGAAAGTATCCACTATGAAAAATCTGTTGTTTTTTTTGGTAGCAGTCCTTTGGATTTCTATTCAGGCTACTGCCCAGGTCATCATAGATACGACCAACAATAGTCAACCTGATCCGGCTGCCATGCTGGATGTAAAATCGACTACAAAAGGGTTTTTACCTCCGCGAATGACAGCATCTCAACGGAATGCCATTGTGAACCCTGTCAATGGATTGATGGTATATTGCAGCAATTGCGGCACCAATGGTTCGGGTGTGATCTCGATATACATCAATGGGACCTGGAGCAATTTTTCTCCCTGCCTTTCGTGTAGCGCTCCCATCTCGGGGACCCATATACCAGCCCCGACACAGATTATCTGGAAATGGAAAAGCGTAGGAGGCGCCCTCGGTTATAAATGGAACACGATCAATGCCATTACCTCAGCAATAAATGTGGACAGCACTTCCCATACGGAAACAAACCTGACCTGCAATTCCGCCTATACACGATATGTATGGGCATATAATGCGTGCGGATATTCTGCACCCACCATCCTTACCCAGGTCACTTCGAGCGGACCTGCCTCACCGGATCCGGGTATAAATGTTACATCCCAAACCCAGATCACATGGAAATGGTATCCTGTTTCAGGTGCAACCGGGTATAAATGGAGTGCAGTGAATAATTATCCAAACGCAGAAGATATTGGCCCGAATATTTCTAAAACAGAGACAGGCCTGGTTTGCGGAACCAATTATACACGATATGTATGGGCCTACAATAATTGCGGATATTCCAATTCGACTACCTTAACACAATCCATTACAACCAATCTGGCTTCTCCGGGTGAAGGAACCCATCTAGCTTTCCCTACCCAGATTGTCTGGAAATGGGTTCCGGTATCCGATGCCATCGGATATAAATGGAATACCACAAATAATATAGCAACTGCATTGGAAATGGAGACCGATACATCCAAAACAGAGGTGGCCCTGAACTGTACTACTTCATATACCCGGTATGTATGGGCTTATAATCAATGTGGTTCATCCCCTGTAACAACATTAACCCAGGCAACTACCCTTAATTCTTCTCCCCCTGAAGAAGGAAATCATATAGCGACACGTACACAAATTACCTGGAAATGGGATACGGTTATAGGAGCCATCGGATACAAATGGAATTCTACAAATAGTTACACAACTGCTGAAGATCTTGGATTAAATACGTCCAAAACTGAATCCGCGCTCACCTGCAATACCTTTTATACCCGTTATGTCTGGGCATATTCTGAGTGTGGAGGAGTGTCATCTACTAGAATCGTTAACCAAAGGACATCACTTTGTCCATTTATAAATTGCGGTACCAATTCACTAACTGATTTACGCGATGGAACAGTATATCCCACCCTTTTAAATGGGTCTCAATGTTGGTTAAAGAAAAACATGAATATCGGGAACAAAATTGATAGCTCATTAGCACAAAATAATAATGGAGTCATTGAAAAATACTGTTACAGAAATCTTGAGGATAATTGCTCTG
>JALNZC010000095.1 GCA_023229525.1 Bacteroidales bacterium
GTGTCGGTTGTCATCAGAATAATTACAACCAGACTAATAATCCCAATCACGCAGCCATCCAGATACCCACAACCTGTGAAACATGCCATACCACAAACCCGGGTTGGAAGCCGGCAACTTTCGCTATTCATAATAACTATTATCCATTGACCGGTGCCCATACGACCGTCGATTGCAACAGTTGTCACCCCGGAGGTATCTATACCAACACCCCCAATCAATGCGTCGGTTGCCATCTGACAAATTATAATCAGACGAACAATCCCAATCATGCTGCCATAGGCATTCCTACTACTTGTGTCACCTGTCATACCACAAACCCGGGTTGGAAGCCGGCAACTTTCGCTATTCATAATAACTATTATCCATTGACCGGTGCCCATACAAATGTCGATTGCAACAGTTGCCATCCGGGCGGGAATTACAACAACACACCCAATACTTGCGTAGGGTGCCATCAGGCAAATTATAATCAGACAACCAATCCTCCGCATTTAAGCGCTCAATTCCCAACCGATTGCCTGTTATGCCACACTCAAACCGCATGGGTACCATCTACATTCAACCACGATGGACAGTATTTCCCGATCTATTCAGGACACCATCAGGGTGAATGGACTCTTTGCTCTGATTGCCATACCAATCCAAACAACTATCAGATATTTAGTTGTATCGATTGTCATGCCCATAATCAGAATTCGATGAATAATGCGCACCAGGGTGTTCCCGGTTACACCTGGAACAGCATAGCCTGCTATAACTGTCACCCCCGGGGAAACTCCGGTGGTAAAATGCTGAATACAAGGAGTATAAGACAACAAAATTAGCTCTGAGAAATGAGATGCTTTTTCCCGTTTTTTCTGTTGGTGTTTTCAGGTCTGTACCTGAAAGGGCAGACTTCACAGGAGGGAGATGAGGGGGCGGTTTCATTTATTACTTCCCAGAATATCTATATCAAGTTTCAATCCACCAAAAACATAAAGAAAGGGGATACGCTTTTTATCAGAATGGAAGATAAAACGATTCCCGCTTTGGTGGTTAAGGATCTTTCATCCGTCTCCTGCGTTTGTATTCCCGTTTCAGGTGCCAAATTGAACGTCTCCGACAAGGTTTTCACAGGAAAGTACAGTACAGCAGCGCCCGGCGCTGAAGCAACCACGCCGCAACAGGCGCCGGCGCCTCCGGTTCAACAAAGCGATAGTCTCCCATCACCAAAAACCCTCCCGAAAAAGAAACTTCAGCAGATTCACGGTTATCTTTCCATCGCTTCTTATACCAATTTTTCAGATAACAGTGCAACGAATTCACAGCGGATGAAATATACTTTCTCGCTGCTGGCAAAAAACATCGGAGAGTCAAAACTCTCTGCCGAATGCTATATCTCCTTTTTACACAGCAACAAGACCTGGGGCGAGATTCAAAATAATCTGTTTAACGGGTTAAAGATATATAACCTGAACCTCAACTACGATTTCAGTAAGAACTTTTCCCTTTTATTAGGCCGCAAGATCAATCCGAAACTGTCAAATATGGGGGCAAATGACGGACTTCAGCTTGAAATGCGGTTCAAACCCATCACCGTGGGTATCATCGCCGGATTCAGACCCAATTATTCCGATTATGGTTTTAATGTCAACCTTTTTCAAGCCGGAGGTTACCTCTATAACCAATTTGCCGGGAAAAACGGGGACATGCAGACCACCCTTGCCTTTGTCCAGCAGATGAATTCGTGGAAGACCGACCGCAGGTTTGCCTACCTGCAACACGTCAATTCACTGGTCAAAAACCTGACCTTTTTCGGATCCGTCGAACTGGACCTGTACCGGTTGAACTTTAACCCGCAGGACAGTACCTATACCCCCAGAAACAACCCCAGACAGCTCACGTTATGCTTTTCCTACAGCGCCCTGCAAAATATTATATATTACGAAACCTATAAAAGCTATCTCGATAAGCTTCTTGATCCGGCAACATTGCAGGGATATATGTTCCAGATCATTTGCCGTCCCGTGAATAAATTGGCTGTCGGCATTACCACTTCTTACCGGTTTGAAAAGAACGATCCAAAGGATACAAAAAACCTCTATGGTTATATCACCTATAGTCAGATCCCGGGGATCAATGTCTCTGCAACCGCTTCCGTCACTTTGCTGGAGACAAGCTATATTGGCGGAAACATTTACGGGATAGGACTTTCACGCGATCTTGCTTCCGGTAAATTATATCTGGGGCTCAATTACCGGTATGTGAATTACCGTTATTATGGCTTTGAGACCACCTCCCTTCCACAGAATGTCGGCGAATTTAATCTCACCTGGAGGATCTACAAAAGGATCTCCATGTCGCTCTATTACGAAGGGACTTTTGAGAATACAAATCAGTACAACCGGATCTATGCCCAGCTACACCTGGGATTTTAATCATTATTCCACGATCAGATCTATCGGATCCGGTGCCAAACCAATGAAACATGGAAGAAAACCTGCCGGGTCCCTATTATTCATTTTAAACAATTCGAAAGTAATGGTTAAAAAATTGTTTGAAATGCTATAATGAAAATCTCTGGAAAAGTATTAACTTTGACCATATAACTACTGCTTCCAAATAGGATGGTAAACACCAACATGTGGCATGTATTAAGTGCCATTAGCCGGTAACAGTTGAACAAAATACATTTGTTCTTTACAAAATAAAAGGTACAAAATGCGAAAATTGTCACTAAATATTTTGTCGTTATTGGTATTTGTATTCATCTCCGGAAGGCTGATTGCGGATTCGCCTCATGGTAAAGATTTTAAACTGAACTGTGATCTTTGCCACAGTTCAAACA
>JALNZC010000010.1 GCA_023229525.1 Bacteroidales bacterium
TACGTGGTGTTTGCAGAATAATTTGGAGCAAAGAAAAATCAATTGGAGCTTCACAAAGTATAAAGCTGATCGAAAAATGTCTAAATATTACGTTTCATAATTAAATTGTCGTTACACTAGTGGATCAAACATCAACCCGGCAGGAATCCTTGGACAGGCAAATATCGCCGTGGATCGATCTAACGGACCCAGCCGTGGAAATGTATATGTCCTGGCTTCGGTAATGCGCATTTCAAATAACGATCCGGCCGATGTGATGTTTGCAAAGAGTACCGATGGCGGGTTGAGCTGGAGCAATCCGATACGGATAAATAACGATCCCGGAATCAGCCGCTACCAGTGGTTTGGCACCATGTCGGTAGCGCCCAGCGGAAGGATTGATATTATCTGGCTCGACAACCGCGATGCACCTGCCGGTTCGTATAAATCAGCGCTTTATTATTGTTATTCAGATGATCAGGGGGTAACCTGGTCCATAAACAAAAAATTATCGGGATTGTTTGATCCGCGTATAGGCTGGCCGCAACAACATAAAATGGGTGATTACTTTGATATGGAATCGGATGATGCCGGAGCCCACCTTGCCTGGGCCAATACCTTAAACGGGGGACAGGATGTTTATTACACCCACATCATCCCCACCATCGTCGGGATGGAAGAAGCTTCGGGCAATCCTGATTTACTTTCCGTAACAAGCTATCCCAATCCTTGCCGCGACCATGCCACCATCCAATACCAGATCCCAGGCAACCAACCGGTCAGACTGGTTATCTGCAACATTTACGGAGAGGAAATGAATGTCGTGATTGATAAGAACCAACACGCCGGAACTTACACAGTGGATATTAATACTGATCTTCTCCCTGCCGGATTCTATTTTTGCCGGCTGACATCAGGTACATTGATGACAACAGCCCGGATGATTAAAGTAAAGTAGGGGAACAAACCTCGCCTATCTCATTCCCTGCACCCCTTCTCCTCAAGGAAAAGGGGCCGGGGATGAGGTGATTAAGAATTACTTCTTCAGAATCCTCGAAGTAGCAATAAAATTGCCGGTGTTGATCCTGATAATGTACATTCCGGTGGGTAAATAATCCAACGAAAAAGTTTGATGCCTGTCGTTGAAAACCCGGTACAGAACTTGGTTTCCTTGCATACTGTAAACCGCGAGATGGATATTGTCAGTTGGGATATCTCCTATTATCTCCAAGGCCATTTCCCCGTACGTGGGATTTGGAAACAACTTCATATAAATTCCATCGGGGAATATGATGCGATTGATTTTTAATGGATCGGTCTCCTGATTTACTTCGGTAAGCTTTGCCGGTGATACACAGAACTCATTGTTCTGGGTGATATGCGCATACAGGTGACCGCCTGCATTGATTATCGTTCCCGGTTTGAGGAATATTTTTTTACCTGCAATAAATTCCGCACTGCCTCCGTTCCCGACCACGAAAGTGGTACCGCAACCGGCAATAATCAAGGTATCGGTTGCATTAAAACAAAGGCTCTGACCTCCGGGGATGGAATAATCCTGGACCACCCGGTTACCGGGAGGAAGTGGAGCATTATAACCCATCGCCCCGGTGAATGTGCTGAAAGAACTTATCCCCGGAACAACCATTTGGTGCGTTCCGGTATTGGCCCGGTTAAAGGCAAGCCATTCGGACCAATAAGGATCTACTTTAAAACAGGAGATATCATTCTCGTTTCCCATTACATCCCCAGGAACATATTGAAAATTCAATGAACAAATAAAGTCGGAAAGATGAAATGCGGACAAGTTCCAGAACCTGTTGAGATAGCTTCCATTAATGCTGTCGTGAGGATACTTTGTATTTGACAGTGTTACCCCGGCATGATTGCCAGCTCCGGCAGTGCCAGCAGAAAAATTCATGGTTAGTGGTGAATAATCATGGGTTCCGGAGGTATCGCCAACCGGGAAGGTGAAAACCGCAGGAATGGAGGCGAATTCTTTGCGCAGCTCACCAGGACCCACCGGAATGATCATTGCTGAGGAACCGGGAGAACCACCGATCGTAGCCTCAGGACCCATGACCAGGTTATTGTAGCCGAGGGTAACAAGCCCGTTCAACAGATTCAAGGTGCCGTTAATCCTGGTATTACCATTGATGGAAATCCCGGAGGAATTGTTGATGGTCAGGTTTTGGAAGAGGTTCAATCCGGTAATCGATTGGTTTTCGGATCCTGAAAATTCAAACGAACCCGTACCTAATGTATCCGGGGTGGCAGATTGGTTCATCAGGTGTCCTTTAATGATCATGGTTCCCTGGTTATTTATTTTCCCCCCGGGAAGTATCTCCATGGTTTCAAATGTCGTTCCTGTAATTCCTGAGGCAATGTTATTATTTGCAAGGAGCGATGGACATATCAATGAACATGTCACCAGGAAAACCAGTAAACTGTTGCGGTGTATAACAGCCAGTGGAATTATTTCTGAAATGTATCTTGTTTTCATAAGAAGATCTTTTCCGTTTATGATTCTTGATTATTATTCACAGGTGGTAATAAGAACAGCTTTCCCGTTTACTGTAAAGGTTTTTCCGGGCTGGACGGTGATGGTGCATCCCGACTGGATGTACAGATCATTGCAGTCGGCGCCTGAAGCACGGATGACGGGGCTGTGAATGATCCCCGGGGAGATCATTACATTATCAGTACTGGTAGGAACGCCGACAGGGTTCCAGTTCAAAGGAGTATCCCAGAAAGGAGTATCGCCTCCCAGCCAGTATTTATAGGATTTGGCCGTAAACTCATTGGCGCCGATATCCGGAGGGTTGAGCCGGGAATTGTCGTCAATATCGGTCGGAAACCCGGAAACGCAAACGCCCATATCGTCCAGGTCGGCGGGACCGGTACAGTGGAGGTCGGCTGAAGAAGCAAAAGTTGGTAAAATTGACACCGAATTCAAATCCTGCGGGTGCAGGAATGCGTTTTGCCACCCCGGTAAATCATACATTTCGCCAAAGGCAGACGATCCCAACCGGTCGGGATCATAACTATAAAGGTCGTTGTAGTTGGTTGTCAAATACATTGATTGTTCAACCCCAATGGCACAATTCCCGATGGGTAAGGAAGGGTCGGTCAAGTGAATATTGTTGCAAAGGATATTATTCCGGAGGTTGCCGGTTGCATAACCCTTCCTGTAAAAAGAGAATGTTGAAAGAAGATTGTAAACAGAAGTTGATTGAGTCAGATTGACCGAATTAAAATAGTAGTTGTTGACATTCCCGTATGGTGATACATCCAGGATACCGGAGATAAAATAATGCGACCGGTATGGGAATATATTTGAAGGATGATCAATAGAGATCATGTTGTTGAACAGATTACAGGTCCCTGTTGCCTTGACATACAAGCCTGCTACGCTGTCGACCGCACCAGTATTATCCTCACCGATGATGGAGAGATTACCTATTTTATTGCCATTTACAGTCGGGTTCAACCCGCAAACCTGGATCCCGATCACTGATGGTGTCGATGGACCGTATGGGGGAAAAGGACATTGTGGCCCTGAAAAAAGACGCAGGTTGTAAATCTGATTGTTGCTGATTTCACAATCCGGACCCAGGGAGTTTCCATTGGGATTGGTACCGATGCCGGCCATCATCACGCCAGGACCCCAGATTGCTTCCGTTCTGATATTGGCGATGAGGTTATTCCTGATGTGAACCACCTTGTTGTTCTGGTGATTCAAAACATAGATTCCATAGATTTGTCCACCTGTCAGGATATTATTTGGTAAAGTTGGGCTTCCAATGGTGTCGTATTCAATATTGGCATCCTGGTTCTCAATATAGATCCCATACTGGAGATTGGTAATCCGGGAAATAACATTCCCGTAGATGGTGACCGGCTGTCCCGATGGGGCATTCTGGGTCCCGAAAATCTTGATAGCCGTTGAGAAAGGGTAGGCCCCCGGTCCGCCGATATGATTGGATGAAATAAAATGGGAATTCCCTTTGGCGATGCAGATCCCGTTCAAGGATCTGAAATAAGGATTGAAATATGAGGGACGGTAATAAACCGGATTATCCATATAATAAATGTGGTTCCCGTAAATCGTCCAGGCATCGTTCCCCCAATCGTTCCAACCCAGTCCGGGGGCGGCTGGTCGTCCGATCAGGATCGCGGAGCCGGAACATTCGTGAATATCGCAATTATTAATAATGTTGTAATTGTTATAGTGTTCATTTGTATCGCAGGTGATGCCATTGTTCAGCACCCCATTATACATAGTCCAGTAGTGGGCGTTGGATATATCGCAATTTTCGATGGTGTTATAGCTGTTCCCATATGGATCTCCAAAAGATTCGCCAAAATGAACAGCGCCTTCATATCCTTTGCAATTTGCCATAATCATACAGTTTTTGATGGTATTGGAAGTGGCGCCGCCAGTCAAACTGAATACCCAGCCCAGCGAGTCTTCTGCATCCCTGTTTTGGAATATCAATCGTTTTGTTGTCAGATCCCCGGGCAGATACCCGTCAAATGTAACATTGTCAGCCCCGGAGAGGTTGATCATCGGCCCGTTTCTTCGAAAGGCTCTTATTAACCGGTAATCCCATGGAGGAGCGGGCATGACACCTCCAGGACGAATCACCACCGATGAATAATTGGCGCTTCCGGTCCAGCTGGCGTTTAGAACGGCCTGAGTAGTGTCTTCAATATTGGAAATGACTTCGAGGTAGATATTGTTTGTGATGGCGCCGGTGTTAATGGCATCAAAGGCAACCGCAAACGTTGGATAGGTTCCTCCTTCCCCCACGGTATAATTATTATAGGTAAATTCATTGATGCCGGGATCCGGGTGAAGCGGATCTCTTGGGTTGCCATCAATGTCGTCTGTCACATCTGCAATCGGCAGACCCGTATTGTTCAGTGTCGAATTCATTTCGATATGCAGGTCTGTTGCCGAGAGGAAATTGGGAAATACAGAATACGAAGCAAGGTCATTGGGAGGGGAAAATGCAGCTTGCCACATGTTAAATGCCAATGGAGCGGTTCCACCATTCACAGATCCGATTAAATCGCCGTTCAGGGTAAAAAGATCATTGTGGTCGCTGTAAAAATCGGATCTTTCAGCAGAATTTACCGTCACAGCATAGTTTTGCAACACGCCTGAAATCCGTTCATTGTAAAACACGTTATTGATCAGCGTTGATCGCAGATTTACGTCACGGTTATAACAGGAAGTCAGCCCGCTACCGGTGCTCACCCCACCAATAAAAACAGAGTTAAAATAGTATAAATGGCTTTCTGTTCCCGATCCGTAAGATCCCGGATCATGGAATCCGTAAATCGCAACCGTGTTTTGATTTGAACCGTTTTTAATGGAGATCATATTGTTTACCGCATGGATCTCGCTGTTCCGGTTATAAAAAACAATCCCGTGGATGGAAGGCGATCCGGTACAGTTATCTGAAAGATTGTAAATCTTGTTTTTTGCAACTATTGCCTGCCCAAGATCCCCGCTGACGACAATGCCCTGAACCTGTGTGGCGAAGCTTCCGCCATTATCGCTGATTAAATCCGACACCTGGTTCCTTTCTATTGTTACATTTGCGCCGGTGCAGGAGGCTGCGATGCCACGAACCAGGGGACCGCTGCAATTTCCGCGGGAAATGAGATTTCCGATTGTATTGTCTGAAACCACGACCGTATTGCCTGAAGGGGGACTGAAAACGTAAATCCCGCAAATTGCCTCATCTTCCAACAGATTAGATGCGGTGATATTCTTGATGAGATTATAAGAAAGATCAAAATGAGTCAGAGTTGATGTGGCAGTGGCGCTGATCCCATAAATCTTTCCGATCCCGGTCATTCCGATCCCGGATCCTCCTTCCCCCCAGCCTCCGATTGAATTGCTCCAGATAGAGGCGTTGATTCCTTTGACTTCAATTCCGCTGAACCGGGTTCCCTGTGTCTCCATATTTTTAATGGTGTTTCCACCGATATATGCGGTCATGGCAGAATCGCCTTCTACGTAAATACCATAGGTGGAATTCGAGGTGTTGGTATTGACCCAGCTTGCTCCGCCACAGTTGGGTTCCGTTCCTCCGATCCGGTTCCATTGCATGGAGATGCTGTCGCCATCGATTACCCGGATAGCATAATTTTCTGCATCGGATGAAAAAGAGGAAGTCTGGTAGAAGTTGTTCCCATCGATGTTCCATCCTCTGCCACAGGGTGATGGCAGGTTAATTCCATGACTGCTCCAGTTGTAAATATTACAATAGGTGATGGTATTCCGCATATTATCCGGGTAATTTTCGGCGCTGATTGCAGTAAAAAGCTGCCCTGACTGGGTTTTTGTAATATCGCAGTGATCGATAACGTTGTTGCTGTTTCCAACACCGGCGCCGGCAGGAAGGCCAAAGAAAATTGCACTGACATCCAATTGACAATTGCTTTCAAAATGGACAAAAGTGATCATATTATGATGGGCGCCATATTCAAAACGGACTGCTTTGCCGGAGGTTGGTGATCCTGCACCATTGTTGACAAAATAAAGATTTGATTCCCAGGATGAACCGCCGATTTGCCCGTCGAGGGTCACATTCGAGGCCCCGTTCAAAGCGATCATTTCCCCATTGATATTGGCTGTGAGCGTCCAGTGCCCCCCCGACGGTGGGCTGCCCGATGGTTGGATTAAAACACTGGTGTAGGAAGCAGGAGCATAACTGGCTTCCAATGCAGCCGTATTGTCATCCGTTATATCCGAGATGATATACAGGGTGATATCGCCCGTGAGGGCGCCGGCGTTAATGGCATCAAAGGCCAGTTTAAGGGTAGGATAATCACCGCCACTGCCCACTGTCCGGGTGGTCTGGGCCCATCCCGCAAACCCCATGACAACCAAAGTTAAAATCAAGATAGCTCTTTTCATAAACCGGGTTTATTATTTGTTAAACAGTTTGTTAATTCTTTACAATGATGAGATTTCTCATGACAAAGGCATTTAGGTGAATGGTTAGTCAAAAATAAGGAGGAAGAAAGTGGAGCGCAACCGGATATAGGTATGGTTTATTTTGCTTGTTTTTAAGGGGGATTCAGGCACAGAGTCACAAAGTCACAAAGTCACAGGGTCACAGAGGCACAAAGGCACAAAGGCACGGAATTGCGGAAGGAAGAATCTGAGGATGTTAAAAAATATTTTTCTTTTTTGTATTACTTTATTGAAAATTCCTGATAAAGGATAAAATGAAAATGAAAACACATAAAGATCTGGATGTCTGGAAAGACAGCATTGAGGTGGTTGTAATAATTTATAAAGTTACAACGGGGTTTCCCAAAGAGGAACGGTATGGTTTAACAAGTCAGATTCGCCGGGCTGCAGTATCGGTTCCCGCAAATATCAGTGAAGGAGCTGCAAGAAATTATTCCAGGGAGTTTATCCGGTTCCTAAGGATCTCGCAAGCAAGTTTGTCTGAAGTTGAAACACTTATGCATATTTCCTTGAGATTAAGTTATCTGGATGAAAACATGTTCAAATCAATTCAGGGAAGAATCTTCAAAGTAAATGCCCAACTATCCGGACTAATAAAATCCATCACCAGATAACTCTGTGACCCTGTAACTCTGTAACTCTGTGACCCTGTGACCCTGTAACTCTGTGACTCTGTGACCCTGTGACTCTGTGACTTTGTGACCCTGTGACTTTGTAACTCTGTGACTCTGTGACTCTGTGACCCTGTGACTTTGTGACCCTGTGACCCTGTGACTTTGTGACTCTGTAACTTTGTGACTTTGTGACTTTATGCCTTTGTGCCTCCCCCTACCTCACCAACCTTTCTTTTAAAGCTTTTATCACCGCTTCCGACTTGGAATTGACATGAAGCTTTTTGTAAATGTTATTGATATGGAAGCGAACGGTCCCGATGGAGATGTTGCAGGAATCGGCGATCATCTTGTAACTGTCGCCTTCAACGAGGCATTTCAGGATGTCGAATTCCCTGGCCGAGAGGGCGTAATCATTGTTTTTTGCAACGGCGGGGTTCGAAAAAAATTCAAATACTTTTCGGGCAATTTCACCGGTCATGGGCGAGCCGCCATGGTGAAGTTCGGCAATGGCTTCGATGATCTCCACGGCGGAGGATTTCTTCAGCATATAACCGGTAGCGCCGGCGCACAGCGCATCAAACACTTTATTTTTATCTTCAAAAATGGTGAGGATCATGATGTTGATCTCAGGAAATGTCGCCTTGATCATGGCAGTGGCCTCAATCCCTGATATTCCGGGCATATCGATATCCATCAGGATGACATCAGGTTTGGCCATGACACAGTTTTCCATCACCGTGGAGCAATCAGGATAGGCGCCCATCAATTCAAAGGTTCGCGTGCCCAGTACCAGGTACGACAGGCTTTCGCGCAGGGGGTCGTTGTCTTCGTAAATGGAAACCCTGATGTTCATTTTTCAGCTATTCTTTTTATCATGCAATATTACGATCGAAAAAACCGAACTACAACTGGATAATTATATGGTTTCGCATTTTGAGGTTTGCATTTTGCATTGCCGAATGTTTAAGTTACTTCAAAGGCACGGTTAGTGTAATCTGCGTTCCATTCCCCTGAACTGATTTAATCTCAATTACCGAATTGATCTGACTTGCCCTCAGTTTCATATTTTTAATCCCGTTTCGTGAGGTTGATGCTTCCGGATTAAAACCTTTTCCGTCATCACTGATCTCCATGATAAGGCCGGAATGCTCCTGCCGGAATAAAATTTTCACCGATCTGCATTCGGCGTATTTGATGGTGTTGTTGATGGCCTCTTTGGCGATCAGGTAAATGTTCCTTCTCACCTCCATGGGAAGTGGCAGGGTGTTCATCTGTTTATCAAAATTGATTTCACTCCTGATGTTTTTGGATTCAAACAAAGGGATCGCGAATTCGCGGATACGGAGCCCGAGGTTTTGGAATTTATCGTTCGTTGGGTTGACAACCCAGATGATATCGTCGATCTTTTCCAGCATTTTATGGGCATTGGTGCCAATGGTTCCCAACATTCTGGCCGATTGCGGGTTTTCAAACTGTTGGGCCAGGATATCGCTGAGGATGGAAATACTGCTTAGGGTAGATCCAACATCATCGTGGAGATCCGTAGCAATGCGGGTCCTCAGCCGTTCCAGCCTGAGAAGTTCCCTCACCCGGTAACGGTAAATGATAAAGAGGATTAACCCGGCAATCATAATAACCAGAGTGATAAACCACCATGTTTTCCAGAAAAAAGGACGGATGATGAACCAGGTGGAAGATTTCTGGTCAAGCCAGATGCCACGGTTTGCAACCTGGAAGATAAACCGGTATTTTCCCGGGGGCAGATTGGTGTACCTTGCCTCCCTTCCCGTTCCCGCCATAATCCAATCCTTATCATAGCCCTCCATTTTATACCTGAACAATATGTGCTCAACATCCTGGAAGCAGATCCCGGTGTACCGGAATAACAGATTATTCTGATCTGCCCGAAGGATACGCGGGTGATCCGGATCAGAAATTACCTTCATTGGCACATTCTTCCCATTGATCTCCAGCGATTCGAGCAGCAGTTTGATGGTCAGTGGTCTGAAATCCATATCCCGGATATTTTTTATCTCAAACTTATCCTTGCTGCCGATATAAATATTCCCCGCAGGGTCAATGTAAAGACTTTCATCATAACTCAGCGGCCGGTTTAGACCATTGTGTTCATCGAACAGGTGGATCGCTTCATCATAAGGATTGATGTATAGAAGACCATAATTGATCAGCCATATTCCGCCGCTGGCATCCCTGGCCATCATGCCAGGTGTCGGATCATTCAACCCGTTTGAAGTGTTGAACAGTTTAAAACGGAAGTTTCCGTTTTCCGTCGTTTCAACCCGTAGCAAACCGGCTGCATCCACCGTCATCCACATCCTTCCGAGTGTGTCGCACGTAATGTCGTTGATCCGGCGCTTGGTTACCCCGAATTTCAGGAGAGAATCCATGAGATCGTTCCGGAAATGGTTTTTAGCAGGATCATATATGCTTACGCCATTATCTGTAGAAATCCAGAGATTATTGAACTTGTCAGGGCAGATAGCACGGATGTGGCCTCCATCAATGAGGCTGGAAGGATCATGCGGGTTATGCAAATAATGAGTGATGCGGGTTCGCGCGGAATCGATGTTAATGACACCTTCGCTCCGTGTCCCGATCCATAAATTGAACAACTTATCTTCCATGATGGTATAAATCCTGCCATCTTTCAATGGCATAGAGTGACCGTCGGGTGTATGGAATACCAGCAGTTTCCGGCTTGTGGGTTCAAGATACAGAAGTCCTGAACGTGTGCCAAGCCATAAAACTGAGCGTGAATCCTTGTAAATGGCCAGGATGCTGAGGCCGTTATTTCCCGGATTTATAGCAGGAGGGATAATACTCCATTTGTTCTTTTTTTCATCCAGGATGAAGAGCCCCTTGCTATCGGTTGCTCCAATATACAACTGCCCGGTTTCATGGTCCATGAGAAAAGAACTGATGTAATTGTTTTCAAAGGGAATGGAAATGCTCCGGAAAGACTTAAACCGCTGGTCCAGGATATTTATCCCGTCATCGCTGATGATCCAGAGATCTTTATTATTATTGAGATATTTTATCTGGTTCATCGAATTGGATAATAATGATTTTTCATCTCCGGCGATTTTCTGATAAAATTTGAAAGTGTGATCAGGTTTGTTAAAAATCCCGAGCCCGTTATCAATGGTCGCAAGCCATAACTCTTCCCGGCTTTTATTTGTGATACCGACGACACTGATCGGATTCAGTGTATTGTAAGGATATTCCTGCCATTTCCCTGTTTTCAGGTCCAAGCAATTTAACCCGGTTCCCCATCCGCAGGTCCAAAGATAACGGCCAGCATCCAGGTTGAGGTTGATAATGCCATCCAGGTTGTTGATGGTTTTTTTATAGTTGTGGGATATGGTATTGCTTAACTTGTCAAACTGCAGCAACCCGCCCAGCGTGGAAATCAGCAATTTGTCCTTGTCCCTGGGATCCTGGATAATGCAGGTAATAAAGTTAAAATGGTATTCCCTGTCAGTTTTATGTTCACTTTTTCTGAGCGAAAAATACTTGAACCTAACCGGATTCCGGTACATATGTACCAATCCGCTTTCAGTACCGATCCAGATACTACCATCCGCATCTTCATAAAAACAGACGATGTTTTTTACTGGAAACCAGAACTTCCCCTTGTGGTAAATAGAGTACCCGGTAAATTTTTTTGTAAAAGGATCATACACGGAGAGGCCATCGATGGCCCCGATCAGTAACAACGAATCACGTGTTTCACATAATGCATTAATGCAGATATCGATAACTGAAGAGGGATCATTACGGTCGTGCCTGAATACCGTGGTGTTGTGCCCGTCGAACTTTACCAGTCCGTTATCTGTTCCGATCCATATATATCCTTGGAAATCCTGAATTACACAACGGACACGGTTGGAAGGCAACCCATTTTCACGTGTAAGATGAGAGAAATGCATCGTCTCATTCTGTCCTGGCAGCAGAATTTGGGAGAATATGAAAACCAGGATGACAATCATCCTTTGAAAAATCCGATACCACATATAATGATCCTGAAAGGAAATCGGTTCGTTTTGAATACGAACTTAGCTCATTATTTGATGCAAAATTTACAAATCCCCCATTTTTTCTATCTTTACCCACAACCTTTCATGTGCATCGTATGCGCTATACAAAACGACTGCTGATCTGTTTTTTCATTTCCCTCACTTTCGCCGTCGCCATTCACCTGGCCGATCACTTTACTTCAGTCGGAATTCCTTTGTGGTTGTTGATCTTCTTTAGATGGTTACCCATTGTCTTTTATTTTCTCTATGCCTGCAAAAAGAAGCAACTTACCACCTGGATCTTTGTCAGCATGCTGGCCGGCGTTGAGTTCGGCTATGATGTGCCCATCATTGCCAAAGAACTGAATATTGTCAGTCAGATCTTCATCCGCCTGGTGAAGACCATCATAGCGCCCTTATTGTTCGGCACCCTGGTTACCGGTATCGCGGGACATGCCAACCTCAAACAGGTTGGCCGTATGGGATGGAAGTCGCTCCTTTACTTTGAAATTATCTCTACGATCGCCCTTTTCATTGGACTGGCAGCCATCAATATCAGCGGGGCCGGACTGGGAGTAAAGGTGCCTGAAGCGATGGCGCATGGGACCCTACCGGAGGTACAGGCCCAAAGCTGGCGCGATATCATGTTGCATGTTTTTCCTGATAATATTGCCAGATCGATCGCAGAAGGACAGGTATTGCAGATCGTCGTGTTCAGTATCCTTTTTGGCATTGCCCTGGCCATGGTGAAAGAACAATACCGCTCACCCATGCTTCGCTTTACCGATTCGCTCACCGCAGTGATGTTCAAATTCACCAATATGGTCATGCTGTTTGCCCCGTTTGCCGTGTTTGCAGCCATCGCTTACAGCGTAGGACACATGGGGCTTGGTGTGTTGCTCAACCTCTTTCAGCTTCTTGGAACACTTTATATCGCACTCATCGTCTTTCTCCTCGGTGTACTCCTTCCTATCCTGTTGATCCTGAAAATACCGGTCAGATCCTTTATGAAAGCTGTGGCGGAACCTGCCATTATCGCCTTTGCAACCACAAGCAGTGAATCGGCTTTACCCCTGGCCATGGAGAATATGGAACGTTTTGGCGTGCCCCGGAAAATCGTGTCGTTCGTCATCCCCACCGGCTACAGTTTTAACCTCGACGGTACCACCCTGTACCTGGCTATGGCATCCATTTTTGTTGCCCATATGGCGGGTATCAGACTTTCAATAGAAACCCAGATCATCATGATGGTCACCCTGATGCTAACCAGTAAAGGTGTTGCAGGAGTTCCCCGCGCTTCACTTGTGATCCTGCTTGGAACGGCAACCAGTTTCGGCCTTCCCACCTGGCCCATCTTTATCATTCTTGGTATTGATGAATTAATGGATATGGCGCGTACGGCCACCAATGTCATCGGGAATTGCCTGGCCACCGTTGTGATCGCGAAGTGGGAAGGGGAATTTGGAAAAGAAGGACAAGAGACGAGGGACGAAAGACGAAGGACGAGGGACGAAGGACGAAAAAAAAATTGAATTATGAAAATTATGAGTAGGTTAATTTTTCTGCTGATTTTTTCAGCGGGGATTTTTTCAGGTTGTAAAAAGACCAGTACCGTTTATTGCCAGGTAGGAACGGACATAACTTCCCTGAAAAAGCAGTATAAATTGGCTGTGATCGATGCCAAAACAGCTGAACCGTATGAGATTTACCGGAGTCTGGTGGCCGTGAAATATTACGGTGACAGCATGGCCGGGGAAGGAAATCTCACCTGGTCGACCGATTCCACAGGAAGAATGAGGGTTTTGGTTGTTTCATGGATGAAACAAAACACAACTCAATACTGGCCGGTTGGAAAAACATTCAAAACCAGCAATAACCTGGCATACATGTCCTGGATCACCACGGCACCCGAAATGGTTGATTTTTTGAAAAAACACACCTTTACCGATCAGTCCGCCCTGCATTTAAGGATTGCCCAGGTACTCGGTATGCCACCCGATACGCAGAACGATTATTTCGTCGAGTTCTGGGTATATCCCGAAAACCTTTTCCGGCCTACACCCGATCCCGAGATCACCGATCATGAGGCAGACCTCTGGTTTCCTGCCTCGGTAAGCGCAAAACACAAATCCTGGTTTTTGAATGAAATAAAAAACAAATACGACACGGCAACAACCAGCGCTTTTCCATGGACCCGGCTTGGTTATACCTATGACTGGGCCAATCCGTTACATCCGGTTGGTCTGAGTGAATTTGTAGTCGACACATCCGCTCTTGTTACAGTGAAAAGGATCTGCTCATCATGGAAATATTACCAGCAAGCCAGATAGCAGTTACGGGTTGCGGGTTAAATCCTATAATGTTTTATCGTTTATCCAACATCCAGAATCCAGCATCCAGCATCCAGCATCCAATATCCAGCATCCAGCCTCCAGGGTCTTGTATCTTGCATTTTGCACCTTGCATCCTGAATCCTGCATCAGCGAGCGAAGCGAGCTCATCGGGAGCGGAGCGAGCCTGCTTTCTGTTAAAACGAAAGCCTTTGTCCCGCTCCGGCCTTCAGGCCGTATTTGCCGGTTTTTGCGTTGAATACAATTTCATTGGTACCGGTTTCCCGGATGTAATCCATCGTTTTACGGTACTGATCGGTCCCTTTGCGCAGCCAGCCTGGCAAATCGTCATCCTTCACAATATGCATCAGGGCCTTCATTTCCTCCACCAACTCGTCCAGTTTTTCCTCCGGAGTTTTAATTCCGAGGATCTCTTTGGCTGTCATGGAAAGAACAATAGAACGTGTAAGTTCGTGCATCGATTTAGATACTGCCTGCCCGATGAGGTCCATCTTCGCCAATTGTCCAATCCGAACTGGTTTGCCCGGATCTCATCTTCTCCAAGAAAGAGATTTAACAATCCTCCGTACCAGGCAATGCTGATGATGACCATATCACGGAAATCGGGCAGCTCCTGGCTGAATATCAGGGATTTTATCCTGGATTTCACCTCGGTTACCTCTTGATCCCTGATCAGGATGGGATATTTGGTTGTTGCAAATCCAAGAAAGACATGTTCTTTCTCCATTTTTAATAACCCTTTTCCGACAAGTCCCGAGACCAGCATTTCGCGAAAGGGGCCTGCCTTTTCGGAAAGTTTAAGCAACCACCAGGTTATTTTTTGTTGTTCCTGATTGTTTTGAATGAGTTCCAAAGCGGCGTCCAGCAAAGGATGCCCTGTTGGCTCGGGCCGGTCAGGTATCACATGGTCGAGGTCGGTATCAATGTTGTTATGCAAGGCAAGATCCATCAGGATAGAGGCCGACAGCAAAAGATCAAATTTTTTCGATTTCAGGAATGCTTTTCGACCGGTTTTTTCATTGACCGTCAGTAAAAATAACTCTTCGGGGATGGTGAGGAGATGATCCATAGGTTATATAGAATTAATTTACCTCATCCTCCGACCCCTTCTCCTTAAGGAAAAAGGACGCAGGGGTTGAGGTCCTTAGTATAAATTACCCGCCTTTTGGAGCGGAATTCGGGTACAAGGGTTGCTGCATTATTTCACGAATTGTCTGAACCCTTCGGCAAAACTCTTGCATTCGAACTCGATGAGTGAATATCGTGCAACCCCGTTGATCACATAAGGATCGTTATTCATAATTTCCAATGCCTCCACCCTGTCTGAAGCATTCAGCAGGATAAATCCGCCGGTTCGCGGAATCTGGGGACCGGAACAGATCGTGATCCATTTTTCGTATAGTCCTTTCAGAAAAGAACGGTGGGCATCAAGATATTGATCAACCACTTCAATTGGTTTCAGATAAACAGAGTAAAAGGCGAACATGGCAGCTGGTTTAATGACAAAGTTAACGAATATCAATTAATCTGTCCCGGTATCCTCTGATCCAACCCGGTATGGCATCTTTTAGTATGATCAAAACTGAGAGCATGATCACTCCCGTGAGCACCAGATTGATCAACCCCTGGACAAAATATTTTTCCACGGAAAGTTGCGGGATGTAGATCCCGGTGATGTTCATAATACCTGCAATAATGGTGGTTATCCCGACAAATGTCAGAGGAATAAGGGTTACCCAGGCATATCTTATCTTGCCATGGTTTATAATATACGAGGTTCCAATAGTTAAAGCAATAGTAGCCAGCAGTTGGTTGGCAGAACCGAACATCGGCCAGATCGTGGAAACACTTCCCGTATAAATGAAATATCCCCAAAAAAGAACCACCAATCCGCTGCAGATAAGATTTCCCGGCAACCAGTTGGTTTTGTTAAACGGTTTATAAAATTTGCCGAAAAGTTCTTGCAGGATAAAACGGGCCACCCGGGTACCGGCATCAATGGTGGTAAGAATGAACAGCGCTTCAAACATGATGGCGAAGTGGTACCAATATGACATCAGTTTGTCCAGACCGGGGATGGCCGAAAAAATCTGGGCCATACCTACGGCAAGCGATACCGCTCCACCGGTACGCCCCGCAATGTTTTCACCCACTTCGGCTGCCAGCTTTGGCAATTCTGTCTGGGTAAATCCCATAGCCTGCAATTGCGGCAAGATTTGAGCAAACTTCTCAGGCGTAACATTGATCTGGAAATAATCCAATGGGTGAAGACTTGCAGCGGCGATCAGCGCCATAATGCTGACCAATCCTTCGGCAAGCATGGAGCCTACTGCTATGGGTTTAATATGCGATTCATTCATGATCATCTTGGGGGTGGTTCCGGAGCTGATCAGGGCATGGAAGCCGGAAATCGCCCCACATGCAATGGTAATGAACAGGTAGGGGAAAAGAGTCCCGGGGATAATAGGGCCGCCACCATGGATGAAATTTGTAAAAGCTGGCATTTTCATGTTGGGCGCCACGATCAGGATACCTACTGTCAGTAAGGCGATAACGCCAAGTTTCATGATGGAACTGAGGTAATCACGGGGTGAAAGCAATAACCAAACCGGCAATACCGAAGCGATGAATCCATATCCGGCCAGCAGCAGGGTAAGGGTGCTATGGTCGAATGAAAACCAGGAGGCAAAAGGAGAATTGGGAATATACCGTCCGAAAATGACCGCCGCGCTGAGGATAATTACCCCCATGATGGTCGCCTCCGCCACCCGCCCCTTACGGAACCGGAACATCCAGATTCCCATGAAAATGGCAATGGGAATGGTGGAAGCGATAGTGAAAAGTCCCCAGGAAGATTCACTCAGGGCATTGACCACCACCAATCCCAATCCCGCCATGGCTATAACAATGATCAGGAAGGTGGCGATGGAAGTTGTTATACCGCTGGTCACCCTGCCTATTTCGGTACGTGCGATCTCGGCCAGCGATTTACCATCATGCCTGACCGATGCGGTGAGTATCACCATGTCATGAACCGATCCGGCCATAACTGCACCAACGATCATCCAGACAAAACCGGGGAAATAACCGAACTGGCAGGCAAGCACCGGTCCGACCAATGGGCCCGCACCGGCGATCGCAGCAAAATGGTGGCCGAACAATACCCACTTGCTCATGGGATAATAATTCTGGCCGTCATACAACCGGCCCGACGGCATGATCCGGTTACTGTCTAACACCAGGACTTTGGTGGCGATAAAACTAAAATAAAAGCGGTAGGCTAACGCAAAGATGGCAAGGGCAGTGATGACGAGGGGCATAGCGTTCATGGGTCAAAATTAGCAGCATTTTTGTTATGGGGATCGATAAGTTTGATAAATTTGAAAAGAGCAAATGGAACAATATAAAACTTGTCATTCCTCATGCACTTTCGTAAGAAATTATTTTCGATCATCGTGGTTTTGCTTTTTGTGTTTGCCCGGTCTTTACCGGCACAGGAATTTCCTGTTCGCCTCTACACACCTCAAAACAGCAATTTGATTCAAACGCAGGTACAGCGGGTCCATCAGGCGCCTGATGGTAAGATCTGGATATGCACATATGGTGGGTTAAGCTGTTTCGACGGACTTGAATTTACCAATTATACCGCTGCCTCCGGATTATCATCAGATGTGGTATACGATGTGGCCTTTAATAAGGATACCGTTTTTATTCTAACCAGAGATGGAATTGATATGATTATTCAAAATCGTGTTTCATCTTACTATTATAATGAAAAACAAAAGTTTTACCATGGAGAGCTTTATTGTAGTAAACGATATTTATTGGTTATTAATTTGGTCGACAAAGCCAATCGTGGATATATCTTTGATGTGAGGAACCCACGAAAGTTCATCGAATTACCCTCGACATTCGATGCGAAAAAAATAAGCATTAAAGTAAATGACCATTCCGCGTTTTTATTACAAGGGAAACCAGAAGGTGGTTTTCATTTATACCAACAAGTATTTACTGACCGTAAAGAGAAACTTATATTCCAGCCAAACAAGGAAGTCTTTCATACTATAATGGTCGAAGATAGTGTGATTTATTTGATAACCAGGTCATCCAAAACCGATCATGATCTGTCTTACTCTTTAACTTCATTAAAAAACAAAAATGGGGAATGGGAACAATCCGTCTGCAAAAAAACAGCCTTCCCAAATTATAACAACTCAAAAACAGGAAAAATCGGAAATTCACAGACTGAATTCATCATCATTGATACTGCCAGTCATGACAAATTATCGAATATAACAAATACAAAGTTATTTGCTATTCCAAATAAGTATGCAATGATCACCCAGTATGAGGAAGATCGGGACTGTAATGTATGGTTAGCGACGGAAATTGGCCTGGCGAAAGTCATTACCAGAGGTTTTAAAGAAATTATACCGCCAGATGTCAATATGTTCAACGTATGGGGCGTTGCGCCTGTGAATGATTCAATGATAATGATGGCGACAGTTGTTAATGGACTGTATTTTTATTCGAATGGTAACTATACCAATAAGTGGAAATCTCCAAAGTTAAGAACCTTCTATTGCGGTGTGTGTTACGGGTTTAATAATGATATCGTATTTGCTGCCAATCCGGGAGTGGTTGTTTATAATGCTCACGAAAAGAACTTTCGGATTGTTAACGAAAACATGCCTTCTCCTTCTTTGTGTGTATATAAGGATGAAAAAGCTAACCGGATTTATATTGGCAATGGGCCAAAACTAATTTCAATGGATTCCGTGTATAGGACAAAAATATTGTTTGATATTGCCAGTATGGGTATAAACCTGATTACAATACTTTCAATTGCAGTCGAAAATAACGGAAAAATTCTTTTAGGACTGGCTACCGGTCTGGTTGAATTTGATCCGGCCACAGGCAAAGCAGGATACCGGATCAAACGAAAACTCAGGTTTAATGACCTGTATGTCGATTCATTGAACCATATCTGGGCGGCAACAAATCAAGGTGTGGGGTTGATTAAAGGAAATGAAATTGTTTTTCCTGCAATCCCCGGCAACAAAGGAATGGTGCGAACACTTGAGGCTGAAAATAGAGGACGGTTGTTTGTAGCCTATACCAACTATCTGCTGTTGGTTGATCTGAAAAAGTACTATTCGGGATCTTCTGATTGTTATATGACCTACGGCAGTTCCAACGGGTTTTCGGGAGGGGAACCAAAGCAAAATTCTTTTTTCAAGGATCTCAATGGGCACCTTTGGTTGCCGACATCGACCAATATCCTGAAAATTATACCTGAAGAACTTGATCCCGGGACAAAACCGGTGTCGGTTAAAATTAACGGATTTGCCCATGCAAGCGATGACTTTGATTTTGTTACGAATTCCGCCACGGGAAAGATTTCTTTACCTTATGACCGAAACAACATCCGGTTTTCATTTTCGGGGGTTTGCCTTACCAATCCCGAATCGGTTAACTATCAATACAAACTCGAAGGTTTTCAGGATAACTGGATTGATAACCATCATGTCCGGTTTATTGCAATCACGAATTTACCACCGGGGAAATATTGTTTCAGAGTTAAGGCCGGCATAGACAAGCATTTTGAGAATGCAACAGAGGCAACATTTAATTTAATCATTACACCGCCATTTTGGAGAACATGGTGGTTCTTTTCATTGATGATCCTCCTGACGATTTTTATAATCATAATGGGGTTCAGATTAGGACGGAAGCGTGAACAACGTAAAGGAAGGATCCGGAACGAGTTAATAAAACTGAAAGGCTCTGCTTTGAGCGCTCAGATTGACCATCACTTCCTTGCAAACTGCAACGCTAAGATTCAGATCCTTTATGAATCTGGGCGAATAAAGGACGCTAATTTATACGCCAGATTATTTACCGGTTTTCTAAAAACAAATCTCCAGTTCATGCGCAGTGAAGAGATTTTCCTGAATGACGAATTGATCTTGGTAAAACAATATATGGAACTTGAACGGCAGCACAGTTGTAGGTTTGAGTATGAAATCCGGATCGATCCGGAAGTTGAAATTAATACTATTCAGGTTCCCCACTTTCTAGTTCAACCCGTTGTTGAAAACGCCATCCGTCATGGGGTAAAAAAATTGGAAGATGGGGAAGGCAAAATTTTGGTTAATGTCAGGAAACATCAACAATATATTTATCTTAGCGTCGAAGATAACGGCCCCGGATATTATCCTGAAAGCGATATAAATTCCGGGGGGAACAAAGTCAGTATGCATATTGTCCGTGAGCGGCTCGATCTGATTGGCCACGGTTCATCGCTGACCATCGAAAATAAAAATCCCGGAACCGTGGTTACGATAAAATTGTTTTACGCATTAATGAAACGAGGAACATGATAAAAGCCGTGATCATCGATGATGAACCGTTGCATCGCAATCACCTGAAGAACGTTTTGGATGAATATTGTCCGGAAATATCAATTATTGCCGAACTAAGTTCCGGTAAGACAGCAATAAGCAAATTTCCGGAACTTCAATTTGAACTTCTGTTTCTTGACATTGAACTTGGTGATATGAATGGGTTTGAGTTGTTGTCGAAAATACCAAACCATGATTTTCACATCATCTTTATCACCGCTTTTAATGAATATGCCGTGAGGGCATTCAAAGTGAATGCTGTTGACTACCTGTTGAAACCGGTGGAAGGAAAAGAATTGCGCCTTGCCGTGAGCAAAGCCATGGCCCGGATTTTCTCACACGATGATCATCAAAACCTGACCCTGGATTATCATCTCTCAAAAAGCAATAACATCTGCATATCTGAAAATCAGTCATATACCTTTATTCCCTGCGACGATATTCTGTATTGCAGAGCCAATGGTAATTATACCGAATTTATCTTTTATACTAAAAACGGAAAAGTGGCGACCTTACTGGCAACAAAGAATATTTTATTTTTTGAGCAACGATTGTCATTGCTTAATTTTATCAGGATCCACCAATCTTACCTCGTTAACCGGGAAAAGATAAGGAAAGTTTTAAAGCATACCCATGAAGTTTTTCTTGACAATGACACCCGTCTTGAAATTGCCCGCGATCGCTATAAAACGGTGTTAGACACGTTGATGGGGTAAATTATACAATGGAATCTCAAAAAATATTTACTCAAAAATGAGTAAATATTGAAAAATTCCTTATCTTTGCAGAAAGCAATTCTATGTTACCGGAAATTGATATCGTAAAGGGTATTCACCCGGGATTGATACTTGAACGCGAACTGATCGGAGATGGAATTAAAAAGTCTCATCTGGCCAAAGATCTGGGAGTTTCAACCGGACTTATAACGGATATTGTAAAACAACGACGGGGCATCAATCCGTCGCTTTCAATCCGTCTTGGGAAAGCGCTTAATGTTGATCCGGCGTACTTTAGTTTACTTCAAACATATTACGAGCTAAGGTCAGCACAACGAACGTCAAAAACCAACCCTCCTTTTCATTTTCGACCGGCGCTTTTCTGGGATATCAATCCCGCCGGGCTGGATTTTGAACAGCATAAAAACTTCATCGTTGTTCGTGTTTTTGAACGTGGCAATGAGGAAGAGATCAAGGCAATAATAGAATACTATGGCCGCGATCAGATTTCTCTTATCCTGAAAGGCTCAAAAAATCTGCTTTATACAGCGTTAAAAACGGCTAGAAAATATCTGGAGATAAATCTGGAAAAAGTCTGATGATCGGAAAATTACATTATCAAACCATTTCTGAGAGTATCCGGAAAATACTGCCGACATTAATGGATCTTGCAGAACTTCAGCAATTCAGGTTGGTCGGAGGCACGGCCTTGAGCCTTCAGCTGGGTCATCGTCAATCGGTGGACATTGATCTTTTTACCGGTTCGGCTTATGGTTCTGTCGATTATCAGAAAATTGACGCCACGTTGCGTGAAATATTTGGCTATGTCGACACAAATACAGCTCCAGGAGATGTACCCGGATTGATGTATTTTATCGGGAATACGCCGGAAACAGCCATAAAACTTGATCTTTTTTATACGGATACGTTTATGTTCCCGGCTATTGTAATTGATGGGATTCGTATGGTCAACATTACCGAAATCGGTACGATGAAGTTAGAGCTCATTTCCCGTGGGGGAAGAAAAAAAGATTTCTGGGATATCATCGAGATTCAGGATCACATACCATTTAAGGAATTAATGCATTTTTCTCTTCAGAAATATTCCTACCTTACTAAAAAAGCATTAAGAAAAGGACTGAAAGACTTTTCCAAGGCTGATGATGAAGTAAACCCGATGTGTCTGAGGGGGCGATACTGGGAGTTGGTCAAAGCCGACATTGTTGAACTGGCAAATACAATTTAATCACCTCATCCCCCGACCCATTCTCCTTAACGAAAAGGGGTGAAGGGGTTGAGGTGCTTAAAATAAATTTCGGACGGTCTATCATCAGCATTATATAATTTCATGGGAGAAAACCTTTATCCCTTTTCTTTTACCTGCCAGGTCTTTCCGGGAAAAACTATCCGGTTTCCTGAATCCCATGAAAAGGTGACGGGATGTAACGGAATATGACCTTGTTATTAATTTTGTAAGGTTATTGATTTATTTACTTGAAAAAGTTTATAATTTTGGATATTATTAAATTACTACTGTCCGGTAATAATTTTGAAAGAAGCTGACCCGATGGCCCGGATCCTAAAGTATTGAATGCTTTTTGACTACATCGGTCTGTTAGGATTTCTTAAAAATCCAGAAAAGACTGGGATAAAAACCTCTTGGCACCGCAACTTGTATCAAATTTACAAGAGTGATTCTTTTTTAAATAAAATAGAAAACTTGAAACCTGAAACAAAAAAATATCATGAAAACGATTTTACTTTTTATTTGCCAGTTGGCATTGAGTTTGAACATTACAGCTCAGAAACCTTTGTTTGTTAACCAACCGAAAGATTCAGTGGTCAGGCTTGACTCACGGGCACAGCAATTCGACTTTGTCCCCGGCGAAATCCTGATTAAATACAAGGATGAAGTTCAGGTAACTAATCTAAAAGTTGCCGGTATTGTGCAAACAGGACTGGCATCCATCGATTCCGTATTTATCAGGCACAATGTAAGCGATGCCGTGAGGCTTTTCCCAAAAGAACAACAGCTGAAAAATAAAACCATGTTGCGAAGTTTCAACGGTCAGGAATTTGAGCAACCCAGTTTGCATAACATATATAAGCTGACGCTTCCACAGGAATCAAACCTTTTCCAGGTCATCGAAGAACTTAAAAAAGACTCCAACGTCATGTACGCCGAACCCAACTATATTCTCTCAATAACGAATGACAAAGCTGTCTCCCCGCCAATGACCGAATCCGAACTCAAACAATTTTCAATCCCTAATAATCCAGCATCCAGCATCCAGTATCCAGTATCCAGCATCCAGTATCCAGCATCCAGCATCCTGTATCCTGCATCCAACATCCAATATCCTGCATCCTGCATCCTGTATCCTGCATCTGTTCCCCTTTCTCCCCCACCAGCAAAATCGATCCCAAATGATCCTCTTTACCCGCAGCAATGGTACATCCCCGCCGTCCACGCCGATAAAGTGTGGGATACTGTTGCCGTAAAAGATACCACCCAAGTAATTTGCATTCTTGACACTGGCGTTGATTGGCTACACCCTGACTTACAAAATAAAATTTGGTCAAATCCTGGTGAAATCCCTGGTAATGGCATTGATGATGATGGCAACGGATACGTGGATGATGTCCGCGGATGGGACTGGATCAACAACGACAACAACCCTACGGACGACAACAGCCACGGAACCCATGTGTCAGGAATAGCTGCCGCTGAAGCCAATAACAATATCGGAATTTGTGGTGTAAGCCATGGCGCAAGAATAATGCCGCTGAAAGTTTTCCAGAGTTCCGGACGTGGTGATGCAGCAACCATCACAACCGGTATTATTTATGCAAAAAACAAGGGCGCTACAGTGATCAATATGAGTTTTGGGAGTTATGCACAATCCTTAGCCATGGAAGACGCCCTGGCAAATGCTTATGCTACATGCATTTTGGTTGCTGCAGCGGGAAACGATGGAGTAGATGTCGACCAATGTATTCCATCTGGTCAATTCTATCCGGCAGCGCTTTCTTATGTTTTAGGCGTACAAGCGCCTGACGGTTCATTTAGTAATACTGATTGTAATGGACCGACTTTTAGTACTACTCCTGGTTTAAACAATTACGAGATAAAAGCCCCAGGTACAAATATTTTGAGTACTATTCCCAATGGCAATTACAGGGTTTACCAGGGAACCTCAATGGCAGCCCCTATCGTAGCTGGCTCAATGGCGATATATAAGACTCTATTTCCAACCGAATTACAGGAATTGATGTGGGTCAAATTTATACAATCAACCTCAAACTTTATGAATCTTGAAGCAGCTATTCATTGTATTCCGATTCCTGAAGTACGTCCAATCAGCAGAACAATGGTAGATACAATTGCAGGAGATGATAACGACGGCAGGGTTGATGCAGATGAAACGATACAATTCTGGTTTACTGCCCGCAATACCGGAGGACAATGCGACAGTACCTGGTTCAAAATACGTTTTCATGAGTTTGAAGACACAACGACAGCTCAAATCCTTAAACCCCTTTCATTTATTGGGAGCATGAGCCCATATGCCACGCTTACAAGTCAATTCGATCCGATGAAAATTCATTTCAGCCCAGATGTTGCTCACGACCGTGATGTGGTTTTTGATTTGCTTTTCTGGTTCAAAGGTTCAGCGGATACAACTATACAACAAATTGTTTTCACAGTAGAAAATGGGGAACAGCTTTTTGGAGTGTTAGATTCTTTATTGATTTTATATCCGAATAAATTATACTTAGTAAACAACAGTTTTAAGGTAGGAGTAAATGGTACTCTTATCATTAAACCAGGGGTTAAAATGTTGATTTATCCGGGTAAAACCATACCAATAAGTGGAAAATTATTTGCTGACGGGAAACCTGACAGTTTAATTTATATCAAAGGTTACAACCCACAAGGAGGTGGTGAGGTTGGAACGGTTTTTTCATATCGAAATGATCCAGGACAAATAAAAAACCATATTTCCTATTGCAAATTTGAAAATATTTCCTGGCCACTCAGTTCTGATAATTATATGAATCCTGCAAGTGTTTATAACTGTATCTTTTATACAAATTGGATTGGTATTGTTGATTCGGTGATTAACAACCTTTACGTTTCTGGGAATGAGGTTATATATTCATCAAGATCAGGCTATGTTTCTCAAAATAATTTTCTTGCTCCTTCTACAAGTAAAGATTATTATTATAATGGTATCTGTCCATACGCAATATACACAGGAGGGTATCAGTTGAAAAATAATAATTTCGTTAATTTTCGTATGCCACCAGTGAATTATCAAAATTTTACTGATAATTATAGAAATACATGGTTAAGCGAATATTCAAAACCAATCCTTATATGGAATGGCACATTTTATGAAGAAAGCAAACAAATTCTTACTAAATATTCGACATATTATGGTGGAATGTCCGATTTTCAATATGTTAGGTATCAATACTGGGGAACAACTGATTCGTCTAAAATAGAAGGTTTTATCGAAGATTTTATGGAAGTTCCAACAATGCCACGAGCAATTTTTCAACCAAATCTTAACGCACCACCTGACTCTTGCCATGGAATTGTATGGAAGGTACAAGTAAATGGAATAGACCCCCAGGATGAATATCTCGATCCCATAGGCGTTGGGGCTCAGAAATTTGAAGTCTATTTTAACCGTCCGATGGATACTGCTTTTATACCCCAACTTTCATTTGGGGTCAGATATCCTTTCACACAGCAGAATGTTACTGATTCAGCGAATTGGTCAACAGATCGCAAAATCTGGACTGCTTATAAAAACATTCAGCTGTACACCGGAGATGGGATCAACCGTCTCCGCGTAACCGGCGCCAAAGACCTTGAAGGCTGGGAGATCCCCGTTGAAGACATGCGGTTTGAGTTTGTAATCAATGCTGCTGGTTCGGCTTCGACGAATTTCATGGCACAAGCCGGGATTGGCAAGGTGTATCTTGAATGGAACAATGCCGGGATTGAGGATTTACTTGGATTCAACATGTACCGGTTCCGGAATATTACCGACACGACTTATTCAACACCAGTGATGATCAATACCAGTTTGATCACCGATACAACCTATACCGATTTTGCGGTTACGCCCGGGGAACATTACTGGTATTATTACAAGGTCGTCAATACCGATTTTCGTGAAAGTGATTCATCGAATCTTGTCAATGCTATCCCTTACAACGCGCCAATGGGCGATGCCAATGGCGATGAATCGGTCAATGTACTGGATATTACCTCCCTTGTTGCCTACATGCTGGATCAAAACCCGCAGCCTTTTCTCTTTGATGCCGCCGATGTAAACGACGACAACACCATCAATATACTCGATGTGATCGGGGTGGTGAATATCATCACCGGGAAAATGAAATCAATTTCCACCACCATTGAAACAAACCCGGTGGTGGCTCACATCAAATTGGAAGAAGAGCGGATTGTTTTGCAAAGCGATGGACAGGTTGCTTCTATGCAGTTCGAACTGGCCGGCGAAACTCTTGAAAATATCAAGTTGGTCGAACCACCCGCCGGATTTGAACTGGCCTATGGCATTGTCAAAGGAAAGCTGCTTGGGATACTTTATACATCATACAATAAAAACATCCCGGCAGGCGATATTCCATTGGTGAAGATCAGCGGCACGAAATCTCCTCTCGAATTGGGCGCTATTTTAGCCGGCGACGACCAGGGCAAAATTGTTCCAGTAATTAAAGAAACGCCAACAGAGCAACCCAAAGATCAACTGTTTCTACAGGCTTATCCAAACCCTTTCTCTCAAAGTGTAACAATTAATTTCAGCCTTCCCGAAGATGCACAGACGATGATAAAAATATTCAACCTCAAAGGCAGACTTGTCAATGTATTAACCAATGCAGAACTCAAAGAAGGTATGCACTGGATCGACTGGAACGGAAGCAGTCTGAGCAACCGACCACTGCCATCGGGGATTTATCTTTGCAAACTCGAAGCGAAAAGCAGGTCGGGAAAGACATTTAACAAGGAGATCAAGGTGGTTTATATTAAATGAACCCGAAGCTTTAATTGCGAAGCGATAACGAATACCCGAGAAATGAATATCGAATATTGATCAACGAATTTTGAATTTTGAACCTGAAACCTGGAATTTGAATTGCAAAGCAATCACGAACACCCCCCAAAAAAATAAACAATATCAATGAGTAAACCTGAAACCTTGAACTTGGAATCTGAAACGATAAAATGACCATCGAAGAACTAAATATAATCCTGTCCAGAGGCGAAAATATTCGTACCGAATATAAGCAAGCCGGAGATAAAGTGCCCGGTAATTTTTACGACACGGTTGTTTCTTTTCTCAATAGGGAAGGTGGGGTTATTGTATTGGGGGCTGATAATGATGGAGAGGTTACAGGCATTGACCCTTCAGTCGTTGAGCAATTGAAAAAGGACATTGTCACAACGCTGAACAATAAAGAAGTGATAAATCCACCGGTAAACTTCCCGCTTTATCAAATTGAAAAAGACGGCAAAATCATTTTATGTGTTAAAATCCCGGTAAGTTCTCAAATCCACAGCAACAAAGGAATGATCTACGACCGGGAAAATGACAGCGATATCCGGATAGAAGATGATTCAAGAATCTCAGATATGTATTTCCGTAAACGAAATACTTTTTCCGAAAGTGAAATTATCAGGTATCTGCGAATAGAAGACTTTGATACCCGCCTGTTCGATAAAACACGGGCAGTGGTAAGAGCAGCCGATAGCACTCATCCATGGATAGAGGCCAACAATATGACTATCCTCCGCGATAGCCAACTCTATCGACGCGACCCACGAACAGGCGAAGAGGGCTTTACATTGGCTTCAGCGCTTATTTTTGGGAAAGATGAAGTTATAGGAAGTATTCTTCCTGGCTATAAAGTGGATGTTCTGGTAAGGATACATGACCTCGACCGCTATGATGACCGTATTCCTCCATTACGCACCAACTTGATCGACACGTATCAAACAGTCATGGAGTTTATTAAAACCAAATCATATCTGCCCGAAAAATTCTATCTTGAAGGCGATCAGCGAAAAGACCTTAGAGAATTGATATTTCGTGAATTGGTTGGGAATATGATTGTTCACAGGGAATATACCAGTGCACATTCCACCGAACTGATTATATATAAAGACCGGGTAGAAGTAAGTAACCCCAACAAGCCACTTTTCAAGGGAGTGTTATCTCTGGATGCATTTAACCCGTATGCAAAAAATCCCACCATCCGAAAATTTTTCTCGGAATTTCGATGGACTGATGAATTAGGTTCAGGTGTCAAGAATGTTAAGAAATATTTAAAAATCTATGCAAATGGAGCGAAACCTGTATTTATTGAAGATGATAAGTTTCGGGCTATAATTCCGCTTTTATGTCCTGTTTTTGGTGATAAAGCAGAAAAAATAATATCCTTTTTAGGGTTTGAAAAAGAAAATTTTCCTGAAAAAGCCTTGACCGGGTTAAAGCAACTTCCATTGCTTCAAAAGCTCGATGAAATTGAAGATACAGATCTGTTTCTTTTTCAAAAGGGGTCAAGCTGGGTGGAAAAAGGGAGCAAGCTGAAGACAATTAGATTTCAGAAAATCAATGAGTTAAAAATTGATGATTTTAAAAAGGGCGTAAGCTTGGCTGAAAAAGGGGTCAAGTTGTTACCTAAACGGACGCAAAATATTTTGAAGTTGCTTTTGATTAGCTTAACACCGATGAAAGTAGAAGAAATGATGCAACTTATGTCTTTTGGTAGTCGCGATAAATTCAGGGAACAATATCTGAATCTTGTACGAAAGGAAGGCTTAGTTGAACAAACCATTAAAGATAAACCAAACTCTCCCGATCAAAAATATGTTCTGACCGAGAAAGGAAAAATGTTCTTTGGAGGGTTTGAAATTGAAACATGAAAACCGAGAGACGAAGGACGAGAGACGAGTGACGAGGGATAAATAACCTGAAACCAGAATTGTGAAGCGATCCCGAACACCCGAAAAATGAATATTGAATATTGATCAACGAATTTTGAATTTTGAACCTAAACCCGAAAAACGAATTTTGAACTTTAAACGAAAATGATTACTATGAAAAAGCTTACCCTTCTAATTTTGTCCTGTTTGATGGCAAGCGCACTATGCGCCCAAGGGCCTGGTTACGCCAACCTGCACATCCTTGATCCCTTTAACCCGGAATTTGCCCCGGGAGTTGTACTGGTGAAATTCAAGGATGATGTGCCAGTTCAGGTCAGAAAAACCAAATCGACATTGCAAACCGGGATTAGCAGCGTGGATGAATTCATCATCCGGCATAAAGTAAAAACGGCGGATAAGATCTTTAGCAGGGAAGAAAAACAGACGGTGAAAAAATACATGTCGACTCCGGATGGACAGAAACTGGAGATACCTCAGCTTTTCAATATATACAAATTCAAAGCAGGGGATAAAGAAGATGTAAAAGCAATGGTCGAGGAATTTAAGGCGGATCCGCTGGTTGACTTTGCCGAGCCCGATTACTATTTCTATTCGCAAGCCACTGAGCCCAACGATCCTATGGCATCCCAGCAATGGTATCTGGGCGTTTTCCCGGGGGTAAATGCAAAAAATGCATGGGCTATCACGACCGGAGATACAACACAAATCATTGGGATCATTGACACCGGTATCGACTGGACTCACCCCGACCTGAGCCCCAACATATGGACCAATTGGAACGAAATTCCTGGTAATGGCATAGACGATGATGGAAATGGTTTTATCGATGATATAAGAGGCTGGGACTTTGTAAACCTTGACAACAACCCCATTGATGACAACAGTCATGGAACCCATGTTGCCGGGATTGCAGCAGCCAAAGGCAATAACAATACCGGTATTGCCGGTATTGCATGGAACGCAAGGATCATGCCCATAAAAGTCATGCAAAGTTCCGGCTATGGCAGTTCTTCTGATATTGCTGATGGAGTGAATTATGCAAGATTAAATGGAGCCACAATCTTAAACCTCAGTCTGGGAAGCTATGGAGAATCTTTAACACTGAAAACTGCACTTGAGAATGCCTATTCAACAGCAGTGATTGTAGCGGCGGCGGGAAATAATGGTTATAAAATTGATCCCCCATATCCACCGGCGCCAATATATGCGCCGATGTACCCTGCATGTTATTCATGGGTATTAGGTGTGCAGGCGACAACGCAATTAGGAGGATTGGCCTCTTTTTCAAATTTTGACCCATCCGGACCGGTTGATTGTACAAATTCTTATGAACACAACTATGAAATGAGCGCACCGGGAGTAGGGATTCTCAGTACCTTCCCTAATGGAGAATACCACCTTCTTAATGGAACTTCCATGGCAGCTCCTGTAGTATCGGGTGCGGTAGCTTTAATAAAATCGCATAATCTAATTTTAAGCACCGAAGAAATTTTTGCTCGATTGATTCAGAGTTCAACAAATGGAGTCCTGAATATTTTCAATGCTTTGAATTATAACCTCGTTCCGGATTTAAACTATGCTTCAAATACTATTGTAGATACTTTGCCGGGTGATGATCATGATGGAGTTCCGGATGCAGGGGAAACCATTCAACTCTATCTAAAAATTAAAAATGCAGGAGGATTTGCAGATAGTGTATGGTCAAAACTCCGCTTTGCACCTTATGAGGATACAACAGTGGCAACCATCCTTGATAGTACAAGTTATCTGGGGAACATCTCCACTTACGCTTCAATGACCGGGCAGACGGATCCTTTTAAGATCTATATAAAACCATCAACTGCCAATAACCGGGATATCATGTTTCAATATGAAATTGGAGCAAAAAATATGGTTCAGCGGACCACTGGCACTTTCCATCTTACGGTGACCAATGGGGAGGAACTTGGTGGACTTTATTACGGAACAAAGCATTTAACCCCAAAAAAGCTCTATCTTGTTACTTCCAATGTTGTATTTGATACCTTAAAAATTGATCCTGGTACTAAGATCCAGATAAGCGATGGAAAATCCATTTTTGTTTCCTCAAAAATAATATGCAATGGGAAACCAGATTCCATGATTGTTTTTACACAAAACGGATCTGGGTACTGGCTTCAAATTAAAAATGTCAGTAGTAGTTCACAAAAAATGCAATATTGTATTTTTGAATATTTTAGCTCGTCAGGCTCTTCCTTTCCTCGTCATTTTGATGGTTTTACAATAGAAAATTCCATTTTTCGCTATGGTATACTATATTTTTCCTATCTCCTAAGCGCTGATAGCCTAACAAGTTGCCTCTTAACCAAAAATTTTGTTGATTTTAGTTTTGTGGGATTTGGGTCTGTTAACACTTTCCAAAATAACATTGTTTCCGGAAATATAAATTATCAACACCCTAGTCAAACCTTCTTAACATATTTTGGATCAACCGGATTTAAGAATAATTCAATTTTTGGAAATACAGTCTATAATTATTCAGGGCCGCAAGGTTGGGGCATCTATAAACTCTCCCCCAACTATTGGGGAACGGATGACAGTTTAACCATCGAACATTCGATTTTGGATTTTTTTGAAAATTCCAATTATGCAATAGTTGACGGATCGGATAGCGCTCAAACTGCACCCTCTCCTCTTTGTCATGGTCATATATGGAAAATCCTCATTGACAGTATAGAGGTGAACAAATACGACAACCCTTACAATTCACAAAACGGTTTAGGAATCGTCGGTCCTGGCCGCCATCGTTTTGATGTTTATTTCAATCGTGCGATGGATATATCAGTCACTCCTTTTTTGACATTCGGAGTGCGGGAACCATATACACAAAGGGTAGTTGCTGATTCGGCAACATGGAACTCTGATTCGACCCGATGGACGGCATATCACAACATTGGTATCGAAACCGGAGATGGAATACAACGGGTAAGGGTTGAAGGCGCAAAAGACAATGAACATTTTGAAATTCCGATCGAGGATTCGCGGTTTGAGTTCGTAATCCAGGCGGCGGGTTCCGCTTCGATTGAATTTATGGCCACACCGGGGATCGGGAAGGTTTACCTGGAATGGAACCGTGCCGGGACGGAGGATGCGCTTGGCTATAACATGTACCGGTTTAATAACATTACCGATTCTACTTACACCACGCCGGTTCGCATCAATACCTCATTGATCACCGATACCTTGTTTGCCGACTTCAATGTCATACCCGATACAACTTACCACTATTACTACAAGATCGTTGGCACCGACCTTGCCGAAAGCGACAGTAGCAAACGGGTTGTTGCCATTCCATTTGCTGCAGCCAACGGCGATGCCAATGGCGACCTGGCAGTGAATGTGCTCGATATTACCACTGTGATCTCATACATGTTGAGCCAGAACCCGCAGCCTTTCTTATTCGATGCAGCGGATGTGAATGACGACCATGTGGTCAATATACTGGATGTGATCGGTATTGTAAACATCATCAATGGCAATAAGAAAGCCGGGGGCATTAGATCGGGGATAAATCCGGATCCGGCCTATATTTACCTCGATACCAACTTCATCTCTTTCAGGAGCGAAGGCCAGGTGGCGGCATTACAATTTGAACTAACAGGCCAAAACGCAGATCAAATACGACTTTTAATGAAACAACAGGGAATGGAATTTGCAACGGGTCTTGTGAAAGGTAAGCTTACCGGCATTATCTACAATCTCGAAAACCGCACTCTTCCGGAAGGGTTGATCAAACTGATCGGAATCGAGGGCAAAAGTTCTCCGCTTGCCTGGGGAGAAGTCACAGCCGGAGATGCTGAAGGCCATTTAGTCAATGTACTTAAAGATTTCAGGGAACCCATCGCCGATGAATTTCAACTGCAGGCATTCCCGAACCCGTTCAAAGAGAGCATCACCATAAGTTATTCTCTTCCGGAACCATCGAGGATCATGATCAAAATAGTCAACCTGAACGGACAATCAATGTGCGTACTTTCATCAAATGACCAATCTTCCGGAACTCACCAATTGGAATGGAACGGACGAAACCAGATTGGCGATCCGATGCCCTCCGGCGCTTACCTCTGCAAAATGGAGGCGAAAAGCAAATCGGGAAGGACATTCAACAAGGAGATCAAGGTGATTTATGTTAAATGAAACCGAAACTTAAATTGCGAAGCTATGACGAATACCCGAGAAATGAATATTGAATATTGATCAACGAATTTTGAATTTTGAATTTAAACCCGACAAATGAATATTGAATATTGATCAACGAATTTTGAATTTTGAATCTAAACCGAGAAATGAATATTGAATATTGATCAACGAATTTTGAATTTTGAACCTAAACCCTGGAACCTGAACTTTTTACCTGAAACATGAAACCCCTCCTTTTAATACTTTTCGTACTTCTTGTTAAACTCTCGCTGTCGCAAAATATAATGATCATTCATGATGCCTTTGCACGGCCCGGAGATACGGTTACGTTGACGATCGACATTTCGAATACGGCGAAGTTCGTCTCTTTCCAGTTTGATCTCCAATTGCCTCAGGGTCTCTCTTATCTCGGTTATTCGCTGCGACTGAGCGATCGGAGTGTCAACCACGTTGCCATCGGGAACATGGTTGGCGCCAATTCCCTGCGTATCTTTTCCTACTCTCCAAACAATGCAGCTTTCAAAGGTGGGAGCGGGATGGTGGTATCATTCAGCCTAGTGGTTGGAAATATCCGGGGCGAATTCCCACTAACGCTTGAAAATGGCATTATCGGAGATAGCCTGTCAACCAATATCCTGAACGGTGTCGAAAATGGAATCCTGTCGGTCTTCCCGATGGGGTTGAATGAACATGGAGAATACATGAATGACTCATTTGGATTGACTGTTATTCCAAATCCGTTCATCGATCATGCCCACGTTTCATTCACGCTTGCTGACTTTTCTGCTGTGACCATCATCCTATATGATCAGGATGGTAAAAAAGTAACTTCAACCGATGTTGGGAACTTCGGGAAAGAGAAACATACATTGGATCTCCCCAATGAAATGATGAAACAGCTTAAACCGGGAAAAATGTATTACATAGATATGTCGGTTAAACCTAAAACCGGAGCTTTTTGTAATATGGTGGTAAAAATTATACGAATTGAAAAATGAAAACTATACATGATAAACCCAAATTAATCCCCCTTCTCCTTGAGGAGAAGGGGATGGGGGATGAGGCGCTTCAGGGGAAGAAGGATAAGGTGCTTTAATGAACGGGGATGAGGTAAATGGAATATCGAACATTGAACAAGGAACCTTGAACATGGATTAAGGATTAATGAATATTGAACAACGGATGTTGAATTTTGAATTAATAGTTATTATATGAAAAATCTTGTTGATTACCGGAGATTGGTTGCAGTAATCGTTTTGATGATGATGATCACAGGTGGACTTCGTGCCGCAAATACGATGCAGATGGGTACTGTCTCCATCGGGCCAAACCAGAATTTCGCCATCCATGTCGACATCAGCAACAGCAATGCGTTTGTGGCGTTTCAATTTGACCTGCCCATTCCCACCGGGTTTTCGTATGTGACCGGTTCGGTTGCGCTCGAACCTGCCAGGGCGAACGGACACATGGTACAGGCAAGCATCATCGCGGGTAATGTATTGAGGGTGTTGGGGTTTTCGTTCAGCAATACCCCCTTCATTGGAACAACCGGATCGGTTGTCTCGTTTCAGTTGACTTCGGGAACGCTACCGGAAAGTTATCCGTTAACACTTACCGATCCTATAATTGGTGATGCCGGTTCCGTTAATATCCTTACCGGTTCAACAGATGGAACTGTTACCCTATTGGCTCCTGATATCAACATCACTTCCACCCTGATCGATTTTATACGCACTCCCCTGGGATCGACCACCGACATGTCACTTACCATTTATAATACCGGGAACCAACCGCTCAACGTGACCGGTATTTCGTTTACATCGCCCTATTTTTCAGTCGTGGGTTCTTCTGTGTTTTCCATCCCGGCAGGAGAGGATCATGATGTCCGGATCCGCTTTACATCATCGGTCAAAGGTGTTTATGATAAAAAGATCATCATCACGTGCAATGACCCTGATGAGGCAACCCAGCAGGTAGACCTTCATGCCATAGCCTATGCTGTTAATGAACTGCACACCGGCAACATGTTTACCTATTCGGGACATCAGGGTACGCTGACTTTCTCGGTCAACAACATGGAACCCTTTACCGGATTTCAATTTGACCTGGTTTTACCATCCTCATTGACTTACATGAACAATTCAGCAACTCTGACGAGCCGGAAGACCAATCAAGTTGTTTCAGCCAGTACCATTCCCGGAAATATTTTGCGCGTCATTGCCTATTCCCCGAATGGTCAGGTATTCAACGGGGTCGATGGGAATGTTTTAAGCCTGGCCTTTGATGTAAATGGGATAGGTGGTTCCTATGGCTTGAACCTTCAAAACGTCATCATTGGCGATACCTTGGCACAAAACTCTTTGTCTGATGCGTATAATGGGACCCTGACCATTGCCGCTTCCGATATATACAGCGATCCTCAGGTCAATTTCGGGAATGTACCGGTCACAGAGACCGGGCATCAAACCCTGCGCATCTACAATTATGGGACGGATACCTTGAAAGTTGACCAGATCACTTTTACCAATCCATCATATACGTTGGGAACGGAATTACCATTTTATGTTCTTGTGAACCAGTACATAGATGTCGTTATCAACTTTCATCAAACCACCAAAGGACAATCCAACGGCATCATGAAGGTTTTTTCCAACGATCCGGATGAATATCCTTACAATATAAATCTCACAACCTATGCCTATATCCCAAATTATATTATCGTTCCGGATTTATCTGCAAAGTATATCGACACACTGACCGTACCCGTCAAAATAACCAACATGGAAGCGGTTGTTGGGTTTCAGGTTGATATAGATTTCCCCTCTTGCATGAGTTTTATTCAGAACTCGGCAGTCCTGGCTGCCAGGGCTCAGGGGTACATGTTGCAAGCTGAAAACATTACCGGAACAAAAATCAGGGTGATCGGATTCTCTCTTTCCCAGACCACTCTTATAGGAGATACCGGATCAGTGGTTAATCTGAAGTTCACCATTCGTGCAACAAACAATCAAACATCGGCAACTCTTATGCTTTCCAATGGGGTTTTAGGGAATGCCTCATCACAAAATATACTTTGGGGCATGATAAACGGGAACGTCAGTATAAATTCGCTACCTGTAACCGTAACAGTTAACGGCGCCGTCATCCCTGGTCAACCCGAGTGCCACAATGCCACTCAGGTGATCACCGTAGCAGGTAATGGATCTACTTTTACAGTTCCAAACGGAGGCAGTACAACCATGATCGCCGGACAGAAAATCCGCTATCTACCGGGAACTAAGGTCAACTCTGGAGGTTATATGCACGGAACAATCACCACCAATAGTCAGTATTGCGGTATAAAAGCGCCTGTAATTGATACGGTCAGATCTCCCGGTGACAAGAATGCAATAAATTCAGGTCAATCTTTTTTCAAAATCTATCCCAATCCCACGACGGGGGACTTCATTCTTGAGTTAAATGGAGATTTACCCTCAGATAAAGTTACCATTCATGTTTATGGAATGCAAGGAGAAAAGATGTTGTCCTCAATACTCTTTGGAGAACGCAAGTATGAGTTATCTCTGTCAGACAAACCAATAGGCGTTTATATTGTAAATGTAATTATTGACGGGAAGATTGGGACGGTAAAAATTGTAAAAAGATAGATAGCTGTAAATCTGACTGCTACTTTATTCCAGGATCTTATTAATCATCTTTTTTCAGAAAAGCTCAATACAATTTTTCATAATGTGCAAAAGAAAATCGTCTCCTTTTTCGAAGTAATGGGTTGGATAAGGATGCGTTTCAATAATCGGATAACGGATATTGATTTTGCTGTAAAGATTCAGGTTTTCAAAAACGTTTTCAGAAAATTGATCTGAAATCAGCAATAAATCAATGTCGGATCCTTCATGAAACGTATTCGATGCAAAAGAACCGAATAAATAAACATGTTCAAAAAAAAGTCCATGTTCACGACATTCCATTACAAATGCTCTTGCTGTTATTACTGCGTCTGACTGATCAACCATTTCCTTAATTCGTTACATTTTTCAATCATGTTTAATGTAAAAGCTTCGTTACAAAGCTTATAAATCTGTGAAATGTATTCCGGATAGCGGCCTTCCAGTTGAAACCGGTTAAGATTTAATAAAAATCCGGCTACGGTCACATTAGGACGGCTGGGAGGATTAAAGGGCGGTAAGGCCAGAGCAGAGAAGTTATCTCCCGAAAGTCGCAAGCAAATAGCGAAGATGGGCGCTATAAAAAGTGGGGGAAATCAAAATAATAGTTACAGTATAAAGTCTGCGTGTTCCTTAAGAAGAAGTTTAATTTGTGCCTGTCTCATCGCATCAAGATAAATCCATAATCCCTCTTTTCTTGCATATTTCATTGGTGATACAAAATCTGAGTCTCCTGCTATTAACACTATTTTGTCAACCGTTTTTTTAGTTGCCATCCACGCAATATCCATTCCTATCTTCATGTCAACCCCCTTTTGTTTAAAATCGGGTCTTGGAGGAGCCGTCGGATTTGCAATGTCTATTTTCCATCCATCAAATGACAATTCGCCCAGTCGTAATGCTAATTGGTTCATTGTTTTTAAATCTTTATGAAAAGCATTTGATGCTATAAATACCGTACTTTGGCTAAAATCCATTTGCCCACCCCCTGGTCTTGTTTCTATTCCGCCATATGGTCTACAATCATAATAGAACGCTCTAAATAATACATCCTGTGAATTATGATCATATACAGTAGTAAGTGCATTAATTCGCACCATAACATCATTTATATAGTCGTTAACCTGTGAGGCGCGTGGTTCGGCTCGATGAAGATAACAATATCTTTTTCTGAAAAACGCCCCATCAAATAATATGGCAACTTTATAAATGTTCATAAAAACTGGTTATGATAAAACGAGGACTGCCACGTATCCATTCTACATAGACCGCGGCAGTCATTTTTTTGCCGACCTATCGGCGTTCGGATTAAATATTTTAATGAGCAAATATAACTATTTTTTCTATAATGTCAAGGTTTTCTATAAAAAACATGCTTATTTTAATGTGATTTTTTTCACGAAACTTAAAAAATGATTATTTTTGTAAAGACTAATTCCAAATAATGGAATAATGGAAAGAAACTTCATTCCATCGGACTATATTCCCGTACTGGTTCAGTCAGTCGTGGCATCTGGATTTGTTATTGTAACGATGTTCCTTACCCACTTTATCGGCGGGAAGAGGAAAAAATTGCATACCCTGGGTAAAGATAAAAACTTTGAATGTGGTATCGAGGTCAAAGGAAATGCACGGTTTCCCTTTTCCGTAAAATATTTCCTGATAGCAATACTCTTTGTTCTTTTTGATGTGGAGATCATTTTTTTTTACCCCTGGGCTATAAACTTCAAGGATTCAGGATGGGAAGGATTCTGGCCGATGATCCTGTTCCTGGGATTTCTTCTCTTCGGATTTTATTACATTTTCAGAAAGGGAGCGTTTAATTGGGAAGATTGAGATATAAAATGCCAAAAGAACCAATAACATATAGTAAAGTTAACCCGCCGGATGGCTATCAGGCGCCCGGCTTGTTTGCCACAACCTTCGACAAGGTGATTGGCCTGGCCCGCAAGAACTCCATCTGGCCTTTACCGTTTGCAACCTCATGTTGCGGTATCGAATTTATGGCCACTATGGGCGCTCATTACGACCTTGGGCGGTTTGGTGCGGAACGGCTCAGTTTCAGTCCGCGCCAGGCCGACCTTTTAATGGTAATGGGGACCATTGCAAAAAAGATGGCGCCGGTGGTTCAGCAAGTCTATGCTCAAATGGCCGAACCGCGGTGGGTACTCGCTGTCGGGGCCTGTGCTTCAAGCGGCGGAATTTTCGACACCTACAGTGTGCTCCAGGGTATCGATCTTGTTGTGCCTGTGGATGTTTATGTTCCAGGGTGCCCGCCCCGGCCGGAACAGATCATCGAAGGATTCATGAAGATCCAGGATCTGGTAGGGAAAGAATCTTTACGACGACGATACTCTCAGGAATACAAGGATTTACTATCGCAATATGGGATATTCTCACCATAGGGTTGAGACGTATCGCGAAGAGACGCACTGCGGTGCGTCTCTTCGCGGTGCGTCTCTTCGCGGTGCGTCTCAACTCACCGAAACGGTTAAATAGCAAAATGGAAAACACAACGATCATCGATAACCTATACAAAGAATTCGGCCGGGATATTTTTGAGGTCGACACGGCAACGGATATCCTGACCGTTACCGTTGCCAGCCCTGTATCCCATGAGGTGATCCGTTTCCTCAAGGAAAATCCATTGCTCCGCTTTAACTTCCTGACCACGTTATGTGGTATCCATTATCCCGATCGCGGATTACCGCTTGGTGTTGTTTACCATCTGCACAATTTGACAGATAACAATCGCATCCGGATCAAAACATTTATTACCACAACCACTCCAAATCTCCCCTCTGTTACGGATCTTTTCTTTGCTGCCAATTGGATGGAACGTGAAACCTACGATTTTTACGGAATAATCTTTGAGGGGCATCCCAACCTGAAACGGATTTTAAATGTAGATTATATGGATTATTTCCCCATGAGGAAAGAATATCCACTGGAAGACCAAACGCGGAAAGACAAGGATGACAGGTACTTCGGAAGATGATGGAAAGGAATATTGAATATTGATCAACGAAGAAGGAATTTTGAAATGAATAATAGAACAATAGACCATTTGAACAATAGAAGTATGAAGTTTGCCGGCGATCGTTGTAATTTCAATACCTATCTGATAGTTTCGCCATCTCGCTACCTCGCTACCTGAAAGATGCCTGAACAACCTCCATATACCACCCTGAATCTCGGCCCCACCCATCCGGCCACGCACGGCATTTTCCAGAATGTGCTGACGATGGACGGGGAGACGATCATCGATACGCAACAAACCATCGGATACATTCACCGTGCTTTTGAAAAAATTGCCGAACACCGGTCATATTATCAGATAACTACCCTGACCGACCGGATGAACTATTGTTCCGCGCCCATCAATAACATAGGATGGCACATGACGGTAGAAAAACTGTTGGGCATCAAAACCACTAAACGTATTGATTATCTGCGGATCATACTGATGGAACTGGCCCGTATCACTGACCATCTCATTTGTAACAGCGTGATCGGGGTCGATAGCGGTGCACTGACGGGATTTATTTATGTTTTTCAGGAACGAGAGAAGATCTATGAGATCTATGAAGAAATTTCCGGTGCCCGTCTTACTACCAACATGGGCCGGATCGGAGGTTTTGAACGCGATATCAACCCGGCCGCGGTACAAAAGATCAGGGATCTGATCAAACGACTTCCCGCCATTTTAAAAGAATTCGAAAAGTTGTTGATGCGAAACCGGATCTTCATGGACCGTACCATCGGAGTTGGCCCCATCAGCGCTGAAAGAGCCCTGAACTATGGTTTTACCGGTCCGAATCTGCGTGCCGCGGGAGTGGACTTCGACGTCCGGGTGATGACACCGTACAGTAGTTACAATGATTTTGAATTTACGATACCGGTTGGAACCAATGGCGATACGTACGACCGTTTTTGTGTCAGACAGGAAGAACTATGGCAAAGTTTGAAACTTGTAAGCGATGCCCTGGAAAACCTTCCGGAAGGAAAATATTATGTGGATGTACCTCAGTTTTACCTGCCTCCCAAAGAGGAGGTTTATTCAAAAATGGAAGCGCTGATCTGGCACTTTAAGATCGTGATGGGCGAAATAGATGTGCCGGTAGGAGAGGTTTATCATTCTGTGGAGGGCAGCAACGGAGAACTCGGGTTTTATCTCGTCAGCGATGGAGGCCGTACCCCGTACCGGTTGCATTTCCGCAGACCCTGTTTTATCTATTACCAGGCCTTACCGGAAATGATCCGCGGTGGCGTTTTGTCGGATGCGATTTTAACAATGAGCAGTATGAATGTGATAGCAGGGGAGTTGGATGCTTAGTATAACTTAAAACTTATAACTCAAAATTCAAAACTCAAATTTCGTTTCATTGTTACAGGTTTTACATTTTGAGATGAATTTTTGAGTTTTGAACTTTGCACTTTGAGTTTATCATTAAATTGAAAAATGTCAGATATCAAGGTCAACCATCATCTGTTCACAAAAGAAGGTAGCCCGGTCGCCTTTTCGCCGGAGACACTCGGCAAGATTGAAGTATTGATCGGCCATTATCCCGCCGGGCAGCAGAAATCTGCATTATTGCCCATCCTGCATATTGCCCAGGAGGAACTGGGCGGATATCTCTCGGTGGATGTGATGGATTATGTTGCGGAACAGTTGAATATTCAACCCATTGAAGTTTATGAAGTGGCCACCTTTTATTCCATGTTTTATCTTGAAAAAACGGGTAAATATGTAATTGAAGTATGCCGTACGGGTCCGTGTGCCATTTCCGGTGGTGAAAAAATCATCGATCATCTGAAAAAAACACTTGAGATAAACACGGATGAGACCACTCCCGACGGACTTTTTACACTGAAAGAGGTGGAATGCCTGGGTTCTTGTGGAACAGCCCCGGTGATGCAGATCAACACGGAATTTTATGAGCAATTGACAAAAGAAAAAATCGATCAGATATTAAAAGAGTTGAAGGAAAACGCAAATCAGGATAAACCGCACGGTTCGAAATGGGTGGAAAAATTCTTTTAGCGAATATGGATGTTCCGGGTATCCGGGATTTCGACGTGTACCACGCCAGCGGAGGATATAAGTCCGTGGAAAAAGCGTTACGGGATATGACGCCGGCGCAGGTGGCGGCTGAAGTGACCCGATCCGGATTACGGGGCAGGGGAGGCGCAGGATTCCCGACCGGATTGAAATGGAGTTTTCTTGATAAAAAACCGGATAAACCCCGCTTCTTGGTGTGTAATGCCGATGAGAGCGAACCAGGGACATTTAAGGATCGTTATCTGATGCAGCACCTACCCCATCTTCTCATCGAGGGTTTGATCGTTTCAAGTTATGCGCTGGGTGTGAAATCCTGTTATATTTATATCCGGGGGGAATTCAAATACCTCGTCGGGATACTCGAAAAAGCCATACGGGAAGCACATCTGCATGGTTTTCTAGGCGAGAATATCCTGGGAACAGGTTTTGGTCTTCAAATTTATGTACACCCCGGCGCCGGAGCTTATATCTGCGGAGAGGAGACAGCACTGCTCGAATCACTCGAAGGAAAACGCGGTAATCCCCGGATTAAACCGCCATTCCCGGCCTTCAAAGGATTATATGGTTGTCCCACAGTTGTAAATAATGTGGAAACACTGGCTACAATCGGACCCATCATCAATATGGGTGGCGAAGCCTATTCGAAGATCGGCAAAGGCAAGAGTACCGGGACCAAGCTTATATCAGCCTGCGGAAATATCAACAAACCCGGCGTATATGAGATCGAGATGGGACTTCCGGTTAAAGATTTTATTTATGGAGATGCATACTGTGGCGGTATCGCCAATGATAAAAAGCTCAAAGCCGTTATCCCGGGTGGTTCATCGGTCCCAATCCTGCCTGCTGATCTGATTGTCAACACAGCCAGTGGCGTTCAGCGGTTAATGACATTTGAATCCATGGCCGATGGCGATTTTATCAGCGGGACCATGCTCGGTTCCGGTGGTTTCATTGTGTTTGATGAAGATGCATGCATCGTTCGCAACACATGGAACCTGACCCGTTTTTACCGTCACGAATCGTGTGGACAGTGTTCACCCTGCCGTGAAGGGACCGGATGGATGGAAAATGTGCTTCACCGCATCGAACACGGTCAGGGAAAAATGTCGGACATCGACCTGCTGGTCAGGATTGCGAAAAACATCGAAGGGACCACTATTTGTCCGCTGGGAGATGCAGCTGCCTGGCCCGTCGCCAGCGCCATCAGGCACTTCCGCCATGAGTTTGAGGAGCATGTACTGCACCCCGCGGAGGTATTGGAAAAAGAACGGGGATTGCAGGCGGTTTATTGAATATCGAATATTGAACAACGAATTTTGAATTTTGAATTGAATAATTGAACAATGAGGCCACTCCGAAAAGTAGCTTATGGTAAATCTACCCACCCCCAGCCCCTCCCTGTCCACAGGGAGGGGAGCATTTCTGATCCGGCAAAATACTGTATATCTTGTTATTGGGTATGGTGGCGCTTTTCCCCTCCCTTTTCAAGGGAGGGGTTGGGGGTGGGTAGATTGGCTGCAAACCTTTTTCGCAGACTTCTCGGAGCAGGCTCAACAATAGAATAATAGAACAATAGAAGTATGAAGTTAAATTATCCGGCATCCATTTATCACTGATTCTTTGACAAATAAATTTTGAATTTTGAGTTGTAGTTTTGACTTTTGAATTTTGAGTTTTGAATTACTTTTTGCATCCATTTATTTTGGATTCTTTGACAGATAAATTTTGAATTTTGAGTTGTAGTTTTGACTTTTGAATTTTGAGTTTTGAATTACTTTTTAACCTCTGATTTTGATTAGTTTGACGGAATAGGCAAATGATAAAAGTAACGATAGATAATGTAACCGTTGAAACAGAAGAGGGGACGACCATCCTCCAGGCGGCACGCAAGATCGGGGGTAAGATTATTCCTCCGGCAATGTGCTATTACTCCAAACTGAAAGGCTCGGGAGGGAAATGTCGGACCTGTCTTGTAAAAGTTTCCCAGTCTTCAACCAAGGATCCGCGACCCATGCCCAAACTGGTCGCTTCATGCAGTACCCCGGTGCAGGACGGAATGGTTGTTCAAAACCTGACCTCTCCCGAAGTGATTGAAGCACGCAAAGGAATCGTGGAATTTCTACTGATCAACCATCCGCTTGATTGCCCGGTATGTGATCAGGCCGGTGAATGTGATCTGCAGGATCTAAGCTTCGGATTTGGAATGGCAGAGACCGCCACCGAAGAAGAACGCCGTGAATTCCCCGTGATCGATATCGGCGATTACATCAAATTGCACATGAATCGCTGTATTCTTTGCTACCGTTGTGTTTATGTAGCCGATCAATTGACGGATAAACGGTTGCATGGTGTTCTTTACCGGGGTGATGTCACCGAGATCAGCACTTTTATATCCAAGGGCATTGAAAATGATTTTTCCGGGAATATGATCGATGTATGTCCTGTGGGAGCGCTCACCGATAAAACGTTTCGCTTTAAAAGCCGGGTGTGGTTCCTCAAGCCTATGAATGTCCACCGCGATTGCCCGAAATGTTCAGGAAAGGCAGTTGCCTGGATGTTCGGTAATGAGATCTACCGGATAACCGCACGAAAAGATAAATACGGGGAAGTGGAAGACTTTATCTGCAACGAATGCCGGTTTGATAAAAAAAATCCTGCAGATTGGGTGATCGAAGGACCGCGACACATCATACGGCAATCGGTCATCTCCGCAAATCACTATGAAAAGGAAGAGAAACCTTCAGTGATCAAACCGATTGAAGGGACAATGGAAAAACAAAAATAACTCAAAACTCAAAGCTCAAAAGTCAAAATTACAATTCAAAAATAAAAACTGAAAACATGATCGGTAGAGACATTAAAGCAGATTTAAAGAACAGAGCTTATAAGTTTTCGGTTGGTGTGATTATTTTTATTGAGGAAGTGACACAGGAACGTAAGATATACTATTCTCTGGTAGATCAGCTTATACGATCCTCAACTTCGATAGGGGCCAATATTGTTGAAGCGAAATCAGCAAGTTCCAGAAAAGATTATATTCGTTATTTTGAGATTGCGTTAAAATCAGCCAATGAAACAAAATATTGGCTTTGTTTATTCCGGGATGCAATAAAATGTGATAAAAAGAAAACGGAAAATTTGATCAAAGAAGCAGATGAAATTTCAAAAATGATTGCAAGCAGTATCCTTACTATGAAAGGAAAAAGGAAGATTTGACTTTTGAGTTGTAGTTTTGACTTTTGAATTTTGATTTTTAAGTTTGATTAGATGCCTGTGTTACTTTATAAAACAGCTCTCGCTTCGCTCATCCTTATCATGAGCCTGCTCGTAGCAATGTATTCGACCCTGATCGAACGGAAGGTTGCCGGCTGGTTTCAGGACCGTCACGGACCGAACCGGGCCGGACCATGGGGTTTATTGCAACCCATGGCCGATGGTATCAAACTCTTTTTCAAAGAAGAGTTCATGCCGGATACGGCCGATAAATTCCTCTATATCCTTGGGCCGTCACTGACCATGTTGATTGCCTGCCTCACCAGCGCTGTCATTCCCTGGGGGCCAGATCTGGTGATCGGTGGAAAAACCTATGCCCTTCAGGTCGCCGATATCAACATCGGGATCCTGTATATCTTCGCCATTGTTTCCATCGGTGTTTACGGGATCATGATCGGCGGATGGGCTTCCAATAACAAATATTCGTTACTGGGGGCGGTTCGTGCTTCGTCGCAGATGATCAGCTATGAACTGGCCATGAGCCTTTCCATCATTACCATTGTGATGATGACCGGATCATTGAGTATGCGCGATATCGTGGACCAGCAGCAAGGCTTTAACTGGAATATTTTTTATCAGCCTTTGGGCTTCCTGATCTTCCTGATCTGTGCTTTCGCCGAAACCAACCGTTCCCCTTTCGATTTGCCGGAGTGTGAAACCGAACTGGTAGGTGGTTATCATACCGAATACAGCAGCATGAAACTGGGTTTTTACCTGTTTGCGGAATATATCAACATGTTCATTTCCGGTGCTGTGATGGCGACACTCTTTTTGGGCGGATATCACTTCCCGGGTTTGGATAAACTGGGATTATCCCCCAACATCTTTGCCTTCGTCAGCTTCATGGTATTTTTTGCCAAGATCACTTTCTTCGGTTTTATTTTTATGTGGATTCGCTGGACACTTCCCCGCTTCCGGTATGACCAATTAATGAAACTCGGATGGAAAAGCCTGATACCTTTGGCGATTTTGAATGTCGTGATTACAGGAATAGTGATATTGGTCAATCATTGATGAACTCAAAACTTAAAACTCAAAAGTCAAAATTACAATGCAAAATTTAAAACTGTGATCTTGTGTAATATACAACAAATACTTTGAGTTTAAAGTTATAATTTTGAGTTTTGAGTTTTGATCTTTAAATTACATTGAAAATGTCAACCCTGACCAACAGATCCAAAGTAGTTTCCGACAAAAAGATGACTTTTTGGGAACGGATCTATCTACCGGCCATATTCGGCGGAATGTGGGTCACGATTGGGCATCTTTTCCGTAAAAAGACCACTGTTCAATATCCTGAAGTAAAGCGTGAGTTCTCCGATATTTATCGTGGCAGGCACGTTTTGAAACGGGACGACGAAGGCCGGGAACGTTGTACTGCCTGCGGATTATGTGCCATTGCCTGTCCCGCAGAAGCCATTACCATGGTTGCCGGGGAACGAAAACCAGGGGAAGAGCATCTTTATCGTGAAGAGAAATATGCTGTCACATACGAGATCGACATGCTGCGTTGCATCTTTTGCGGCGATTGCGAAGAGGCCTGTCCCAAAGAAGCCATTTTTCTTACCCAAAATATGGTATTTTCGGAATATAAACGGGATCGGTTGGTTTATGGTAAAGAAGAATTGCTGGAACCCCTTGACCCTGCGAAACGGATCGACGTTTCAAAACGTCAAACCCCGGAGGTATTGCAGTTTAAGAAAGATAAAAGGTTTAAACATAATAAGTAATCACCGTAAAACTCAAAATTCAAAGCTCAAAATTGCAACTGAAAATTCAAAATTTAAATTATGGTAACGCATTATGAGTTTTAACTTTTGAATTGTAGATTTGAATTTTGAGTTTTGAGTTTTGAACTAATCAACATGTTCACAAAATACATCTTTTTCTTCCTGTCAGTCCTTGCCCTTTACAGCGCCGTGATGGTCCTGGTTTCCAAAAAGCCCATCCACAGCGTTCTGTTTCTTACCCTGGCTTTTTTTGCCATTGCCGGACACTATGTGCTGCTCAATGCACAGTTTCTGGCGGTGGTTCACGTGATCGTCTATGCCGGTGCCATCATGGTGCTGTTCCTTTTCACGGTTATGCTGCTGAATCTCAATGCAGACGAACGATCCCCAAAACCAGCCTGGGTCAATTTCATCGCCTTTGTAGCAGGATGTATGCTGATGCTCACGCTGGTCGGCGTGTTTCGCGGGTATGATATCCGGGTTGCTCAGGATCCATCACTTTCACAGATCGGTCTTGTTAAAAACCTCGGCCGGATATTGTATCACGATTATCTGGTGCCATTTGAGCTGTCATCGGTACTTTTTCTTACAGCAATGGTTGGTGCGGTGCTGCTGGGGAAGAAGGAGCAGCTATAAAATGAATACTTGAACAATAGAACAGTAGAACAATAGAACATCAGAACAGTAGAACAGTAGAACAGTAGAAGGAAATTAGAAAGATATCAAATCTGGAGGATGTCAAAGTAAGAGATTCATATGAACAGAAATGAAAATATCAGGGACCTTGAAGAAAGATTGATTGAGTTTGCTGTTTTAATCATGAATCTTTCAGAAAAGCTGCCAAAGTCCCAAATTGGAAAATACATTTCTGAACAATTGATTCGGTCAGGAACCTCTCCTGCTTTGAACTATGGCGAAGCAAAAGGAGCAGAATCATCAAATGATTTTATTCATAAAATGAAGGTCTGTCTTAAAGAACTGAGGGAAACCTTTATTTCATTGAAAATTATCAAGGCTAAACCGTTAATTCCGACAGATGACTCGTTGATCCGATGTTTAAATGAATGCAATGAATTGATTTCAATTTTTGTAAAAAGTATCCGTACAGCAGAAACAAACCGTAAAAACAAATAAAAAATTCACATTTCAAATGTTCTGATGTTCTATTGTTCCATTGTTCAAGTATTCAAAATTCAAAATTCAAAATTCATTGTTCAATATTCGATATTCATGATGAACACCCTTAATTCCATCCCCATTCACTACTACCTCATCTTTTGCTCGCTCATATTCTGCATCGGGGTTTTCGGGGTTCTTATCAAACGTAACGCCCTGGTGATCCTTATGTCGATTGAACTGATGATCAATTCCATCAATCTTTTGCTGGCGGCTTTTTCGGCTTACACCAACGATCCCGCAGGACAAATTTTCGTGTTTTTCATCATGGTGGTTGCAGCAGCCGAAGTGGCGATCGGACTGGCTATTGTTGTACTGATTTTCCGGACAACGCATTCTATTGATATTAACGTGCTTAATAAGCTTAAATGGTAATATGACGCTGATCGTAGTCCTCATACTGCTTTTTCCACTTCTCGGATTTCTTGTCCTTGGGTTGGGTTTTCGTAATATTCCGGCAAAAGTGACCTCCATCCTCGGTCCCGGAACCATTCTGATCTCATTTATTTTATCCATCCTGACTTTTTTCAATTTCACCATTTCACCATCTCACCATTTCACCATCTCACTATTTCACCACCTCACCACCTCACCAGTTCACGAGCTTTTTTCCTGGATCTCCGTCGGCGACCTTCAAATCCCTTTCGGGCTCCTCATCGACCCACTTTCCATTCTCATGCTTCTTATCGTCACTGGTGTCGGCTTTATCATTCATGTCTATTCCATCGGGTATATGAAAAACGATCCCGGCTACAACCGTTTTTTCGCATATATGAACCTCTTTGTTTTTTCGATGCTGTTGCTGGTCATGGGGTCAAACTATCCGGTCATGTTTATCGGTTGGGAAGGCGTTGGGTTGTGTTCTTATCTGCTGATCGGATTCTGGTTTAAAAACCATGAGTACAACAATGCCGCCAAAAAGGCCTTCATCATGAACCGGATCGGCGACCTTGGATTTCTGCTCGGGATGTTTCTTCTCTTCACCACCTTTCACAGCTTGAACTTCCAGGAGATCTTTGCTGGGGCTAAAAGCATGGAACCGGGAAATGTTACGCTAATGGCCATCACCCTGCTGCTCTTCGTTGGGGCTGTTGGCAAAAGCGCACAGATTCCGCTCTACACATGGCTCCCCGATGCCATGGCTGGTCCCACCCCTGTTTCAGCCCTGATCCATGCAGCTACCATGGTCACTGCCGGGGTTTATATGGTTGCCCGGTCGAATATCCTCTATGCCTTATCTCCGACTACCATGGCCATAATGGGGATCACAGGACTGGCCACCACGCTCTTTGCCGCGTCCATTGCCATTTTTCAGAACGACATTAAAAAAATCCTGGCCTATTCAACCATCAGTCAACTGGGGTATATGTTTCTCGCATTAAGTGTGGGCGCCTTCACCGGTGCGATGTTTCATCTGACCACACATGCTTTCTTCAAAGCCCTTTTGTTCCTGGCAGCCGGAAGCATGATCCACGCTCTTGGTGGTGAACAGGATATCCGGAAAATGGGAGGATTAAGCAAAAAACTTCCGATATCCCGTTTGACTTTCCTTGCAGGAGTCCTTGCCATTGCCGGGATTCCGCCACTATCGGGTTTCTTTTCCAAAGATGAGATCCTGCTCAAATCCTTTGAATTCGGACATTTCATCTGGTTTATTGCGGTTATCGGTTCACTGATGACTGCTTTTTATATGTTCCGTTTGTTCTACCTTACTTTTTCTAAAGATTTCCGCGGAACGGAAGATCAAAAACATCACCTCCACGAATCACCGGCTGTGATGACAATCCCGTTAATAACATTGGCCGTCCTGTCGATACTGGGAGGACTTCTCAATATCCCGGCCATCTTTGGCGGAAACAGCTCGCTGGAAGCCTTCCTTTCTCCGGTTTTCACCGATGCCGGTGCCATTCTGGAACATCAAACCCCGCTTACTCCCAGTACCGGATGGATATTGATGGGAATTACTCTGGCTGGCGTTCTCGTTATGATCCTTTGGGCATATCAACGTTATGTGAAACAAGATAAAGGCCTTTTGCCTGATGAAGCCAGTCGTTCCGTAATCATTACCCTCATTTCGAAAAAATACTTCGTGGATGAAATTTATAATTTGATTGTCGTAAAACCGGTCCTTTGGATTTCGCAATTCCTCCATCGGTTCGTGGAACTCCGTTTCATCGATCGTATGGTGGACGGAGTGGGACAGATCGTGGTCCGGACCGGCAATACCTTGCGTTTTATTCAGACCGGCAATGTGGGGTTTTACATGTTCATTATGGTCCTCGGGATAATCCTGATCTTGTTTTTTAACATACTTATCTGACCGATGCTGACGATACTTCTACTATTGCTTCCACTCGTCCTTTCACTGATCATCCTTTTATTCAAGGATGAACGGTCAATCCGGACAGTTGCCCTCACCGGCGCCCTGGTTGAATTCGGCATTGGGATCGCAGCCTTTATCCAGTACAAGACTTCCTGTCATTGCAATCTGCTTTTCTCGGCCGACTGGCTTTCAACCCTGGGTGTGAGTCTGAAATTCGGGATGGACGGCATCAGTTTATTGCTGGTTGCCATGACCACCTTTTTACTCCCGGTGATCATCCTGGCCTCTTTCAACCATTCATACACCAGGCCTGCCGCTTTTTACAGCCTGGTACTGTTCTTGGAAATGGCGCTGGTAGGCGTTTTTACCGCTTTCGACGGGTTGATGTTTTATATCTTTTGGGAACTGGCGTTGATCCCGGCCTGGTTCATCTGTGCGGTATGGGGCGGCGACGACAGGATCCGGATCACCTTTAAATTCTTCATATACACCTTTGCGGGAAGTTTGCTGATGCTGGTCGCCTTGATATATCTTTATTTCAGAACACCACTGCCCCATTCGTTCGATTTTCAATGGCTTTATGCTGTAAAATTATCGCCGGTTGAACAAATATGGATCTTCCTGGCTTTTTTTGTCGCCTTTGCCATCAAGATCCCGGTCTTCCCATTCCATACCTGGCAACCAGATACATATACTACATCACCGGCCACGGGCAGCATGTTACTGGCCGGGATCATGCTCAAAATGGGGATTTACGGGATGATCCGCTGGATGATCCCGATCTGTCACCAGACGCTGCAACAATGGGGAAGTATTGCGGTCATCCTTGCCATTACCGGGATTGTGTATGCCTCGCTGATTGCCCTCCGGCAGGACGACCTGAAGCGGTTGGTGGCCTGGTCCTCTATTGCCCATATGGGGCTGATCACCGCCGGGGTTTTAATCCTTTCTCAGAAAGCCACGACTGGGGCCGTCATCCAAATGGTATCGCACGGGATCAACATCGTAGGGCTTTTTATCGTGATCGATTTTATTGAGCATCGGACGAAAACCCGCAGTATCGCCGAGCTGGGCGGGATCGCTACCAGAGCGCCGCGGCTGGCTATATTTTTCATGATCATCCTCCTGGCAAGCATCGCACTGCCGCTCACCAACGGTTTCGTCGGCGAATTCCTGCTGTTGCTGGGGCTGTTTGAGAACAACACGGTTTTTGCCGCCATTGCCGGATTGACCATGATTTTCGGCGCCGTTTACATGCTATGGATGTACCAACGCACCATGCTGGGAAAAACCAATGAACTTACCGGAGCGATCCCGGATTTAACCCGGACTGAAATGGCAACCCTTATTCCGCTGGTCGTTCTGATCTTCTGGATCGGACTCTATCCGTCGTTCTTCCTGGATATCGTTTTGCCGGATGTCCAGCAGATATTAAGGTTCATGAGGTAATATAGAAGCTTAAAACTCAAAGCTCAAAACTCAAAACTTAAATCAAAATTCAAAACTTTTGTAAAAAGGGTTTTTATGAATAATGGAATATTCGCAATACAACTGCGAATAAATTCTTTTCTCAAATGAACGACGCCATTACCAGTTCTGACTGGAATTTTTCCTATATTTGAATTTGATTATCGATGATCAATGATATCGAAGGAACAAATAGAAGTGGTGGTTCAGAAAATTGTTGAATTTTATCAGCCGGAACAGGTTATCCTTTTTGGTTCCTATGCTACCGGAACTGCCCATGAAGGGAGTGACCTGGATTTTCTGCTTGTAAAAGAAACAAATGAATCTCCGGTTAACCGATCCGCTTTGGTAAGAAGAAAATTAAGAAACCTGTTAATTCCAATGGATATTTTGGTGTTTACCCCGGAGGAGATTGCAAAGGATAAATTCAGAAAAAACACATTTATCCACGAAATTTTTAAAAACGGAAAATCTTTATATGAATATAAACGATGACATTGTCCGTTTGTGGATGATGAAAGCTAAACATGATCTTGATACTGCCCATCTTGTTTCAATCAGTTTACCAGAATATGACGATACCATTGCGTTCCACTGTCAACAGGTAATTGAGAAAACACTTAAAGCATATTTGGTTTTCCTTGATATAGACTTTAAACCCGTTCATGACCTGGGATATTTGATTACATTGATTGGAACTAAAGACCCGTCAATTGACGAATTTTACGACGCAGTTGATGAAATCTCCAGGTTTGCGGTTCAGATACGTTATCCCGACACAATCATTCATTTAACCCAAAAAGAAATATCAGCAGCCCTTGATCTTGCTGATCAGATTTTTATATTTGTCGGTGATAAAGTGAAATTAATAATGTAATTAAATATCTTTATTATATTTCCTTCGATTGCGATTCATTGTTTTATCCATTTTCCCGAATCCAGGATCTTCCCGTTTTTAGTAAATCTATAAAAGTACAACCCTTCTGGAATCCTGGTTACATCGACGGTGGTGAATGAAGCATTGATTTCATTCGTCAAAATACATTTTCCTTGTACATCAAAAAGTGTGAGTGTGAGTCCTTTCAATGATGTGCGAACATACAACTTATCGCTGCCCGGGTTTGGGAAAAGGATCACATCTTTAACTTTTTGTGAAGGGGTTCCGTCAGCTGAAACTAAAACGCCATCCTTGTTTACCTTTACAACATAGATGTCGCGTTTCAAAACCTCGGGGTTGTTGTTATAAAACGTACCGAACATCAGGCATCCTTCATCACGTGTTGCAGTTATGCCATACAGGGTGTAATTGGCATCTCCTCCATAGAATTTTTCCCACTGGATGTTCAGGGTTGTATCAAGCCGGGTGAGATAATACCAGCTATCAACCATTGAAAATTCCTCCATACCAAAATTATAGGTACCACCTATGTAGGTCGTATTAAGGTCAACGAAATCAAGATTTTTTCGTAATCCCGGGAAATAATAAGTAGTATCGCTCTCACCCAAAAATTGCACGTGGATCACAGCATAGTTTGTATCCAATACCTGAACTCCAATCTTTCTTTTCCCGGTCGACATGTTAATTTTTTCCCCCGTCTGGAAAAATGTTTTTGGGCTTATCCACCCTAAGTCAGTAAAATTGAGGATATCATTGGGCACAGGATTTCGGGTTTGAATTTCAAACAAGGTATCCAGATCCAGGATATCTCCCCCTGCGCCAAAGCCGCAGACAACGTAAATATAACCCTGATGCCCCGGTTTTTCCAATAAATCAAATTCCCCAAATGCATGATGACTGGTAAAAACTTTGAAGCGAAGACTGTCGCCATTTTCAGATAATTTGTATATAAAAGCATTATGATGATGAAGTGAATCGGTTACTAATCCGAAGCAAAGGATATTCCCTCCGCAATCACGTTTTATGCGAGCATTGTTGTAGTTGAATTTACCCAATTGAATCACGCGGCTTTGGATTTCATTAAAGAGGGAATCCATCTTCCAAAACCATAATTTGACAGTGTCTCCATCATCAATGTATCCGGTAAGTAAAAATAAATTTGGATCAAGTTGTAGCAATTGGTCAAAGCCACACCTCTTCCCTTGATAGTCAAATATTTTAGTATCAATCAACGTTCCGTAGGGATCCAATTTTAAAAGCTGAACCTTACTTGGTCCTTGTCCGTCCATTTTAACACTGTTAAGTATAAATTGGCCAGAGGTGGTTTCAACCACACACTGTGCAATATTATCCATACTATCATTTAACCTGTACTCAAAGGTGTTTTGGGAAAATGAAGCATGATATAAAAGAACGAATGCAATAGTTAAGATCAGGTGAAACGGGTTTGATTTCATAAAATAACCTTTAAAATAATCATTTAATCACCTCATCCCCAGACCCATTCTCCTTAAGGAGAAGGGGTACAGGGGTTGAGGTCCTCAGGGTAAATTCCCCGTCCCTTGGGGCGGAATTCGGGTCCAGGGCTTGCCTGGGGTTCATACCAATTGATTTTTATTTCACATGCGATCTGAATCGGTACCTGTAATTTTGGATTCCTTTGAAAAAGAACATCAGTCCCCAAAATCATTTTGTAATAAAAGTCCCGCTATTCACAGTCTGACCGTTAAACACCAACCGCACCGCGTACATCCCCTGTGGCCATTTGGATACATCGATCTCCAGTTCCTTTTCCGCAAAGGGAATTACCTTTGAAAACATCTTTTTTCCGGACAGGTCATAAATTTCGAGGGTCGTCGATTTCCATTGATAATAAACGGTACCTGACGCCGGCCCTCCAGTCATGGTGTTCTTCAGCAGGTATGCGGGAAGTGATACCGTTATTTTATCACCGGCTGGATTGGGAAAGATTTTGAGTTGCTGTGACCGGGGGTTTTCAAACGGTTCTTCAACATTTACGATCAAACCGCAATCCAGATCGATGGTATCGGAAACAATAGCGTACGGACAAAGGCTGTCATAAACAAAGGGATGATTGTAAAGCGTATCATACTCCAGATCGGAATTGACCTTAAAAGCCAAAATTTGGATCGATGAACTCTGGTCAATGGTAGCGATATTAATAAATTTGTCATCAAAGGTCTTTGTGTTGTCAAAATAATTACTGACAAAGTCAGGGAAATCGGCCGTGGCTTTAATATTTGCAAGGGTATCGGTCTTATACATAATAATATGAGTTGTAGGTCCGACCGACCACCCGGCAAGGATGATCAAGGTGGTATCATTCAAAAAATTAGCGGAGACAGCCCCACCGGTGATATTTCCGATATCATGGTAGCAAGAAGGAAAACCACTGTGAAAAACCTTTATTAATGCCGGAATATCAGTCAGGTAATCGGGGCCGACAGAGTAGTAATCTCCATGGGGACTGATGGTGGTTTTCCCCAAGATACCAATATATCCTGTATCGACTCCGAAGGGGAGCTTCCACAATTCATTGCCAGCCGTATCCGTTTTAATATAATAAGGGCGCAAATAACCGCCGCCGGTATGTCCCGGTTCGGGATAATATCCATCGCCAGTTATAAGATACCCATCCTCATCTACATTTAACTCATATGCATTTTCGTTGACCATCAGGCTATCCGGAGGGTAAAAATAGTGCCATACCAGTTCACCGTTGTGATCCATGCGATAAAGGCTCACCCTCCTTTGCTGGCTTGGGTCATTTAACAGGCCAAGCAGCAAATAGCCCCCGTCGAATGTTGGTTTTACCATCATACCCAGATCATCACCTACCAAAGGGGTATAAACGATCTTACACCATTCAACCTCCCCGCAACTGTTCAGTTTTAAAATAAACGGATCCTGCCGGTTGTTGATTTTTGTTGTAGTGCCGCCAATGATAAAACCATTATCCGGGGTTTGTTCAATGTTCTCTGCGAATATCAGATACTGATCATTGCCGATTCTCTTTTCCCAGAGCAGGTTTCCATTAATATCGGTCTTTATGATACAACTGTATTTCCCATCAAGTCTTATACCGGTTATAAGATAACCTTTATCATAACATTCTATCACATTTTGTGACCAATATCCATCTCCATAATATCTGATCCATTCCTGGGCATTTATTGTAATTACCTGGTTCAACAATAACAGGAAAAGGAATATTGTTTTCTTCATATAAACGGGATCTGGGATTCCTTTGAAATTGTACTATTATTAACAAAAGTAAGCATAGATTTAAGGAATGACGTTGAATTTTTGGGATTCATCGTTTTATCCATTTTCCCGAATCCAGGATTTTCCCGTTTTTAGTAAATCTATAAAAATATATCCCCTCGGGAATCCTGGTCACATCAACGGTGGTGAATGAAGCATTGATTTCATTCGTCAAAATACATTTTCCTTGTACATCAAAAAGTGTGAGTGTGAGCCCTTTCAACGATGTGCGAACGTACAACTTATCGCTGCCCGGATTTGGGAAAAGGATCACTTCTTTAACTTTTTGTGAAGGGGTTCCGTCGGTCGAAACCAAAATTCCATCTTTGTTTACTTTCACAACATAGATGTCGCGTTTCAGTCTCTGTGGGTCCTTGTCGTAAAGCGTCCCGTACATCAAACATCCTTCATCGCGGGTGGCCAGGATGCCCCAAAGGGTATAATTGGCATCGCCACCATAAAACTTCTCCCATTGGATGTTGAGTGTAGTATCAGCACGGGTAAGATAGTACCAGCAATCTACACCGGCAAATTCCCATTGAGAAAAATTCGCTGTACCCGAGACAAAGATCGAATTAAAATCAACGAAATCAAGGTTTTTTCGTAATCCCGGGAAATAATCAGTTGTATCGCTCCAACCCTGAAATTGTACATGGATAGCAGAATAATTTGTATCCAAAACCTCAACTCCGATATTAAGATATCCCGTGGAATTATTATATTTTTCTCCGGTGAGAAAAAATGTTTTTGGACCTATCCATCTCAAGTCATGAAAATTGTAGATATCATTGGGTACAAAGTGGGTTTCCTGTATTGAAAACAGGGTATCCAGGTCAAGAATATCCCCGCCGGAGCCAAAGCCGTTGACAACATAAATAAAGCCCTTTTTCTCCGGTTTTTCCAACAGGTCAAATTTTCCGTAAGCATGATGGCTGGTAAAAACTTTGAAGCGGAGACTGTCGCCGTTTTCAGATAATTTGTAAATAAAAGCATTAGGGTGACTGAGTGAATCGGTTACTGAACCGAAGCAGAGGATGTTTCCATCACTGTCGCGTTTCACTTGTGTAGAACTATAACTGTACGTTCCTAATGGAATTACTTTGCTTTGAATTTCAGTTAAAAGCGAATCCATTTTCCAAAACCATAATTTGTTTGTTTCTTCATTTTTAATATAACCTACCAGTAAAAATACATTCGGGTCAATCTGAAGAATCTGATTAAAACCACAACTTTTTCCCTGGTAGTCAAATATTTTAGTATCGAGGATAGTTCCAGCCGGATCTAATTTTATGAGCTGAACTTTACTTTGATAGCTTTCGTTCAACTTCACAGCGCTAAGAATAAATTGACCGGAATTGGTTTCAATCGCACTATTTATAATGTTGTCGGTACTATCATGTAATCTGTATTCGAAGGTATTTTGGGAGAATGAAGGATAACTTAGTAGGAACCATGCAATAATTAAGATTAAGTGAAACGGGATCGATTTCATGAGATAAATTTTAAAATAATTGGTTATTTTTATTTCCTGAAACAGTGTCCCTGCTATGACTAAGCAGGGATACTGTTGTCTATTTATAGGTCTTCCGGCGGATCCGATACTAATATTGGTACCCCGTAGGTAATTTGAGCAAAGTGTATATGCATCCAGTAATCTTCACCAACAGCAATGTCCCAATGGCAATAATATTTAATGGTTTGTTTCCCAACGGGTTTATACATATTAGCAATAGTTTTCAAGTTGTCAAGATAATAATTCATAGCGTCAGGCGATAAACACTGATGAACCTCAGGGAAAAGCCCACTTTTTTCAAACAAAAGATATTCCCCATATCCAAAAGGATTTTCGGTTGTAGGCACATCCCAAGGGGCAATGTACGGAGATTTTTCAACAGAGGTGTAACAACTAATTGGAAGAATGGCACCGTCCATATTTGCATGTTGGGCAAGTTTCGAGGAAGCGTCCCACGGCTTCATGGTGCCATCACATTTGCCTTGCTCAAAACCCCACATCCAATAATCGTCAGGTCCGAAATCGAAAAGGCCGGAATTGCTTTTTGTGGATATCATATCCGACATTTTTATGACCACATTGTTATTAGTTATTCCTATTGCCGTAAGATCTGTAAATATAAGTCCTTTTACACCGGAAATGGAATGATAATGCAATGATAGACTATCTACAAGTTTATTGTATACAGAGGTAATATCTGACAGGGAGATCGTTTTATTCTGTGTAAGTGGGATGCTTACCGTTATAAAATAGATTAAAATGATCTACAAAATATGGAATGATTGTATTGTTTATCGTGTAAAATTGAATCGGTAAATAACCTGAAAAACAGGTGAATAAAATCAATATAAGACCATCAGAATATAGATTTATAATGATTAGTTTTGGAAGATCACAATTACCTATCAAAAATAATATAATTATTAGCCGTTGTCAAGGGATTATATCCGTAAAATTTTTTACGGTTTCCCGTAATTCGTTGGGAAAAGTGTTTAAAAATTCTGATGCGGATTTTGTCTGAACAGCGCTTAGTAAATCAACTCACTGTTTGTTCTTGCGTGGAAACATCTAAGGATTCCATTAAACTTTTTTTCGATGGATGAATTAGATTGGTTCATTTTTATGATGATCTCCTTAACGTTCATCAATATTTCTACTCCCGCAAAAAAAGATCATTGCTTTAGTTATTTATACTCTTTGCGTCTAAATTTGCAAATCAGCAAAATAAGTCTGACTTTTGACTTCTGACTTTTGACTTTTTAAATGGCAACAATAATTTCATTAATCCTCCTCGGCATCCTCGTTCTCTTTCTGGGGATCATTAAAAAGCCAGGATTACTATTGCCCCTGATCCTGGCAGGACTGGTGATATCGATGATACTGACCGTACTGGATTGGAATACCGTGCGTTCGTACTATAACGGGATGCTTATTTTCGACAACACCGCCAGGGCTTTCAACCTGGTACTGATCTTTTCCACTTTCCTGATCTTTTCACTTGCTGCGCAATATTACCGGGGGGTACAACGTCCGCTCGACGACATCTACGGGGTGATGATCTTTGCTCTTGTCGGGGCGGTGATGATGACTTCATTCGGGAACCTGATCATCCTTTTCCTTGGCATTGAAACGCTTTCCATTGCACTTTATGTGCTGGCCGGAAGCCACAAAGAAGCGATTACCTCAAACGAGGCCACCCTGAAATATTTCCTGCTTGGTTCGTTCATGTCGGGATTCCTGTTGTTTGGTATCGCCTTGCTGTATGGCGCCACGGGCTCATTCAACCTGAAGGAGATCTCCGGATTTGTTACCCATTGTACCGGTACCTATTCCCCCATGTTCCTTGCCGGACTTTTCCTTCTTATCGCCGGACTTGCATTCAAAATCGCCATCGTCCCCTTCCACTTCTGGGCGCCCGATGTATATGAGGGGACACCGACACTGCTCACGGCATTTATGGCATCCGTTGTCAAGACGGCTGCTATTGTTGCCATGTACCGGTTTTTTAACCATACTTTTTGCGGAATTCACGGGGTCTGGGAGACCACTATCTGGATCCTGGCTGCACTCACCATACTGATGGGAAACCTCACCGGTTTGTACCAACCCAACCTGAAAAGAATGCTTGCCTATTCAAGTATCAGTCACTCAGGCTATATGCTGCTTGCTATAATTGCATTCACACCGGCTTCAGGCAACGCCCTGCTCTTTTACGCCCTTTCCTATTCCATCGCAACGATCACAGCCTTTGGCATCCTGATCCTTGTCCGTGAAGCGCATGGCAACGACTACTTCACCTCCATGAACGGACTGGCAAAATCCAACCCCATGGAAGCATTTTGTCTAACGGTGGCGTTGTTGTCGCTTACGGGAATCCCGCCACTGGCAGGCTTTATGGCAAAGTATTATCTCTTTGTAACGGCCATCGGGCAGGGTGTGATCTGGCTCGTGATCATCGCCGTTACCGGATCGACCATCAGCGCCGTGTATTACTTCAAACCCATTATCGCGATGTACCTGAAAGAACCGACGGGAGTAAAATTAGCTGCCGAAACAACCTACAAAATTCATCTTCTCTTTATGACACTGCTGGTCATTCTGATTGGGATACTGCCGTTTTTGGTGATCGGACTACTGTAAAGCGAGGCAGGATGCAGGATACAGGATACGGGATGCAGGATGCAGGATACAGGATACAAGATATGGGATACAGGATGCAGGATACGGGATGCAGGATACAGGATACAGGATACAGGATGCAGGATGCAGGATACAGGATACAGGATACAGGATACAGGATACAGGATACAGGATACAGGATACAGGATATTCGGAAACTGGGAACTTTATTTGTAGATACCAAGATTTTATCTTGCACTTTTGATGCAATTAGTTAATTGGCATCTGACCTTCATCAAGTGTATTGTAAGTTCAAATTACTTCACCTTACTTCCCCGTATTTTCGATTATCAGCTGCACCACATCATAAGTAACCGCATCAAACATCTGTTCCACATTCCTCGTGTATTCGGAGTTGTGACTTATGATGGCGTTCTTTACCATGAAGGCCTTGTAATCGTGGTCCTGGGCTCCGATCCAGGTGGCGAGCACGCATCCGACCGCGCTCAGTCCGCAGAGGAAGAGGGTGTTGCTGCCTGTGGCTTTGATGACATTGTCGAGGTCGGTCTTGTTGAAGCCGTCGGCATAAGTTTTGAGCACCTTCGGATCGGTGGGCAGGATTTTCACCGTTTCGGGGTATTCAAAACCTTCGGTCCCCGGTGTGACGCCGTACTCCTCGCTGGTGTGGTAGACCCTTATGACAGGGTAGCCGTGCTTGCGGAAGAGGTCGATCAGAGAGTTGATGTATTCCATCGCGATTTCCTTATCCGGGGACATCATTGGCATAAAAGCTTTCTGGATGTCGATCACCAGCAGGGCGGGTTTGATCGGTTCTTTAGGCTTTTCGGTTTTATCCTGGGCAAAAGATGGAATAGAAATGACCATTAGCAGGATGGCCAGGAGGGTGGTCAATTTTTTCATGGTTATTGGTTGTTGAATGATTTTTTTACTTACGCCAAACTTACATAATAATTGTAATTCTTACACGCACCGCATAAAAATCCACCAGATTTATAGAGGGAATATACCGAATTCCTATCATTATATCTATTCACATACTGCATAGATTTCGCATGTGTATGCTTATTAAAACACAATCATTTTCAAAGGAACTTCCTGATCTCCGCCGCGTGTTCTTTCTCCTCGTCGATGATCATCTGAACCAATTTTCGTGAATCGTGACGGGCGCTCTTGAGAAGTTGAGTATAAAAATCCACGCTTTCATTCTCGAATTTAAAAGCTATTTTAAGGGCTTCCTTCGGGATTTTCAGGGTCTTGGCGAGATTTTTACCCGAATCGGGCTTCCCGAAAATGTGCGATTCGGCCATGTGGCTGATATAATCCGTAGCATCTTCTGTTGCAAAATCAAAACTTTCGGTGTCGAATTTTTCGGCTAATTTCTGGAAAATGGCAATATGATGGAGTTCCTTTTCAGCCAGGTCAAGGAATAATCCTTTGATATCGTTGTTTTCTTTGATCATACCGGCGGCGGCATTGTAAAAATCGTTGCCGTTTTCTTCGATTCTCACGGCTATGTCTATGATTTCTTGTCCTGAATAATACATGGTGATCAACTTTTTGTCTTACAAAATTATGAAAAAACAAATGACGGAATCAATATTAAGAAAAGTGCAAAAATATTTGTGAAAATGATTGCAGATAGTTGTCTTACAACACACCCGTTGTTTTCCGTACCTTTGTCACTCTTTTAACGCTAAACCAATGTCTTTGCAAATAATCCGCCACTTACAACCCGTAACCACACCCCGCAACCCGTAACCCACAATCCGGAACCCACAACGCGCAACCCTCAACAATACTTATGGACAACAAAACCTTAGAAAAATACAGTTCCGCCTTTACCCTGAGCGACATGGAGATCTTCATCTTTCCGGAGCTTCTTTACGCACTGGTATTGGCCGATATCATGTCGCCCGAGATCTGGAAATGGCGTGATGATCCATGGTTTGCCGGAATAAAAAAAATGGGACCTCTGAAAAAGATCCACCGGGTGAAGCAGTATATTATGGATCATTACAATTTTAACCTTGACCTGGAGACCTGGGGATTGACCGACAAACAAACCGAGATCAATCGCTTTAGCGATTTTATTGACATTGATTTGCTTTCGCGTTCCAATGCGCTTTTCGGTTACGAAGGCGATAAATACTATTTTGATATCGACATCCGGCGCCATTTCGGACTGGATAAATTCGATTCCGATATCATTCCCTACTGGAAGACCGAAACGGTGGAAGCGATGAATGCGTTCCGGTATAAGCCCAACCATGAAGTGGGGGCCGGAGAATGTGTCTCACTCGCCTGTCTTTATGCAGCCGCACTGTTCATCGTAGCCGAGGTTCCACTGGAAAGGATTTTCCTGATGGGTACCCCGTTACATTCACAGAACTTCATCATGGTCGATGAGGGCGTCCTTACCAACAATCGCCGTATTGTGACCAAAAATATGTGGTACAACGGTACCGAACTTTCCGCACTGGCCCGCCGTGCCCTCGAGCATGAACAAGTGACTTATGTGGCACATAACTCCGGTTGGATCCATGCCATGTACCCCGAGGCAACCATCGATCCGTCGGCGTATCAAACGTTCCGCGAGAAACTCGGAAAATATCTCGAGACCCTGGTTGACTTTGAGATATTCATGAATTTTCTGCGCGATTACAGCCGCCACCAGAAACTTTTCCAGATTTGCCTTCCCTGCCAGGGTTCAACCAAGTACATCAGACTCGAAAAAGCTTTCGGGTATGAACACGGAAGTAAAAACCGCCTGAGCGATAAAACCAATCGTGAGCTCTTCTGCGAAATGGATGAAGAAGATCTTCATTTACAGCCGCTCGACCATCGTTTCAGGGTTGATCCGGAGGACCCGCAATTCAGTTCAAAACCCTTCCCGGCTTTTATTGAGATGTTGAAAAAAAGCTTTCCCGCCCTCGAAAACCACACCGGATTTATCACCGATCTGAAAAAATTCGTTCATACCGTCCCTAAGTTGCCCTCAGGAAATAAAACATACATCACAGCTAGCGAGTTGGTGAGTTGGCGAGCTGGCGAACTGACGAGTTCACGAGCGCACCAACTCACGAGCTCACCATCTCACCATCTCACCATCTCAACGGCTGCTTCCCGCGAAGAAATCATTCAATACCTCTCATCCATCCGGCATCCAGCATCCAGTATCCAGCATCCAATTTCCTGCATCCAGCATCCTGCATCCATTATCGCCGACCTGGCCTTCTATGCCGGCCGGTTTATGGACTCATGCGACTGGAACCCCTTTTTCAAGGCTGCTTTCGAACGTAACCCGGTATCCATTGAATATTTTCACGAACTTGATCTTCCTGCCGTTTATCAGCAACTGCTTTCCTGGCCCGGTGAATCCCTCTACGAAGGCAATCGCCTTGCCCTTCCCGACGAAGTCGTGAATTATCAGCGTGGCGATGGAATGGAAAAATCCATCACCCTGGTGAATATTGCCAGATCACGCCATCTGCAGGTCTCAATAAGACAAAACGGAGAAAAAATACAGATCCTTCAGGGAAATAATAAATTTGAGTTTATCTCCGGAAAAAAGCTGACCATTCCTGCAATATTATTGACATAACCTTCTGGTTTTCATCCATTTCCTCTATGAGAAACTGTTTAAAATTCATTTGGCAATTCAATTACCCATCAACCAAATCAAGTATAACCAGACAAAACGATAGCAAATTCAAATAAAACCTCACTGAATCTCCATTCAATCCTTCATTCCTTCAATCCTTCATTCCTTTAATCACTCAATCACTCATTCACTCAATCACTCAATAATGTGTATATTTGTCTAAAAGGAAAATATATGAAAACCGGGATTTTTAGCACATTTGTGTCACTCATGCTGATGAACCTACCCGTCATCCTTGACGGACAGACCAATCTATCGCACCAAACCGAAGCGCCTGCAAAGAACACCGACAGCACTTCCTGCGGTAATCTTGAATATGCGGGACAAACCTACCGCACGGTGATCATCGGCACGCAATGCTGGATGAAAGACAATCTGAATATCGGCAAATGGACGGATGAAAGCCAGGTCCAAAAGCAAACAGACAACGGCATTCTCGAGAAATACTGTTATGGGAACAATTTTGTTAATTGTGATCAGTGGGGAGGTCTATACCAGTGGGATGAAATGATGCAGTATGTGCAGACAGCCAATGCCCAGGGAATTTGCCCCACAGGCTGGCATATTCCCTCGAGCCAGGACTGGAAAACCCTGATCCGTTATCTTGGCGGGGATGATATGGCCGGAGGCAAGCTGAAATATACCGGTTCAAACGGTTGGCAAAACCCCAATGTGGGAGCTTCCAACATCAGTGGCTATACCGCCTTACCTGGAGGATATTTCGATTTCATGGCCCAGCAATGGCACGACCAGTACCGGTATGGATATTTCTGGTCCTCCCAGACCATTAGCAAAGGCACGTCGGTAGCCATGTCCCTGAGCTACAGAAGCAGCAATATCGACCTTTACGAGGAATATAACCCAAGCGCCCTTTCGGTCCGGTGTATAAAGAATGAATAAGCCTTCTACGATTCAATTTTGACGTGACTTCCCGGCTCTTCTAACATACCATTCCTCCGGGGTTTTCCCGCTTGTGCCTTTTTCTTATCTTCGCAGCCCAAAATACGCTTGATATGGCCACCAACGAAGATCTGTTTAAAAAAATCATATCCCATGCCAAGGAATACGGATTTGTATTCCCCTCCAGCGAAATCTATGACGGGTTGAGCGCCGTATACGATTACGGTCCCTTCGGTGTTGAACTGAAAAACAACATCAGGGAATACTGGTGGAAATCAATGACTCAATTCCATGAAAATATCGTGGGACTCGATGCCGCCATCTTCATGCATCCTACGGTGTGGAAAGCTTCCGGGCACGTGGATGCCTTCAGCGACCCGATGATTGATAACAAAGACTCCAAAAAACGCTATCGTGCCGACGTATTGATCGAAGATCATATTCAGAAGATCGAAGACAAGATCGCCAGGGAAGTTGAAAAGGCCCGGACAAGGTTTGGTGAATCCTTCGATGAAAAGATGTACCGCGAAACAAATACCCGGGTTAAAGAATACCAGGATAAGATCGATGCCGTCAAACACCGCTTTTACCCGGCGCTCGATCGCAATGACCTGACCGATGTGAGGTTGCTTATCGAAGAACTTGGAATCGTATGTCCCATTTCCGGTACCAAAAACTGGACTGAAGTACGACAGTTCAACCTCATGTTTTCAACCCAGATGGGATCGGTGAACGAAGATGCCTCCTCGATATATCTCCGCCCCGAAACCGCCCAGGGGATCTTTGTCAACTTCCTGAATGTGCAGAAGTCTGCCCGCATGAAGGTGCCGTTCGGCATTGCCCAGACCGGCAAGGCTTTCCGAAATGAGATCGTGGCACGGCAATTTCTCTTCCGCATGAGGGAATTCGAGCAGATGGAGATGCAGTATTTTGTGAAGCCCGGTGAAGAGCTTAAATGGTATGAATTCTGGAAGGAAGAGCGCATGAAATGGCACCTTTCGCTGGGTATCCCGGCTTCGAAATACCGTTTCCACAATCATGACAAACTGGCTCACTATGCCAATGCCGCTGCCGATATCGAATTCGACTTCCCTATCGGATTCAAAGAACTGGAAGGGATCCACAGCCGTACCGATTTCGACCTGAGCGCTCACCAAACCTATTCGGGCCGCAAGATCCAGTATTTCGACACCGAATCCAATGAAAGCTTTATCCCCTATGTCGTGGAGACTTCCATCGGCCTCGACCGGACCTTCCTCGCGATCCTGAGCCAGGCCTATCGCGAAGAGAAGCTGGACGACGGTAGTGAGCGCGTAGTCCTCGGTATCCCGGCCCGGCTGGCTCCCATCAAGCTGGCCGTGCTCCCGCTGGTCAAAAAAGACGGCTTACCCGAAAAGGCCCGGGAGATCATGGATGTGGTGAAATATGACTTCCGTTGCTTCTATGAAGAAAAAGACACCATCGGACGTCGTTACCGCCGCATGGATGCTATTGGCACTCCTTACTGCATCACCGTCGACCACCAGACCTTGCAGGACAATACGGTAACCATCCGCGACCGAGACACCATGCTGCAGGACAGGATCGGTATCAATGAGATTTCATCAGAAGTGCGTGGAAAGATCAGGTAACTCCTGAAAGGTTACTTCACCCGCAACAAAGAGGTTGAATAAAAAACCGAGCCTATCACCTGATCTTATGGACCGGTGTGCTTTCTACCAATTGCCCGTCTTTTATTATTACTGCAATGTATTCACCGGAAGAAACGGGGAGCTTGTTATCATCATCTCCATCCCAAACCATATTATAATTCCCTTTTGACAATTTGGCATCCGATAATGATTTTATTTTCTTACCCAGAAGGTCATAGATCACCACTTCAAGCCGACAGGATGATGCAAGGGAAATTGATATCAGGGTACTGGCAGTAAATGGATTGGGATAAACATGAATGAGTGTATTCTTATTTACAAAAATTCTGTCCCTCACAACAGTTAGTGTGTCCTGATATTCATAGGCTCCCATATCAACAATTCCCCCAACAATTCTTGGGTTTCCGATTATGTCATATTCGGGCAATGTAATTCCGGGAACCTCATTGGTACCTGCATCGATACAAGGAGAGTTGTTTGCCAATGAATATGGGTATTCACTTCCATAATCCCACCTGGGAATGGAATCTATATTTCCCTCACCATACGTAATGGTATTGTCACCTGTATAATCCACTATGCCATTTTCACCACCCTCAACCAGGGTGTGATTAATATTTAAAACAGAAGGCGGGTAAGAATTGTCGCCACGGTGGACAAAAAAGGCAGGAGGGGTGTTGCCGTAAACAATAGAATTATAAAGATTTAATTCCGAACCAGAGGACATAGAAATACCTCCTCCAATGGGCGAAGTGTTATCTCCTATGGTTGCATTGACAATATTGATGGAGGAACTCATAATTCCGATTGCTTCGGAAGCGCTGAGAGCGCCTGTCAGATCTTTTTGGTTTTGTACGACAACAAGATTTTTAAATGTTCCCTGGATGAATGGGGGGATCCACCCGTCCCCGGCAATCGAAATACCTCCTCCGTCCCATGTTTCGGGGTCACCATCAGGCAAATTATGTTGAATGATACAGTTTTCAGCTAAAAAGCTCCTTAAAGTATTTATGCTGCCTATCGACAATGGTATTCCTGTATTATTAACTATTTGGATTTTATTCAAATACAATTTGTCAGTATTCCCTATTGAAACAACTGCCGGTGAAACAACTCCAATACAAATATTTCCGGAAATCAATAGATTCTCAAGATTTATATTATTACAATAATACAAAGAAATGCTTCCTGTTGCGACGGGACTTAAATCAGAATTGGCATAACCGTTAATCAGAGATAAATTTTTAAGTAAAAAATTACATACTGTATTGTGCCCCCGAAAATGATGATAAAGATGTTCTGCGTCCAGAATGGTACTGTCGCAATTATTCCCGATTATATTTACATTGCTTCTCAGGTTCAATGGGAAATATTCGCCGGTAAGAAATTGGGAAAAGGTACCGTTGGCTAAATAAATGTTTTTTGGTGAAAGGGAAATACTATCGGTGGCAATCTTTGTAAGGGCAAAACTGAGGGAAAGCAAAGGATCTTCCGGAGTTAATCCGCTATTGTCGTTATTGCCTAAAGGGCTTACATAAAGGTCAGCGTTTGCTGTTTGAACTTTGGCATGTAAAATATCCGTGGTAATATCAAAAACCGGGAACCCAAATAAATCTATCGAAGCAATATAATATTTGTCAGGATTATTAACGGTAAAGGTATCGGCCACCACATGGACTGCGGGGCAGGTGGATGATTTGTAAATTTCTGTGCCAAAGGATGAATAGTTCAAATAAATATTATTCCGGATAATGCTATCGAAGATTACGGAAGTATGGTCTAAAAGCATGATACTTCCCCCGCCATATATACCATGGTTGTTTGAAATAGTATTACCGGATAAGAAAACGAAGGAATTACTGCAAAATAATCCGCCCCCACCATCAGATTTATTGTTCCTGATTAAACATTTTTTTATTTGTGGATGTGCATTTTTTATACCAATACCTCCACCTCTGTATGAATTATCGTAAAATACCGATCCTGAACCATTTTGAAGGGTAAAGCCGCATAACAGGGTGTTTTCGTTTTCGCCGGAAATAATCAGGACTACACTTCCATTGTGATTGCCGTCAATGATTGTCTGATGAATCAGCGAATCGGCATGGGTTAATAAGTAAAGACTGGCTACGGTTATGCTCTTTCCATTATAATTAATGTTTTCATAATAGGTTCCGGGATACACCAAAACCGTATCGCCATTGTAAGAGGCATTGATGGCTTGTTGGATTCTTGTAAAATTACCTGTCCCATCCTGTTTTACAACAATTCTCTCCCCATAGGCAGTAAAACCAAACACAAATACAAAACATCCGAAAGCTAATACTCTCTTCATATTATCATTTAATGAAAACCATTTTTAGCTGGTAAATATTATGATTGGTTGTCATTCTACATATATATATCCCTGCCGGAACCGGAGAACCGTTTTCATTATTACCATTCCATTCCGTTTTGTAATTTCCCTTTGAAAGACTGCCTTCGTTTAATGTGTTAATTAATTTACCGTCAAGCGAAAATATTTTCAATGAAACCGTTGATTCTTGCGGGAGGAAGTATCTGATGACTGAAGTATTACTGAAAGGGTTCGGATAGCATTGAATATTTATTTTTTCAGTAAAACTCAATTCATCCTTTTCTTTAAATGAAATTAACTGATAATCAACTTTTTCATCACATAAAATTTTTCGTTTTCCTTTCGACAGCGTATAAGGGTTATAGACCCAGTAATCACCAACCTGGACAGGTGTCGATTTGGTCCCATAGTATTTTACAAATTCAATTTGTTGGTTGTTATTTAAAGAATCCGGCAGATAAGCATTTACTTCAATCAGGGTATCGGAAATTACGGCAGCGCCAATACATTTGTTGTCAACAAAAGCGCCTATCTCTTTAACGGCATCGCCGGGTTCCAATTCTATATATATGGGAAGATAATCGGCATTTTCTTTATACGTGAAATTCTCGCTCGCAGACTTTACATACTCGCCCGCCGGTCCTGGCGAACTATTATTCCATTGAAATGAGGCATTGTTGGTACATTTTACAACTACCATATCGCCATATTTTAAAGAAATGTTAGAAGTTGCAGATGCCCATCTGTTATTTATCTTAGCCATTGTCCAATTTTGGGTTTTAATCAAATACAAGTTATCCATTTGACTTCCGAATGCCTGTTCAGGTGTTTGTGGTTTATTCAAAAAGTAACCAATCCAGTTTTCATGACCGGAAAATATGTCAATGGAAGTTGCAGGATCAAGGGCTTTACCGGAAGTTGGGATATGACTCATGTCTTGATTATCTGTATAAAGCTTATAACCCAATGAGCTTCTTATTTTGTCTAAATTATTACTTATCCACTGCCCAGAATAATAAGATAAAGAAACCCCTTGACCAGTCGGATTGTTTATTCCTAAAAAATTAATTTGACCTGGGAAGGGATTAATATCTTCCAATACTCCAATAGCATCAACTGGATTATCCCAGGTTCTTTCAAGCCTCGGAAAAGACAACCAATTCCAGCCTGGTTTTAAATAAATATTTTCAGGGGCACAGTCAATAATACTAATATTGCTAAACCCATGATTCCCACAATACACACGGTTGTTTACAGGATTAAAAATCATATCTTCACCTAAAGTTACGGGAATAATTCCAGGTTTGATATTTTGGTTCAATAAAACGTTTGAGCATATTTCATCCGTATAACAATCAACCACATGTACCGACATTTCTGCATCACTGTTGAAGATAGTATGAACATATAGTCTGTTATTATTTTTATTATATATCATGGTTGAACCATATGAATTCCCACTAATAGGAATATATCCGGTTACGATGTTATTCTTAGCGTCAATAACAACTAATCCATCCGGATATAAGCCATATAATTTATTGCCAATCGAACAATATTCTAATTTTATCAGACTATTATCAATTGGAATAATCTTAATAATTGCATTTGTGGTACCATCAATGACAGTAATCTTTGAATTATAATCATAGCTATTTCGGCTTGCACAATACAAATAATTGTTAGTTGGATTGAAGGTCAATGAAAATGGCATGCCTTGTATTGAAATTTCAGTAGTATTAAAATTATCGCTAGATATTACAAGCACTTTGTTATTGTCCATATAATGACAATATATTTTATGGTTTTGTGTATTTTCTGTAAAGTTATGAACACATCCATTAACTGATATTTGCGAAAGGATTTGATCTGTAACGGCATCGATTATATAAATTTTATTATTTGCCGACAAGAAAATTTTGTTGTTGTAAGTTGAAAAAATATATAATCCAACTAAGAATGATTGTGGTATTGATATTGTCCTTATCAATTCATTTGTTTCACCATTGAGTACTTTAATTGTATTGCTGCCCCTATCTATTATATAAACTTTATTAAGCTCAGAATTATAACAACAAGCCGTGAGAAACGAGTTTAGCGGGATGTTTTGAGTACTATTATCTGTACCATTAATTACAGTCACAAAACTTGAAATTATAGGGGGAACATCATTTACATAAGTGGCAATTGGAATATTATTATGAAGAAAATATATTTTATTATTTTTTGAGTTATAACATCCCTTGTATACAGCGCCTCCAATTTGTAAAGAACTAACTATTTCATTGTTTGAATTAATAATACAGGTTGATCCTGCCATAGAATTAGCCGAAATAATAGTTTTTTCATTGTCGTTATATGCAAGTCTGAAATTTAATCTGTGACCAGTGTTTATTTTAGGATAAGAATTATTAGTATTTGGGTTTATTGGTAAAATTGAATTTCCACCACAATATACTTTATTGTTATTTGTGTTATAGGCTATCCCTGAAGCAGATTCCAAAGTAAAATGATTTACTTCGGTACTAGTATTACCATTAATTATGCTTACACCTTTATTTTCCATTGAAGTACAAAATAATTTATTGTAAGAAGAACAATATTCCATATAACTAACTGGGTTATTTGAGATAGAAATATTTCCAATAATCGTATTTGTTGTCGGATTTATTGTGGTTACATTATTATCATTTATTCTATCTACATATACTTTGCTTGGCGTATATTTAATTGTTCCCGGAGGATTGTTGAGCCAATTAAATCCCTGGATTGGTGAAAAATTTGACGCATTTAAAATTTTAAACATTATGGCCTGGCTTATATAAAGTTTAGAGCCCTCTGAATTACATTCAATATCATAAATTGGTTCATAGGTTGTATAAAATCCGTCAAATTGATTAGTTTGAATATCAAATTTCTTTATTATCCGGTTTCCCATAATATCATTTAATAACCAAAATAATTTGTTGGATTGGGCATTGACTTTTAATGATGTAAAGGCAAGATTTGTTATTTCCGGTGCAGTAAATGTAGAAACAATTTCATCTGTTGAACAATCGATGACAGCTAATTCAGGACCATCAGTCGCACAATAAGCAAAATTGTTATCCGGACTCAGAACGATACGATGTAAAGGAACGTCATACCACATATCCATTCCATTAAACAATCCCGATCTTGATACTGTTAAGGATTTTATTACAGTGTTATTAGATGCATTTATTATTACAACTTTTCTTCCACCAAAAAGATAGTATTTATGGTAAGTGGCATTATAACACACATCCTGGGGCAGGCAGCCTCCTGTTTGTAAAGGGGTCCATAATGTAGTGTTTAGTATATCATTCCCAAACGATCTGGTTGCAGTAGTGGTATCCCTGATAGCAAGATTGATTTGTGATGGTTCTCCGTAAACAGTAGACTGCATAATTAATAAACTATCCGGAGTAAGTAACTTTACCCGGGTGGTGTATTCGTCTATACTGTCTTTAATCATAATTACACTATCATATTGCGCTAAACAGTAATTGTGTGTAAGAAAACAACAAAAACTGCATGTTAACAAAAAAAATGTAAAATTTTTCATAAAATTGAGATTAGTATTGGTTGGCGTTTTAAATATTCAGAATGAATCAGTACATATGATTATCCCGGATTCTGAGCAATAAATATAAGGAAACTAATTAGGGTTGTCAATATATATTTATTGACATATATTGACATAACAGTAAAGTCGTGTTTGATAAATTGGCGATAGATTGTAAGTATTATTCCATTTATATTGCATTCTGATAATCAAATTGATAAAATAGGATAAGGTATAACAATAATTTACACTTATGAGAAAAGATTGCATTTCAGGTAATATAAAAATATAAAAATGTTATGTGTAATCGGTCTCGACCGGACCTTCCTCGCGATCCTGAGCCATGCCTATCGTGAAGAGAAGCTGGACGACGGTAGTGAGCGCGTAGTCCTCGGTATCCCGGCCCGGCTGGCCCCCATCAAACTGGCTGTTCTCCCGCTGGTCAAAAAAGATGGCTTACCCGAAAAGGCCCGGGAGATCATGGATGTAGTCAAATATGACTTCCGTTGCTTCTATGAAGAAAAAGACACCATCGGACGTCGTTACCGTCGCATGGATGCTATTGGCACTCCTTACTGCATCACCGTCGACCACCAGACTTTGCAGGACAACACGGTAACCATCCGCAACCGCGACACCATGTTGCAGGACAGGATCGGCATCGGTGAGATTTCGTCAGTAGTGCGTGGAAAGATTGGGTAACTTGCACATTTACTGCTTGATTATTTTCCAGGCCTCCACTCTTTTGCCAAGAATAACGTTTACAATATACGTTCCGGGAGCAAAATTTCCGATATCAATCTGAGTAGCTGGGATTCCTGTTTTCTTTCGCAATAGTTCCTGCCCGGTTAATGACACAAAAACATATTCTGCCGTTTCGCCATCCTTCATGCCTTCAATCTTCAAATTCAGAAGACCTTGGGTGGGATTGGGGTAGAGTAAAATTGCCGTACTCAGGTTATTGAACCAGACCGAGACCATCTTCCCAAGTACCAATTTGAAAATGATTTTTGAAATTACCGCTAATTAACACTGCGCGGGGTAAGGAGTTCTGAAGATGTGAATAGTTGATCCTTATCAATTCACTTTTGTTGTTCGTTCAATACAAAGGAAATCTCACCCCGAAGCAGCATAAGATAATTTGTAAACTTCTCCGGACAATCGTGTACAGAAGTCTATTTCTCTTTTCAAGTTGCTAAGGTGGGTAGGTTGCTTTGCTTGACCTCCAAACACTTACACAATTTTCTAGCCGTCTAACATCATTTATTCAGCATTTATTTCCTTTTTATTGGAACAATTCATTGCACACTACGACCCACAGGAAATCGTAGTAAATGGTTTGGCGGATTTTATATTAGGTTTTTGTTCTCATGTTTCTTAGCATAAATCGAATTTCCTTGCTGATGCAACCCGCACTAATTGTTGCCGGCTAAGGTTAATGAAAATTTCCTTTCGATCATTTACAGGTCAATATTGGGCTTTCTAATTTTACGCTTAGAGTGTCGCCTGATCCCACAGTATCGCAGAAAGAAACTTTTGGTTTGAGTTTACTCGAATAAGCTGTTAAAGTGGTTCCGAATTTTTTTTGCGTTAATTCACGGAGAGGAAAAAAACAAATAAGTACATCAGTATTAAATTTTTTTTCTGGATTACATTTTATTTCTCCACATTCAATTAAACCATCACCAAAAGTCTCAATTGAGAGTAATTCTCCATTGGTCGTACCACTTACTTTCAAATGTACTTCGCAAAATGTGTTGTTGTTAAAATTTCTTGTGGTTGTGTACCAATCACTTGATGTAATAATTAACCTGATTTTTTCTTGTTCATTCTTTTTGCAATTCAAAAAAAATGGAAGTAAAAAGATAAGAAATAAAAGGTGTTTTCTCATGTTTCCGATTTTTAAATTTTCATTAAACCTAACAATAAAGGATTTTATCTGCAAATTACGAAAAAAACAAACATACACATAAACACTAGATCAATATTTTATTGGAGATAAATTCGAAATGGACTAAGCCACTTGGCTGTCAGTATTATAGGTTGTGTAAAAGCAATTTTACTGATTTGCCAGACGAAACTCTTTATAATGTAGTCAGATTAAAATGGGGCCAAATGATGAACTGCAATGAGAAAAACCATAAATTGAATGGCGGTTCTTTTCATTTTAAAATGTTCATCTGGTGATTAACATTTTTCCGCTTTTGGTTAACTGCTGGTTTGTCAATACGTACGAATAAAAACCCGCCGAGAAATGTGTGATGGGAAAAGTAACCTCCTGCTGACCAGCGGAAAAGATGATTTCATCGATGATTTGTCCGAATACATTGAAGATCGTGATTTTCGTTTCACAGAAAGGTGTTGACCCTATCAGGTTAAAGTGAATATGATCTCCGGCAGGATTAGGATATACCTTTAGCTTGATGGATTCTTCGGGCTGCTCTTCCATTCCCACAACAGTTGTGTCAATCAACCCGACTAGCCAGACATCAGACCTTGTGTGACCATGGCTTTCGCACTGAACATCACCCGAATGATCCCAGGTATTTGAACCACCAAGTAAGGTGATTTTTCCGTCCGGGAATTCAACCATATCCTCAAAGTTATCATATTCATCACCCCCGATGCATTGTTCCCATAAAATATCTCCCGATGGTGAGATTCGCAACAGCCAGGCATCATATGTAGTAGGGTAAGAATGGTTACTGGTAACATCACCGTCATTTGAGAATGTATACCCTCCGATAATGAAAGATCCGTTTGCACTTTGCCTAATAAACCTGGCAACATCATCCTTGCTTCCACCATAACAATGCTGCCATTGCAGCATTCCAATGGAATCGGTCTTCACGACCCAGATATCATTTTGACCATGATTCCCCGCAACATCACCATCGTTTGAATTAGTTGTCCCAGCAAAAATATATCCGCCATCGATGGTTTGTATAATTTCGTTGGGACCATCCCCCTGGGTGCCACCAAAACACTTCTGCCATTCGATATGACCAGTGGTATCAAGCTTGATGAGCCATGCATCCCAATTTCCGTGTAAATTACACTGCACATCCCCATCGTCGAAATCGGTAGTTGCTCCAACAATATAACCTCCGTCGCTTGTTGTTTTTACACTAACTCCAACATCTACACTAGTACCCCCTAATGATTTTTCCCACTGTAGGTTACCATCCCGATCCAATTTCACCATCCAGCAGTCAAAAAAACCGTGGTTCCCTGTAATGTTACCGTCGGACGAAAAGGATGTTCCTGTCAGCAGAAAACCTGAATCAGGTGTAAAAACCAAATCATTTGCATAATCGTCAGCACTCCCGCCAAGGCACTTCTGCCAAAGGAAATTCCCCAAACTGTCAATCTTTACAATCCAGTAATCTGCACCGCCATGGTTTCCTGATACATCACCATTATTTGAGTCTGTGTCTCCAAATAAAACAAATCCTCCATCGGTGCATTTTACTATTTTATTTGGCAGGTCCATTCCAGTGCCTCCATAGGTTCTTGACCAAAGGATCGCACCCATAGTATCAGTTCTGACCATCCAGAAATCACCATGACCGTAATTCGGGGGTACCTGACCATCACCTGATTCGCTTCCACATAAGAGCATATAACCATTCCAGGTTGGTATTATGCGAACTCCCGACTCACCCTCGCTCCCACCCATGCACTGCTGCCAGTTAACAATAAGATTTTGTGCATTGAGCGATGGTAAGATGAACAATAATAACAATAGAGTGAAAATATTTTTCATCTGCGAATCAATTATTATTCATCATAAGTTACAAAAATGGCGCACCCTCTTACATGAAGTTTTGAGAGTGCGCCAGGATTTATCAAATTAATGTACTATAACAATTTTCCCTGATGTTGAATAATTACCATTGGTTAAGGTATAACAATATATGCCTTGTGTAACTTCACGAGTATCCCAGATAAGTTCTCCTTTGGATATTTTAACATCAAGAGTTGTAATCAAGTGTCCTTTCATATCTGTAATCTGTAGAAAGGGATTATCAAGGCTGGTGAGGATGTTGTAGGTGAAGGCAGCCCAATCATGTGCCGGATTAGGGGATACGCCCACTTGTGGTTCATAAACCTTTTTCAGTAATTCACCCAGATCCTTCTTGGCACTCTTGACTTTCGGGTGATTCACGATCTCTGCACAGTTCAAAAACGCATACCCATAGGCAAATGAAAGGATATTCTGAGCCTGAACTCCTGCCAGACTCTTGCTATTCTGGGCAATACCTTGAAGTTCGGTGATCTGTGCCTGGCTCAAATCATAAATATTTTTTTCCTCATTAATCAGATCACTCTGGATTGTCTTTAGGTCTTTGTATAGATCATACTCCGCCTGGGCATCCGCATCCATTGTATAGAGCTGGGGGAGCATATTGACCAGGGCCATGGCCGGGACGGTATTCTTCTGCTCCAAATATGAATCGATGATCTGGTAATCGGCCTGGATATTCTGAAGATTATCCAACCAGTTTCTCACATTAGTTAACTCAGGTACCGTATCGATTAACATATCGCGGAGGAGAGCATAAACAGCCTTGGTTTTGTTGGCATTAAAAGAAGACAACTGCTTTTGCAGGGTAGTTTTATAGGATGAGCCGGATGCAACAGTCTTCAACAATTCGATCATGTAATCGGGAAAAGGTGGCGTTCTTTTGGCAAGGTGGGTCAGCAACTCCTCGTTCCGAAGTTCATCTGGGTTTGCCGAGAGGATCTCAAAGAGGATTGCATCGGGTAAAACATCATATTTATCTGCAGCCATCTTCAGCACGTCCTTCGAAAGGTGTGGAGAATTGCCCAGCAATTCATCTCGTAACTCCATGGTCTGTGACGGAGTGCTGCTAACAATAGTAGCTTCCTTTATCTCAGTACTTCCTCCATCTTTCAGCGTTTCGTATAATGCGAATACATTGTCATATGCAACCGAGTTATTGGCAAACTGCTGCTCAAGATTTGTAATCTGAGCATCTGTCAACTTCATAGTTTGATTTCCCGTTCCATAATTTGAAAGACAGGGATTCTGATTCGTTGTACCACTTGAAAAAACATTATTGGTGTAAATCGGTTGCTCTCCTGGAACACCCAATGAACCGGGGTTACCACTCCAAAACTGGTAAACAATTGACCATGTTCCCTGGTTGTTTATATCGCTAAATGGATTGAAGTTCGTATGCGCAAAGACATTCCCGGCCGGTACTGCATTGGATCCCTGATACATCGCTATTCCATGAGATTTAATGTAAAAATCATAATCCAAATTGGGCTGATTGTGATTACAGATATAACATAATCCGCTGAAAGGAGGATTGAGAATTCCATTATAGCCTTCAGCAACATTCCCGGCCGTAATGCCAATGAAATTATTATGATAAATCTCATTATATAAAACTGATGATGGAGATTCAGATCCAATAACTCGGATACCTATGAAATCGGCTCCTATTGGCCAAGTATTGGAAAAGGTGAATTCATTTTCTTCCACAGAGTACCCATTACAGTTGTTCAATTCAACTCCAATCCCCGTAAAATTGGGACAGTTAGTGTTGGGGCCGATGTAAAAATGACTGAAAATAATCCTAGAATTAGACACAGCATTCAATTTAACTCCATAACTATTGTCTCTAAAAATCGCATCATTCACATAGGTGGTCTTTGTCGACACGGAATTCTGGGCCTCAATACCCGCATACAATCCCTGAAATTCGGATTTTATCAGAGATCCAGTTGGACAGGGTAAAACAGGACTTGAACAGTAGGATACCACATTGTATTTTGCATCCATGGAACGGATCCCATATCCCCTGTTTGAGTTATTATTGATTTTCAGGTTCTTGAAGCTGCAACCAATGATCCGAATACCCTCAACATCCCACATTGATATAAAGTCATAGAATGGATAGGGTATGATATAATTATCATCAGTCACAAATTGACAGTTTGAGAAATAGCCGAAATTACTCATTTGAATCTGGGGATTGACCGGATTGAAATTATGGTACCTCATGAAATCAACAGTAAATTGATTATTTTTGAAGTTAGTATTGGTAGCACGTACAATGCCACCCATGGAGTTAAAGTCGCCAGGATGCCAAAGGCGAATCGCATTACAAGCATTTTCAATAACGGTTCCGCTCTTCAGTTCAACAGTACCCTGGTAACACTGTCCGTTTATCGTAAATTGATGTTGCGAGCTATTGCCCCACACCTCAATGCCTTGCCAACTCAGTCCACATGGAGAAGTGCATGTCGCACCATTAAGAACAAGCTTACCACCAGGTTTAATTATTATCTTAGAATTTTCATCGAAATACAAAGTCCCTCCCAGGATTGTCACATTAGCACCACATTCAATTATCAAATTCCCAAGAAAATAATGATCATCATTCCAACTAATATTATCAAATAAAACTTCATCATTAAAATGATATTTTATTATGTCATTGGCATTAGTGGGAGTAAATATCCTGGTTTTTTTCTCATTTGCATAATCGCTTTCTCCTTGACTGTTAAGACCTTTTACAGAAAAATAATATTGGCTACAAGTATTAAGACCACCTAAAGGACTTGTAGTTAATAGGCCGGTATTAATAGGCGAATTTCCTTGGATTGCTCCTGTACCTGAATATGGTGGACTCGAATCAACGTCATAAAATAATTTGTACTGGTCCGCACCATGTGTATAATATGAAATAAATAGTTGCCCATTTTCATAATACCCACCAAATATTTGGGGAACGGGTGGTCCATATGGAACCTCAATCTGAAATTCGTCAATATGTTCGTAGTTATCACTATCGAGCACTCTTACGAGAACCCTACCTTGAAGATTACCATTATCGTTCCGTATCCAATCATAATTCGGAATTTGTAAAGGCATAGTCCCCGCCCAAGAATTGGTTAATAACGTTGAAATATTTCTTTGATAAGCAACGGTGTAGAAATCACCATCAGATTTTTTTAATTGTAAATACCAGTCATAATACTGGGGATTACTGTTGCCATAAGCTGATGTGAATGTTGCCGAATAACCATAATTTGCTCCCAAGTTTACTGGTGTGGTACCATCTGTAATTGTAACATAATCATTGATACCATAAGGAGATGGATTAAGTTCAATAACTGTAATTCCATCAATAAACAAATTATATGAAGAATAAAGACCATCCCAATGCATTTTGTGCGAAAAGTTATCCCAAGTATCATTAATCCATAACCAATGCTCATCATTATTATCATTATAACCATATGCAACCATTGAATGCCCCACACCTCCATCCCCTGTTAATGAAAGAAGTACAGGTCGATTATTGTTTATTTCATTTTTAAAATCCTCATAGGTAAATCCATTGCTATTAGGATGAAGTGTTGTATTAGTAGCTTGATTATAATTATATTTGACGGTATATCCCCTAGCCTCAATAAATTGACGTATCCCGTGACACCCATCTTTATAACGATTAGGTAAATTTTCTCCTTGAGTATTATCATATAATTTTTCGCCCGAGCTAAGAAAAAGAAACGCCGTGCCACCATCCGGTACATTCCAATAATTTTGACTCGTTCCCATATAATCCGCAACACAATCACCATAGCTATGTTCATCCCAATTACCTTCAATAAATGGGTCTGGATTTCCCCAATAATCATCTACATTTCCCCTTGTTAATCTACCATCAATTCCCTGATGAGAGGCACTTAATGGACACTCACCTGTCCCCCAGAAAGAAACATTTTCATTTGGAATCCAACCGTTAAATTCTGGCCCTGTATAAATTAAATCATAGTTATTATGGTCGTAATAGCCTAGTAACATAGCTGCAGAAGTTGGAGAACAACCATAGCACCAATCATATGCAGGAACATTTTGTAGTATTACATCGCCACTTGCTGGATTTGGGATTGATGAAGGGCCTCTCCAATTTTGTGGTGGTCTACCTGCTATAATCTTAACATTTGCTGGCTGAGAAAATAAATTCCAAGCACTGAAGAATAAAATGATAGAAAGCATAATGGTCTTTTTCATGGGTTAAGTATTTGTGTTGTTATAAATGAAAAGTCTCATTTCCGATGTTCAACAAATATTATAAAATGTTAATTAAAATATTATGGGTACCTCTAAAAATTAATTGTTAATACATACGTGATTATCAATATATTACATATAAAATAATTTACATATTTTTGAGATAAAAACGACAAAATGCGCAATAAAAATTATCATGGTCTTTGTGAAGATCAAATTCGGTTTGAAAAAATTAGCAAATTATTATGGTCAAATTTATTTTTCGAAAATGAGTGTTTAGAAACGCCATTGAGATTGAGATTGTTTGAAGGGTTAAACAGTTCAGAATAATTCAGTGGATATTGATTGTTCAAAATTATAAGAGGCAAATGTAAAGAACCAAATATGATTTATCAACATTTATTTATTGTCATAACAAGATAAAATTTGTTATGATATAAATAGGGATTCATCACATATTTTATAACAATAATGTTGTATATTGATAATCAAATTAATAAGGTCTTTCCCCTGCAACTCATTTTTTCATAAACCGGCTGGTATAGACCTGGTTCTTACCCGTTAACCGGATCATGTAAATTCCCGGCGTGAGCGAAGAAACGTTGATTCCGGAATGGGGGAGCGGTGCCCGGTTGGTCAGTACAATCCGGCCGGCAGGGTTGACGATTTCAAAATGGTATGTCCCGGGGGTGATCCCGGTCATGGTCAGCAGGTCTGTCACCGGGTTTGGATAGATATGAATCCGGGCTATCGGAACTGCTTCATTCACGGAAACGGTCGGATCGGCAAACAATTGATTCAGATCGAATATCAGCGGTTCGTTCTGATAGGCGGGATGACCATTGCGATAGACCGACATGCGGAAAATATCGATCTCCGGGGCAAATTGCATGAACTGCATGTTTATACTCTGGTGAGAATGATCGCGCAGCAGGTTCCAGTTCGAATCGAGACTGATCATTGTTCCATTCCCGATATTGGCAGCGATGGAATAGTAACGGTCATCATAATTATGTGCATTGTTCCGTTTTATCTGGTAATTGGAAGCATAGAGATTATCTCCCGGGATGATGTCGTCATAATCGTTATACCGGTAAGTATGTGTCGGACTGATCGGGGTCAGTTCGGCAACCATGGCAACCAGACTGTCTGCCGGTACCGTCCGGCCAAGTGAGGTAACGATAAAACCATCAGCAAAACCATTCGGGCAGTCCTGAAGCACGGAACGTAAATCCTGGACATTATTGGCGCCATCACCATTGTAATCTTCACTCTCCAATGCCTTTCGCAAGGCTATCCAGATCGGAAGATAGTGTTTGTTGTGCAATCCTGCCCCGCTAAAATCACTCATCACCTGCTGAAAAGCGCTGAAATCCCGGTTCAGTCCCGAAAGGGCGCTGAGCATCCCGGCATAACCCGCAATAAGCCATTTTGTTTCTCCCGGTTCCGAAGGAAAGTGGACAATGAGGATATTATTGTTCACCAGGACGGAGGAATAACTCCAATCCAGGTGCCGGGAAACGACCGATTTCCCATTGAGATCAGTCCCGGTGGTAGCGTCTCCCCAACTCATCAGGGTCGAACAGCCCGGGCCCAGATTTAAAGAAAGTAAATTGCCGATATCCAGCAAACAGTTTCCGATCAGAATATCGGTCTGATCAAGGTTCCCGGTATTCGATCCGGCTGCATTCATCCCGTCAATGATGCCCTGCGCCTCATTCTTGTATTCCTGGGGGATGGTTATATCGTTTCCCTGAATGACGATGTTGCGGGCAGTGGTATAATATGAACCGAACTGGGGTTTAATATAGTTCATCATCACCGCCGTGATCTTCAATCCCGTCAGGTAACCAATGGCATAACCCCGTTGCTGGTGTGTTCCCCACACTTTGATCACGGTGATCCCAAGGGTATCCTGGAAGATGATCCCTTGTACCTGCTGAGCCAGGGTATAACCCAGACCCATGAGAATCAAAATTGCGGAGAGGACGATCTTTTTCATAATTGTTAGTGTTTTCATGAACGATTGGCATAAAAGTAATAAATTTTGATAGGATTAAAAAGGTTAATGAAAATCACAAAAAAAATTGCGATTCAAATATTTTATATATTTTCGCAGTGTAAAACGCGTAGACATGGTTAAACATATTAAAAACACAAAACAGAAGGAACCGGACACTTACTTATGTGAGGAGTGTTTGGAACTCCTTCGTGCATTGGCAGATAAAACCCGGCAGGAAATCATTATGGTTTTTGCCACCAGCAAGGAAATCTGTGTTAATGACATTGCTAAAAATTTCACCTTGTCCCGTCCGACAATTTCACATCATTTAAATCTGATGAAGCGGGCAAAAGTACTTAGCTCCCGCAAGGAAGGGAAAGAAATATATTATTCGATCAATAAATCCTACATTAAAAATTTAATAACATCGGTATTGGACAAGATTGATATGTGTTGCTAAATTTTTTTAAACAATACGTCGATGTGTATAAACATTTAAACCATAAACATGTATAAATTAAAAACGAAATAGGGTAAACAAAGACCCCATGACTTTTTAACGCTCCCGGAAAAACTAACTTTAGTTCCAAAAATAATTTTCAAATATGGATTCAGCGCACTGAAAGAAATCAATAAATTCCAAAAAGAAGGATTAAAATATTTCAACGAAGGATACTATGGGTATGTGTTAATCGTTGCGAATAAATGAAAGTTAATTTTAGAGAATTTATGAACTTCAGAAGAAAAGTTTATCTGGACAATAACGCTACAACACAAATAGACAGGAGGGTAGCGAAAGTTATAAAATCATTTGTAAAGCATTATGGCAATCCGTCTTCTCAACATTCCTTGGGAAAATATACGAGAAGCAGGGTTGAAACCGCACGACAACAGGTAAGTAAATTAATTCATGCAGAGCCCGAAGAAATAGTGTTTACATCGGGAGGCACTGAGGCTAATAATACTGTTTTAAAAGGAGTAGCAGGGTTATTAAAAGAGAAAGGCAATCATATTATAACCTCAAAGATCGAACATCCTTCAGTCATTGAATCGGGTGAATATTTGGAAAAAGAAGGATTCCGGATGACGTATTTATCAGTGAATACCGACGGTGAGATTGACCTGAATGAATTAGAAAATGCGATTGATGAAAAAACAATTCTAATTTCCATTATGATCGCCAACAATGAAACGGGAACTGTCCAGGATATTAAACGGATAGCTGAAATTGCCCACCGTAGAAATATTCTTTTGCATACTGATGCGGTTCAGGCCGTTGGTAAAATACCCATTGATGTAAAAAGTATGGATGTTGATTTTCTTGCTTTTTCATCGCATAAGATTTACGGTCCGAAAGGCTCGGGAGCAGTGTACATTAAAAATCGTGAAACCCTTGAAAACCTTATTCATGGCGGTCATCAAGAATCCCTATTAAGAGGAGGAACTGAAAATACAATTGGTATCATAGGATTCGGGGAAGCGGCACGGATTATAATGGAAGAAGGGAAAGAATATAATGAGGAGATAAAAGAATTGCGGTCACTATTTTATAATTCGATAAAAGAATTTTATCCGGAAGTTAGAATTAACGGGCCATCAACAGGAGGAATACCTGGGACCATTAATCTTTTATTCCCGGGAACGGATAATAAAAAAATAATCGCTCTTTTGGATTACTATGGAATTTCTGCTTCAGCCGGTTCGGCATGTTCTGCCGATGGAGAAAAACCGTCGCATGTATTGAAGGCTATTGGCTTAAGTGATAAGGATGCCGGTTCGTCTGTGAGATTTTCAATAGGAAAATTCAATAACAGAAAAGACATTAAATACAGCGCCAAGAAACTTAAAAAAGTGCTGAATGATAAAACAGGCTTGCAATACATAACGCCACTGGCCATGGATGAATCGATAATTTTAAATGAAAATTATTTACTGGCGGATATCCGGTTCGGTTTTCAGAGAATAATCAATAAACCGATCGCTAAAGCCGTTTTGATCAACCGTTTTAAATTGGATGAATATTTCAAAGAAATTCCTAAAAGCAAAAATATTATACTGATCTGTGAACACGGATTTGATGCCGCTGCAACCGGTTATAAACTCAAAAAGAAAGGTTTTTCAAATGTTGAAATTCTTTTGGGAGGTTATCGTTCCTGGAAAGCCGCTCATCCTGATTTATTTAGAAAATATGTAACTGTTGGTGAATGATGGGATAAGACCAATATCATACGGAATGATTGAAGCGCTTTTGGAAGTCATTGTTATGAAAAAAATAAAAAAGAATAATTCCACAGGTATAAATAGCCATTGCCGTTCTTTTCCATTTAGTTTCTGGAAATCCCCCTTAACAAATGTGGGTCATTATCCCCGTAATGGAGGATCGGTATGGCCGGAATATTCTGCAAGTCATTCGGTCAGGTCTCTCACTGTTGTTACCTGTGTGTATATTACTCCTTCAAACTTTTTAAAATGTTCCTTGCCGCATTTGATTTTCAATTTCTCACTTTTCAGTAATTCCTGCCCTTCGCTTTTTGTTTCCGCTATGAAGTAGATTTTCTTTTCTCCTTTGAATACAATTGCCCAATCCGGGTTGTAGTTACCGATCGGCGTGGGAATTTTAAACCAATTCGGAAGTTTGAAATAAAACTCAATGTTTTCGCTGCTTTCACAATCCCTTGCAAATTGATTTTCTACGTTTGAATCCAGTGGGATATAATTTTCGTAAATGGTCTTATACGAACCGGTCACGGTATGAGTGAAATTATCAATGTAAATTTCAAAATCCGCATCGTCAAACAAAGTCATTTCATAAACCTTGTTTCCGATTTTCTCATACATAATGCCGTCAATCATCAATTCATACAAAACACTCTTAATGGCTACTGTTACATTATCCATGAACATCTGGGGGTTGATAAGCAATTCATTTATTCTTCCCGATTTTTTCAGGATTTGAAGAATGGTATCACGGGTTAATTCCGTTTTGCCCTGTATATAAGAAAGCGTATCAGGGATTTCAAAGCGATGACCGTAATCATTATCTGAACTATCGCTGAGCAACTGCCCGCTAACACCTTCATCGGTTATCAGCACTTTTTGTTTTGTGCTTCTTACTGCCGGTTTGTGTGTTTCAGGAATATCCTTTATTGCTTTTGCGGCAAGAGTTATCAATTCGTCCGTTTGATATGAAACGCTGTATTTGGTTTTGTACCTGATTTTCTCCCAGATTTGCAAGAATTTCGGATCTGCTTCAAAACCCTTACGATAATTTACTTTTTTACGTTCGTTTTTATTTTTGATACGATTTTCGAATTTCACTCCGCAATCCTCCTCGATTTCTTTCTGCAGGGCTTTGGCAAAATCCTCATACCTTTCATTGGCGATTACCGTCAGTTTGTTAATGTTCCGGTCAAATAATCTTTGACCCTGCTGATCTACGGATAAGCGCAAACCTCTGCCGATTTCCTGACGCTTCTTAAGCTCGGATTTTGTTTCATTTAAAGTGCAGATCTGAAACACATTCGGATTATCCCACCCTTCACGAAGCGCCGAATGACTGAAAATGAACCGAAGCGGTGTATTATTATCAAGTAATTTCTCTTTATCCTGCATGATGAGTTTGTATGTGTCATCATCCGCTTGTGTTTCTCCACCCGTATCTTTTATCCTGCCTTTATTATCCTGTGAAAAATAACCGTTATGAATTTCTTCAACCGGGTAAGAAATTAAATCTTTGTATGCCGGTTTGCCGATTTCTTTTTGATAGATTTCTTCAAACCAAAGACCGAATTTTCCGTTTATAGGGTTTCCGTTCGGAGTATAATCACGGTAGTTTTTTACTTTGTCAATGAAAAACAGGGTCAGAACTTTTATCCCTTTCCCCTGCCAGGATTTTTCTTTCTTTAAATGCTCCTCCACCGCTTTCCTGATCATGTAATGCAATACGTCATCATTGAGCCCTCCCTGTGTTTCGCCAACCGAAAGGATCTGCCCGTTTGAAAATGAGACGGTTTGGTTGCTCAGGTCTATTTCGGTAACGTTCAAGTCCCGGTAAATATCGCGTTCGCCGGAAAGCTGAAACAAATCATGTTTATCCCGGTCAACGGTTACGGTTTTCCTTTCAACTCCCCTGGACGTATTTACATCGATTTTAATTCTGGCAATGATCTTGTTCTTTCCGCTCGGTTGAATTTTTTCAACCCGGACTAAAGCATCATTCATTGCATTTTCACTTATCACCGAATCTACCTCAATTTGCTTTACCAATCCAAGATCATAAGCCTTGACTGGATTAAGCGAATACATCAGATTATAAAGGTTTGTGTGCGTGGCCGAATAACGCAAGGTGCAAAGCGGGTCCAGATTTTCAATTGCTTTTTTCCGGATTTCCGTTTCCATGTTTTGCGGTTCGTCCACAATTACAATGGGTCTGGTGCTTTGAATAAACTCGATGGGTTTTTTACCGGTAAGCTTATCATTGGGTTTGTTGATGATATTTTCGTCTTTGGCAAAAGCATCGATATTAAGAATGAGAATTTGAATCGAATTGGATGAAGCAAAACCCCTGAGATTGGAAACCTTTTTACTGTCGTAAACATCAAAACTGATGGTCGTTTTATCGTATAACGATTGAAAATGCTCGTGGGTAATTTGCAGGTTTTTCAGAACTCCTTCACGAATGGCTATTGAAGGAACGACGATAACATATTTCTTAAAACCGTACAATTTATTCAGTTCATAAATTGTCCTTAAATACACATAAGTTTTCCCGGTACCGGTTTCCATTTCAATTGAAAAATTCATCCCCTGCAGTTCGGAAACAGGATCTTTAATTTCATTACGCTGTTGAATGGCTTTTACATTTCCAAGAATTTGTTCTTCGTTTAAAGTAAGGTTATTCCCCAGTCCGTTCTCCGACAGTAAGGACCCGGTAGACTGTACTGAAAATTCAAAATCTCCACCATTCAAAGGCTGCCCTTCAAAAATGTCCGTTATTGCTTTAATGGCGTCTAACTGATATTCCTGGTTGCTGTCGAAGTGGAGTTTCATGGTTTATGCTACCAATTTTTCTTTTAAATCTTCTCGCTTTCTCCACGAAAAATCATAGATTCCGTATTCGGAAATTGCTTGTGAAACATCGGGGGCAATGTCTTTTTCAAGGTCATTTAAAATCATTATTCCCTCGTTATTACGGGCTTGTTTGGTATCTTCAAAAGCAAATAGATGAGCAATAATATTTTGCTTTTTAGGGTTTCCCACTACTTTTATAATTCTTTCGGGAGCTTTTTCAGAAGGAGGTATCAATACATCAAATTTATGCTGAAATGTGCTCTTGCCCTGCAGAATAATATTCCGGGAAAAACGAACCTTGTTTTGCTCAAGATAATTAATCACATCTTCCTGAAAGAAAGATTCCACTTTGGGTGAAGCAATGACATACAAATCATCCACCGCCATTATTGCTTGCATAAAATTATGTTTACGCATGGGAAAGGTGACAGGCGTTACCATTGTGGTTAATTCGTTACCTTTAACGATTACGCTGAATCCGTTAAGAATGGATTCCAATTCTTTTTTTCTTGCAGGGGTGGAAATATCAACTCCCGCCATTTCAAGATTATTCAAGGTTTCCCCATCATCGGTCATATAAATATGATCTCTTTCATCCCGTTTTAAATAAAACTGAATGTAATCGTTTACGTGATTTACAAACGGAGTGGTTATTTCATAAAATCCGTTTATTTCTTTGTAGTTGATTTTTTGCCTCAACCAACTTATGTATGATTCAATCAGGTCCTTCATTTCTTCTTAAAATATATGCATTCCGTACCCGGTTTTGATAAACCGCTTTTGTTATTCTGAAGCTGCCCCGATAAATATCAAATAAAAAATTTTCACGATTGTCAGCAGAAGTAAACGAAAGTATCAACTTCTCTCCTGAGTTTGGGAATTGATATACTTTATCGTCTTCCGGAAATTTTTCCATTTCAAAGAAAAAATCAGCATCTTGCTGTGTAATGAAATGAACCATTTGTTATGTTGTTTAACTTAGTATTTTTTTCAATTTGTAAAATGTATTTCCTTCTTTTACGAGTTTGTCAACTTTTGCTTTAATGGCGTCGTGCAATGAAATATTACCATTAAAAACATAAACTAAATCTTCACCGTCCATAAGAATAATACGAGGTTCTTTACCGGAAATTGATAGAATTGCATCATCTGAAAAACCATCCATCGCTATGAAATGACCTCTTGTACTCTTTGCTTTTTTATCAATTTTTTTATCAAAAATTGCAAGGTCGTCTTGTCGGATTTTTCCTTCTATCCATTTAATTTCAAGTAGATAATCAAATTTCTCATATTTGTACCAGCCGTCAATCTGCTCGTCTTTGATTTTATAAGGCTTTTGGAAATCAAATTCAAAAAAGTGAAAAAGATTATATATTACTTTTTCAAGTTCAAACCCTCTTTGTTGATGATCAGAGTTAGTAAACAAACAGAGAAATCTATTATTTAATTCTAAAAGGTTTTGTTCTCGTTGAACTTTTGTAGATGTTTCTTGAATGAATACTTTGCTTCTTTCCTCTCTCTTTCTATCTTCAATTTCCTTTTCTATCAAATCCGAACCGCAAATTTCTTTTAACTCTTTTAACAAATTTTTTGATTTTTGAGGGTCTGGAACATTTGGGTCTGGAATGGACTTTAGGTTGTATAAATTTTTAACAATTTCCTTTAGAGTTTCTTCATCATCCTTTTCTTCCAAATCTGCTATAATGTTTCGCATCATTTTGTACTTGTTTTCACCTTCATATCTTAAATAGTGGTCTCTTTTTATTCCACAATTTTCTAAAAAAGAATAAAAATTATCCCAATACCAGAAGCAAATTCCAGCAATTTCAATTACCTTGTTGCGTATGTCATAATTCATTTTAGCCATTCAACTATATCGTTTTAAACTCCACCCCAGCATCCCTCATTTGCAACACCGTATTGGTTTTCAACTGATCGTTGTCTTTGAAAAGATTATCGAGAGTTATTACTTTTTTGGGGTTCAAAGCAATAATGTTGTCAAGGATACCCTGGTCCATTTTTTCCAATGCGATTACCAACTCGCCGCCATTAATGACAAAAAATCCGCTCCCTTCTCCTTGAGGAGAAGGGTTGGGGATGAGGTGCTCTACCTTATCCGTCAATAAATATCCCGCCTTCAGCATCAATTCATAAAGCATATTGTTTGTTGTGCTTTCTGCTTTAACAGGATCGGTAAATGCATCCAACTGGGTAATCAGGTTATCTTCGCTTACTTCATCACCTCTCCATATTTTAAAATTGGAAGGGGAGAGTTTGAAAACTTTAAATCCAAGATCGATGGCCACAGTTGGATCTTCTTCCTGTAGCGGCAGTTCGTTTGCTTTTTTGGTTTTCTCTTCCTCAATCTCTAAGTTAATTTTTTTAATAACCTTACGGATACGTTCTTTACCTATATCGGCTATGGTTTTATATCCGGTTTTAAACGCTTCGCTGCTTTCATCACACAGCTCTGGTAATTGTACAAGAATAAACTTACGGTTGCCGCCGTCATCATTGTTGAGTTCTAAAACGGCTTGGGCCGTTGTGGCTGAACCACAGAAAAAATCAAGAACGATGTCATCATCTTGAATTGACAAGTTTAAGATTTGTTTTTCGAGAGCAACAGGTTTAGGGAAATCAAATACATTGTCAAGTCCCAATTCTCTTAGTTCTACTGTACCTGTTTCTGTTAGAAAACTATTTTCGTCCCAAATTGATTTTGGTTTGTAAGTTGTCTTTCGGTACTTTTCATAAACTCCAAATGAACCATCATTTTTCTTTTTACCGACTAAGTTGCTTTTAAGAGTATTCGAATCAATATTTGTAATGCACTTATTCTTTCCCCAGCGCCAGCAGCTTTCTTTTTTTTCCGAGTTATGTGGTAATATTTCAAGAGAATATTTTTCGTTTTTTATCAAACTTACAGGGGAAAATCCATCTTTATCTGTCACATTTGGGTCAATAAAAACGGGATAAAAAAGGTTTGGTCTGTTGTGTCTGCCAAATTTTGGATTACGATTTCTTAATTCTCTAATATTGTAATTCCCAATTCCGTCTGTAAGATTCAAGTCATTATTATTTTCATCTTTTTCTAATTCATTCAGGTCTGTCTCAAAGTTTTTTGTGTAGATGATTACATACTCATGAGTTTTGGCAATTTGTTTATAAGTCTGCCCTCTACTATTTGACCTAACTATAACTTGAGCAAAGAAATTCTCCTCCCCGAAAATCTCATTCATGATCAGGCGGAGGTTGTGTACTTCGTTGTCGTCGATATGAACAAACATCACCCCATCATCACGCAGCAGATTTTTGGCTAAAAACAAGCGGGGATATATCATGCTTAACCAGTTACTGTGAAAGTGGCCGCTGTCTTTGTTGTTTTTACGGAAAAAACCTTCCTTCATCAGGTAACCTTCTTCGTCTTTTTCACCGATGCGCTTTTGGTAATCCTCTTTGTTCTCTTTGAAACTGTCGGGATAAATGAAACTGTCATTTCCGGTATTATAGGGCGGATCAATGATGATGCATTTGATTTTCCCATAATAAGACTTCTGCAGTACCTTAAGCACTTCAAGGTTTTCGCCTTCAATAAAAATGTTTTCAGACGAATCAAAGTTTATCGATTCTTCAGGTTGAGGTTTCAGGGTAGCCGTAGTCGGTACCTGCAATGTCTTGAAGGCGTCAGCTTTCCCGGCCCAGTTCAAAACGTAGCGCTCGTTATTGAAATTGATATCATCGGAAAAAGCTGCTTTGAACTTTTCCATGTCAATTTTCCCTTCCGAGAAAATTTCCGGAAAAACTGCTTTCAGATTTTCCAGCCTGTCCTTCAAAATGTCTAATGATTCACCGTTCATGGTATCCGGATCTTCTTTCGTAGTGTTCAAGGATTTTATTTGATTTATAGGAAATTGTTCCAAAATACAAAAGTATCAATAGCTGATTGAAAATTGAACTTTATTTCCCTTACTAAATTATAAAAAATATGACAATCCGAACATCAATAAAAAAGGCCGGTATCAACCGGCCCATTACTTATCTTTTGTCCCCTCAGATGAAATGGTTCAACCACCTGACCCATCCTCGTTCAAATTTTTTCTGAGACGTATTATTTCTGATGATGTTCCTGATAAAGGCGAGACGTGAGTTGTAAAGGAGTATCAGGAACTTGACGGGGTTTTCGAGGTTTACCTGCGCAATAGTAACCGGTCCGAATTGAACCTTTGTAGCATTAAACTATCTCATCAGAAAAACTCCATGACCAATAATCAATTATCCATTATTTTCCATTTCGCAGGTAAATCTGGATCTCGTCGATTTTCCGGATGATTTCCTTCATGTCGGTATTGATCTCCGTATGCAGGATTTCCATATCCTTCCGGTTGTCGGCCTTATGAATCATCATATCCTGTTTAAGGTTAACGATTTCTATATTCAATTCGGCCAGCCTGATTTCCATATGGACCCAGATGGAAATGATGGCAATCAGAAAACTGAAAAGACCGATAGCTTGTGCTAAAGGAAGTCCGAATATGGTATATTTCGGGTTCATGGCAGTGATTAATTAGCGCGATTTTTGCGATAGATCATCAATCCGATAACGACCGACACTGCGATCAATCCCATCACAAGCCATGGGATTCGCGCAATGAGCGCATCTATGCGGTTTGGTTTTATCAATTTGATTTTTTCAACGGGAATCCGGTGGGTCCGGTAAATGGTATCGGCTTTGCATTTTCCTTTCACAAAAAGCGTTTCCTTATTGTACTGCAATTCGACTTCAAGACGTTCGTGACGCAAAAAAACAGGTTCTTTCAAAGCACCAAAACGAATAACGGTGTCGGCCTCAATGGATGGAATGGCGATCATATCTCTGAAGATCAGGGTGTCGGTCACTGTTAATTCCGGGTGCCGTGACAAAATCCTGGAAACCCGGGCAGAAGGAGAACACGCTGTGTGCAGCATCATGCCGGCCAAAAAAAGAATTTTAAGGATATTTTTCATGGTTGTTTATTCTTGAACGATTGAATAGTGAATTGATAATTTTAACCAGGATGCCGGAAACCGGATAGGTGAACTGATCTGTTTATCCGGCTAACGGCATCCGGTAAATGGAATCTAAACACGGGTAACCCTGCAAAAAAAACCGGGGGTTTCCCGCATTACGTTAATTACAGTGTTACATCAAGGGTTCCCGTATGACTGGGAATGTCCTCAGCAACGGCGCTAATCACAACACCGGCCAGGTCAGCTACGGATACAGTGGCGGTAAAATACCAGGAATCTGTACCCGGCTCCTCAATGCAAGGGCCCGTTTCGATCATTACTCCGGTTTTGTCGGTAATCGTTACTGTGACGCTTTTTACCTTCACATCATCTTCGGCGACCACTTTTATCTTATCGCCAACGTTACCGTTGTAATTGGAATAATTTATTTCCAGGATCTCAGGAGGGCACAGGTAATCTTTAATGGCAATCACATACGGTGTTTTCATTCCGGATGCTTTGGCCTGATAGATCGCCAGCTTTTCGGGATCCATTAAAGCATTTACTGCCCATCGGCTTGCGAGCTTAAACTTTCTGCGTACCGCAAGCTGCGATTCCGTAGGCGCTTTTCTTTTCTTTTTCGGCGGTTTCGCCATAATACTAACATCATCCCGGTTACGCAAGACAAAGTCTTTTCCGAATTTTCCACGGTAGGTCCGGGTTAATGAATTTTCAGTTGTTTTTGACATAATGATAAAATTTAAAATGTGAATAAATACGATCGCCGTCGCGACCTGGTTAACTTTATTTGTACAAATAATTTCGTTGGTTACAGTGGATTTGAAGAATGAATGGGAGCGTTCTTTTTATTCCGGGCGCTCGGCGGATTCTTGGGGAAGTTGACGCATTGATACAAAATCTTTCCTCCCAAACGGGTGAAATTGAGGTATCCCTTGGTCCTGTAATTGGCCAATGTTCGCCGGGTAACATGCAGCTCATTGCAAACTTCCTGTTGATTGAGCCACCGACCCGATAAAATACTCCGATCGGCCAATTTCTCTTCGAGATTGTTCAGGCGCCGGTTTATTTCGTCCAGTGCATTTAAAATATATTGTTCCTTTTTCATGGGGTTGGTTTTATGAAATTTCAGATGACAAAAATAAAGGGCCCGTTGGGGCCCTGGTAGTGTAAAAGGGTGTATACACCCTAATCTAACATAAAGATAATCAGGGATTAAAGCCTTTGACGTTCGATAAACTTTTCCGTATATTTCTCCCAGATTCTGATTTCTTCCAGTAACTTTTCGAGTATTTCCGGGGAGGGGTTGTCAAAAAAATTCCTGAAGCTGTGAGGACTCAGACTATTTTGCCGGTCGGTATAAAATGAATTTGCCATCCTGCGGCATAGTTCGGCAATGTTGGGATTTTCGACGATGTTACGGTCGCAAAGTACACGCAACATAGCGCCCAGGAACGCTACGGTGCAGGTAAGTCGGAATTTGTAAACCGGCTTTTGTTCCCTGACCGGAGAGATGACGGAAACATTGAGGGTGGCTCCGGCACAGCAATTGATACGATCTTCGAGCTTTTTAATGACAATATAAAATATCCATGCATGGCGGCGTGTCCTGACCAGTACATCATTGATAATCTGAGGTTGGTGAGCTGTTTTACCGTTACAACGGAATTGTACCTGGCGAACGGACCATTGAAACATCCGGCGCCGGTGTTCCGATGAAATTGAATCGCCCGGAATGCAGATCGATCGTGCGATTATTCGTATCCTGCGTAAAGCCTGATCCAGGAAGACTTCCATATCACCAGGAGCAATCTGGGGCAATGTTTCACGCAGGTTCTCCATGGTTTCGGCACGGAGATGTTTCATGAAGTGGAGATAATGAGAGGCCGAATGCTGCCCGTTAACCGCTGTGATCCTTAAATTGCTGCGGTTTTCATTATTTTCTTTGGAATTGGCTGTTGTGCAGTCAATTTCAACACGCGATGCCGCTTCGAGTTCGCCGAAAACGGTGTCGATTAAAAATGCAAACGAATCGATTGTTCTCATAGCTTAAATGATTAAAGTTTATAATGCTTAATCAGGTAAGCTGTAAAAAGGTAATACAATTTATTCCACATTTTTACCTATTAAATACACATCTTCCATTTTTAAATGTTTTTAAATGGAAGGTAATCAAATAAATACTACGAGAAAACTATAAATATATAACTTTTCTAAGTACATGACAAAATTTTAATACAATTTTCAAGATCGTTAATTGACAATGGGTTCAGCAGTGTATGTGCCAAAAAGATCAACCCAAACTTAAACAAGCTAAAGGCCTTTCGACCATGTTT